>NZ_KB912572.1 GCF_000383775.1 Saccharomonospora halophila 8
CCCGGCGCCCGAGCAGGACGACCTCGCGCACGCGGCTCGACCGCAGCCGCCGCAGCGCGTGCGGCGCGATCGGGGTGTGGGCAAGCTCGTCCGGGTCGGCGGTGAGGATCCGTGCCACGTCCAGCGCGACGTTGCCGTTGCCGACGACGGCGACCCGCTCGTCCGACAGGTCGACCGCGTCGGCGGGCACGTCGGGGTGCCCGTTGTACCAGCCGACCACCGTCGTGGCGGCCACACTGCCGGACAGGTCCTCCCCGTCGATGCCCAGCGCGCGGGCCGAGGAGGCACCGACGGCGTAGAGCACCGCGTCGTACCGGGCGGACAGGTCGTCCACGGTGACGTCGGTGCCCACCTCGACCCCGAGTTTCCGCCGCAACCTCGGGTGCTTGTGGAAGCGGGCGAACGTCTCGCCGATCTTCTTCGTGGACGGGTGATCCGGCGCGACCCCGTACCGGACGAGTCCTCCCGGCACGGACAGCCGGTCGATCAGCGTCACCCGCGCGTTGGTGTGCAGCAACAGATCCTCGACGGCGTACATCCCGGCGGGGCCGGTCCCGACCACCGCGACGTCCAACGGCGTCATGTCGCTGGGCACGTCGCGGGCGAACACCGGCGGCGACCACGGGTGGAAGTTCGGCGCCGGGTCCGCGGCCTCGGCCACCGGGTCCCGCCCGGCAGCACGGTCGGCAGCGCGGTCGGCAGCACGGTCGGCAGCGCGGTCGGCGTAGTAGGCCGCGTTGAGCTCCGCGTACGCCGTCATCGAACCGGAGAGCACGTCCACCGGGACGATCGCGTCCACCGGGCACGCGTCCGCGCACGCGCCGCAGTCGATGCAGCTCGCCGGGTCGATGTAGAGCATCTCGGTGCGGCCGAAGTCCGGCTCGTCCGGTGTCGGATGGATGCAGTTGACCGGGCAGACCGTCACGCAGGACGCGTCGTTGCAGCAGGTCTGGGTGATCGCGAACGCCATCGGCTCAGATCAGGTTCGCGCGCTTGTAGACGCGGGTGGCCGCCGCGGTCAACAGCCCCGCCGAATCCAGGAACTCCATCAGACCCGCGCAGCTCGACCGCAGCATCGACTTGTAGTGCTCGTTCGCCCGGGCCTCGCGGACCGCGCGCCGGGTGTCCAGTCCCGCGTTGGCGTAGACCTCGCGGCTGACCATGCTGGTGACGATGAAGTAGGCGGCGATCGACACCACCAGCGCGATGCCCTGCTTGCGCACCCGGCTCACCCCGCGCAGCCGCTCCAGGGTCTCCTCCCGGGCGAACTTCATGTGCCGGGACTCCTCGACCACGTGAATGTTGTTGATGGTGCGCACGAACGGTGCCACCCGCTCGTCGCGCATCCAGTCCCGCTGCATGACGTCCAGGACCTCCTCGGCGACCAGGATCGCCGCGTAGGCGGCCTCCCCGGTCGCGACGGTCTTGAACAGCCGGCCGAGCTCGACCACCGCGCGGCGCGGACGGTAGGCCGGTGCCCGCAGCTTCGCCGCGCCGCGGGCGAACATGATGGAGTGCCGGCACTCGTCGGCGATCTCGGTCAGCGCCCACTGGAACGCGGGGTCGGTCGGATCCTTCGCGTAGAAGTCCCGCAGCACCATCTGCTGCAGGATCATCTCGAACCAGATGCCGGTGCTGGCCACCGACGCCGCCTCCTGGCGGGTCAGCTCCCGCCGCTGCGCCTCGGTGAGCTCGGCCCAGTACGCCGTCCCGTACAGGGTGCTCCATTCGGGGCTGGTGCCGTGGTGGTCGGTGTCCAGCGCGGTCTCCCAGTCGACCTCGCGGGCGGGGTCGTAGGACAACGTCTCGGACGAGTCCAGCAACCGCCGCGCCACGGTCTCGCGCTCGGAGGGGGTGTTCCCGGCCTGCTCCCGGGTGTCTTCGACGCTGGTCATGGGAGACCTCCTGTACGCCCGTGTACCTGTTACCGCGATTTACGGTTACCTCAAAGTAACACGTACTTGGGGCGTTGCCCAGAGCCACGTCGACACGGGGGAGGCGGAGAACCGGGAAGCGGGTGCGGACACGAAAAAACCCCAGGCCCGTGCGGACCTGGGGTTCGGTGTGGCTCCCCCGGCTGGACTCGAACCAGCAACCTTTCGGTTAACAGCCGAATGCTCTGCCATTGAGCTACGAGGGATCGCTCCCAGCCTGCGCGGAGCGATCGGAGTACTCCGTGCTGACCGGTGACTACTGTAGTACACACCCGACCGGGCGCGGACACCACCCCCTCCCCGTGCGGAACGCGGTGGTGTCCGGCGGGTGAGCGACGGGTACGGGACACTGGAACCGGGTAGCCCGCCGTGCGAGGAGGCATCGATGAAGACTTTCCTGTTGGGCGCCGCCGCGGGTTACGTGCTCGGGGCCCGCGCGGGTCGTGCACGGTACGAGCAGATCGTGCGCAACTACCGCAGACTCGCCGACCACCCGGCGATGCAGGGCGCGGCCGGGGTCGCCCGGGCGAAGGTGGGGGAGAAGGTCGGCGGACGGATCCCGTTCACCCACCGCAGGCCCGCCCCGCACGGCCACGACGGCCACGCCACCGCGACCCCCGGCGGGTCGAGCGGCCC
>NZ_KB912573.1:0-2105 GCF_000383775.1 Saccharomonospora halophila 8
GGGTGGCTCACCGCCGCGGCGGGCGCCGTCGGTGCGCACGCCGCCTCGATCGCCGTCAAACGGGTCGTGCGCAGGCCGCGGCCCACGCACCCGGACGTCGCGGTGGGGGTGGGCACACCCAGCAAGCTGAGTTTCCCTTCGTCACATGCGACGTCGACGACGGCCGCCGCCGTGCTGTACTCGGGGCTGGTCGGGCGTAATCTCGTGCCCACCCTCGTGCCGCCGATGCTCGTCTCGCGCCTCGTGCTCGGCGTGCACTATCCGACCGACGTACTCGCCGGCGCCGCCCTGGGAGGTGCCGTCGGCGGCATCCTGCGCCGCAGGCTGACCTCACGGAAGCGGAAACGACCATGAGTGAGACGACCGAGCGTGCCGACGTCGCCGGTGGTGCGGCCACCCGGAAGCGGGGTCCCGTCCCGACCGTGGCCGGGGTGGCGAAGACGGCCAGACCCCGGCAGTGGGTGAAGAACGTTCTCGTCTTCGCCGCCCCGTTCACCGCGGCCCAGATCGCGAATCTGGACGTGCTGGCCGACGCGGCGGTGGCGTTCCTCGCGTTCTCGCTGGTCGCGAGCTCGGTCTACCTCATCAACGACGCGGTCGACGTGGAGGCCGACCGCGCGCACCCGACGAAGCGGCACCGGCCGGTCGCGGCGGGCGTCGTGCCGATCCCCGTGGCGTACGCGGCGGCGGGGATCTTCTTCGCCGCGGGTGCCGCGGTCAGTTTCCTGGCCGACTGGCGGTTGGTGATCGTGCTCGCGGTCTACCAGGCGATCCAGCTCGGCTACTGTTTCGGTCTCAAGCACCAGCCCGTGATCGACCTGGCGATCGTCGGGTCCGGCTTCCTCATGCGGCTGATCGCCGGTGGTGTCGCCACCGGGATCAGCCTGTCCCAGTGGTTTCTGCTGGTCACCGCGTTCGGATCGCTGTTCATGGTGGCGGGCAAGCGCTATGCCGAGGTGATGCTCTACGAACGCACGGGCGCGAAGATCCGCTCGTCGCTGAAGAAGTACTCGGCCAGCTACCTGCGCTTCGTCTGGGCCACCTCGGCCGCGATACTGATCATGTCGTACTGCCTGTGGGCGTTCGAGCAGCAGCACAACGTCTCCGGCACGGTGTGGAGCGTGATCTCGATCGTGCCGTTCGTGATCGCGGTGCTGCGCTACGCGGTGGACGTCGACTGCGGGAACGCGGGCGAGCCCGAGGAGATCGCCCTGCGGGACCGCGTCCTGCAGGTCCTGGGCGGCGCGTGGGTGGTCAGTCTCGTGTGCTCGTACTACCTGTGATCACGCGCGAGGTGCCCGCATGGTGACCACGCACGACACGGCCGACACGTCCGGTGCGCACCCCGCCGACGAGGACCCCCGGCGGCCGGGCACGGTCCCCGGTCGCCCGCCGTTCGGGACCCCGGGCGGCACGGCCGCCGCACTCCTGCTCGGTGGGGTGTACTCGGTACTGCTCAGCGCCGCCTGGCAGGCGGTCACGGCGCGCCTGCCGGTGTCCGGCACGGAGACCTACGTGCCCGAGGCGCTGCTGGTTGCCGCGGTGACCGTGCTGTTCGCCGTGGTGTTCACCGCGCAGGGGTCGGCGCGGGTCCGGCGGTGGCCGACGTGGCTGAAACACCTCGGCGTGTGGACGACGTTGAGCACGCTGGCCACGCTGGTGCTCGCGTTGCCGCTGCACGCGACCCGGTTCTTCCTCGGCGGGGCCTCGGTCGACAACACCTTCCGGCTGCAGTACCTGGAGCGGGCGGCGTCGTCGGCGGCGTTGCAGGACATGAACTACGTCGACTTGCCGCCGTACTATCCGGCCGGGTGGTTCTGGCTCGGCGGCCGGGTCGCCGAGGTGACCGGCATGTCCGGCTGGGAGGCCTACAAGCCGTACGCGATCGCCTGGTGCGCCCTGACGGCGGTGGTGACGTACGTGCTGTACACCCTGGTGCTGCGGCGCCGGACGGCGTTCCTCGCCGCACTGGTCACCACCGTCGCCGGGTTCGTCACCGTGGGCGTGGAGGAGCCGTACGCCTGGCCCACGACCGCGTGGTTGCCGCCGGTCGCCCTGCTCGCCTGGTCGGCGCTGCGCCGTCGCGACCGGGCGCCCTGGTGGGT
>NZ_KB912573.1:2205-11997 GCF_000383775.1 Saccharomonospora halophila 8
CCGCGCGGGCACGGTCGGCACGGGTCGGGCCGTCGGCCGGGGGCTGGCCGCCCTGCTGCCGTTGGCCGCGGGGGTGGGGCAGTACGTCTTCTACCTCGTGGCCACCGGCACGGTGCGGGCCAACGGGGTGCAGGCGAAGTCGCACCTCTACGACGAGCCGGTGTTCTACCTCGGCCGGTTCGTCGACCGCACGGTCGCCAACATCCGGGGCGTGGTCGACTCGTTCGGCGGGCTCAACGCGACCGACTTCGCCTTCCCCGGCGCGCTGCTGCTGTTCCTGGCCGGTCTGGCCTACCTGTTCGCGACCCGGCGCGACCACCGTCCGCTCGCGGTCGCGCTGGGCGTGGGGTTCGCTCTCGTGGTCGGCTCGGCGTCGACCCTGTCCACCGCGTTGATCCACGAGCTGCGGTATTTCCAGCCGTTCCTCCCGGTGTTCCTGCTGCTCGCCACCTGCGGCGGGTACGGGCTCACCCGGCTGGCCCCGCGGCCCCGGCAACGCCGGTTCGCCGCGCACGCCCTGCTGGTGGTGGCGTTGCTGTTCACCCTGGTCGCCACGCCGACGTGGGCGGAACGCCTGGGCAGGCAGTCCGCCACGATCCGGGACACCGACGTGTCGGTGGCCGCCTGGATCGACCGCAACCTGCCCCGGGACGCGATCGTGGGGGTCAAGGACGTCGGCGCGATCGCCTACTACGGCCACCGCCGCGTGGTCGACCTCGTCGGGCTGGCCACGAACGGCCTCGCCGAGCCGGCCAA
The DNA here is from genome assembly GCF_000383775.1 of Saccharomonospora halophila 8. GTDB lineage: Bacteria > Actinomycetota > Actinomycetes > Mycobacteriales > Pseudonocardiaceae > Saccharomonospora > Saccharomonospora halophila. The sequence goes on from NZ_KB912573.1 coordinate 2,962, forward strand.
CCACGGCACCGGCAGCCTCTACGAGGCGCTGCGCGCGCTGCCGGAGGACGAGCGGCCCACCCACTTCGCGGTGTACGAGCCGCCGCCCGGGCCGTCGATGCGGCCGTTCGCCGACGCGGGCCTCTTCGGCCGGGAACCGCTGGAGACCTTCGAGGTACGCGCCCCCGCGGCGCTGAACGGGCGGCGGATCGTGCCGTTCTCCGAGGTCAACGTCCACCGGGCGGACTGGCGTCCGGCCGGCAGCGGGGACCGTTCCCCGGTGGACGGCGAAGTGGTGGATCACCTCAACACCGGCAGTCTACGCTCGGAGGAGGCGCACGACTACGAGGTGCGCATGCAGCAGCCGGGCCTGCAGCCGCACACCACCCTGCGCAGACACGGCAACGTGCTCGACAGCGGCCGGATCGTCGTGGGCGGCGAGGCGTTCACCGCCGAGGGACTCACGCCCGGCAGGCCGCTCCGTATCGCCACCCGGGTCCTGGCGCCGGGCCCGAACCACCAGGTGCGCGTCCGCGTCGACGGCCGCGACGCCGGGACGTGGACCCTTCCCCCGGGCGAGGACCGCTGGTCGACCGCCGAGTTCACGGTCCCGCCCGACCTGGTCACGTCCGGGACGGCCCGCATCGAACTGGAACCGACCCGCCCCCTGCACAGCCCCTACCCGGAATACACGTCCTTCGGCTACTGGCTCCTCCAGTGACCGGAGCCGCCGCCCCGCGAGTCGCCACCTCGGGCCCGCGAGTCGCCGTGCCGGGCCGGCGAGTCGACGCACCGGGACGGCGAGTCCCGCGTGCGCCGGGTCGCGCGCGGGTCAGATCGGGAGCTTGCGGAACAGCGGCCGGGGCACGTGGCGCAGCGCCGACATCACCCAACGGAACGCGCCCGGCGCCCACACCAGGTCCTTCCCGTCCCGCACGGCCCGCACCGCGGTCTCCGCCACCTGCTCGGGGGTCTGCTCCAGCGGGGCCTTGCCCATGCCCTCGGTCATCTTCGTGCGCACCTGCCCCGGCCGCACGACGGTGACGCTGCCGCCGTGCGGGCGCAGTGCCTCGCCGAGGCCCAGGTAGAAGCCGTCGAACCCGGCCTTGGTCGAGCCGTAGACGAAGTTCGACCGGCGTACCCGCTCACCGGCCACGGAGGACAACGCCACGATGCTGCCGTGCCCCTGCGCCCGGATCCGCTCGGCGAGCGCGACGCCGACGGAGGCGGCGGCGGTGTAGTTCACCGTCGCCAGGCGCACCGCCGTGGCGTGGTCCTGCCACGCCTGCTCGGCGTCGCCGAGCAGCCCGAAGGCCACCACGGTGACGTCGATGTCGCCGTCGGAGAACGCCTTGTCCAGCACGGCCGGGTGCGAACCGGTCTCGGTCGCGTCGAAGTCCACGCAGGTCACCTCGGCACCCGCGGTGCGCAGCCGTTCGGCCGCCGCGTCCAGCCGCGGGGAGGGACGCGCGGCGAGCACGACCCGCATCGGCCGGGCGGCGAGGTAGCGTTCCGCGATCGCCAGCCCGATGTCCGAGGTGCCGCCGAGCAGCAGCAGCGATTGGGGATTGCCGACAGCGTCGATCACAGGTGCAGCCTCCTGGCCATGTCGGAGCCGAAGACCCGCCCGGGGTCCACGGAGTCACGGATCGTGCGCCACTCGTCCAGGCGCGGGTACATGCGGTGGAACGTCTCCGGCGCGGTGCGCGAGTCCTTCGCCGTGTAGAGCCTGCCGCCCGCGGCCAGCACCTCCGCGTCCAGCTCGTCGCAGAAGGCACCGAGTCCGTCCTTGACGGGGAAGTCGACGCTGAGCATCCACCCCGGCGACGGCCACGACAGCGGGGCGGGATTCGCCTCGCCCATGCGCTTGATGACGTTGAGGAACGAGTAGTGCCCCGAGTGCGCGATCCGGTGACACAACCCCTTCAGCGCGTCCTCGCGGCCGAACGGCACCGAGAACTGGTATTGGAGGAACCCGCGCGGGCCGTAGGCGCGGTTCCACTCACCCAGCATGTCGAGCGGGTGGTAGAACTGCGTCAGGTTCTGGACCTTGCCGCGGGCGCCGCCCCGGGGAACCGTGCGCTGCCACAGCGCGTTGATCGTGCCGAAGGTGACCTTGTTGCCGAGTCCGTTGGGGAAGACGTCCGGCAACGTCATCAGCTTCGGTGCGTCGAATTTCAGCGGGTCGGCGCGCAGCTCGTCCGGGAGTTGGTCGAGCGTGGCGAGGTCGCCCCGGGAGAACGTCGCCCGCCCGAGCCGGTCACCTGTCGTGATCAGATCCGGGACGGCCATCGAGTAGTCGTAGCCGTCGTCGGACCCGTCGGTGAGCAGCGCCAACGTCTCGTCGAGGTTCGCGGTGCGGTCGGCGTCGACGACGAAGTAGGCCGTCTCGGTCCGCTTCATCCGCACGGTCGCGCGCAGGATGACGCCGGTCAGTCCGATGCCCGCCACGGTGGCCCAGAACAGGTCCCTCTCCGGGCCCTCCGGGGTCAGCGTGCGCACCGACCCGTCCGCGGTGAGCAGGTCCAGCGACACGACGTGGTTGCCGAAGCTGCCCGCGCTGTGGTGGTTCTTGCCGTGGATGTCGTTGGCGATCGCGCCGCCGATGGTGACCTGGCGGGTGCCCGGCAGCACCGGCACCCACAGCCCGTACGGCAAGGCCGCGCGCATCAGTGCGTCGAGGCTGACCCCCGCGTCGACGTCGACCGTGGCGCTGGCCGTGTCGATCGAGTGGATCCGGTCGAGCGCGGTCAGGTCGAGCACCAGACCACCGGCGTTCTGCGCCGGGTCGCCGTAGGAGCGCCCCAGGCCCCGCGCCACCACACCGCGCGCGCCCGCCCGGGTCACCGCGCGGGCGAGTTCGTCCACGTCGGCGGTGCGCAGGACCTCCGCCGTCGTCGGCGCGGTCCGTCCCCACCCGGTCAGTGTCCGCCGTTCGGTGTTCACCCTGACCAGAGTAGCCGCGCCGATCCGCCTAGACTCGGAAGGGACGGCGACACTCGCACCGACGGGGTAGGCATGGTGGTGACCGGATCGCGAACGACCGGGGCGGTGAGGACCTCCTCCCCCGGCCTGCTCACCCAGGTGCTCCGGTTCGTGCTCATCGGTGGCTTCTGCGCGCTCGTCGACTCCGGGATCTACTGGCTCCTGCTGCAGGCGGGTCTGTGGGTGCACCTCGCCAAGGCGCTCAGTTTCATCGCGGGCACGACGACCGCGTTCTTTCTTAACAGGCGTTTCACATTCACCGGGGCACAAAAGGGTGGTGCCGGGCAGCTCGGCGGTTTCGTGCTGCTCTACACGGTCACGTTCTTCGTCAATGTGGGTACCAACGCAGTGGCCCTGTACCTGCTGCCGGACCTGCGTTGGCGGGTGGCGCTGGCCTGGGTCCTGGCGCAGGGCACCGCCACCACCATCAATTTCATCATGCTGAAGTGGGTCGTGTTCCGGGAAGCGCGCCCGTGAACGGGCAGCCGTCGGGTCACCCGATGAGGGCTGTACCTTACTGGGCGACTCCCGCGTGACGGTTTTTCCTTTGGAGGACTGAGGTCTCATGCCCGGTAAAGCAGCACCGGCCACCGCGCCCGAGCAGGCCCCGAGTGGGTCCCCGTCCGCCGCCGCGCCCGCGAGCGGGGAGGAGCCCCTGTTCTCCGAGCGTGCGTCGGCGGGCAGGCTCACCGCCCAGCGGGGCCTGTACGCGGGACCGTCCGATGTGGTGAGCAGAGACCTCTACGCCGAGGTGGTCGAGGGGGTCGTGACCCGCCGCAGGCACGGTCTCAGTCTGGAGCCGTCCGCGCGGGTGTCCGGCAACACCTATTTCGGACGGTTCCCGGCCAGCTACTGGCAGCGGTGGACCACGGTCCGCTCGGTGACCGTGGAGGCCACCGTCGTGGGATCCGGTCGGCTCGTGGTGCGGGCGTCCGATGTGGACGGGGAACCGCGCACGGTGGCGGTGCGGACCGTCTCCGACGTCGAGGACGCGGCGGTGGTCCTCGACGCGCCGGTGGACAAGTTCCTCGACGGCGGGGCGCTCTGGCTGGACGTGGAGACCGAGGCCGGACAGCGACTCACCGTCTCCGACGTGCGCTGGACCGTCGAGGCGCCGGAGCGCGTCCGGCCGACCGCGGTCACGATCTGCACGATGAACCGCGCGGACGACTGCCTGGCCAACCTGCGCGCGCTCGCGGACTCGCTCGACGCGCTGGAGACCCTGGACGCCGTCTACGTCGCCGACCAGGGCACCGACACGGTGGACTCGCGGGACGGGTTCGACGAGATCGCCGAGGAGATGAAGGGCAAGCTGCACTACATCAAGCAGCCGAACCTCGGCGGCGCGGGCGGGTTCACCCGCGGCCTCTACGAGGTCGCCGGGCACACCGACACCGAGCACGCGAACGTTCTGTTCATGGACGACGACGTGCTGCTGGAGCCGGATCTGGTGATCCGGTTGACGGCGTTCTCCAACCGCGCGGCGAACCCGATGATCGTCGGCGGCCAGATGCTGAACCTGCTGCACCCGAACCAGCTGCACGTGGGGGCGGAGTACGCCAGCCTGAACACGTTGGAGCCGGGACAGCCCGTCGAGCACAGCCTGACCACCGCCGACCTGCTCGGCGTGGACGAGGAGACCGGCAAGCCGAACAAGCAGGAGCGCAGGCTGGACGCCGGCTACAACGGCTGGTGGTCCTGCCTGATCCCGTACGAGGTGGTCAAACGGATCGGCTACCCGATGCCGTTCTTCTTCCAGTGGGACGACGCGGAGTACAGCTACCGTGCGCGGGCACACGGCTTCCCCACGGTGACCCTGCCGGGTGCGGGCGTGTGGCACGCGGACTTCCACTGGAAGGACTGGGACGAGTGGCACCGCTACTTCAACCTGCGTAACTCGATCATCACCGCCGCCCTGCACAGCCCGTTCGACCTGAACGTGCTCTCCCGCGTGCTGCTGGCCCAGCTCGTGCGCTACCTGCTGGGCATGCAGTACGGGCTGTCGGCGACCCTGATCAAGGCCGTGGAGGACTTCCTCGAAGGGCCGGAGATCCTGGACGACGGCGGGGTCGCGGCCATGAAGCGGATCCGCGAGATCCGGGACCGGTACCCGGAGACCAAGAAGTACGACCCGACCGAGGTGCCGGGCATCGAGTCGAACGACATCGGCATCATCAACACCCCACCGCGGCCGAGCCTCCAGCGCGTCGTGCTGCTCAAGCGCGTCCTGAACCGGTTGCTGGGGCGCAACCGGTTCGCGATGGGCGCGATCCCCACCGACGAGGCGAACTGGTGGCACGTGTCCCAGTTCGAGACCGCCGTGGTCACCGACGCCTCCCAGGAGGCGGTCCGGGTCCGCCGTTACGACCGGCAGCGCATGTTCGACCTGGCGAAGCAGGGCGTGCGGATGGTCAACCGGCTGCGCAAGGAGGGGCGCGCGGTGCAGGCGCAGTACCAGCGCGCCATGCCGCAGTTGACCAGCCGGGAGAACTGGAAGCGGCTCTACCGGCTCTGACGGGACCGGGGGCCGGGCGCTGCGGTGCCCGGCCCCCGGCCCCCGGCCCCGTTACCGGCGACCGACCGCGATCCGGCGGCTCACTGCATGCCGAAGACCTTGCCCCGCCGTTGCAGGTTGTCGATGTAGGCGGCGGCCACGTGCGCGAAGTTGACGTTCACGGTGAGCCCGTCGGCGGTGTGCACCCTCTCGATCGCACCGTGTTCGAGGTGCAGATGCAGTTGGGCATCGAGTTCGCCGACGTCCTCGGCGCGGAGGGGGAACAGGAGCGGGTCGCCGCCACTGACCAGATGCAGCACGAGCGCGGGCTTGTCTTCGGCCATGGTCCCACCACAGCAGGAGGACGGGCGGGCTGCAACACGGTTCACCCACAGCGGATCCGCGTCCGGGACCGGTCCGCCGGCCGACCTGTTCGACCCGTTCGGGCTAACGCCCTCTTCCGGCCGCGCCGGCTGTTAACGTGCATTCCTGACACAAGGAGTGAAACCGGGGGGAAATCGGGCATGGTGCAGTCCTTCTCGTTGTCGTCGGCCGCCGTGGACGTCCTGTTCGAGCACACGAAACTGGGCCGCGCGCCCTTCCCGTTCGAGGTGCCGCACGTGGGGGACACGTACCACGCGCGGGCACAGATCCGCGACGCCGTGTTCCGTGACCTGCACGGACGTGGCCTGATGCGGCAGAACCGGCTCGACCCGGACGTCGAGGCGGCGTTGTTCACCCTGGTGCGGGGCTCCGCGGCGGTCACCGCGGCGGCGAACCTGGGCGACGACGGGATGCTGTTCGCGCGCTCGGCCGCACAACGGCAGACGGCGGTGCTCGCCCGGCAGGACGGCGACGCGCTGATCGTCGAACTCATCCGCCCCGAGGCCCTCGTGCCCGCGATCGTGCATCTCCTGCCGTCGACACCCCCGGCACCCGGTCAGTCGGTGACGGTCGCCAAGCCACAGCGGCGCCCGCAACGCCGCACCGAGGAGGACTCCTACGACCCGTTCGCCGGCGCCTCGGCCCCGCGCTCGCGTGCGGCACCGCAGATGCGGGCGGTCGAGCGGATGTTCGAGAAGCCGCAGTTGCGCATGGGCCAGTTCACCGCCTTCGTCAGCGGTGGCAACGGCGCGGTGACCTCGCTCGAACCGGTGGTGTGGTTCGACTCGGAGGACGGCCGTGTCTTCTGCACCGGCCGCACCGCCGACGACGGCCAGAAGTGGCTCACCTACGCCCCCGCGGAAGCGAACCGCATCTCGCAGCACCTGTATTCCCAGGTGAGAGGCGCGTTCCAACGCTGAGTCCGCCGTGGGCCTCCGGTGCGAAACGCACGTGCGTCTGTGTCGTGGTCGCTACACTGCGTACGGCGACAGAGCACGGAAGGGGTCCGGGATGCCGATCTACGACCAGCCGGAGCCGTCGAGGAATTCTTCCTTCCTCGAGAAGGTGAGCCCGTTCGAAACGGCCACGGCGGGCATGACCAGCGACGCGATGGACTCGATGGCCTCCGAGGCCAAGAAGATGGTCGAGTCCGCCAAGTCCGGCGGCTTCCGCGTCAGCGAGAACGCCGCCCAACCCATCAGGGACGCGCTGCTGGAGATTCAGAAAGACGTGAACGATGCGTTGGAACAGTTGAACGTGATCGGCCGGAATGGGCCTCAACTGGGAAACCACGAGTACGGGCGGGCTGTCGCGCAATTTCACCAGCAAGCACTGTTCGTCAGAGATGGATCTCCTTACAAGGCGTTGCAGCGGCTCTCTGAGGTCGTCGGAGAAACTGACAAGGCGTTGGAAATCGCAGTGCGGAAGTATCAAGAGATAGACGAGTTCGTGAAAGAATCTATCCGGAGTGAAAGTTGACGAGAACAGACAGGTCAGCGTCTCGGCAATTTCTGTCGTTGACTGCTGCTGCGGTCCTTCTGGCTGCGTGTTCGAATGCGGAGAGCGGGTCACCTGTCTCAACGAGTGCGGCACTGGATACTTCATCGACGTCTTCAGATCGTGGAGAGGTTGCTCTGGGAGCCATCGACCCCTGTTCTCTGCTCGAGCCTGCTGAACTAAGTAGAGTCGGTGACTTCGAGCAGGGGGTCGAGGGCCTGCGTCGTGACGGTTCGCGAGAATGTCATTGGACGGGCGTTCGTCAAACTGCGCACCAGGGAGATGTTCCAGGAATCTATCTTGTGGTGCGAGGTGACTCAGGTCTCGATGAATTCGGCGACATTGGCAGTGGCGTACGTACGGGTACGACGGAAGCGACAGGCCGGAGGATAAAGCAAACTCGAAACGAAGATGGTTGCATCGTCGGTTTGGCCGTGGGGGTAGGGGGCCGTGTGGATGCGATCGCCACGCAGGCGGGGCCGGAAAGATCGTGTGACATGGCGAACGAGCTTGCCGAGATCGTCGATCCCAAGATACCGGAAGGTGAATAGATGTCTTCGGAACAGGGGCCAGTGATATCTGCCGAGCAGCTACTTGGCATGTCCGCCAACGAGATGCGGGCGCATGTGTCTGGTGGGGGTCCTCTACCCGCACTGTCCGAGGAGCAGCTGCGTCAGCTCCCGGGTGATCTGGTCGAACCCTATATCGTTACTCGGTTCAACCAGACGGGCGATCGTGGTTGGTTCGAGAGAACGATGCACTCGGTCAAGGCTGGGGTCAGGGCCGACCAGGTAACTTCCGATCGGATCACCGAACGGCAGTCGTCCGGCATCGATTACATGGAAGGTCCGCCGAGCTCGGACAGGAATTACCTCGCTGACAGCCACGAGAAACTCAAGTCCGACATCGACGCGGTTCAGCCAGGGGCGATCAGAGCGTACTCCGACGGCTATTACAACCTCCATCAGGTTCTGCGCAAGGTATCCGACCTGATGCGGGAGAAGGTCGGGAAGTCGCAGCAGGAATGGGAGGGGGACGCGGCCGACAGTGCGCACGGGTACTTCCTCGGGCTGGGTGACTGGGCCGAGGGGAACGCGGAGAACGCGATGCTGGCCTCCGACCTGATCGTCAAGGAGTCCGAGGCCGCGGAGAGTGCCCGGAACAGCATGCCCGAACCGGTCCCGTTCGACATGAAGTCCGAGATGGCCGGGTGGGTCAGCGATCCGTTGTCGTTCGACGACAGGATCAACGAGACGATCGAGAAGCACCGGCGCAGCCAGGAGGCGCATGAAGAGGCCGCGCGGGTGATGACCCGGTACGACACCGATCTCAACGCGGCAGGCAGTAAGCAGCCGGTGTTCACCGAGCCGCCCGCGTTCGACGGTTCCTCCTCGGCCGGTGACGCGGGGTCCGGCGTGCGGAACATCCCGGGTACCGCGACGAGCGCGTCGGGGTTCGCGGGTTCCGCCGGGAGTGCCGGTGGGGCCGCAGGGTCGGTGCCCGGAGGAGTTCCCGGCGGTGGACCCGCCGGATCGTCGGGGTCGTTGCCCGGTGGGGCGAGTAGCGGTGTCGCTCCGACGCCGGGGGCAACGAATCCCTCGGGTTGGCAGACGGGCCCGGGAGCGGCGCCGGGGGGACGCAACAGCGCGAACCCCGGCAGCGGCGTGGGGCCGATGCCGGTCGGGGGGCCGGTCGCC
>NZ_KB912573.1:12097-16529 GCF_000383775.1 Saccharomonospora halophila 8
CGGGTGGCGCCCCGATGGGGGCCGGCGCCGGGCGCGGCGGCCAGGGCAGCGAGGACGAGGAGCACCAGCGGCCGAGCTACCTCGTCGAGGCGGACCCGGACAGCGTCTTCGGCACCGAGGAGCGCACGGCGCCGCCGGTCATCGGCGAATGACGGCTCCGCCGGGACGGTGACGTCCTCCCGCGGTCCGGCGCGCCGCCGCCCGGGGCACCGCGTCGGGATCAGTACCGGTGGAAGCGTTCCCGGCGGCCCTGACGCACCAGGCGCAGCCACCGGGCGAACGCCCTGGGGTCGCGTTTGACCCCGACGAAGTACAGGCCGAAGCGCAGCAGCTCCAGCGCGCCGAGCTTGCGCATCCCCGGCTGGGAGAGCAGGAAGCCCCGGTTGCGGTAGGTGTAGTAGCGCTTGACGTCGTTCTCCGGGTCCTGCGCGTGGAAGCGACCGCCCAGCATCGGCTTGAACTCGTCCGACCCGTTCGGGTGCAGGTACGCGGTACGCAGCGACGTCCCGAACGGCAGGCCCGAGCGCACGAGCCTGCGGTGCAGCTCGACCTCGTCGCCGCGGACGAACAGCCGCAGGTCCGGCACCCCGGTGACCTCCAGCGCGGAGCCGCGGAACAGTGCGCCGTTCATCAGCGAGGCGATGCCCGGGAGGAAGTCGTCCCCCAGTTCGTCGGCCGAGCGCTTCCAGGTCAGCCCGCGCCGCAGGGGAAACGCCAACCGGTCCGGGCTGTCGATGTTGGCGACCACCGGGGACACCTCGGCCAGGTCCCGGCGCCGGGCTTCGTCCAACAGCACGCGCAGCACGTCCTCGTCGGCGGGCCTGCCGTCGTCGTCGGCCAGCCACACCCACTCCGCGCCGAGCGCGAGTGCGTGCAGCATGCCGAGCGCGAACCCGCCCGCGCCGCCGAGGTTGCGGTACGAGGGCAGGTAGGTCGACGGGACGGGACAGTCGGTGACCACGTCCCGGGCGGGCCGGTCCGGGCCGTTGTCCACCACGACGAGGTGGTCGATCGGCCTGGACTGGGAGGTGACCACCTTCAGCGACTCGGCGAGGAGGTCGCGGCGGTGCCGGGTGACCACGACCGCCACGACCGCGTCGGCGGACAGCGGCTCCGGAACCTCGTTGCCCGGGTCCGTCTCCGGCACGGGGTGCCCGTCAGGCATCGCTCGCCGCCGCCTGGCCGATGCGGTCCAGCGCCGCCTGGTCGAGGTTCTCGAACGGGTCGCGGCCCTTGTAGGCGGTGATGACCTCCCGCAGTGACCCCTGCATCCGCAGCCGGCCCTCGTCCATCCAGATCGCCGAGGTGCACATCTCCAGCAGCAGATCGTCCTGGTGGGAGGCGAACACCAGCAGCCCCGAGCGGCGCACCAGGTCCACGAGCCGGTCCCGCGCCTTGTTCAGGAACGCGGCGTCCACGGCGCCGATACCTTCGTCGAGCAGCAGGATCTCCGGGTCGATGGAGGTCACCACGCCGAGCGCCAGCCGCACCCGCATCCCGGTGGAGTAGGTGCGCAGCGGCATCGACAGGTAGTCGCCGAGTTCGGTGAACTCGGCGATGTCGTCGACGCGCTTCTCCATCTGCTTGCGCGACATCCCCAGGTACAGACCGCGGATCAGGATGTTCTCGTAGCCGGAGATCTCCTGGTCCATGCCGACGCCGAGGTCGAAGACCGGCGCGACCCGGCCGTTGATCCGGGCCGCACCCCGGGTGGGTTCGTAGATGCCGGACAGCAGCCGCAGCAGCGTCGACTTGCCCGCGCCGTTGTGCCCGACCAGTGCCACCCGGTCGCCGGTGGACAACGACAGGGTGATGTCGTGCAGGGCCTCGATGATCGGGACCCGGCTCTCGGTGCCGATCTTGCCGCCGACCTTGCCGAGGACCTTCTTCTTCAGCGACCGGCTCTTCGCATCGAAGATCGGGAAGTCGACCGCGGCGTTGAAGACGTCAATGCTGACCATGTTCGTCACACCCAATACGCGACACGGGCACGGTAGTTGCGCAGCACCAGAAGGGCCAGAAGCCAGCCGACGACGGTGATGCCGCCGACGATCGCCCAGTGGTGCCAGCTCTGCTGGTTACCGATGAGCGGGGCCCGCACGATCTGGATGAAGTGGTAGAGCGGGTTCAGCTCGGCCACGTAGTTCCGCCAGTCCGGCGCAGTGTCCCCGAAGCGGTCCTTGAGGATGTCGGTGGACCAGACGATCGGCGTCATGAAGAACAGCAGGTTGGTGAAGCTGGACACCACCTGGGGGATGTCCCGGAACCGGGTGGAGGCGATCCCGAACAGCATCACCACCCAGCCCGCGTTGATCGCCAGTAGCGCGAAGCCGGGGACCGCGAGCAGCGCGTTCCAGCCCAGCCCGGGGTGCTGGATGCCGTTCTCCAGCAGCGTGTAACCGGGGGTCGTGACCGCTCCCCAGAAAATCCCGATCACGACGAAGTACACGACCAGGTTGTGCGCGAACATGATCGTCTGCCGCCACACCGTGCGCAGCACGTACACCGATAACGGCGCGGGCAGGTGCTTGATCAGTCCGTCGTTCGAGATGAACGTGTCGGTGCCCTCGGTGAGACAGCCCAGCAGAAAGTTCCAGACGATGAAGCCCGTCGTGATGTAGGGCAGGAACGTCGAGATCTGCGAGCCGAACAGCTCCGCGTACAGGATGCCCAGGCCCAGTGCGGTGATCCCCATGCTGATGGTGATCCACAGCGGGCCGAGCACCGATCGGCGGTAGCGCTGCTTGATGTCCTGCCAGGCCAGGTGGCCCCAGAGTTCGGTCTGTCTGGCCCCGCTGGTCATGTCGGTGAAGGCACGTCCGAACGACCTGCTGTCCGGGCGGGGAGGTGCCGACGTCATCGTGGCCGTTTCCGTGGGATCGACAGTGCTTGTGGCGTGCACGGGATATGAGGGTACTGGCGACCGTCGGCGGCGATCGGGCGGTCCGGTACAACCGACCCGGGTGGTCGCGACCTGCGTGTTCCCGCTCGGTGAACGGGTTGTCCGGCCGGTGTGGCCCCCCGCCGTCCCGGTGGGCGCTCCGCGCGCCGACGCGACACGGATTGTTGATCTTTGATTACGGTTCGCGCACGAACGGGACTCCTGATAGCTTCCGCCGCATGGACGCGGGTGTTGTCACACCGAACCTGACGGTGGAGCTGCTGCGGGTCTACGCCGACCGCCCGCGGCCGCGTTCGGTGGCCGTGGTGGGCCTGCGGCCGATGCCCGCCGATTCCGCACGCGCCACCGCGATCGACGGGTGTGACCTCGTCATCCGGGTGGGTGGGCACGTGTGCGACGAGCCCGACGGGCCGCCCGCGGTGGGGCGGCGGACGCACGCCGTGGTCTTCGACCGTGCGCTGCGGGCGACGAAATGGGTTTTCGCCGACTACCGGTCGAAGCTCTACCTCCTGGTGGAACCCGGTCCGGCACCGCCGGATCCACGTGACCTCCCACGGTGGTGGCCGGTCGACCTCGGCTTCGTTCCGGTGCCCAGCCGCGAGTTCACCCGGCCGCTGTCCCGCGCGCTCGCGTCGACGCACCCGGCGGAAACCCCGGACATCACGGACATCACGGACATCACGGACACCGGCGCGGGGCGGGACCGGCCGGCGACCGGTGCCCGGGGCCGACAGACCCCCGCCACCGGGACGGTGGCCGCCTGGATCGCCAGAACCTCGTTCCCCGACGCCGAACTGGTGCTCGCGGGCCTCGGTTCCGGGGGCCCCGATCCCGGGACCGACCCGTGCCCCGCGGAGGACGCGCTGCTCGACTCCTGGGTCGGCACCGGGGCCGCGCGGTCGCTGCCATGACGGGGCCGGTGTGGGAACCCGGTCGGTTCCGTGGGGTGCGAGCGGGAGCTGTCCGGAGAACGCGACGCCATCCGAAGGAGTGCCCATGACGTCACTCAACCCGTTGAGACTGCTCCGCGACGGTGTGGGCGACCGGCTCGCCCGGTTCGTCGACCTGCGCGTCGAGGACCGCACCCGGGACCGGTTGGACGGGCACGACACCCGGCTGGCCGACCACCGGCGCCGGATCGCCGTGCTGGAGGAGGCACTGGGCCGGGCCCGGGACGAGCTCGACCGGACCACCGGCGAGGTGCAGCGCCTGCTGCCGCACGTCGCGGCCCAGGAGGGAAGACTGGAGGACCTGCGCGACCGGATCACCTGGAACGCCGGATCGCCCACCGGCGAGTCGGAGATCGCCGAGGCGCGCATGCTGGTGGAGGCCATCCGGCGGCAACACGCGCAGGTGCGCGTGCGGCTGTCCGGTATCGCGATGTACGAGGAACGGCTGCGCAGGCTGGAGGACGACCGGGACGCCGCAGCGCACACCGCGTCCGGGAAACCGGGAGGTCCGGATCGGCGCCCGGCGGGCACCGGCTCCCCCCGGGCCGGCGCGGCGAACGGGAACGGGGCACCCGGCGCG
>NZ_KB912573.1:16629-24846 GCF_000383775.1 Saccharomonospora halophila 8
CGTGGACGCCACCCGCGACGGCGGCGCGGACCCGACGTCCGTGGTGCGCCGGGCCCGTCCCACCGTGGTGGTCGTCCCGTCCCCCGTGCCGTCCGTGCCGCGCACGGCGCGGGGGCTCCGGGTGCACGAGGCCGTCGCCGGGTATCGACTGCTCGCCCAGGTGCGGATGCGGGAGGGCAATTGGCAGCACGTGTTCGTACTCCCCGAGTGGGCCGCCCCCGTCACCACCGCACTGGCCGACAGCCTCGGGGACGCCGGGAGCCCACGGGCGCCCGAGCGGTACGAGGTTTCCCTCGACCGTTGGTTGGACCGCGTGCTCGGCCGCCTGTGACCGTGGCCGGTCTCAGGTTCCGGCCGGTCAGAGGTACTGGCCGGTGGTCATCCCGGGGCCGTGCTGGTCAGCGCCGCCACCGCCGTGGCCGCCCTGCCCGTGGGGCAGGCCCCGCCGCATCTGTTCCAGCTGTGTGCGCGCGGCCATCTGCTGTGCGAACAGGGCCGTCTGGATGCCGTGGAAGAGCCCTTCGAGCCAACCGACGAGCTGCGCCTGCGCGACCCGCAGTTCGGCGTCCGACGGGGTGCTGTCCGCGGTGAACGGCGCCACCAGCCGCTCCAGTTCCTGCTGCAGTTCGGGTGCCAGCGCCTGCTCCAGCTCCCTGATGGAGGTCGCGTGGATCTCGCGCAGCCGGTTGCGGCTGGCCTCGTCCATCGGAGCGGCCCGCACCTCCTCCAGCAGCTGCTTGATCATCGTGCCGATCCGCATGACCTTGGCCGGTTCCTCGACCATGTCACCGACCGACTCGGACTGCTCGTTCCCCTCGCCCGGATTGATCCGCGCCGTACCCATCGGCTGCCCGTCCGGGCCCACCACGACCACGTGCTGTGACCCGTCGTCCCGGTCGCCGGCTGTGTCCCCCGGGTTCGTCGGCTCGGTCATACGCTCCATCCCTGGATCGACTCGGTACGCGCCGCCGGTCCTTCCGGCGGTCGGGTCGTCTCTCGGTGCCCTCGCCCAGAGTAGTCGGGCCCGGCCGACACCGGACCGGACAGGGCGGCCCTCGCGCCGGGCGATGTTACCCGTCCGTACGGTGTGCGCATGGCGTTCGACGTCGCCCGGATCCGAGGGTTGTACCCCGGCCTGGGTGCCGGTGGGGTCCGCCTCGACGGCTCCGCCGGGATGCTGGTTCCCGAGGACGTGGCTTCGGCGGTGTGTACGGCGATGCGCACCCCGTTCTCCGCGCCCGGCGGTGCGTTCCCCGCCTCCCGGCGGGCCGATGACCTCCTCGCCGAGGCCCGCGTCGCGGTGGCCGACCTGGCCGGTGCGCGCCCCGAGACGGTGGTGCTCGGCCCGAACGCGACCGTGCTGCTGACGCGGCTCGCGGACGCATTGGCCGACACCTGGACGCGCGGCGACGACGTCGTCCTCTCGCGGCTGGACGAGCAGGCCACCCTGGCCCCCTGGCTGCGTGCCGCGCGACGCGTGGGTGCGGACGTACGGTGGAGCGAGATCGACATCGAGACGTGCGAGCTCCCCGCTTGGCAGTACGAGGAGCTGATCGGGCCCCGGACGAAGGCGGTCGCGGTCACCGCGGCCTCCGGGGCGGTCGGCACCCGCCCCGATGTCGACACGGTCGTCGGGATCGCCCGGCGGGCGGGTGCGCTGTCCGTCGTCGACGCCACCCACGCCGCGCCGTTCGTGCCGCTGGACCTGGACCGGCTCGGGGCGGACGTGCTCGTGGTGTCCGCGCGCGCGTGGGGCGGCCCCGAGCTGTCCGCGCTGGTGTTCCGGGACGCGGAGACCCTCGAACGGGTGCCCTCGGTGGCGCTCGACCCGGCCGCTTCCGGGCCGGAACGACTCGAACTCGGGCCGCACCCGATCCCGCTGCTCGCCGGGCTCGTCACCTCGGTCGAGCACCTGGCCCGGCTCGACGACGCCGCCGCCGGATCCCGCCGTGAACGGTTGCTGACTTCGCTGGGCTCGGCGAAGTCGTACCACGCGGGGCTGCTGGCACAGCTGTCCACCGAGCTGCGGACGATGCGGCGGATCATGGTGCTCGGGGACGCGACGCGGCGGATCCCGGCGCTGGCGTTCACCGTGGCCGACCGGAAGGCGACCGAGGTCGCCCAACACCTCGCCGAGCACGCCGTGTGCGTGTTCACCGAGCAGGGCGCCGACGGTGTGTTCGCCTCGCTCGGCGTGGGCGAGGTCGGCGGCGCCCTCCGCATCGGCCTGGCGCACTACACCACCCCCACCGAGATCACCGCCCTCCTCCACGCCCTGGAAACCCTCCCCTGAGCCACCGTGGCCGGGGTGTGCCGTGAAGGCCCCCTTCCCTCCGTGTGGTGCCGTGAAGGACTCCTTCGCCGCTTCTGACGCAGTGAAGGAGTCCTTCACGGCAGAACCGCCCCGTGCCGTGGGTACGGGTCAGCGGACGGTGAGGAGCACCTTGCCGAAGACTCCGCCCGCTTCGAGGGCGCGGTGGGCCTCGGCGGCGTCGGGCATCGGCACGACCTGGTCGATCACCGGGCGCACGGTGCCCAGCTCCAGCATCGGCCACAGGTGTTCCCGGACGTCGGCGACGATGCGGGCCTTCTCCTCCGGTGGCCTCCCGCGCAGGGTGGTGCCGGCGATACTCGCCCGTTTCACCAGGAGCTTGCCGAGGTTCAGCTCGGCCTTCGTGCCGCCCTGCAACCCGATCGTCACGAGCCTGCCGCCGGTTCGGAGGGCGTCGACGTTGGCCGCGAGGTACTTCGCGCCCATGTTGTCGAGGATGACGTCGGCGCCGCCGGTCTCGGCCCGCAGCGCCTCGACGAAGTCCCGTTCCCGGTAATTGATCGCCAGGTCGGCGCCCAGTTGGCGGCAGCGGTCGGCGCGCCGGTCCGATCCGACGGTGACCGCGACGGTGGCGCCGAGCGCCTTGCCGACCTGGATGGCGTGCGTGCCGATACCGCCCGCTCCACCGTGGACGAGCAACACCTCACCCTCGGCCAGCCCGGCGTGCGAGACGACGTTCGACCACACGGTGCAGGCGACCTCGGGCAGCGCCGCCGCGGCGACCAGGTCGGTCTCCGGCGGGACGGGCAGCAGTTGCCCCGCGGGCACCGCGACCTTCTGCGCGTATCCGCCCCCGGACAGCAGTGCGCACACCTGTTCCCCCACCTGCCACCCGGTGACGTCCGGGCCGAGCTCGGCGATCGTGCCGGAGCACTCCAGGCCGAGGATCTCGCTCGCGCCCGGGGGTGGCGGGTAGTGCCCCTGCCGTTGCAGCAGGTCGGCCCGGTTCACGGCACTCGCGGCGACGTCGACGACGACCTCACCGGGGCCCGCGGTGGGGTCGGCGGCTTCGGTCCATTCGAGGTTCCCGGGCTCACCCGGTTCCCGGAGCATGATCGCGCGCATACCGCGACTCTAGGCCACCGGACGAGGCGTCGGCCGACACGTTCCTACGAACGGAGCTTGATTTTCGGGCGAGCAGGAAACAAAGTGACCGCGCATCGTAACCACGAAGGGGTATTGCGAATGTCATCTATGCGGAGCAGGTTGAGACCGGCCGTGGCGCTCGCCGCGTGCGTGGGTCTCGCGCTCACCGGCACTGCGACGGCGACCGCCGAGCCGCAGGCCAACCCGAACCTGCCGAAGCGGCTGGCCAAGCAGGTGGACGGCGACAAGTCGAATCGGCACCTGATCGCGATGCAGCGCATCGCCGAGACCAGCGGCGGCGACCGGGCCGCCGGCACCGAGGGCTACCAGCGTTCCGCCGAGTACGTGGCGGGCAAGCTGGAGCGGGCCGGCTTCGACGTGACCCGGCAGGAGTTCCCGTTCACCTACAGCGAAACGCTCGCCGAGAGCTTCTCGGTGGACGGGACCGACTACCCGGTCCGGATCATGAACTACAGCCCGTCCACCTCCGAGGGCGGCATCACGGCGCCGCTGGCGGCGATCGAGCCGGACGCCACGCCCGGCTGTGAGGCCGCCGACTTCGGCGACGTCACCGGCCAGATCGCGCTGATCAAGCGCGGCGCCTGCACGTTCGCCCAGAAGGGGCAGTCGGCCGCCGAGGCCGGTGCCGTGGGCGCCCTCGTCTACAACAACGAGCCGGGCATGGTCAACGGCACCCTCGGCGACCCGGACGCCGGTGTCATCCCGATCGGCGGCTTGACCCAGGCCGACGGCGAGGCGCTGACCGGGCTCGCGGGTACCGACGCGACGCTGGAGCTGCGTGCGCTGATGGAGGAGCGCACCACCTACAACGTCATCGCGGAGACGCGGACGGGCCGCACGGACAACGTCGTGATGGCCGGGGCCCACCTGGACAGCGCCACCGCGGGCGCGGGCATCAACGACAACGGCACCGGCTCGGCCGCGCTGCTGGAGACCGCTCTCGCGCTCGGTGGCAACGCCCGGGTGAACAACGCGGTGCGGTTCGCCTGGTGGGGTGCCGAGGAGTTCGGCCTCATCGGCTCCACCCACTACGTGAACTCGCTGAGCTTCGAGCAGGAGCTCGACATCGCGCTGTACCTGAACTTCGACATGATCGGCTCGCCGAACGCCGGGTACTTCGTCTACGACGGCGACGACTCCGACGGGGTCGGCGCGGGCCCCGGCCCGTACGGCTCGGCGCAGATCGAGGCGTCCTTCGTGGACTACCTGGAGAACTCGGTCGGCGTGCCGACCGAGGGCAGCGACTTCACCGGCCGGTCGGACTACGGTGAGTTCATCGCCCACGGCATCCCCGCGGGTGGGCTGTTCACCGGTGCTGAGGTCGTCAAGACCGAGGAGCAGGTCGCGAAGTGGGGCGGCACGGCCGGCGAGTCGTACGACCCGTGCTACCACACCGAGTGCGACGACCTGGGCAACGTCGACCGCACCGCGCTCGACCGCAACGGCGACGCGATGGCGTACGTGACCGGGAAGTACGCGCTGAGCACCGAGGAGGTCAACGGCGTCGCACCGCAGGCGCCGAAGGACTGGAAGAAGCTGGCTCAGCAGCGCGCGAGCCAGCGGGTCATGACGACCCAGGCCACGGACGGGGCGGAGAGGTCCTGATCCCGGGGCGCACACCCTGACCGGCACGGCCGGGCGGCGCGGCCCGTGCCCGCCCGGCCGTGCCGCACCGTCTCCCGGGCCTGACGCGACGTCCGGCCCGCACACGACGATCCTGGGTGCGACCCGCGCACCCAGGACCTTCCGAGGTTGTTCCGTTCTGCTTCGCGACATCCGTGTCGCGTGTCGGGGTGCGGTCGACCGGTGTCCGGGCCGACGCCTGAGACCGTGGTGCGTCACGACAGAACCGCACGGAGATCGGTCCCGACCGGCGCCGTGGGTGCGGGATGCATGCCAACGCCCGGGAAGCGCTGCCCTCTTGGCATCACGACCGGACCGGTTCCGGCCACCCCGGCCGTGGGATCACAGCGCCCACTGCGTCGCGTGGGGTCGCAGAGCCCACTTGTTCCTGGGATCACCGAGCCCACTGTGCCGCACACAGTGCCTCGGTCGACCGCGACCAGTCATCCGTCACGGCACCACCTGACCTTTCCCGGCGGGCCACAGGACCGACGGTTCCCTCGACGACTCGTCGTCTCCCGGTGAACCCGTCCGTTGCCTCCAGGTTGCTCCTTCCGGAGTAGTCCGGCAACCATTTTTGTCACCCTCGTCAGGGTCGGCGTGGAATTCTCGTCGCGGTGGCCGGAGGCGGTGGCGGACCGTCTACCGTGCGTGTCCATGGATCGGGATCCGCATGAGGTGCGCTGGCTGTCCGACGGTGAGATGTCGGCCTGGCGGAACTACATCGTGTCCACGTTGATGCTGCGGCAGTGCCTGCACCGGGAGCTCGCCGACCGGCACGAGCTGTCCCTCATCGACTACGAGGTGCTGGCCTGCCTGTCCGACGCCGACGACCGGCGGATGCGGATGAACGAACTCGCCACGATGCTGGGGTCCACCAAGAGCAGGCTCTCCCACCGGATCGCCCGCCTGGAGGAGGGCGGGTACGTCCGTCGCGGACGGCCGCCCGGCGACCGCAGGGGCGTCACCGCCGAGCTGACCGACGCCGGATTCGCCGTGCTCGCCCGGGCCGCGGCCACGCACGTGTCCGGGGTGCGGGAGCACTTCGTCGACCTGCTCACGCCCGAGGAGCAGACGGTGCTGGCCGGGGCCTTCTCCCGGGTGCTCGCACACCTGTCGGAGTCCGACGAGTGAGGCGCTACCCTGACCCGCACGGGAAGCGTGGCAGAGCGGCCGATTGCACTCGCCTTGAAAGCGAGCGACCCGAGAGGGTCCGGGGGTTCGAATCCCCCCGCTTCCGCCGCTGTTGACAGCAGGGCCGCGGGCGGCGGTGCTCCCACCACCGGGGCCCGTCGCCCGTTCTCAGCTCAACGCGTGGTTTCGCTCCGGACCGGGGTTCCGGTGGGTACAGCACGGTGGATGAGCCGACACGGACCACCGCCGGACGAGCCCCCGCCGAGTACCCCGCTGGAGCGGACCTTCAGCCAGACCCTCGCCAGTGGGTACCACCGGCTCTCCCGTCCCTGGCACACGGTGCTCGCCACCGGTCTGATGGGCGGTCTCGAGGTCGGCACCGGGGTGTTGGCGCTGCTGTACACCCTGCACGTCACCGGCAGTCATCTGCTGGCGGGCCTGGCCTTCAGCATCGGCTTCCTCGCCCTGCTCCTCGGGCAGAGCGAGTTGTTCACCGAGAACTTCCTCGTCCCGGTGACCGCGGTCGCCACCCGGCTCGCGTCCCTGGGTGCTCTGCTGCGCCTCTGGGGATTCACCCTGGTGATGAACTTGCTCGGAGGGTGGGTGGTCACCTGGCTGATCATCCGGGCGTTCCCCGGGCTGCACCGGGTCGCCGCCCGGTCCGGCAACCACTTCGCCGAACTCGGGGTGAGCCTGTCGTCGTTCTGCCTCGCCGTTCTGGCCGGATCGGCGATCACGCTGATGACCTGGATGCAGCTCGGAGCCGATTCCGAGTTCGGCCGGATCATCGCGGCGATCGCCGTGGGATTTCTGATCTCGGGAACCCAGCTGTTCCACGCGGTGCTGGACTCGTTGCTCATGTTCGCCGCGCTGCACACGCGGCTGGCCACGTTCGGCTACCTCGACTGGGCCATCCAGCTCGGGTGGGCCGCGCTCGGCAACCTGGTCGGCGGGATCGGGATGGTGACCGGCCTCCGACTCGTTCAGGTCCGCCCACTCAGACACCGGCTCAGCCAGGCCCCACCCCGGTAGGTGCCTCCGGGACAGCCGGGGGCGGACCCGCCCACCGATTCCGCCTCCGGCTGTCCGCACGAGGTCGATGATGGGGTGATGACACATCGCAACGTCGAGTTCAAGGCCCGTTGTCCCGATCCCGACCGTGTCCTGGAGCGCCTGTCCGAGCTCGGGGCGCGGTCGCAGGGCGTCGACACGCAGGAGGACGTGTACTACCGCGTTGCCCACGGCCGGCTGAAACGGCGACGGGGGACGATCGAGAACAACCTGATCCACTACCTGCGGCCGGACGGCGACGCACCCAGGCAGTCCGAGGTGCGGATGCACCCGCTGGCGGCCGAGCGTGGGCTCGACGAACTGCTCGACGCCGCGCTCACCCGGGACGTGGTGGTGCGCAAACGCCGACACATCCTCTGGATCGACAACGTCAAGTTCCACGTCGACGAGGTCGAGGGGCTCGGGTCCTTCGTGGAGGTGGAGGCCGTCGACTACGACGGGGACCTCGGCGTCGCCCAGCTGCACACGCAGTGCGCCGAATACCTGCGTCTGCTCGGCGTCGCCGATACCGACCTCGAAGCCCGCTCGTACAGTGACCTGCTCCGCGAGAACCCGTCCTGAGGGGACCCGCCCTGAGGGGACCCGCGCTGAGGGGACCCGCCCCGCGGCGGGTGAGGTCCGTCAGTCGTCCAGCAGACCCAGTTCGCGGGCCTTGCGCACGGCGGCGTTGCGCCGGTTGACGTTCAGTTTGCGCAGGATGCCCCGGATGTGCGTGCGCACGGTGTTCACCGAGACGAACATGCGCTCGGCGATCTCGGCGGTGGTGAGCAGTTCCTCCAGGCAGCCCAGCACGTCGCGCTCCCGGGCGGTGAGCGGTTGGAGAAGCTCGGGAGGCTGCTGCCCCGGACCGCCGGGGTGTCCGGCCGGGACGTCCGCGGTGCCCGGTATACCGGCGGTCCCCGATGGCAGGGGGTCCCGGCCCGCGCCCGCGGCGGTGTCCGTGCCGTGCT
>NZ_KB912573.1:24946-27134 GCF_000383775.1 Saccharomonospora halophila 8
CGTCATCTCCGGGCTCTCCACCCGGGAACGGCTCGCGCAGCTGCTGGTGGTCGGGGTGCCGCCCGGCGACCCGGAGGCCGCGGTCGCGACGGTCCGGGAGCACCAGCTCGGCGGCGTGTTCGTCGGGGGCAACGCCACCGCGTTGTTCACCGGGGACGCGCTCGGCCGGATGCAGGAGGTCACGGACCTGCCGGTGTCGGTGGCCGTGGACGACGAGGGCGGCCGGGTCCAGCGCCTGGACGACCTCGTCGGCGACATCCCGAGTGCCCGGGAGATGGCCCGCACGATGTCACCGGACGAGGTGCGCGAGCTGGCCCGCGAACGCGGTGAGCGGATGCGGGAGTACGGCATCACCGTCGACTACGCTCCGGTGCTCGACCTGACCGAGGGCGCCGCGGGCGGGGTGATCGGTGACCGCTCGTTCAGCGCCGATCCGCAGACCGCCACCGAGTACGCGCTCGCCTTCTCCGAGGGGCTCGCGGAGGCCGGTATCCGGCCGGTGGTCAAGCACTTCCCCGGACACGGCCGCGCCGACGGTGACTCGCACCAGGAGCTGGTGACCACGCCGCCGCTCGACGAACTCCGGGAGCGCGACCTGGTGCCCTACGAGAGCCTCGGGAAGTTCCCCGCCGACACCGGCGTCATGGTCGGACACCTCAACGTGCCGGGGCTCACCGACGGCGAACCGGCGTCGGTGTCCGCGCCCGCCTACGAGCTGCTCCGGCAGGACTACTCCTTCGACGGGGTCGTGCTCACCGACGACCTGGGCGCCATGCGGGCGATCTCCGACCGCTACCCGCTGCCGGAGGCGGTGCTGCGGGCGCTGCAGGCCGGCGCGGACCGGCCGCTGTGGTCGTCCGGGGGCGACGTCGGCCCGGTGCTCGACCGGCTGGAGCGGGCGGTGGCCGACGGCGAGCTCTCCACCGAGACCGTCACCGAGTCGCTGAACCGGGTGCTGTCGGACAAGGGCGCCTGCGGCTGAGCGGGTCGGGGGAAGCGGGTCGCGGCCGACCGGTCCGTCCCTGACCGCATCACCGGCGACGGGTGGTGCGGTCAGGGACGTGCGGTGGTGAGGTTCGCGATCACCGCGTCCAGGTCGAGGTACCGCCCCTCGGAGCCCGGCGGAACCCGGGAGAGGGTCTCGTCGAGGAACAGGCACACGTCCTGCCTGCTGATCTCCACGGTCGCGTAGCCGTCGGGCGACTCCAGTTCGATGACGAGCACGTCTCCGGTCCCGGCCGAGCGGTCGTCCCGCGCCGAGAGGTCGGGCCGGATGCGGATGTCGCCGATCCCCGCGGGCTCGGACAGCCCCGTGAGCAACAGGTCGCGGGCGAACTCCCACTCGACCCACTCGCCCGGCTCCACCCGGAAGGCGAGGGCCACCGTGAAGGGCTCGTCCACCGTGAAGGCGAGTCTCGACAGAACCGGGCTCGCGCAGCCGTTGAGATACACGAACTGGCTCTGCTGTACGGCGTTGTTCGGCTGTACGGCGTTGTTGGCGTTGTCGTCCACGGCACGCTCCCTGTTCCTCCGTGCCGCCCGCCTGGCGCGCGCGGTCCTCTACTAAGAAAGACGTCCGAGCGGCGCTCAGGTAATGCGCCATTCGGGCGAATCTTGCCGTCGGAGACGCACAGTGAAGCAGGTGTCGGGTCTACTGCCTCGGGCGGGGAGTGCGGCGCGACCTGGGAAACGGCCCGTCTCCGACGGGTCGGTGCCCCGGTATTCACTCGATCGAGTCGTGTTTGTCAGGTGACCGGAGTTCACGCGTGACAGCGGCCGATCGGGGCGGTAAACACCGAGTGGATCTTTTCGGTGGGCGCGTGCGTCGGGGGACGTTACGGGATGTGCAGCGATTGGCGGGGGTGCGTGGCGATGGAGGGACGACCGTGATGGCGCCCGACGTCCTGCGCAGGACACCGCACGACGAGGGGTTGCTCGACCGGACGGGCATTCTCTGCGCGAGTACTCCGGTGGTTCCGCGGTACACCGGGGCCGACCCGGAGGAGGAACCGTCGGACGTGGTGCCGCGGGTCCCCCGGTCCAGCCTCGCCGGAGCGGCGGCGGCGGTGTTGATGTTGATCGTCGCGATCGGCGCCGTCACCGACCGCGATGTCCGGCCGCACGGACCCTCCCCCGTGGTGGCCGACGGCGACTCCGGCGCGGCGGGCCCGTCGACCCGCCCCGAGAC
>NZ_KB912573.1:27234-29712 GCF_000383775.1 Saccharomonospora halophila 8
CCACCCGGCCCGGCGCCCCGAGGGGCCGTCCGTGCCGGGTTCCCGCATGAGGTCGCCCCGCCCGGGCCCGATGTCCACCGGCACCCACCTTCCCGACGCCGTGTGCGTCGTCGCGGTGCGACACGTCGCGGTGCCGACGCGCGACCGCCCTGGTGGCTCGCCTTTCCTGCTCGCCCTTCCTGACCGTGACGGTAGGTGGTGCGGCAGAGGTCGCACCACGGACGAAAGACCCCGGCCGGGACGGCCGAGGGGCCGGACGTGCCGCCGGTGGTCCCGGATCCCGTCGGCACGGGGCCGATTCATCCGCCACGCATGATGTGCGGGTGGGGGTGGCGTCCGATCGTGGAGGTGCCATCCGTGATGTCGTCGAAGGGACCGTCATGAGTGAGACGTCGCAGAACCCCCAGGCACAGCAGACCGAGCGGGTCGGCACCCAACGCGTCCCGCCGCAGACCCGCGGTCCGGACACCGAGGCCGTCCGCGCCCGGACGGAGGGTCCCTCCGCAGTGCAGCCCGGTGGTCAGGTCTTCGGCGGGCCCGCAGGCATCATGTTCGCCTCGTCGGTGCTGGGGCTGATCGGGGCCTTCCAGTTGATCGTGGGACTGACCACGGTCCTGAACAGCGCGTTCTACGCGGTCAGCGAGAGCAGCCTCGCGCTGAACCTGGACTACGTGATCTGGGGCTGGGTGCACCTCGGGATCGGTGCGCTGGCCGTGGCCACCGCGCTCGCCCTGTTCACCGGACAGACCTGGGCACGGGTCGCGGGGATCGCCATCGCCTCGATCAGCGCGATCGTGAGCATGGGATTCATCCCCGCGTTCCCCGTGTGGGCGCTGACGATCATCGCCGTCGACGTGGTGGCCATCTACGCCATCGCCGTGCACGGCAGGAGGTCCGAGACGAGTTGACCGGGACGGGTCGCCGGGCATCTCCGGCGACCCGGTCCGGCGCACGCTCACTCGCCGTGGGCCGGTGTCGGGGAGCGGTACCGGAAACCCGGTGGCCGCTTGGCACGGGTGCGGCAGGCGATGCGGCGGGCGCCGGTGACGTTCATCCGCCACCGGGCGAGGCGCTCGCTCACCCGGTAGTGCCGGGCGACCGAGGCGTCCGTCCAGTCGCGGAACGCCGCCGCGCGGGCCGCGTCGCACGGCACCAACAGTTCCCCGGACAGTTCCGTGGCCTCCTGCTCGACCGACGTGGACGACGTCGGCCGTGGGCCGGGTCGGCACCCGGTGCCGTCGGTGACCAGCACACCGAACTCGTGTTCCAGCAGTACGTGCGCCATCTCGTGGGCGACCGTGGACCGGCGGCGGGTGTCGTCGTGGACGTGGTTCTCCACGATCACCGTGGCCGTGCCGGTGGACAGCAGGGCGCCGGAGAAGGAGGACGCGGCGGTCCCGGTGAAGTGCCGCACGGCGTCGGCGGGCAGCCACGGTGCGCTCAGGTCGAACACCGGGATGCCGTAGAGGTCCGCGAGGGCGTACGGGTCGAGCGGCGCGAACGCGTCCACCCCCAGCTCCGCCCGCACGTCGAGCGCGAGCCGTCGCGCGGTCGCCTTGAAACCGTGCCGCAGGGCCACCTCACTCCTCCCGCCGGTCCGCCTTGATCCGCCGCATGGTGGCGCCGAGGATGTCCAGCAGGTAGTCCTTGTCCGCCTCGGTGAGGTCGTCCCGGGCGCGCAGCAGCAACGCGAGCTGCGTCTCGAGACTGACGGTCGTGTCCCGGTGTCCACCGGGCTCCACCATGAACTCCTCGGCGGGGGTGCCGAGCCACTGCACCAGTGCGATGAACCCGTCGAGGTCGGGGCGCTGCCCGTTGCCCATCCGGCTCAGCAGGGACGGGCTCACCCCCGCCCGCTCGGCGAGCTGCCGCCACGAGATGCCCTGTGCCCTGCGCTGGGCGTCCAGGGCGTCGTAGAGGCGACGCGCGTCCATCCGGCCTTCCATCTCCCCGCCTTCCGTCCGTTCCGCTTTCACTATCACAGGGGTGTGTCGTTGCTGCCACACTCCTTGCGGTACCGATACGCTGTTGCGGAACTGCGACAAAGGAGGGGGCGATGGCGACGCGGTACTCGGTGGTGTTCCGGTTCTCCCCGGACTCGCTGACCTGGCTCGTCCGGCGGGAAGGCGCGGTGCTGTCCCGGTGGTGCCGCAAACGCGACGCGGTGGCCGAGGCGGCCCGGCTGGCCCGGACGGAGGCGCCCAGCACGCTCGCCATCGGTGGGATGGACGGCGACGACCCCGGCGGGTCCGGTACCCACCGCCTGCGCCGGTACGACCGGCCGGGAGGGCGCGACCTCGGACGCGCGGACGGGACACGGGCGCAGTAGCGTGGGCCACGATGAAGCGCTTACTGGTGGGTGCGATGTGCGCCGCTCTGCTGGGGACCGCCTGCGGCGGGCCCGACGATGATCAGTCCGCCCCGCCGGAGGGTACGGCGACCGGGCCCGCGGGCACCGGCTCGCCGACCGCCCCGCCC
>NZ_KB912573.1:29812-47058 GCF_000383775.1 Saccharomonospora halophila 8
GTCGACCCGCCCCGGGACCACCGGGGACACCGAACCCCCGCCCGTCGCGGCCGAGAGTCCCGGACCCGGCCCCGCCGACGGTCCGCACCGCGGGGCCGCTTCCCCGGACGAACCGGCTCCTGCCGAGGAACCGGACGATCCCCGGACCGGGCACGGCACCGGGGAGCCCGGCCCCACAGGGCTCGGAACGCCGGACCCGGCGGCGGTTCGGAACGAGGTGGCGGTCCGGAACGAGGTGGCGGTCGCGGCCACACACCACCGACGCGATCGGTGTCCCGGAGCGGTCGACGGCACCGGGGTCCGCTGCCGACGGCGGGCGGACGGATCCCGGCACCGCACGGTTGGACCGTCCGGAGGCCTCGGTCGCCGAGTGGTTCGTGGAGATCGCCGAGCGATACCGGCGGTACCGCGAATCCCCGGGCTCCACGGACCCCGGGCACCCCCGGGACACCCGGGACCCGCGCGGCTCGGAGGAGCCTTGCGACTCCCCGGACCACCACGGCCACGACCACCACGGCCACGACCACCACGGCCACGACCGCCACGGCCACGACCGGCGCGGCCACCGGCACGTGGCCGAGCGGTGGGACCGGGGCTGACCGCTTGGCCGCGTGACGGTCGACCCGGGGCCCCGATTCCCCCTGACCGGGGTGGACGCGGCGACGCTGTTGTGATGCCACTCACACGGCAATCCTCTACCGGAAAGTATCCCATAGAAGTGGGCGCAGGCCGGTCCTCCGATCCGTGATTCCCCGATGCCGGCCCCGTGGAGGAGTGCAGGTGTCCACGCAGGACCTCGGTGTCGCGGCGGTGTTGGCCGGTCTCGGTGGGTGGCTGCCGCCGAGGACGGTGGACAACCACGAACTGTCTCGGCGCCTGGACACCTCGGACGAGTGGATCCGCACCCGGACCGGCATCGCGAGCAGGCACGTCATCGATCCCGGCCTCTCCACTGTGGACATGGCGGTCGAGGCCGGGGACCGCGCGCTGCGCTCGGCGGCGGCCACCGGGGACGGCGGCACGGGACGAGGGGCAGGCGGGACGAACGGAGAGGCGGTCGACGCCGTGGTGCTCGCGACCGCGACACCGGATCACCCCTGCCCGGCCAGCGCTCCCCAGGTCGCCAGCCGGCTCGGACTGGGTGCGGTGGCGGCGTTCGACGTGAACGCCGTGTGCAGCGGTTTCGTCTACGCGCTCGCCACCGCCACCGGACTGATCGCCGCCGGGGCGGCGCGGCGGGTGCTCCTGGTGGGCGCGGACGCCTTCACCACGCTGCTCGACCCCGCGGACCGCGGCACCGTGCCCATCTTCGGCGACGGCGCGGGCGCGATGGTGCTGCGGGCGGGGACGGCCGACGAACCGGGCGCGGTGGGGCCGTTCGACCTGCACAGCGACGGCGAGCTTGCCGACCTGCTGATGGTGCCCGCGGGAGGCACCCGGTGCCCCAGCTCCGAGGATCCGCGCGACCGCTACTTCTCGATGCAGGGGCCCGCCGTGTTCCGGCACGCGACGGCCCGGATGGCCGAGTCGTCGCGTGCCGTGCTGGACCGGGCGGGATGGACCGCGGGCGACGTCGACCGGTTCGTCGGGCACCAGGCCAACCTGCGCATCCTGCAGACCACCGCGAAGAATCTCGGCCTGCCCGCCGACTGCCTGGTGACCAACATCGAGCACACCGGCAACACCAGCGCGGCGTCGATCCCGCTGGCGATGGCCGACGCCGTCGCGGACGGCACCCTCTCCGCCGGGGACCGCGTCCTGATGACGGCGTTCGGCGCCGGAGTCACCTGGGGCTCGGCGCTGCTGCGGTGGCCCCGGCTCATCCTGGCGGAGTGAGCAGGCACGGGCCGCCTCACGCGACGACGGCGGTGAACGCGCGCGTGTCGGAGTCGCGGCCGCGCAGCGGGAGGTCGGCATGGTGGCGCCAGTAGGCCCGTTCGGCCCCGGCGGCCGCGTCGACGGTGTCGTGGCCCGCGAGGATGCGGCCGGGGAGGTCCTTGGCCTGCTCGGTCAGCCGGGCGGCCTCGTTCACCGCGTCGCCGATCACCGTGTACTCCAGTCGGCTGCGGGTGCCCAGCTGGCCCGCGAACACCTGCCCGGTGGCGACCCCGATGCCCAGGTCCAGCTCACCGCGTTCGCGCGCGGAGTCCCGGATGAGCCGTGCCGCGCGCAGCGCCGCCGTCGCCGCGTCGGTGTGCGGGGTCGGCGCCCCGAACACGCACAGCGCGGCGTCCCCCTGGAACTTGTTGACCAGTCCGCCGTGCGTGTCCACCGCCCGGACGACGTCGGTGAACAGCCCGTTCAGCCGGCGCACGACCTCCTCGGGCGGGGTGTTCACGGCCAGCGCGGTCGAGTCGACGACGTCGACGAACAGCGCCGTCACCGTGCGCACGTCGCCGGACAGCGAGATCCCGTGCTCCAGCGCGTGCCGCACCACGTCGTCACCGACGTGCCTGCCGAACAGGTCGCGGAGCCGTTCCTGCTCGGCCAACCCGGAGGCCAGGTCGTTGACCGAGGCCTGCAGCATCCCGATCTCGCTCGCGTCGTTCAGGTCGATCGCGATGTCGCGGCGGCCCCGGGCGATGTCGTCCAGCGCCAGCCGCAGCTGGTGCAGCGGGGCGGCGACCCCGCGGGCGAGCAGCCCCGTGCCCAGCGCCCCCACCACCAGGCCGATCACCGCCAGGGACACCAGGGTCAGCGTCGGGTCGCCGGTGCCCACGTCCGGCGGCAGCACCACCAGCAGCACCCCGAACAACGGCACCCCGCTGGCCAGGCTCCACGCGACCACGAGCCTGCGCAGCACGGTCGCGGGCAGCCGTCCACCCACGGGCGACGCGACGGCCAGTGCCAGCGACATCAGCGGCCGGGCGATCCGTTCGCTGGCGAGGTAGGTCATCCCCACCGTGGCCAGGCCGCCGAGCACGATCGCCAGCACCACGCCCATGGCGTCCAGCCACGACCCGAAGACGGCGGTGAGCACCCCCAGGGCCACCGCGCCGCCCACCCAGAGTGTTCCGCTGACCGTGGCGAGGTCGACGGGGATGCGCAGCGCCCGCGCCGCCTCCGCCGGGCCCGGTCGGCGCCCGGCGAGGAACCACACCACGGTGCGGCGCTGCAGGAACACCGTCCACGCCGTGCCGATGACGAATGCCAGCAGCACGTACCCGCCCGCGCAGACCAGCACGATCCAGCGGTCGTCGCCGACCTCGGCGGGGATGTCCAGCAGGAGCAGCAGCAACAGCACCAGACCGGCACCGCAGAAGCTGGTGCCGATCCCGATCGTGGCGAAACCCACGCTGGTGCGGAGCACGGTACGGACACGTGCGGACAACCCTCGGACCACCCGGGGATCGTAGGTGCCCGACCGCCCCCGACGTAATGCCCGACAGTTCGTCATGCCCGACAGTTGTTGTCGTCCGGCAGGTCGGCCCACGGCCGGTCGGGGTCAGGAGGCGCGTCTGCGCTCCGGACCCCGTTCGGCCTCGCCGACCGCCTGCTCCAGCTCCGCGCGGTTCATCTTCGAGCGGCCCCTGATCCCGAGGTCCCGGGCCCGGCGATCGAGTTCGGCCTTGGTCAGCTCGGACAGGTCGGACCCGGACCGTGTCCGTCCGGGCTTTTCCGCCTGCTCACCGTCCCCGGCCTTCCCCGCACCGGTGTCCTCGTCCCGCTTCCCGGCGGCACGCTTCCCGCCGCGGGCCGGTTTCCGCCCGCCGTCGGCTTCCCGCGCGGGCTCCTCCGCGGGCTGACCGTCGCGCCTGCGCCCCTCGACGCTGCGGGACAGGGCGTCGAACAGGTCGACCACCTTGGTCGCCTCCGGCGGCGACTCGGCCGGGGTGATGGTGCGGCCCGCGCGCTTGTCCTCGATGAGCTGCAGGACCCGCTGGGTATAGGTGTCGTGGTACTCCTCGGGACGCCACTCGTCGGCCATCGACTCGATGAGGCTGACCGCCATGTCGACCTCCTTGCCACGGGCCTGGTCGCCCTGCGGCAGTTTGCTGATCTCCTTCGCCGGCTCCCGGATGTCCTCCGGGAACAGCAGGGTGTTCAGCACCAGGACGCCGTCCCCGGAGCGGACCGCGGCGATGTGCTCCTTGCCGCGCATGACGAACCGGGCCAACCCCGCCCGGTTGGTCCGGCCCATCGCGTCGATCAGCAGGCTGTAGGCGCGGCCGAACTCCTCCCGGGCCGGGGCGAGCCAGTAGGTCTTGCTGAAGTAGACGGGATCGATCTCGTCGAGGTCCACGAAGGCGTCGATGTCGATCGTGCGGGAGCGCCCGGGGGCGACCTCGTCCAGTTCCTCCGGTTCGACGATCACGTACTCGTCACCGCCGAGGTCGTAGCCCTTGACGATCTCGTCGTAGGGGACCTCCTCGCCGGTGCGTTCGTTCACCCGCTTGTAGCGGATCCGGTCGGCGGTGCCGCGCTGGAACTGCCGGAAGTGCACCGTGTGGTCCTGGGTGGCGCTGTAGAGCTCGACCGGCACGGTCACCAGACCGAAGTTGAGGGCCCCGCTCCAGATGGCTCGTGCCACGACTCCTCCGGCTCACTCCGTGTCGTCGGGTGCCCGGGCGCCGACCACCGGCCCGGTGTGGGCCCGGCCGTCCGGGGTGGCGTCCCGGTCGTCCCGCTTGATCAGCAGCCACTGCTCCTGGACGGGGCTCTCCCTGGTGCGGATCATGTCGAACGCGCCGCGCAGCCTGCGCCCCTCCAGCCACAAATTCAGCCGACCCGCCGTGAGGCCGCGCTCCACCGGTTCGTCGGTGACGTTGTCGAACGTGCCGGAGTCCCACACCAGCGCCGCCGTCGTCGGTGTCGCGCGCCCGGCCGGGATGTCGCCGGTCCGGATGGCGAGCCGCTTGTCGCCCGGATCCAGGGACGGCTCGCTGGGGATCGCCCAGGACACGAGCGCATCGCCGATCTCGAGCCGGAACTCGTAGTGCAGGCTCGACGCATCGTCACGTTCTATCACGTAGAGTGACCGCTGCTGTTGTGCTGCCGCGCCCGCCCGATCATCCGCAGAGTGTCGAGGGCGCGGTGTCGCAGACGTTGCGTCCAGCGCGTCCTGATCCGCCATGCGAGCCGTATACCCGCAGATGAGCTGGGGAAACGCCACGACAGTGGGGTGTGGTCGCCGGTGGGCCCCCGTTGGGCCCGGGCGGGGGAGCCTCCGACCGTCCGTCGAGGGACACCCTCCTGTGGGCGATGTGCGCCCTTCAGTGCAGCGAGCCCGCTCCGGGTGACAGTGTGTGACCACCCGCTCGGGTGGTCACAGCTGGTCCTCATCGACGAGTCCGCTGCGCAGCTTCTTCAGCGTCCGCGCGAGCAACCGGGAGACGTGCATCTGCGAGATCCCGATGCGTTCGGCGATCTGGGTCTGCGTCATGTTGTGTACGAATCGCAGCGCCAGGATCGTGCGTTCCCGCTCCGGCAGCTGCTTGACCAGCGGCTGCAGCGTCTCGTGGTTCTCGACCCCCGCCAACGCCGCGTCCTCCTCGCCGAGGGTGTCCCCCAGCGCGAGATTCTCGGTGTCGGCGGAGAGCACCTCGTCCAGCGACATCGAGTGGTAGGCGTTGCCCGCCTCCAGCCCCTCGAAGACCTCCTCGGCGCTCAGGCCGAGGTGCTGGGCGATCTCGCTCGGCGTCGGCGCCCGGCCGAGCCGCTGTGACAGCTGGGTGCTCGCATTGTTGATCGACAGGTGCAGTTCCTTGAGCCTGCGCGGCACGCGGATCACCCAGCCGGTGTCCCGGAAGTGCCTGCGGACCTCGCCCATCACGGTGGGGACGGCGAAGGACAGGAAGTCCGAACCGCGCCGGGGATCGAACCGGTCGACCGCGTTGATCAACCCGACCCGGGCCACCTGGACCAGGTCCTCCTTGGCCACGCCACGACCCGAGAACCGCTGGGCGATGTGCTCGGCGAGTGGCAGGAACCCGGTGACCAGCTCCTGCCGGAGCTCGGCCCGTCGCGGATTCTCCTCGTCGAGATCGACGAACTCCTCGAACAGCGGATTGAGGTGTTCGTAGTCGTCCGACGGGGTGCGCGGTCCCTGTGTGGTCGATTCGGTCACGTAAGAGTCGGCTTCCGTTTCGCGAGCTCGATGTGAATCCAGTTCCGTTGCCCGTTCTGCGTCCCCGGTTCCGCCCAGGCCTCGGCCGAATCGGCGAGCGTGGTCAGCACCCGCCACCCGAAGGACGCCGTGCTCGGGGCGTCGGCCTCGCCGGAGGTGACGGCACCCCGGAAACGCAATTGGTCCTCGCTGATCGTGAACCGGCACACCATCGTGCTGCCCTCGACGGCACGGGTGATCAACGTCGAACAGGCCTCGTCGACGGCGAGCCGCAGATCCGAGATCGCGTCGAGGTCGAAGTCCGCGCGCATGGCGATGCTCGCCGCGACCGACCGGATGATGGGCAGGTGCACCAGGCTCGCCCCGAGCCGGAGTTCGATGTCGTCCTGTGCCCCGACGTCACTGGACGGCGGCTTGGTCTCGGTCACTGTCACCTCGGTGTTTTGCCGACCGTTCAACGTTGTCCGCCTACGGTAGTCCTCATCGCGCTCTCCCTCCCTCAGTCGTGCCGCAGTATCGCGCCGAATCCCTCGGTGAGGTCGACTCGATCGCCCACATGGATGACGTCGGCGTCGGTCATCGTCGCGGCGACGGGCAGCGCCTCGTCGGCGCGGGCGCGGCGGACGTTCTCGTCGCCGAGGGTCCGCAACGCCTCCTCCTGGACGGCCAGCAGGTACGGCTCGGAGCCCACGGAAACCTCCGCGTCCCCCGGATCCCCCACGAGCAGCGTCTCGACGTTGGCCTCACGCAGCGCCGTGGTGACCGCCTCCAGCCCCTGTACGGCGAGCCCGGTGGGCTTGGCCAGTGCGGCGGTGAACCGTTCCACGCCGTTCTCCCGACGCTGTCGGGTCGCCTCCGTGAGCAGCTCGTTGACCTCGGTGTTGAGCTCCTGCTCGCTCGACCCCTGGTGCCTGCCGCCGCTGCCGACCTCGGTGGCGTGCTCCCGGACGGTCTCCGGCAGCGCCTCGATCAGCGCCTTGCGCGGTTCCGGGGCACCCGCCGAGACCACGAGACTCGCGCCGATCCGCCGGGCGACGGACCCGACATGGTCGGCGGCGAGTTCGATGTTCTGCTTCACCAGCTCCTCGGCGTGCTGCTGGATGTTGCGGTGTGCCCAGGCACCACCCCGCGGTTTGTGGATGTGGTGTTCATTGCCCTCAACGGTCCGCGCGTCCACGATGTTCCCCCGCTCGTCGACGGCGGTGATGTCGGCGCCGACGCTGTCCACGACGGCGACCACGTGCGGCGGGGGCAGTTCCCCGTGTTCGGCCAGCGGCACGAGGTACGGCCGCTCGGACAGGCGGGCGACACTGGCGGCGGGCGGTTCGCTGAGGTGCTGGTCGAGCATTACCGCGTCGCCGACCGCGATCAGGGCGCGGCCGCTGACCCCGACGGGCACCTCGCCTTCGAGTACCGACGCCTCCAGCGCGTCCAGCATCGAGGTGTCCGCCCCCTGCCCGGACAACTGTTCGCGCAGCTCACGCCACTTCAGTTCGAGTCGCTTGGACGCGTCCTCGGTGTCGTGCGTGTCCTCGAAGTAGACCGAGGCGAACGGGCCGTCGGCCGTGACCAGCTCGCGCAACCTCGCAGTGTCCACTCGTACCTCCCTCGTGCGACGGCTCGTCGCAGACGACTACCCGGTAGGGGGGAGGTGAAACGTGGACGAAGATCGAAAAAGGGCCCCCGCCAGTGACACCGGCCACCCTTTCGGGTGCTGCCGGAGGTGTTGCCCGCCGTCCGTCCTAGGGTCGGCCGACGTGAGTGCGCGATGATCTGGTGGCATGCGGTCCTGATCGCCGTCGCCGGCGTCTGGGCGGGAATGATCAACACGGTCGTGGGGTCCGGCACGCTGGTGACGTTCCCCGTGCTCGTCGCGCTCGGCTACCCGCCGGTCACCGCGACGACGTCGAACGCGATCGGGCTGGCCCCCGGCAGCATCAGCGGCGCCATCGGGTACCGCCACGAACTCGGCGGCCAGTGGCGGAACCTCCTGGTGTTCACGCCCGCGTCGCTCGTCGGTGCGATCGGCGGCACGATCCTGCTGCTGTCGCTGCCGCCGGACGCCTTCGAGACGGTGGTGCCGTTCCTCATCGGCCTCGCCGTCGTGCTCGTGCTCATCCAGCCACGGGTGTCGACGTGGGTGCTCGCCCGCCGCGAGAAGCGGGCCACGGACCGCGGGGAGTCCGGCGGACGCGGGGCGGGCGGCACCGTCCTGCTGGTCGCGCTGATCTTCCTCATCGGCGTCTACGGCGGCTACTTCACCGCTGCCCAGGGCGTGATGCTCATGGCGGTGATGGGGATGCTGATGACCGAGTCGCTGCAGCGGCTCAACGGCATCAAGAACGTGCTCGCCGCCGTGGTCAACGTGGTCGCCGGTGCCGTCTACGCCTTCGTGGCCCCGATCAGCTGGGCCGCCGTGGCCCTACTCGCGGTCGGCTCCGTCGTCGGCGGCCTGCTCGGCGCCCGCATCGGCCGCAAGCTGTCCCCGAAGGCCCTGCGCGCCGTCATCGTCACCATCGGCCTCGCCGCCATGATCCAACTCCTCCTCCGCTGACCCACCCCGCGAGTCGCCGCTCCATGCCCGCGAGTCGCCACCCCAGACCCGCGAGTTGACACCTCAAGCCCGCGAGTCGTCGTTCCGTGCCCGCGAGCTCTCGCGTGTACCTCCGTGCGGCGGTCCGCGGTCGGCCGGGCTCCCGCGTGGAACGGCCGGGGAGACCGCCGCGGGTGGCCCGGCCGCACCGGGTCAGCCCGGGAACGTGCGGGCCGCCTCCAGCAGCACGTCGTTCTCCTCCGGGGTGCCCACGGTGATCCGCACACCCTCCCCGGTGAACGGGCGCACGACCACCTTGTGCTCCAGCGCGTGCTCGGCGAAGGCGTCCGTACGCCCGCCCAGGGGCAGCCACACGAAGTTCGCCTGCGTCTCCGGCACGGCGTAGCCGGCGGCGGTGAGCGCGTCGTACACGCGGGTGCGCTCCCGCACGATGTCGGCGCAGCGGGCGAGCAGCTCCTCCCTGGCGTCCAGGGAGGCCAGGGCCGCCGTCTGCGCGAGCGCGTTGACGCTGAACGCGACGTACACCTTGCGCACCGCCTCGATCACCGGCGCGGTGGCCACGGCGTAGCCGACCCGCAGCCCCGCCAGGCCGTACGCCTTGGAGAACGTGCGCAGCACCGCGACGTTCGGCCGGCCGGTGAACTCCAGCCCGTCGGGCACGTCCGGGTCGGTGACGAACTCGCGGTAGGCCTCGTCGAGCACCACGAGAACGTTCTCGGGTACGGCGTCGAGGAATTCGACCAGCTCCGCGCGGCGCACCGCGGTACCGGTCGGGTTGTTCGGGTTGCACACGAACACCACCCGGGTCCTGTCGGTGATGGCGTCCCGCATCGCCGTCAGGTCGTGGTGGTGGGAGTCGGTCAGCGGGACGCGCACGGGTGTGGCGTTGCCCACCTGCGCCACGATCGGATACGCCTCGAACGAGCGCCACGCGAACAGCGCCTCGTCGCCCGGTTCGCACAGCGCCTGGACGAACTGCTGGCACAGCGACACCGAGCCGCAGCCCACGGCGACCCGCTCCCCGGGCACGTCGAGCTCCCGGGCGAGGCGGTCCACCAGTGCCCACGCGCCCATGTCCGGATAGCGGTTGACCTCCGCCGTCGCCCGCGCGATCGCGTCCGAGACGCTCGGTAACGGGCCGCCCGGGACCTCGTTGCTGGCGAGCTTGATCGCCCCCGGGACGGTGCGGCCGGGGACGTAGGGGGGCAGTGCCGCGAGGTCGGCGCGGGTCGGGACGGTGGGGGACATGGCGGCTCCTCGGCGTCGAGAAAACATTCCGGGACCAACCTATATCCCGTCCGATATCTTCCGGTCGACGTTGACCTCGGGTGCAGTAACAGTGGTTGAGTGGACCCATGACGCAGACGCACACGCACGACTACGAGCGCGCCGACGGGCGGGGTGTCACCATGACCTACGCCGAACCCGACGGTGCGGTGCGCGGCGGCCTGGTGGTGCTGCACGAGGTGGGCGGCGTGACCGACGAGGCGCGAATCTTGGTCTCGTCGCTGGCCGCTGAAGGGTGGCTCGCGGTGACGCCGCACCTGCAGGACCTCGACGGCAGGCACAGCGGGCAGGACCTGCTGTCGGTCACCGACACGACGTTGGCGTGGCTGGTGGACGACCGGGGCATCCGGGGCGACCTGCTCGGCGTCGTCGGTTTCGACCTGGGGGGAACGGCGTCACTGGTGGTGGCGGCCAACCGCGAGCTCGGCGCGGCGGTGAGTGTCGGCGGCCGGGGCCTGACCACCCCTGCCTCGCCCGAACTGCCGGCACTGACCGACATCGCCGGCGGGCTGCGGAGTCCGTGGCTGGGGTTGTACGGCGACGACGGGGACCAGACCGGCGAGGCGGAGGTGGAACACCTCCGCGAGGCCGCGTCCGCGGCGAAGGTCGCGACGAACGTCGTCCGCTACGCGGGCGCCAGCCACCGCTTCGACACCGCCCCGGACGCCGCCGCCGAAGCCTGGGAACGCACCCTGGCCTGGTTCGACGCCCACCTCCGCTGACCAGCCCGGGCACCCGTCGTTTGCCGTGAGGGGCACTTTCCCTGCCTGTGACGCAGTGAATGTGCCCCTCACGGCGTGTGACGCAGGGAAAGTGCCCTTCACGGCAACACCCGCGGCGTGGGAATCGTGTGGTTTCCGGACGGGGTGGGCGGCCCCTGGCGTGGCCTAAGCTGCGGCCCATGAGTGCTGACGCTGACGAACCCGAAGTCCTGTGGCGGCCGAGCGAGCAGCAGGTGGAGCGCACCCGGATCGCGGATTTCCGGCGCTGGTTGCACCGGCAGCGTGGCGTGCGGGTGGACGACTACGACCAGCTGTGGTCGTTCTCCACCGGATCGGTGCCCGAGTTCTGGTCCGCGCTGGCCGAGTACCTCGGTGTGCGCTGGCACGACGAGCCGGGTGAGGTGCTGTCCGGGGACACGATGCCGGGCGTGCGCTGGTTCTCCGGCGGCACGCTGAACTACGCCGAGCACGCGCTCGGTCGGGACGTCGCCGGCGCGGCCAAAGCGGACGACGACGTCGCGATCCTCTTCGAGCGCGAGGACGGGATCTCGGAGCAGCTGACCTTCGGTGTGCTCCGGGCGCAGGTCGCGGCGATGCGCTCGGCGCTGTCCGACCTCGGTGTCGCGAAGGGCGACCGGGTGGTCGCGCTCGCGCCGAACTGCCCGCAGACCCTGGTGGCCTTCCTCGCCACCGCCAGCCTCGGTGCGGTGTGGTCGTCGTGCTCGCCCGACTTCGGTGTGCGCGCTGTCGCCGACCGGTTCACCCAGATCGAGCCGAAGGTCCTCGTCGCCGTGAACGGCTACGTCTACAACGGCCGCTCGTTCGACGTCCGGCCGACGGTCGAGCAGCTGCGCGCCGACCTGCCCGGCCTGGCCGCCACGGTGCTGGTGGACTACGAGGGCGACGGCAGCATGCCGGGCGCGCTCGACTGGGACGCGCTGCTCGACGAGCACGCCGGCGCGGACCTGGAGTTCGAACCGGTCGAGTTCGACCACCCGCTGTGGGTGCTGTACTCGTCGGGGACGACCGGTCTGCCGAAGGGCATCGTGCAGGGGCACGGCGGCATCACCCTCGAACACCTGAAGATGCTGACCCTGCACAGCGACCTCGGGCCGGCCGACCGGTTCCTCTGGTTCACCACCACCGGCTGGATGATGTGGAACTTCCTGGTCTCCGGCCTGCTGGTGGGCACGACCGTGGTCCTGTACGACGGCAGCCCCGGCCACCCGGACCTGCGGACCCTGTGGCGGCTGGCCGAGCGGCACGAGGTGACCTACTTCGGCACCTCCGCGCCGTTCGTGCAGAGCTGCCTGAAGGAGGGGCTGCGTCCCGCGGCCGAGTTCGACCTCTCCGCGCTGCGCACGCTCGGTTCCACCGGCGCCCCGTTGACCACCGACGGCTTCCGCTGGATCGCCGACGAGGTGGGCGGACACGTGCAGATCGCGTCCGTGTCCGGCGGCACCGACCTGTGCACCGCGTTCGTCGGCGCGTCCCCGGACGTGCCGGTGTGGCTGGGTGAGCTGTCCTGCCGCTCCCTCGGCGCGGCGGTGGCCGCCTACGACGACGTCGGCAACGAGCTCGTCGACCGGGTCGGGGAGCTGGTGATCACCGAGCCGATGCCGTCGATGCCGGTGTCCTTCTGGAACGACCCGGACGGCACCCGCCTGCGCGAGTCGTACTTCGAGGACTTCCCCGGCGTGTGGCGGCACGGCGACTGGATCAAGATCACCGACCGCGGCTCGGCGATCATCTACGGCCGCAGCGACTCGACGCTGAACCGCGGCGGCGTGCGCATGGGCACCGCCGAGTTCTACCGGGTCGTGGAGGGCTTCGACGACGTCCGCGACTCGCTGGTCATCGACACCTCGGCCAACGAGGAGGGGGAGCTGCTGTGCTTCCTCGTGCTGTCCGAGGGCGCGTCGCTGGAGGACATCGAGCCGGGACTGCGCCGGGAGCTGCGCAAGGCACTCTCCCCGCGGCACGTGCCCGACCGCTTCGTCGTGGTCGACGCCGTACCGCGCACGCTGAACGGCAAGAAGTGCGAGGTCCCGGTGAAGAAGATCCTCCGTGGCGTCGACCCGGACACCGCCGTCAGCCGCGACGCGCTGGCGAACCCGGACTCGCTGGGCCCGTTCGTGGCCTACGCGAGTGGCGAATGAGCCGGTCACGCCGTTGACGGGGCCGCCGGCCCACCCGGAGGAGGGGGTGGGTCGGAAAGCCCTGGCGTGGACGTGTACGCTATGGTCAGTGCTCACGAGCTGGGAGGCTTCGCCTAGTCTGGTCTATGGCGCCGCACTGCTAATGCGGTAGGGGGTCTCCCCCTCCCGGGTTCAAATCCCGGAGCCTCCGCCGGGGTTCGGCCCAGCCGAGCGCCAGCCCGACCCGGTCGGGTAAAACTGAAGACGATGCGCCCGTAGCTCAACGGATAGAGCATCTGACTACGGATCAGAAGGTTTGGGGTTCGAATCCCTACGGGCGCGCTTCCAAGAGACCCCGCGGTAAGCCGTGGGGTCTCTTGTGTGGCGTGGTCTTGGCAAAAGCCACACCTGTGTCTGCTCTGTTACTGACTGATCGCCAACGAGTGGCTTAGGGTCAGTGCCGTGGCGCAACGTGAGTACGGCGAGATTCCGGGTTGTCCGGAAGGCACCCTGTTCGCCAACCGTCAGGAGTTGCGACTGGCAGGGCTGCACGGTCCGAACCAAGGCGGCATCTCCGGCGGTAAGGATGGCGCAGATTCGATCGTCGTGTCCGGCGGCTACCCCGATGATGAAGACCACGGTGACGTCATCATTTACACCGGCCAGGGCGGGCGAGACCCGAGCACAGGCCGGCAAATCAACGATCAGAAGCTTGTACAAGGCAATATTGGCCTCGTACGGAGTCAACTCGATCAACGACCGGTGCGGGTGATCCGTGGGGCAGGCGGAGATCCGCTTTACTCGCCCGAGCGCGGCTACCGGTACGACGGCCTATTCCGTGTCGTCAACCATTGGCACGCGGTCGGCCTCGACGGGTACCGCATTTGGCGGTTCAGGCTGGAGAAGCTGAACAAGGTGGTTGAGCAGGCGCTCAAGAAGGCGGTCCCGGCGCATACTCGACGGGTGGACTACATCAGCAGCCGGATCGTCCGTGACCGGTCCGCAGTGGACCGGGTCAAAGAACTGTACGATTTCACGTGTCAGGTGTGCGGTCTTCGCTTGACAACGGCGGGCGGCCCCTACGCGGAGGCTGCCCATATCCGGGCGCTTGGGCGGCCACACGAGGGCCCCGACCATGAGACCAATATGCTGTGCCTCTGTCCCAACCATCACGTGTTGTTCGACAACGGGGCCATCTTCGTGGACAAAGAAGGTGACGTCTGGGATTCACTCAGCGGCACCCGCATAACTCCGTTACGTACCGTTCGAGAGCATCACATCGATCCTGAGTTCCTGCGTTACCATCGCGAACACACCGCGACTCAATGAACTCAGCGTCGACGCACACCCAACACCGCTCGTCCCCCGCCTCCCCGCGCTGACCGCTTCAAACTCCACGCCCGGCGAGACCACCTGCCCGTGTGTCGCCTGAAGCGGCGACTTCGACGGGCGCCCGCCCCGTGGTCGCAATAACGTCCTCCAGCGGCGGCGCTGGTGCGCCGTCTACGAACGACAAGGAGGACCCATGATTCGTACTCGGCGCGTGCTGGCGAGCGGATTCCTCGCCGCCGCGACGTTGTCGGTGGGCGCGGGCATGGCCCAGGCCGCCCCGGCCGAGGACCCGGCCAACCCCGAAGCGGACGTCACCATCCAGACGAGCCAGCTCCCTGAGTGGATGGACGTGCCGGCGGCGATGAACGGCTCGCTCGACTTCGTCGGTGAGACGTTGAGTGCCGGACTGAACGGTGACTTCGCCAGGGGGATGGGCACCGACTAGCCCGCAGCCGTCTGACGACCGATTCACACACTACGGGCGTCGGCGGACAGGAAGCCGACGTCATCCGTGCCTGCTCAATCGCGCGCACGCCTGCTTGCGCGTGAGCGGACGCCCCGCCCGATCCGGGCGGGGCGTTTCTGCTGCGGAGAGGAAGAGCGGTGTGTGCCCGTTTGTGTACCACCCGTTCGGGGTAATACGGAGTCGAGGAGGTGATCGGAGATGACGGAGGAGAACTCGGCTCACCGCGCCGACGACACTCCGGAGGCGGACGAGAGTCCGCTGGACCGTGCGCAGAGCACGATCGACGAGGCCAAGGAGGTCGCCGAGGAGGACCGTCGTCTCAAGGAGGCGCAGGCCGGATTCGAGAATCTCCCGCTCGAGGATCCGCCGCAACACACCACGGGGCATACCCCGCCCTGACAAGTCGCACAGCGTCGTCACGCAGTACGTCGCCCGAAACCGCGTTGGCCGAATCGCATTGCGGATCGATAACCGACCGTGACACCGCGGGTGGTGGGAACGACGTCCGACGGGGCCAGCATGGACCCCGTCAGGGCGAGATCCGAGCGGTTATGGAGGGACGCGGGAGTGCGAGTGCACCGCGGCGACGTGGCAGTGAACGGCGTGACCCGGGGTGATGTCCGGTGACGGAAACGGACGGGACCGCCACCGAGATCACCGAACGGACACGCCACCTCTTCGAGTTCCTCCAGCGGGCACAGTCGCTGAAGACGACCGCACCCCGCACCCTCGACGCCTACCGGCGTGAGGGCGCGGTGCTGTGGTTGGACGACTGTGCGGCCGACCATCCCGCGGTCACACGCACGCACCACGATGACGATCACCCGGACCCGGACGACCCGATCCTGGTCATCGACCGGGTGCCCCGTGTCGACCCGCCGGAACCCGAGGGCGAGCTCCGGCGCTGGGTCGAGGGACCGTTCGATCAGCCGGACACCGAGCCGAGGCTGCGCCAGGCGATCCGGGTCCCCGCCGCTGAAGCCGTCGCCGGGGCCGACGACACCGTGGACGACGACACCGAGGACAGCGGAACCGACGCCTATGGCCCGGAAACCGCCGGTCACCGCACGATCCGTCTCGCCGACTCCCCGGAGATCGAGGCCGCCTTCGACAGTTGGCTCGACGATTGGCGTGCCTGGGCGGAACAGGAGTCCCACGACCGGATCGTGCGCGAGCAGTACAACGAGCTGTTCTCCCTCTACGTCAGGTCCACCAACAGCCCGGAGGAGCTGGAACTGGTGCTGGGCACCGGTCTGCTCGCCTGGCGCCCCGACCGGCACGACCCCGTCCGGCGGCACATGCTGACCTGCCCGGTGTCCCTCCACTTCGACGAGGAGACCGCGCGGCTGTCCGTGCGCCGGAGTGACAGTCCGGACGTGCTCAAGGTGGAGCTGGACATGCTCGACCCCGGGGTGATCCGCACCCCGGACAAGGTGAACGAGACCCGCGAGCTGGCCCGCGAGTTCGAGGCGCACCCGCTGCACCGGGAGGAGGCCGGCGCCCTCGCGCGCAGGCTGGTGCACACCCTCGACTCCGACGGCGAATACCTCGACCAGGACACCGAACCCGCCGTCACCGGACACGCGAGCGCCGCGTTCGCTCCCGCGCTCATCCTGCGCAGGCGTTCCCAGCGCGGCATGGTGGAGATCTTCGACTCGATCGTCTCCCAGCTTTCCGACACCGGCGAGGTGCCGGAAGGTGTGGTGCCGCTGGTCGACCCGGATCACCGGCCGCGCAGCGCCACCTACACCGGCGACGGCGCCCGGGTGGCCGTCGACGACGAGATGTTCCTGCCGATGCCGGTGAACGACCGGCAGCGCGAGATCATCCAGCGGGTCGACAGGTCGGCGCAGGTGCTGGTGCAGGGGCCGCCCGGGACCGGCAAGACCTACACCGCCGCCGCGTTGCTCGCGCACCTGCTCGCCCAGGGCAAACGGGTCCTGGTCACCGCACACACCGACCGCGCGCTGCGGGAGGTGCGCGAGAAGCTCCCGGACACCATCAAGCCGCTGGCCGTGAGCGTGGTGGGCAGCTCACGGGAAGACATGGCCGACCTCAAGGTCGCCGTCGAAC
Organism: Saccharomonospora halophila 8; assembly: GCF_000383775.1. GTDB lineage: Bacteria > Actinomycetota > Actinomycetes > Mycobacteriales > Pseudonocardiaceae > Saccharomonospora > Saccharomonospora halophila. The sequence goes on from NZ_KB912573.1 coordinate 46,452, forward strand.
AGCTGGCCATGGCCAGGGCCGACTACGACCACGCGGACAACGCCAGTGCCATTCAGCAGTGTCTGGACCAGATCGACCGGCTGCGCCGCGAACGGTCGTCGCTGCACAGTAAGCTGGTGAGCCGGCGCGAGCGGGAGGTCACCGACTACGAACACGGCGGCTACACCGGCTCGCTCGCGCGGATCGCCCGCGACCATCAGGCGGACGCCGACCGGTACGGATGGTTGGCGGAGCACGTGCCGGTCGGTGCAGACGACCCGCCGCCGCTGACCGACGACGAGATCGGGCGGTGGCACGCACACCTGCGCGACGACGCCCTGTCCGCCGACGAACCGGAGTCGGCGCAGCGACTGATCGCCACCGACCGCCTGTCCGAGCCGACCGCGTTCCTGCACGCGGTCAGCACCGAGGACCGCGCCGCCGCCGAACGCAGGCCGCACGAGGAACTGACCTCGCACCCGGTGTTCGAAGCGGTGTCCCGGCTGGACACCGACGAGCGCGACGCACTCCAGCAGCGGCTGCGCGAGCTCGCCGACGAGGCCGACGTGCTCGCCGCGCGCCGGGAGGCCTGGATCGGCGACGCGCTCACCGACGTGCTCGCCGGCCG
>NZ_KB912573.1:47158-52288 GCF_000383775.1 Saccharomonospora halophila 8
GTGGCGGGAGCGGCTCGGGGCGTTCGAGCGGGCGTGGGCCTGGGCCGCCACGGCGACGTGGCTGACGGCGCAGGAATCCACGGACACCAACGCCCTGCAGCAACGCGTCGTCGCGATCGAGGACGAGATCCACGCGCAGGTCGGCACCCTCGCCGCCCGGCGCGCGTGGGATTACGCCGCCTCCCCGGAACGGCTGGACGGCACCGCGAAGGCCGACCTGACGCAGTACGCGCAGCTGGTCAAGCGTGGCGGCAAACTGAGCGGCAAGTACGCCGCGGAGCGCAAGGCCGACATCCGCAGGGCGATGGAACGCTGCCGCCCCGCGGTGCCGGTGTGGATCATGCCGCTGTACCGGATCGCCGAGCAGTTCCGGGTCCAGCCGGACATGTTCGACGTCGTGATCGTCGACGAGGCGTCCCAGGCGGGGCTGGAGGCGACCTTCCTCCAGTACCTCGCGCCGAAGATCGTCGTCATCGGGGACGACAAGCAGGTCTCGCCCACGGCGGTCGGCGTCGACCAGCAGGAGCTGCGCGATCTGGCCCGCCAGTACCTCACCCACGACCGCTACCGCGCGTCCTGGGAGGACCCGAAGCGCAGCCTGTTCGACGAGGCGAAGATGCGCTACGGCGGTCTGATCACGCTGACCGAGCACCGCCGCTGCGTGCCGGAAATCATCGGCTTCTCCAACCGGATCGCGTACGAGCCGGACAACATCCGCCTCGTCCCGGTGCGCCAGTACGGCAACGACCGGCTCGACCCGATCCGAGCCGTCCACGTCGAGGACGGCTACCAGGCGGGCAACAAGACGAACCCGGCCGAGGCCGAATGCCTCGTGGCCCAGGTCGAGGAGTGCCTGAACGACCCGCGCTACGACGGGAAGACGTTCGGCGTCATCTCCCTGCTCGGCCAGCAGCAGGCCAAGTACATCCAGAACCTGTTGATGGAGCGGATCCCGGGGCCGGAGTGGTCCGCGCGGGATCTGCGCTGCGGCGACGCGGCCGACTTCCAGGGCTCCGAGCGGGACGTGATGTTTCTGTCCATGGTCTCCGTGGCCGAGGAGGGCAGGCGGCTGGCCGCGTTGACGGCCGACATGTACGTGCAGCGGTACAACGTCGCGGTCTCCCGCGCCAAGGACCAGCTCTGGGTGTTCCACTCGCTCGGCCGGGACGAGCTGCACAATCCCGAGGACATGCGGTTCCAGCTGTTGGACTACTGCTACGGGGTCATCGACCGCGGCGAGGTCGGCGCCGAGGGCACCCCCGACGGCGGGGTGCGGCCGGTGCCGGAGGACACGCCGGTGGCGCCGTTCGACTCGCTGTTCGAGCAGCGCGTGTACAACCGGATCATCGACCGCGGGTACACCGTGCTGCCGCAGTACGAGGCCGCCGGGTACCGCATCGACCTGGTGGTGCTGGGCGGGCAGACCCGGCTGGCCGTCGAGTGCGACGGCGACGAGTGGCACGGCCCCGACCGGTTCGAACACGACCTCGCCCGGCAGCGCGATCTGGAACGGTGTGGGTGGCGGTTCTTCCGCATCCCCGAGTCCCTGTTCTACGCCGACCCGTCGGCGGTCTTGAGCGGACTGTGGGACCTGTTGCGGGACATGGGGATCCACCCGTCCGGCGGTGAACCGGCCGCGGCATCGACGTCCGTTGTGGATGGTACCGGAATGGCCACCTCGGACGGTGTCATCGACACCGGTCCGGTGGCCGGACCGGCTTCATCCTCTGTACCGGGAACCGTCCTGGAGAACGCTGCCCCGGAGGTCGACGCCGTCCCCGTCCCCGGGCCCGGGGACGAGCCCGAGCCCGAGCCCGAGACGGGTACCGGGGCTCCGGTGGGCCGCGCGGCGGCCGGAGTCGAGGGTGCGGTGGAAACCGGATCCGCGGCTGGAGCGGTGGCCGACGCCGATGCGGACACGGACGCGGCCACCGACGCCGACACCGTTGAGAAGCCGCGGGCGCACGGCACCGGGACGGAGCCCCACCGTGCGGACGATCCCCGCACCCCCGAACCGTACGTCGAGTTCCGGGGCACGGTGGCGTCGGTGCAGGCGGTGCGCGGCACGATTCTCGCGGGTCTGCGCGAGATCGTCGCCGTGGAGGGGCCGATCACCGGCGACCGGCTCCGCCAGGTCTACGTCCGCGCCTCCGGCGGGCAACGACTCGGTAAGCAGATCGTCAGCAAGCTCAACTCGGTGATCAGCTACGCCGTGCGGCAGGGCGAGCTGGTGCGGGACGAGCCGTTCGGCCGTGCCGGGGTCAAGCCCGCCGCGTTCCGGCTCCCGGAGCAGTCGCCGGAGCCGGTGCGGGAGGTCGGCCCCCGGTCGGTCGAGGAGGTGCCGGTGCGCGAGCTCGCCGCGCTCATGCGGCGCGCGGCCGACGTCGACCGCGACGACGACGAGACGGTGCTGCGCGCCGCGTTGCAGGAGTTCGGCATCGGTCGGCTGTACCAGCGCACCCGGGAGCAGCTGCTCCCGGCACTGGAACTGGCCCGACAGCGGCACTGACGGCGGTACGATCGCCGCGGCGGGCAAGTCCGGTCCGGCATGCTCGCACGGTGGGATCCGAAGGAAGGGGTGGCCGCGTGGCCAGCGGTGGAGAAGCGGCGCCGAAGCCGGGGCCGCCGCCCGCGTTGCAGCGGTGGTTCCAGGAGCGCACGTCCCCGTACGCGTGGGAACAGGACGGCCTCGACCACGTCAGACGGCTGATGCCGCAGGCCGAGCCCTACCGGGCGTGGGCGACGTTCTCCTTCACCGGCAGCTCCGGCCGGGTCAACGAGTGTGACCTGCTCATCGCCGTGCCTGGTGGGCTGTACCTGGTGGAGCTGAAGGGCCACCCGGGCCGCGTCGTCAACCACGGCGACACCTGGAGCGTCTATCCAGAGGACGGGTCGCGCCGCCCGAACACCCTGCGCAATCCCCTGTCGCTGACCGACCTCAAGTGCAAGGAGCTCAAGCAGCGGCTGGACTGGGCCGCGCGCAAGCGCCACCTCAGCGTGCGTATCCCCCGGGTCGAACCGGCGGTGTTCCTCTCCGCGCGGGGCCTGCGGTCGGAGCTGGACGAGGTGCAGCGCACCCGTGTCTACGGCCGCGACGACGACTGCGACGGGCTGCCCGGCATCTGGAACGACCTGCTCTCCCGCCCGCCGCAGCGGGAACACCAGCGGATCACCCCGGAGTTCTCCCGGCATGTCCTGCCGAAGCTGCTGGAGACGATCGGCATCCGCGCCTCCACCGCGCACCTGCGCTTCGGCGACGACTGGACGCTGTCCGGCGAGCTGCTGGACGCGGGCCCGACGTGGGAGGACCGGCTGGCCGAGCGGTCCGGCATCGTGCGCGAGCAGGGCCGGGTCCGCATCTACCTCACCGAGCAGCAGGCCGACGACGAGAAGCGGCAGTCGGTCGAGCGTGCCGCCCGCCGCGAGTACCAGGTGCTGCAGGGTGTGGCGCACCGCGGCATCGCCCAGCCGGTGCAGATCCGCCACCATCAGGGCGGCCCGGCGATCCTGTTCCACCACCGCGACACCGACATCCGCCTCGACTCGTACATGGATCTGCACGGCGAGTCCCTGAGCACCGAGACCCGGCTGGATCTGGTGCGCCAACTCGCCGAGGCGGTGCAGTACGCTCACCAGCGTTCGCTGTACCACCGGGCGCTGTCGGCACGGTCGGTGTACGTGTCGGCGCGTGACGACGGGTCCGACCCGGTGGTGCGGATCATCGACTGGCAGGCCGCCGCCCGCGATTTCGACAGTGCCGTGTCCACCACGGGTACGTCGCTGGGCCACTCCTCGCTGACCGGGGAACACCTGGCGGGCTCGTCGGAGGTGTACTTCGCACCCGAGTTCGCCCCGTACGCCGATCCGGTGGATCTGGACGTGTTCGGCCTGGGGGCTCTGGCGTTCCTGGTGCTCACCGGACGTCCGCCGGCGGCGCGGCGCGGCGGGCTGATCGAACGGCTCGCGGAGAACCGGGGACTGCGCCCCTCGGCGCTGTCCGACGGCGTGTCCGACGCGCTGGACACGCTGGTGTTCGACGCCACCCGGACCGACGTGGCCGACCGGTTGTCGTCGGCGGAGGAGTTCCTCGCCCGGTTGGACACCGCCGAGACCCGGTCGGTCCCCGCGTCGACGGCCACGGTCGTGGACCCGCTCACGGTGTCCGCGGGGCAGGTCGTGGACGGCTGGCACGTGGAGCGCGTGCTGGGTACCGGCGCCACCGCCCGTGCGCTGCTGGTCACCGCGGTCGCCGACGACGAGGACGACACCGGGCAGGACCCGCGCCGGGTGCTCAAGGTCGCCCTCGACGAGGACAAGGCGGAACACCTGCGTGCGGAGGCCCGCGCCCTGGACATCGTGGGCGGCGGCGTCGTGGTGCAGAAGCTCGACGGGCCGCGCGAGTTGGGCGGGCGCACCGTGCTCGACCTGGAGTTCGCCGGGGGGCAGGACTCCGTCGGCTACACCCTCGGCGAGTCGCTGCGCACCGACGGCAAGCTCAGCTACCACAACCTCGAACGCTACGGGCGCGACCTGTTCACCGCCCTGGACCAGCTCGCCGGGCGGGGTGTGCGGCACCGCGACCTCAAGCCGGACAACTTCGGTGTCTACCGCCGTGCCGACCGGTCGTGGCAGCTCATGCTGTTCGACTTTTCCCTGGCCGAGGTGTCCGAACGCGACGTGACGGCCGGCACCCGCGGCTACCTGGACCCGTTCCTGGACACCAACCGCCGCCCGGTCTACGACGATCACGCCGAGCGGTACGCGGCCGCGGTGACGCTGCACGAGATGGCCACCGGTCAACGCCCGGTGTGGGGCGACGGGGTCAGTGATCCGCGCACCACCGACGACGAGACCCCCTCCCTCGCGGCGGACCTGTTCGAGCCGGCCCTGCGGGACGGCCTGACGGCGTTCTTCCAGCGCGCCCTGCACCGCGACGCCGACCGCCGTTTCGACACGCTGCGGCAGATGGAGGACGCCTGGCGCGCGGTGTTCACCGCGGCCGACCAGGCCCGCCCGGCCACCACTCCGGAGACGGTCGACCTCGACGACGCCGACCTGCAGCAGACCCGCGACGCCCACGCCGAGGCCGCGACCCCGGACACCCAGCTCGACGCGGCGGGCCTGGTGCCA
>NZ_KB912573.1:52388-57691 GCF_000383775.1 Saccharomonospora halophila 8
ATCGACGTCGCCGGACTGAACACCGCACTGCACGCGCTGCCCGGCGTGGAGGACGTGCACGACCTGCACGTGTGGACGCTCACCTCGGGGATGGAGGTGCGTCGCCCTGGGCACCCGGGCCGACGAACTGGTGGCCAGGGACTCGCTGCCGGGAAGGGGCGTGGTGGTGCGGGAACTGCGCGCCGTGCCCGCGCCGGAGGGGCTGCCGTCGCAGGCGGACACGCGGCTGGTGGAGCTGGCCGCAGCGATGTCCGGCAACGCGGCGGCCTCACCGAGGCTGGAGCTGTACCCGCGGGATCTGGACCTGGTGCGCGCGCTGCGCATCTCGCAGGCCGCGGCCGGGGTGCGTCGGGACCCGGGGATCACCCTGCGGGACCTGCTGGCGAAGGTTCGCGCCCGCTTCCCCGCGCTGGCGCTGGACGATCGCATCACCCACGTGCAGGTGGAGGAGGCCCTGCGCGAGGCGGGCTTCCCGCTGGAGTTCGACGTGACCGACCGGGTCTTCCGCCCGCGCCCGCCGGAGCGCTCCGGCGGGGTGACGTCGTCCAGCAGCGTGCTCAGCGGGCATGGCCGTGGCCGCGCCGCCGGGTTGGACCCGCACGAGGTGCTGGTCGGCAAACTGTCGCGGAAGACGGAGTACGGCGGGTTCTTGGCCCTGACCGTGCGCGGTGTCCACCTGCCGTACGCGCCGGACCTGCTGGCGGGGGAGTACGCACTCGAATCGGTGCATGTGGACAGTACGTTCCTGGCGACCTTCCGCGAGCTGATCCGTGAGCAGGAGCAGGACTGGGAGCGGGTGCACAAACTCGACGCCCGCTTCGGCGAGACGGGCGAGATCAAGCGCGGCTTCCGCACCTACGTCGCGGACGTCTGGTCGCGGCTGCGCGAGCGCCTGCACGAACAGGCGACCGGCGAGGGCACGTTGTTGTTCCTGCACCATGCGGGTCTGGTCGCCCGCTACTGGGACATGGGCGGCCACGAGTTCCTCACCGGCCTCCAGCAGGCTGCCCGTCGCCCGCACGAGGCCCCGCACGGCCTGTGGCTGCTGTGTCCGGCCGAGTCCGCTCGGGACACCCCGCACCTAGACCGGCAGATCGTCGAGGTCCTCACCGAGGACGAGCGGGTCGTGCTGGACAAGGACCTATTGAGGTCGATCTTGGGCGGAGCTCGTGATGAAGATTGCAACGTAAGGAAAGGAGTATCATGACAGACTTGCTGCAAAACCAGATCGACAATAAGCGACGAGAAATTTCTACGGACTCGTATAGTATGTCGATTGGCGAGTTGACTAACCTCTATCGTGATTCCGAACTCGATGTGCACCCCGAATTTCAGCGAGTCTTTCGCTGGAGTGACCAGCAGAAGAGCAACCTGATCGAAAGCATTCTACTCGGGATACCCCTCCCCTCTATCTTCGTTGCGCAAACTGAAGATGGTACGTGGGATGTAGTTGACGGTGTGCAGCGCATATCAACCCTACTGGAGTTGCAGGGACTACTCGTCGACGAGAGAGGCCACGAGTATCCACCTCTCGTCTTGAAAGGGACGGAGTACCTCCCTGAGCTTGAGGGAAAACAATGGAACTCTACTGATGAGCGGTACGCACTAACTCAATCCCAGCGTCTCGATATAAAGAGATCCAAGATTGACCTTCAGATCATAAAGCGCGATTCGTCGGCGAACGCAAAGTACGACCTATTCCAGCGTTTGAACGCGTTCGGAACTGCACTGACGGCGCAGGAAGTGCGAAGCTGCCTGCTACTGAGTGTCGACAGGGAGTTTTACTCTTGGCTCTCTACGTTGCGGACTCACGATAGCTTTGTTGAAGCATGCTCTCTCACGGACAGGCTCGTCGAGGAGCAGTATGACCTTGAGCTCGCTCTTCGCTTCATAATATTCCGAGATATCCCTGAAGATGTTATCAACTCAATGGGTTATGTTGGTGAATTCGTGACCAAGGAATCTGTAGAGCTTGCCTCCTCGGAAGTCTCTTTAGATGAGATAGGCGAGAAGTTCTGCGCTACATTTGACTTGCTCGCTAGTGCGGCGAGTGATCAGATCTTCAAGAAGTACGATCCGGAAAGCGGAAGGTTCAAGGGAGCCTTCCAGCACACTGCTTTTGAGATTGTTGGCTTGGGCCTAGGCTATCATGTAGATGACTACATGGGTTGTTCCTCGAGTTTGGTGCAACAGCGAGTAATTGATTTCTGGTCCTCTGGTGCTCTTGAACGCGGGTTCGCAACTGGCAAGAGGGCAGATGAAAGAATGAGAAAGACGATACCGCAGGGGCGCGAGTTGTTTACTAGGAGTTGATTGTTGCGTACCACGCTTCTGGAGTATGCAGCAGACCGCCTGGATAACAGTCTGGCTAAACGTAAGAGGGAATTGGCCGATATGCGGTTCCTTTGCTCAGAAGTTGCTGGTCGCAGAGGTCAGATGCTGCGTAGGTCTGGTCACGTCATGGCGTACGCGCATTGGGAGGGGTTCGTAAAGGACTGCATCAGCGAATACCTTACTTACTTGAAGAGAACCTCCCAGCCGGTCGCGCTGCTCCAACCGGGACTCCAGGCAATCACTTTCTTGCCGCTCTTGAAAAAGAACTTCGATGGAGGGGAGGTCTATCGCGCTATGGAAGTAATGTCTCAGGTTGGAAGCATGTCGTCGCGATGTTTTGAGTGCGATGTCGAGTCAGTAGTGAAGACGGGAAACCTTGACTCAAAGCGATTGAAGCAACTGCTGTCTATTACCTCTTTGGGTTACCTGGATGAGTATAAGACGCGTGAAAAGTTCATCGACGAAGTGTTATGCGGGAGGAGGCATCGAATCGCGCACGGAGACTTTCAGCCGATTGAATGGGATGATCTCGAGGAAGCTATTGATGGATGTCTAGAGTTGTGCGGATGTGTTAACGACCAGGTGGTAGAGGCGATGCTAGAAAAAATGTTTCTGAGTCAGTAATCTGCGAATCGGCTCTGGATGGCTGCTCTTAGAGCTCCTAACACATTGAGGATCTTGGTTTGAGATGATCTTGGTGTGGCTGCGCCGTGGGTCGTGTCGGATGAGTTGTGGTCGCGGGTCGAGCCATTGTTGTCGGTGCGTCCGGTCGGCAGGACGGGGCCGAAGCCGTTGCCGGACCGGCAGGTGTTGCAGTGCATCTTGTTTGTGCTTGAAACCGGGATTGGGTGGGAGGACCTGCCGCAGGAGCTGGGCTTCGGTTCGGGTATGACGTGTTGGCGGCGGTTGCGGGACTGGCAGGAGACGGGGGTGTTCGACCGGTTGCACGAGGTGTTGTTGGCCGAGCTGAACGCGGCCGCGGTGATCGACTGATCCCGGGCCTGTGTGGATGCCTCGCATGTGCGCGCGAAAAGGGGGCCCGGACAGCGGGCCGAGCCCGGTCGAGCGCGCCAAAACCGGCTCCAAACACCATGTGATCTGCGGCGGCGGCGTCCCCCTTGCCGTGCGTCTCACTGGCGGCAACCGCAATGACGTGACCCAGCTTCTTCCGCTGGTCGAGGCCATCCCGCCGGTGCGGGGGCGGCGAGGCAGGCCCCGCCGCAAACCCGACGTCCTCGTGGCCGACCGGGGCTACGACTACGACACCGTGGTGGATTGCCATATCGCGACCGCGTGAAGCCACCGCAGTGATCCGGTGTCCGAATACCGCATCTGACCTGCGACGTGTGTCGGATGTCCCGCGCAGCGCGGGATCGGTGTCTCCATCGGCACTTTCGCCGGTTCCCCCGCGAGCCCGGTGACGCGGTCCGTCTCCGGCTGCTTTCTTGAACGTCGAACCTGACTCTTCAGGCGCAAGGAGGCACCGGAATGAAACGGCTGATGAGCCGCGTCCTCGTCGCGGCGACGGCGCTGTCGCTCGCCGCCCTGGTGGCACCGACCACCGCCGCCGCGCAGACCGGCGGCACGGGACCCTACCCCGCGAGCTACGAGACGACGTTCACCCTGCCCGACCACACCGTCTACCGCCCCGACACGCTCCCGACCGACGAGAAGATGCCGATCGTGGCCTGGGGCAACGGCGCCTGCCGTGCCGACGGGACGTGGTTCGAGAACATCCTCACCGAGTTCGCCTCGCACGGCTACCTGGTCATCGCCAACGGCGAGCCCGGCGGGTCCGGATCCACCGACGCCGACATGCTCATCGACGCCGTCGACTGGGCGATCGAGCGCAACTCGCGGCCGTGGAGTGACTACTACGGCAAGCTCGACACCGACAACATCGCGGTGATGGGGCAGTCCTGCGGCGGCCTGGAGACCATGGAGGTGGCCGACGATCCGCGCATCACCACCACCGTGATGTGGAACAGTGGCATCATGAGCTCGTGGGACAAGCGCCTGCTGGGCGACCTGCACGCGCCGATCGCCTACTTCGTCGGCGGCCCCGAGGACATCGCCTACGACAACGCCATGGACGACTGGGGCCGCCTGCCCGCCGGCCTGCCCGCGTTCATGGGCAACCTCGACGTCGGCCACTACGGCACGTTCGAGGAGCCCAACGGCGGCGAGTTCGGCCGGGTCGGTGTGGAGTGGCTGGACTGGCAGCTCAAGGGTGAGGCGGACGCCCGAGCCCAGTTCGTCGGCCCGAACTGCGGCCTGTGCCAAACCGAGTGGGACGTCCAGCCGAAGAACCTGAGCTGACCCCCCCGCGTCCCGCCCGCTTCGAGTGGCGGCCGGGGTGTGCCGTGAAGGACCCCTTCCCTGCGTTGCGTGCAGTGAAGGGGTCCTTCGCTGCGTTCGGTGCAGGCAGGGAGTTCTTCACGGCACACCGCACGGTGTGATCCGCGCCGAGGGGCGGCGGTGACGTCCGCGTCGCGCAGTAATGTTCGGCCGGCGTCGCACGACACACCACCGACGCGGTACGAACGGAGGTCTCCATGACCGCATACGACAAGCCGCCCGGACAGCGGTCGCACCCGACGACGGGCACGCCGGGCATCCTCGCGGGGCGCTGGTACTTCGTGGTCACCGTCGCGTCGATGGGATTCCTCGCCTGGGTGCCGTTCGCGCATGCCGCGGTCCGGCTCCGCCGTCCCTCGGACAAGCGCCTCACCGCGATCTACGGTGGCGCCACGCTGGTCCTGCTGATCCTCGTCGCTCTGACGCCCACCGACCCCGCGACGGGCGAGGCGCCGGAGGGTGACCCGATCAGCGTCATCGGCGGGTTGCTGGCACTCACCGTCATCGCCGCCGCCTGTGTCCAGCAGACCCGCCTGCGCCGCGAGGTCTACGGCGCCGGTCGGCCCGAGCCCGCACCGGCCACGCCCGCCGCGTACCAGCCGTCGACGTCG
>NZ_KB912573.1:57791-73710 GCF_000383775.1 Saccharomonospora halophila 8
CGCCCGCCACAGCCCCGCGGCCTCGTCCCCGAGCGTGGGCGGCGAGTCCCAGGCGGCGGGCCGCGCGAACTCCAGGACTCCGCGCCCGCGGTCGTGCAGGTCCTCCAGCGAGCCGCTGGTGCGCTCGCACATCTCGGCGAGCACGTCGTCCAGCGCGTGCCACTGCCTGCGCGTCAGCACGACGTGCTCGACCGGCACCACACACGGCCCGTCCCCGCCGGCCGCGAACAGGCCGGGCGCCGCGTCCCCGGACACGGGCGGGTCACACCCGGCACACGGCGCCGGATCGTCCGGCTGCCGGTCGTCGGTGGTGGTGCGCAGTTCGGCGAGCACGGTGCTGATGCCGTGTGCGAGTTCGAGCGCGCGGCACAGCAGGTGCGTCTGGTGTGGGTTCACGTGTTCTCCGGCAGGCGTGGGATGTCGCAGGGCGGGAAGTCGTCGCGCACGCGCCACTCGTGGTCGCAGTGCCAGCAGGTCGGGTCGTGCCACCGGCCGTCCAGCTCCACGAAGTCGCGCCGCGCCGGGGTGACCTCGACGCCGCAGAGCGTGGTGAACGCGATCCCGGGATGCGCGGTGCCCACCGCCTCGGCGTCGTAGGCGTGCCGGCGTCCCTCGGCCTGCTGCCACCGGAACCTCTGCATCGATGCCCTCCCCCTGGTCACCGCGTCAGCGACGCGACAGCTCTGTCACTGGAGGACACGCTGTCTGTCTACGCTTCGTAGCTGCAATCTCCCGAAGGGGTGATTCGGGGGCTGTCGGCGGTAGTATGGCCGACAGCCCCCACGTGTTACGCGCGTCACCTGCAAGGGCGATGAGCAGGCCAGCGCTCTTGCAGCCTCAGGGAAACTAAATTATGCTGAGCCAAGCATGAGCCAATAGGCCCATGAAGTGAACCCGGCAGCCTTCCGGACGGTGGGTGGGCCGGGTTTCGCGTATCGGGCACGCCTACAGTTTATAGACTGCAGTGATAAGCGGCTCAACACGCTTGTACCATTCTCCTCCCCGCTGCAAGCACCAGGCGATCACGTCTGGGACTATCAGCGATGGTTCCTCACGGGCCTGGAGATGTCGGTACTGCAAGTCATGCTCGCAGCCCAGTTCGCGGACTCGGCGATACAGGAGCTTCTTGTCGAACTCTACGGTCGAGTCGTCTCGCTCGAGCACCAACAAGCTCGCACCGCTCCGCGCTGAGAGCTCGACCATCTTGTGTAGGCACGCTTCTCGTCGTTGTCGTTTAGGCAGTGCCGAGCTGTCATAGACCACCACCTCGCAGTCGTAGTGTGCGAAGAGGTCTATGACCTGCTTGCGGCGTGCGTCACTCTCCTTACTGCAATGGATCCTGGTCTGACCAGGCTTGATCCAGTCCCGCAGCTCACGTCGGAGGTCTTTCACTGCTTCATGGGGCAGCGCGACTGCGACGAAGCGGTAACCGCGTTCCTTGGTCTCGTCAGCGAACACCTGGGTCGGGGTGGGTCGCTGGTTCATGGTGGGTTGGGATCGAGACATGAGGTCCGAGTCCTAGTTGAGGAGGCTCAGGACGGCCTTCGGGACCTCGAACCCGTCCGCTTGATTGCCGTTGTAGAAGGGCTCCAACAGGCTCGGTGCGGCGGAGTCGAGCTCCCCGCGTTGCTTCAAGCCTTCGACGACCCGTTTCGTCGGGCGCGTGAATCCCCGGAGCATGCGATCATGGTCGTAGTTCCCGAGCTCGTACACTTCCTCACGGGAGGCGCGCCCTCCGTTCTCGATCGCGCGGCGGACCACCTTCGCCTGTACCCAACCACCGTCACGTTCGAGCAACTCGAGCGCACGGCTCAAGGTAGCCCGTGTCCATCCCTCCGCGGTGCGTTGCTCATCCTGTCCCGTGGAGGTCGAGCTCGTGTAGCGCTGGACCAGCTGTGTGAGCTCGCTGCGGAAGCTTACGAGTTGTTCATCACTGAGGTCGGTGATGTCGAGCTCCAAGACGAGCCGCGACGACTGCATCGGTGCGGTGGCGTTCATGGGTCTCCTCCTTGACTCTCGGTAACGAGGTGGAGACTTTCGCATACTCTCCCGGTAGAGGTCAACTCTATGGTCAGTACTTGTCCAAATAGCCTCCTGACCTGCTGTGTTACGGGAAAAAAATTCGTTTTCCGGCAAAATGTAAAACTTCGAGGGGCTTGCTAAGGGTGGTTCGCCCACGCTCAGATGCCGCGTGAGGTGACCGTGTCGTTCGCCTCCGGCGAGCTGACCGTGGAGTGAGACGAAGGAGGTCGCGCGAGCTGGTGTGGCAGGCCTGTCTACCGAGAGCAGTCCGCTCTCCCGATCGTGTGACTTGTTTTCGTTGTGTGGGGATGACTAACTGTGTGCCATGCCCGTCGACGCCAACGGCATGACCACCCGCGCCCGCGCGCTGACCGCGGCGATCCGCGACCTGCTCGATGACTCCGAACTGAGTGGCCGCGAGATCTCGCAGCGGCTGGGTTTCAGCCACGGCATCGTCTCGCACTGGGTGACCGGCCGTCGACTGCCGAGCCCGGAGGACATGGCCTCACTGCTGACGTTGCTGGGCGTCACCGGCGACGAGAAGCAACGCCTCATCGACCTCGCCCGCCACGCGGCCGAGCCGAACTGGCTGGTCGTCGGCATGCCCGGACTCCCGCAGCAGTTGGCGGGTGCCATCGAGTCGGAACGCTCGGCGTCGGCGATCACGCAGTGGTCGAGGGACATCCTCCCCGGACTGCTCCAGACCGCCGACTACGCCCGAGCGCTGGCCATGGCCAGCGGGTTGCCGCTGAACGAGGTCGAGGGCCGAGTCATGCTCCGGATGGGCCGAGCCGAGGTGATCACCCGACGACAACCCGTAGAGTTCCACGCGCTGATAGCCGAAGACGCTGTGCGGGAGCGGATCGCGATACCGGAGGTGATGGCCGACCAGCTGCGGCACCTCCTCGCGATGGCGGCCCGCCCGAACATCACGATCCAGATCGTGCCGCCGCACATCGGTTGGCACCCCGGCCTACTCGGCCCGTTCGTCCTGTACGACTTCCCGGAGGCTCCGCCCGTGGTGCACTTCGAGCACTACAGCTCTGGAGCCTTCGTCCTGGACGAGGACGACGTGCAGGAGTATCGGGCCGCTGTCAAGACCATCTGCGGGATGGCGAGAACCCCGGCGCAGTCGACGGAGTTCCTCGCCGAGATCGCGGAGAGTTTGGAGCACACGACGACATGAACGCCCCGCTGGTGTGGAAGAAGAGCAGCTACAGCGGTCCGAACGGTGACTGTGTCGAGTTCGCCGCCGTCACCGACGGCAGCGGCGATGTCCTGATCCGGCACTCGAAGCACCCGGACGCGACCACGATCCGGTACACGGCCGCCGAGTGGCGGGCGTTCCTCGCGGGCGTCAAGGACGGCGAGTTCGACCTGTAGACGCGGACACTCAGCGGCCCCGGCAGACCAGCGGATGTCGGGGCCGCTGTGCTGTGTCTCCTACGCTGCCCTCGTGGTGTCTACGACCGGTAGCCGCGGTTCTCTCCATCGTGTGACTTGTCATGTTACATGCCGGGATGACTACGCTGTGCCATGTCCGTCGACGTCAACGGTATGACCACCAGGTCCCGCGCACTGACCGCGGCGCTGCGCAAGCTGCTCGACGACTCGAAGCTGAGTGGTCGGGAGGTTGGGGTTCAGTCATGGCATCGTCTCGCACTGGGTGACTGGCCGTCGCCTGCCGAGCCCGGAGGACATGGCCTCGTTGCTGACGTTGCTGGGTGTCACCGGGGACGAGAAGCAACGCCTCGTCGACCTCGCCCGGTACGCGGCCGAGCCGAACTGGCTGGTCGTGGGAATGCCGGGCATTCCACAACAGCTGGCGGGCGCGATCGAGTCGGAACGCTCGGCGTCATCGCTCGTGGAGTGGTCACCGCACCTTGTCCCTGGCCTCTTACAGACGGCTGAGTACGCGCGTGCCCTGGCGAACGCGATCGACCTGCCGCAGCCCGAGGTCGACGCGCGCGTCATGTTGCGCGTCGGACGCTCGGAGGTGATCACTCGCCGGGATCCTGTGACCATGCTGGCGTTCGTGGGCGAGGAAGCGGTACACGAGAGGATCGGCTCCCCCGGGGTTATGGTCGAGCAGCTGCGCCACCTGGTCATACTGAATGCGCGGAGCAACGTCACGATCCGGCTCGTCCCGTCGCGCGTGGGCTGGCATCCTGGGCTACTCGGCCCGTTTGTGCTGTACGACTTCCCGGAGGCTTCACCCGTGGTGCACTTCGAGCACTACAGTTCCGGGGCGTTCGTCCTCGACGGGGACGATGTGCGGGCCTACCGCCACGCCGTGGAGGTCATGCGAGAGGTCGCGCGGACTCCCGAGGAGTCGACCGACCTGCTCGTGACCATCGCAGACGAATTGGAGCGCGCGACAGCATGACGGCATTCCTGGTGTGGACGAAAAGCAGCTACAGCGGTCCGAACGGCAACTGTGTCGAGTTCGCCGCCGCCACCGACGGCAGTGGCGATGTCCTGATCCGGCACTCGAAGCACCCGGAGGCGGGCGTCATCCGGTACACGGCCGCCGAGTGGCGGGCGTTTCTCGCGGGCGCCAAGGACGGCGAGTTCGACGTGTAACGGGCAAGCGTCCAGCGGCACCGGCACGTACCGGTGCCGCTCGTACGCACCACTGGGCCGTTGCCCGTGCCCAGCGCCGTCGTCAGGAGGTGAGGTTCGCGATCGCCGCTTCGCCCACTTGGTCTGCGTAATCGCACGGGTCGTCCGCTTCCGGGACATCGCGGAGCGCCACGAAGATGTAGATAACCTCGGATTCGTTCACGCCGATCCAGAGGTCACACCGTCCCCTGTCACGCCGGTCAAAGGTACTCGCATGGACTGCCGAATATTCGCCGATCTGCGTTTCTGCGAAGAGCTCGGAGTCTTGGTTCTGTTGGCGGATGTCGTCCAAGCCGTTCGCGTTCTCGGTCATGACTATGAGATCGGCACGGTTGCCGGAGTGTTCGGAACGCTCCCAGACACATGCATCAGCGGCTGAGCTGGCAGTGTCAGTATCGACTCGCCCGGTAGTCAGATTGAGCGCCGTGAGGTCCTGATCTGCAAGGGCGGTACATGGGTCGTCCAGCAGGTGTGTCGTCTCGATCGGATCTTCGATCGAAGTGTTGCCGACCGTGCCCGTGGCGGGCGCTGAAGGGGGCCACTGTGTGGCATCGAGGTCCTGGGAGTTCCGGACTCGCTCTCCGCGCACGCGGTCAAGGCCAGCGCCAGAGTGATCCCGACAGGGCCGAGCGAATAACGTCGAATGGTGCGCATACTGCAGTTTCGCGTCCGTCGGTGTGTCCTCCCCGCTATGAACTCAAACCACTTTCCTTAGGCGGGCGTCATTCGTTACGCGGCCACCGAGTGGCAGGCGCTCCTCGCGGGGCACCAAGGGCGGCGAGTTGGACCTGTAGCTGGCGGGCGTGCGGAGGCACCGGCACGTTATGGTGCCGCTTGTGCGCACCACCGGAACGCTCGTCATGCCCAGCGCCGTCCTCAGGAAGTGAGGTTCGCAATCGCCGCTTCTCCCACCTGGTCTGCATAGCCACACGGGTCGTCGGCCTCAGGGACATCGCGGAGTGACACGTAAATAAAGAGAACCTCGGAGTCGTTCACTCCGACCCAAAGGTCGCAGCGTCCCCTCTCCCGATCGTCGAAGACGCTCGCGTGTAGCGCCGGGTATCCTCGGATCTGGGTTTCCTCGTACAGTTCAGAGTTTTGATTCTGCTGTCGAACCCCTTCTAATCCGTTCGCGTTTTCGGTGACCACTACAAGGTCCGCACGGCTACCTGAGTCCTCCGCTCGCTCCCATACGCAGGCGTCGGCCACTTGACTGATGTTTTCGTCATCGACTCGCCCATCATTCAGACCGAGGTTTCCTAGGTCATCTTTTGCGAGGGCGGTACAAGGTTCACTCAGCAGTTGCGTTGTATCGATCGGATCCTCGATCGTCACGCTGTTCTTCTCACTAGAAATCGTGGGTGTAGTGCCGTCGTCCGATGGTGATGTCGTGGGAGTCCCCGATTCGCTCGTGGAGCAGGAAGTAAGTATCATCGTCAGCGCGAGCGCACTAATGCTGATGTATGTGGTGTGGCGGGCGGTCATGCGGTACTTTCTCCGGATTTGGCGATGTCGTTGGTCGCTTGTTCGTCTTGTGCGACGATCGACTGTCTGGCGTCTTTCAGGGCTTCTATATATTTGTCAACATAGGAGATCATTCTTCGGATCGCTTCCAGGAATGATCGACCGGATGGATTCGCGGTGTCCGCGAAGTCGTTGCTTGCAAAATCGCGACCCGGCGGCGTCACACTGGCCATATGGGCGGCATCGCGTTGGTCATCCTCCAGGCTCGACCGTAGATCTTCCCACTCTTGTATGATCTTGTCGAGTTCCTCGGGGGAGAACGTGAAGTTGCCTTCTGGTGGCTGTGGCTCCCCCTGGATGAAAGGCGCCGCGACCGAGATTGCTTTACCGGCGAGCCCGATCGGGCCGGGTAGAGCGCTGGCCGTCGTTGCGGCCTCGGCCATCGCGTCCGTCGGTGTGTCCTCCGCCATGACCCAAAGCCCCTTCCTTTGCGTCGGCGATCATGTGCGATTTTTGCTGCAAGCGACAGGTGACTGTGGCTTGAGCTCGAGCACACAGTACGTCACGGGCCGAGTGCCTGGTGTCGTTCAGCACGGATGGCCCCCTGACATGGCAGGCGCGCGGGGCATGTCGCGCCCTCTGCCACCACGGGCAAGACGACCAGGTAGCTCGTCCTCCTCTGGGGAAGAAGTGAACGGTCGCGTCCATTGACTGGGAGGAGCCGGCTGCACGAGCTCCTGCTGAACGGCGCCAAACCGGACAGTGGGCAGGGGAGCAGATGCGCCTTCTGTAACGCAACAGTGCGTAGCAGCGAACGTTGTCCGGTGCGGTCGCGAGTGTGTCTCGATGTGAGCGCATGCATTGCTGCGCTCGGCGGCCCGGCACATAGGCTGCGGGCCGGCCCGGTAATTGAGGGGAGTGGCGACGGTGACGATGCGTGACGCTGGCCTGACGGAGCAGTTGGTGGCTGACCTGCGAGGGCAGGTGGGTTTGCTGGAGGCCGATCTGCGGGCTCGTGCGGAGGAGGTTGCCGAGTTTCGGGAGCCGTTGCGGGCGGAGTATGTCGAGGCGTTCGAGAAGGGGCGGACGGCGGCGCCGTGGGAGTCGTGGCTGGAGGCGCGGGTGACGCAGGTGGCGGCGGCGTGGGTGTTGGGCACGGTGTTCGTGCGGTTCTGTGAGGACAACGGCCTGGTGGCGGCGCCGTTCCTGTCCGGGCCAGGCGAACGGCTGGCCGAGGCCGAGGAGCGGCACGAGGACTTCTTCCGTCGGTATCCGGAGCGTAACGACCGGGACTGGCTGGTGGCCGGGTTTGAGGCGTTGGCGGAGGCGCATCCGACGGCGGCGGGACTGTTCGACCGGCGGCACAACCCGCTGTGGGAGGTGTCGCCGTCGTTCGAGGCGGCCAGTGGGCTGGTGCGGTTCTGGCGCCGCCGCGGTGAGGACGGTGGGGTGCGGTATGACTTCACCGACCCGGAGTGGGACACGCGGTTCTTGGGTGATCTGTATCAGGATCTGTCCGAGCACGCGCGGAAGACGTATGCGTTGTTGCAGACGCCGGAGTTCGTCGAGGAGTTCATTCTCGATCTGACCCTGGAGCCGGCGGTGGAGGAGTTCGGCCTGGCCGGGCTCAGGACGATCGATCCGGCCTGCGGGTCGGGGCACTTCGTGCTCGGGTTGTTCCATCGGATCCTGGACAAGTGGCGCGAGGCCGAGCCGGGAACGGATCAATGGACGCTGGTGGAGCGGAGCCTGAGTTCGGTGCATGGGTGTGACAAGAACCCGTTCGCCGTGTCGATCGCCCGGTTCCGGTTGTTGGTGGCGGCGCTGCGGGCGGCCGGAGCGACCCGACTGGAGCAGGCGCCGCGGTTCCCGCTGAATCTGGCGGCGGGGGACTCGCTGCTGCACGGCCGGGGGGCGCCGGGGGTGCAGAAGGAGTTGTTCGCCGTGGAGGAGGCGCACACCTATGTGCCCGAGGACGTCAACGACTACGTCAACTCCTGTGACCTGCTGGGGCGGGCCTCGTATCATGTGGTGGTGGGCAACCCGCCCTACATCACCGTCAAGGACAAGCAGGAGAACCAGAACTACCGCGACCGCTACGACGCCTGCTCGGGCAAGTACGCCCTGTCGGTGCCGTTCGCTCAACGCCTGTTCCAGCTCGCCATCCGGCAGGCCGGTTCGGACCGAAACGCCGGGTTCGTCGGGCAGATCACCGCGAACTCGTTCATGAAGCGCGAGTTCGGCAAGAAACTCATTGAAGACTTCTTCCGCACGGTGCAGCTCACCCACATCATCGACACCTCCGGGGCCTACATCCCCGGCCACGGCACCCCCACCGTCATCCTCGCCGGCCGCAACCACGAATACCGCCACAACGACCCGATCCGCGCCGCGCTCGGCATCCGCGGCGAACCCACCCAACCCGAAAACCCCGCCAAGGGGCTGGTGTGGTCCGCCATCGCCGACCAGATCACCCAACCGGGTAGCGAATCCGACTGGATCACCGTCGAAGACACCGACCGACGAAGCTTCAGCCGCCACCCGTGGAGCCTGAGCGGTGGCGGGGCATCCGACTTGTTGGGGCGTATAAGTGAGGCGCAACTAGGAACGCTTCGATCGAAAAGTGACTCGATCGGGTTTCACGATATCACCGGTGAAGACGAAGTGTTTATCTCTGATGTCAGGCCGACGGCTTGGGATAAGGTTAATGCGAATAGTAGGCAGTTGGTTCCGGGTGACTCGGTGCGAGATTATGGTACGCGCTCCATGGCTGTGTTATGGCCGTATGTAGACGAGGATCCAGACTACACTTTACAGACAACAACTATTCTATGGCCGTATCGTTCCGTGCTGCGTTCCGGGGTAACTTTCGGAAAGTCTCGGGAGCAGCGAAGGATGGCTTGGCATGAGCATGTCATGCTATCTTGGGAGCGAACGCGATCTCGATTGCTAATCGCTTTCGCTGAAGTTTCGACGCATAATCATTTTGTGTTGGATCGGGGTGGGACGGTCTTCAAACAGACTGCTCCGGTGATTAAATTGCCGGAGGGGGTGGGTGAGGATGAGCATCTCGAGTTATTGGGGGTGTTGAACTCGTCGGCGGCCTGCTTTTGGTTCAAACAAATGTGCCACGACAAGGGAAATGGTGGTATAGGAGGCGGCATTGCAAGCGCTGCCTGGGAGCGCTTCTACCAGCTTAATGGGAGTCGTGTTTCGCAGTTTCCGCTTCCGTCGGTGTTGCCGTTGGAGTTGGGGCGGGCGTTGGATGGGTTGGCGCAGGAGTTGGGGTCGTGGGAGCCGTCGGCGGTGGCCGAGGAGGGGGTGCCGTCGCGGGAGCGGTTGGCTGCGGCACGGGTTGAGTGGTCTCGGATTCGGGGTCGGATGGTGGCGGTGCAGGAGGAGTTGGATTGGTGGGTGTATGGCGCCTACGGCCTGTTGGATGAGGGCGAGCGTGCCCGGTTGACCGCTGCTGATTGGCAGGCGGTGCCGGAGGTGGAGTTGGGGCAGCGGCCGTTCGAGATCGTGCTGGCCCGCCGAGTGGCGGCGGGGGAGGTGGATACGGCGTGGTTCGACCGGCACGGCTCCACCCCGATCACGGAGATACCGCAGGATTGGCCGGGGTGGTACCGCGAGTTGGTGCGGGCCCGGATCGAGGCGATCGCGTCCCGGCGGGACCTCAATCTGTTGGAGCGGCCGGAGCACAAGCGTCGGTGGGCGGCCGAGTCGTGGGAGAAGCGGGAGGCTGAGGCGCTGCGCACGTGGTTGTTGGACCGGTGCGAGCGCCGCGAGCTGTGGTTCGGATTGCGGGAGGGGTTTGAGCAGCCGCGGACGCGGACGGTGCATCAGTTGGCCGACGCGTTCCGTGACGACGCGGACATGCACGGCGTGGCCTCGCTGTATGCCGCGGACCATCTGGGCAAGCCGGACCTGTCGTTGGCGCAGGTGTTGGAGCGGGTGGTGGCGGATCAGCATGTGCCGTTTCTGGCGGCGTTGCGGTTCAAGGAGCCCGGGTTGCGCAAGCGGGCCCAGTGGGAGCGGGTGTGGCAGCTGCAGCGGGAGGAAGACGCTACGGGGCGGCGGTTGGACATTCCGGTGCCGCCGAAATACACCTCCGGAGACTTCCGCAAGGCGTCGTACTGGTCACAGCGGGGCAAGTTGGACGTGCCCAAGGAACGGTTCGTCTCGTATCCGGAGGCGGGGCCGGAGGGGGATCCGAGCCTGCTTCTGGGCTGGGCTGGCTGGGACCACAAAGACCAGGGGCAGGCGTTGGTGAACCTGATCAACGACCGGTCCGAGGACGCCGGCTGGGGAGCCGAGCGGTTGACGCCGCTGGTCGCCGGGCTGGCGGAGGTGTTGCCGTGGGTGCACCAGTGGCACGGCGAGTACGACGACGAGTGGGGCGGGGTGCCGGCCGAGGAGTATCAGGCCTTCCTCGACGAACAACGCCACCGCCACCACCTCACCGAAGACGACCTCACCACCTGGCGCCCAACCCCCACCAGGAAAGGCCGCCCCACCACAAAGGAAGAGACGCGGTGAGTTGACCAGGACTCACGCACCGGTCGTGCTTGGTGGCATCCGCGTTCCGTGCGGGTGCGGAATCCCGCACGGAACGTCGTTCACACCACTCGGGCGTCGTCGCGAATACCGCTGGACCACTTCGATGGAATCGCGGTCGAGCAGCCCGGTGGAATCCTGGAGGTAGTCGATGGGCAAGGGAAACCTTAGGGCGCGTCTCTGGCGCGAATACTGTGAGTTGCAGCGAGCCGTCGGGCCGGACGCGGCAAAGCGTCGTCACGACTGCTTACGGTTGCTCATGCACCTCACCGGCACCAATGACCCGGACCTCGCGCTACAGAAGGGTCGCCAAGCCGCGACAAAGAAGGGGCCCAAGCGAGGCAAACCGGCAGGGCCGCGCGAAAAGGAACATTGGATAGGCGGAAACCGGCCCGCTGCGGAGGTACGCGGGATCACGACCAACAACGCAGGACGTGGCAAGCGCACCCGCTGAGCCTTCACCGGCTGGGCTCCAGGCACGCACATCGCACGGCCGTAACACCGCGCCCCGGGGCCGCGACGGTGCGGTGCGGGCTCGGCACACCGACATTGCGGCGGAGTCTCGATGCGTCGACGGCAGACCATGATCGACGCCGTGGCGACTAGCATGCCGGGGGCGGTCCGTGCTGAGGAAGGGAACCGTCCTGGTGCCGAGTCGGCGCGTTGACTTGGACAAACGGCGTCACGAGAGGGCAGGGCAACAGTGAGCACGAACGAGGTCTACCTGCGCGACGTCCTCGACATCCCCGAGACGGTGCACGCCGGGGACTTCAAGGTCGAGCTGACTGGCGGGTTCACCGAGACCGAAGCCCGCGTCGCCGAGTACGTCGTCACCGACCAGCTGCGGCAGGCCTTCGACACGGCGCTGCGCAACGTGCGGGCCGCGGTGCGGGACGGCAGCTCGCACGCCGCCTACCTGCACGGCTCGTTCGGCTCTGGGAAGAGCCACTTCCTCACCGTCCTGCACGCCGTGCTGAACAACGACCCCGTCGCCCGCGCCAAGCCCGCGTTGCAGACCGTTATCGCCGAACACGACGATTGGCTGCGCGGCAAACGGTTCCTCATGGTGCCCTACCACCTGGTGGGCGCCAGCGACCTCGACTCCGCCCTCCTCGACGGCTACGTGCGCACCGTGCGCAGGCTCCACCCGGACCGGCCGACCCCGCCGGTGTACCGGGCGGACGCCATGCTCGCCGACGCCCGCAAACAGCGCGAGGTGCTCGGCGACGAGAAGTTCGTCGAACTGCTGAGCGTGGGCGCCTCGACCGGGCCCGGCGAGGCCGACCCCGACGACCTGGACCTGCCCGACGACGCCGCGGGCTGGACCGGTGCGGATCTCGACCGGGCGTTCGCCGCCCCCGCGGGCGATCCGGTGCGCGACCGGCTGGTGCAGGACCTGATCTCGGGGCCCTGGTCGTCCTACGTGCGAGGGGCCAGCGGCGACGCCGGGGCGTTCATCCCGCTGGAGAACGGGCTGTCGGTGATCAGCCGACACGCCCGCGAACTCGGCTACGACGGGCTGATCCTGTTCCTCGACGAGCTGATCCTGTGGCTGCAGGCCCACCTCAGCGACCAGCGGTTCGTCAACACCCAGGTGAGCAAGCTGGTCAAGCTGATCGAATCCGGCGACGCGAGCCGGGAACTGCCCATCGTGTCGTTCGTCTCCCGGCAGCGCGACCTCTCCCAACTCGTCGGTGAGGACGTCACCGGCGCCGACGTGCGCAACCTCGAAGAGCAGGTGCGCTACCTCGCCGAACGGTTCGACACCGTCTCGCTGGAGGACCGCAACCTGCCCGCCATCATCAAGGAGCGGGTGCTCAAGCCGCTGCCCGGCGGGCGGGAGACCCTCGACGCCGCCTTCGCCGGCATCGAGTCCGCCAAGGCCGCGGACAAGGAGGTGCTGCTCGACGCCGCCGGCGCCACCGGCGCTGACTGGCAGGATTTCCGCGAGGTCTACCCGCTCTCGCCCGCGCTGCTCAACGTGCTCGTCGCGCTGTCCGGCGCGCTGCAACGCGAACGCACCGGGCTCAAACTGCTGCAGGAGCTGCTGCGCCGCCGACGGGACAGCATGAAGATCGGCGAACTCATCCCGCTCGGCGACCTGTGGGACGTGCTCGCCGACGGCACCGGCGAGGCGTTCACCGACCGGCTGCGCAGCGAGGCCGAAGCCGCCCAGCGCTTCTACGGCAAGGCCCGCGCCTGGCTCGCCGAACGGCACGGCGAGGGCACGCAGAAGTTCGTCGCCGCCGACCGGCTGGTGAAGACCCTGCTGCTGTCCGCGCTCGCGCCGCAAGTGCCCGCGCTCACCCGGCTCACCGGCACCCGGCTCGCCGCGCTCAACCACGGCTCGCTGCGCGCCCGCACCGTCTCCGCCGGGTCCATGGCCGTGTCCACCCTGCGGGAACTGCAGGCCGAGTTCGGCGAACTGCGCTCCGAGGGCGAGGAAGACCCTGTCTTTCGGCTGCAGCTGTCCGATCTGGACATCGAACCGCTGCTGGACGCCGTGGGGGAGCAGGACTCCCTCGGCGCGCGGCGCATCTGGACCAAGACGAAGCTGTGGAAGGAGTTGGGCATCGCCGACTCGGACAGCTTCGTCTGCGAGAAGGAGATCGTCTGGAAGGGCACCCGGCGCACCGCCGAGTTCCTCTTCGCCAACGTGCGTGACGAGCACGAACTGCCCGGCATGCAGTTCCAGCCCAGCACGCCGGGGCGGGTGCGGTTCGTGCTGGACTACCCGTTCGACTCCGGTGACCACGTGCCGCACGACGACGCCAGCCGGGTCAACCGGATGCGCAAGGCGGGCACCGAGGCGGCCACGCTCGTGTGGTTGCCGCACTTCATGTCGCCACAGAAATCCGCGCAACTCGGCCGGCTGCTGAAGATCCGCTACCTGCTGGAGCGCAGCAGGCTCGACGACTACGCGAACACCAAGTCCGCCGACGAACGCATCAAGATCCGCCACCAGCTGGAGGCGCAGGCCGACACGCTCGACTCACAGCTCACCGCCGCACTGCGACACCTCTACGGCATCGCCGGGGGCGACGACGCCAGCATCGGCGCCGAGGTCGGCGAGGACGGGCACGTGCTCACCCTGCAGCCCGGGCACGCGCCCCGGCTGGCCGGGGGAGCCTCGTTCGAGTACAACGCGCTCACCCTCGCCGATGGGCTGTTCGACAAGCTCTACCCCAAGCACCCGAACTTTGACCCGAACGGTAACCGCAAGCCCGTCACCACGGGTGAGTTGCGCACCGTGCTGGCGTGGACCACGCGCGCGATGGAGGTCGGCAACCGGCGTGTCGAGCTCGACCGCAAGGACTTGGCGCTGGTGCGCCGCATCGTGCACCCACTGGAGCTGGGTGACGTCACCGACGGGCCGCTCGTGGTCTCGACCGAATGGCGCCGCCGCATCGAACAGGCCGCCACCCAGCGCGGCGTCACCGGCGACTACCGAGTGGACGACATCCGCACCTGGATCGTCGAGCTCGGCTACACCGGGTTGGACAAACCCGTGCTGAACCTGATCATCGCCACGTACGCGATGCTCGCCGACCGGGCGTGGCTGCTGCACGGCTCGCCGCTGCCCGAACCGCCCGACCTCGACAAGATTGGCCCGGGGCACGCCCTGCGCGCCCAGGAACTGCCCACCGAGGACGAGTTCACCACCGCCCGCGCCCGAGCCTCGGCGCTGTTCGGGCTGACCGTGCCGGACACGCTGTTCACGCGCAACGTCAACCGGCTCGCCGAGGGCGTGCGCGGCAAGATCGCCGAATACGAGGAGCCGGTCAACGCGCTGCGCACGCAGCTGCGCGAGCACGCTGCCGACCTCGGCCTGGACGCGCGGCCGGACGCACCCCGGGTGCGGGCCACGCGGGACGCGGCCGACCTGCTCGCGCGGCTGCGCGATGAGGCCGACAGCACCGAACTGGTGCGCCAGCTCGCCACCGCTACCTACGACACCG
Organism: Saccharomonospora halophila 8; assembly: GCF_000383775.1. Taxonomy (GTDB): domain Bacteria; phylum Actinomycetota; class Actinomycetes; order Mycobacteriales; family Pseudonocardiaceae; genus Saccharomonospora; species Saccharomonospora halophila. Next base: position 72,416 of record NZ_KB912573.1, read on the forward strand.
GCGACCGGGTGCTCGCCACCACCCTCACCTCCGCGGCCGACGTGCTCGCCGCGGTGCGGGCGGTCGAATGGTCGCTGTTCACCTCGATGCGCAACTTCCTGCCGCGCGGTGACGACATCGCCCACCGCGCCGACCAGCTGCTCGCCGGGGTGGCGGAGGCGGCTGTGGCCGACGAGTTCACCCAACGGCTGGCGCCCGTGCTGCACGAGTTCGGGCCGAAGGCGCTGGGGATCGTCAACGACGCCACCCGGGTCGTGCCGGCCCCGAAGCCCCCACAGCCCGATCCGGACCCGCAGCCGGGACCGGACGGTGCCGGACACGACGGTCGGGGGAGTGCCGGACCGGACGACGTCCACCTGACCGGGACCGGCACACCCCCCGTCTCCGGTGGCACCGGCGGGACCGGCGGCCGGGCCGGGGCGAAGCGGGTCAAGGCCAGTGCGGTGGAGGCCGAGCTCAGCGGCCTGATCTCCGCCGTGCAGGACGAGATCCGCGACTACGCCCGGCAGCACGCCGGCGCGGAGATCGAGGTGACCTGGCAGGTCGTCGACGACGGGAGCGGCGCCGGTGACGGGGCGGGCGGCGCGCGATGAGCGCACCGCCCGAGGTCGACCGGCGCATCGTCGAATCCCTGGTCGAGGAGTACCTCCCGGCCGCGCGGGGACGGCGGCTGCTGCTCGTGCACGGCAAGTACGTCGGCACGGCGGAGCCGTTCACCGTGCGCACCGCCGACGACCGGCACCGGGTCCACGTGGTCGACCGGCACTCCGTGCTCGGCATCCTGGAGGCCTGGCAGGAGCACCAGCACACCCACCCCGACGACGGCGACCTGCTGGTGGTCACCACCGGCGTGGACGACGAGCAGCTCGGCTGGGACGTCCGCGCCTACGCCATCCACCGGTCCGTGCGGCCGGTCGACCGGGCCAGTGTCGTCGCCCAGCGTTTCGGGGCGGTGGACGTCGACCCACGGCTGCACGAGGAGAAGTGGCTCGTGGAGGCGTTGCTGGACGCCGAACCGCCCGAAGGGTGGCCGCGTGACGGCTCGGTGCTCACCCGGGACGCCGCGATCCGCGCGCTGATCGGCGTCCGCCTCGGCCGTTCCGCGCTCGGTGACGGGGCGCTGGACATCGGGGCGCTGCTGGATTTCTCTCTCGATCGGGTCGCCACCGCGAGGTTCGCCGAACTGCCGCACGCCGAACGCGACGGGATCATCCGGTGGCTGGCCGACACCGTCGGCGACGCCGCCGCACTGCTGCTGCGGCTGGTCGCCGACGGGCGCGCCGCGGACGCCGTGC
>NZ_KB912573.1:73810-78011 GCF_000383775.1 Saccharomonospora halophila 8
ACCCCCGCGTTCGCCGCCGCCCTGCGCGGCTACCGCACGGCACTGGCCGACGGCGACAACGCCACCGCCGAGGCGCTGATCGCCTGGCTCGGCGGGCAGAAGTCCGTGGCCGCCTCCGCTCGTCGCGCCGCCGGAGTGCGGGGCGACCTCGACCACTTCGCCGCCCTCGGCTTCCTGCAGGGCCTACTCACCGTACTGCGTGACTGTGGACACCCCGGCCTGCTGCTGGTGCTGGACGAGACCGAGACGCTGCAACGGGTGCGCGGCGACGTCCGGGAGAAGGGCCTCAACGCGCTGCGCCAGTTCATCGACGAGATCGACACCGGCCGCTTCCCCGGCCTGTTCCTCGTGCTCACCGGCACACCCGCGTTCTTCGACGGTCAGCAGGGCGTGCAACGGCTGCCCCCGCTCGCGCAGCGCCTGGCGACGGACTTCTCCACCGACGCGAAGTTCGACTCGCCCCGCGCGGTGCAGCTGCGGCTGCCCGGCTTCGACCTCGACCGGCTCGTCGGACTGGGGCGCAAGACCCGCGACCTCTACATCGGGCTCGCCCGCAACCCGGAGCGGGTGCAGGCCGTGGTCGACGACGACTACCTCGCCACCTTCGCCCGCGCCCTCACCGGCGAACTCGGCGGCAAGGTCGGCGTCGCGCCGCGGGTGTTCCTGCGCAAGCTCGTCGCCGACGTGCTCGACCGGGTGGACGACTTCGCCGAGTTCGACCCGCGCCGCGACTACGCCCTCACCGTCACCGACAACGAACTCACCGCCGAGGAACGCAACGCCGCCGCCCGGCCGAGCCGGGCCGAGGACACCGCCCGGCCGGACGGGGCCGACGACAATTCCCCCGCGCGGGCCGCCGACGACATCGAGCTGGACCTGCCGTGACCGAGGCGCTGCAGCGGCTGCACCCGGCACTGGTGCACCACATGGTGAACACGCTGGGGTGGCGGTCGCTGCGGCCGCTGCAGGACGCCGCCGTCGGCCCGGTGCTCGACGGGAACGACGCCCTGCTGCTCGCGCCCACCGCGGGCGGCAAGACCGAGGCCGCGTGCTTCCCCGTGCTCTCGGCGATGGAACAGCAGCACTGGGACGGGCTGTCGGTGCTGTACGTGTGCCCGCTGAAGGCGCTGCTGAACAATCTGCTGCCCCGGTTGGAGAGCTACGCCGCCTGGCTGGGCAGACGGGTGGCGTTGTGGCACGGCGACGTGCCCGCCTCCGCCCGACGCCGCATCCTGCGCGAACCGCCGGACATCCTGCTCACCACGCCCGAGTCGATCGAATCCATGCTGGTCAGCGCGAACGTGGAGCACGGGCGGTTGTTCGCCGGGCTGCGCGCGATCGTGGTGGACGAGGTGCACGCCTTCGCCGGGGACGACCGGGGCTGGCACCTGCTGGCCGTGCTGGAACGCCTCACCCGCGTGACCGGGTGGCCCGTCCAGCGCATCGGCCTGTCCGCCACCGTCGGCAACCCCGACCAGCTGCTCGGCTGGCTCCAGGGTTCCGGTGTGGAGTCCCGCCCCGCCACCGTCGTCGCCCCCGACCTCTCGCGACCGGCCTCCGTCGACACCGGTGCGGCGACCGCCCCGCCCGCCGGGGACGTCGAACTGGACTACGTCGGCTCGGTTGCCAACGCCGCCACCGTGCTGTCCACACTGCACCGGGGTGAGAAGCGACTGGTGTTCTGCGACTCCCGCACGCTCGTCGAGGAACTCGGCGCCGCCCTACGTGAACGCGGCGTGACGACGTTCCTCTCGCACGCGTCCCTGTCCCTGGACGAGCGACACCGCGCCGAGCAGGCGTTCTCCGAGGCGCGCGACTGCGTCATCGTGGCGACCTCCACCCTGGAGCTCGGCGTTGACGTCGGTGACCTGGACCGGGTCATTCAGATCAACGCCCCGACCACCGTGGCGTCGTTCCTGCAACGGCTCGGCCGCACGGGCCGGCGCGCGGGCAGCGAACGCAACTGCCTGTTCCTCGCGCTGCGCAGGGACGACCTGTTGTGGGCGGCGGCGCTGCTGCGGCTGTGGGGCAGCGGATACGTCGAACCGATCACCGCCCCGCCCGAGCCCCGGCACATCGTCGCCCAGCAGGTCCTCGCGCTCGCCCTGCAGGAGAACACCATCGGCCGGCACACCTGGTCCGAGGAGTGGAACGGGCTCGCGCCGTTCGACCGGAGTGCCGAGCCGGTCGTGCGGCACCTGGTCGACGACGGCTTCCTCGACCGGGACGGCGAACAGCTGTTCATCGGTCCCGAGGCGGAACACCGCTTCGGACACCGGCACTTCATGGACATGACCGGGGTGTTCCTCGCACCGCCCCAGTTCACCGTCCTCGCCGGGCGGCGGGAGGTCGGCCGCACCGACCCGGGACTGCTCACGGAGAAGGTCGACGGGCCGCGCGTCCTGCTGCTCGGCGGGCGCAGCTGGAAGGTCACCTGGATCGACTGGAAGCGCCGCCGCTGCTTCGTCGAGGAGGTCGACGGCGGCGGGCGTGCCCGCTGGCTCACCCCGGGTATCGACGGCGCGAGCCATGCCCTGACCCGCGCGGCCCGGGACGTGCTGCTCGGCGACGACCCGCCGGTGAAGCGCACCCGGCGGGCCGAACAGGTCCTCGCCGAACTGCGCGACGAGCGGCTGCCGACCGTGCACCCGGGCGGCACGATGCTCACCCGCCGCTCCGACGGTGACGTGCGCTGGTGGACCTGGGCGGGCCTGCGGGCCAACGCCACCCTGGCCGCCACCCTGGGCAGCGTGGCCGACGGGAAGCAGCGCTTCGACGACGTGTCCGTGCGGCTGCGCACCGACCTGGACCGGGACCTGTGGCACACGGCCACCGCCGACGCCGTTGAACGCCTCTGCCTGCCGGCCGTCGACGAACGCGCCGTGGCGGGGCTGAAGTTCAACGAGGCCCTGCCGCCGCGCCTGGCCGAAGCCACCCTCGCCGCCCGCCTGGCCGACCTCGACACGGCCGCGCAGGTACTCGCCGAGCCGGTGCGCTTCGGCGAGCTCGGATGACCACCGGGAAGTCGGCCCGGTGGCCCGTCCCGTGCTGTTGTTCGGCGTGAGCATCACTGTTCCGGGTGGAATTTGGGAGTGTCTCGGGGTCGCTCCCGCAGGTCCTCACCACGCGTCCCTAACGTCGCCAGCACGGAATGCGTTCCGTCCCGTCTCGAACCGGGCCGTCCGTGTCCGGTGGGTGTGGGGAAAGGAGACCAAGCTTTGCGAAAGACGTGCGCGCTGGTGGCGGTGGTGATCGTGGCGCTGGCCGGGACGGTGGGGACGGCGTCGGCGCACGGAAGCGTCACCGACCCGCCGTCGCGGGTGTACGGCTGCTACGAGCGCTGGGGCGAGGACCACCTGTCGGCTGAGATGGCCGAGCGGGACCCGATGTGTCATCAGGCGTGGCAGGCCGATCCGAAGGCGATGTGGAACTGGAACGGTCTGTACCGCAACGGCGTCGATGGTGAGCACCGCGGCGCGATCCCGGACGGGCAGTTGTGCAGCGGTGGCCGGACCCAGGACGGCCGCTACGCCGCCTTCGACGCGGTCGGCGAGTGGAAGGCCGCCGAGCGGGACAACACCTTCTCCGTCACCGTCCGCGACGGCGCCCGGCACGGTGCCGACTACTACCGCGTCTACATCACCCGGCCGGGCTTCGACCCCACGATCCACCCGCTGACGTGGAAGGACCTGCGCGTCGTCCGCGAGGTCGGCCCCGTCGGGAAGGTGGAGAACTTCACCTTCGAGGTGAACGCGGGCGAGCGCACCGGCCGCCACATCGTCTACACGATCTGGAAGGCCGCCCACATGGACCAGACCTACTACCTCTGCAGCGACGTCCGCTTCACGGGCGAGTGACCGAGGTGGTCACCCCGGGTGGTGTCGTGAAGGGCACCTTCCCTGCGTCTGGCGCAGCGAGGGGCACATTCACTGCGCCACCTGCAGGGAAAGCCCTTCACGACACACCCAACGGGGGGCCGCCGGTCAGGCCGGTGAGGGTGACGTCCAGGCAGCGGGTCACCTGGTCGGGTGGGGTGTCGAGTTCGATGAGGCGGGCCAGCGCCGTCAGCAGGCACAGGACGTCGTCGGCGGTGACCTCGCCGCGCAGTGCGCCTTCGGCGTGGGCGGCGGCGACCAGGTCCTCCACCAGGGGGCGCAGGGAGCGGTCGCAGGCCGAGAGGCGGCCGGCCTCCGTGGTGGCC
>NZ_KB912573.1:78111-80018 GCF_000383775.1 Saccharomonospora halophila 8
CCAGTCGCGCCGGACGGCCTCCCACGCGGCGCGCAGCGACACCCGCCGGGCGAGCACGATCACCGGTGCCTCGCCCCAGTGGGTCGCCACCACGGTGCCGGTGCGGTCCGGCTCGTGCGGGAAGGGTGCCCCGCCGGGCAGGAAGTCGACGGTGAGCGTGGCCGTCGCGGGCAGTCCCGCGCTCGTGCCCGCGCTGGGCGACTCCCCCGAGGCGGTGAGGTCGTCGGTGACACCCCCCATCGCGGCGCGGTAGCCGCGCAAGCTGTGGCGCAGGTGCGGCTCCGTGGGCATCGGGCAGTCCGGGTACGCGGCGTTGTAGGCCTGCACGGAGGCGAAACTCTCTGGGGTCACGCCCGGCAATCCTACCCTGACGTTAGGGAAGGTTTACGGCTCGCCCGGCCCTCCGGAACTCAGTCCGGTGTGGACGACGGAAGTGCCCGCCCGGAGGCATCGGGACGGCCGGTGCGGCGGACTCCGGTCGCTACACTGGGTGTGCCGGGCGGGACCGCTCCGGCGGAGCGGGAAGGCGTGATGCGCGTGTCCGGGAGTTCGGCCGACGACGGGACGGATTCCGACGAGCGGCTCCACGCCGTCGAGACGGCGTTGACGAAAAGCAAGCGCTACAGCGGCCTCGCCCCGGCCACCGTGCGGCGGGTGGCCCGCAGGGCGCTCGTCTCGTCCGGAGGCGACGTCCCCGACGCGGTCAAGCGCACCAAGCGCGGCCTGCACGAGATCTACGGCGCGTACCTCCCCGGCGGGGCGCCGCCGTACCGGGGCATCCTGCGCAAGCTCGAAGAGGCGGTCGCCGAAGGGACCGGGGCCACCACCTCCGGCGGGGCCGACGAGCATACGCGGGAGGTGCTGGTCGGGGCGATGCGGACGCACGCCAGCACGCGCGAGCGACTGCCGTCGCTGGAGCGGTTCTACCGCGAGATCTTCGACCGTGTCCCGGCACCCGCGACCGTGCGGGACCTCGCCTGCGGGCTCAACCCGCTCGCCGTGCCGTGGATGAGCCTGCCCACCTCCACCGTGTACCGGGCCTCGGACATCGACGCCCCGCAGATGGCGTTCCTGGACCGCGTCCTGGACCTGCTCGGCGTGCGGCACGAGACGGCCGTGGCCGACCTGCTCGACGACCCGGTGTCCGCACCGGCCGATGTGACCCTGCTGCTCAAGACCGTGCCGTGCCTGGAGAAGCAGCGCGCCGGGGCGGGGTGGGACCTGCTCGACGCGGTGAACTCGCCGACCCTGGTGGTCACCTTCCCCACCAAGTCGCTCGGCCGGCGGTCGAAGGGCATGTTCCAGACCCACTCGGCCGCGTTCGAACAGTTCGCGGCCGAGCGCCCGTGGCGCGTCGAGAGCTTCGAGACGGACAACGAGCTGGTGTATCTCGTACGCCGGTGACCACGTCCCGCGCTCCTTCCCGCCACCGTCCGTAGCACGGCACCGCGGTGAAAACCGACACGACGTGTGTGCACGCATGGTCACGAAAACGGTACGGTGGGCGACGACGGCCGGAGGGAAGTGAGGTCTTCGAGCGTGCGTGAGCACATGCGCATCGGCGAGGTGTCGGCCCGTACCGGGCTGTCGTTGCGCACGATCCGCTACTACGAGGAGGTCGGGCTCGTCCCCCCGAGCACCCGCACCCGGGGCGGCTTCCGTCTGTACACCGAGCCGGACGTCGAACGGCTCGACCTCGTCACCCGGATGAAGCCGCTGGGTTTCGCGCTCGACGAGATGCGGGAACTGCTCGCGCTGCTCACCCCGCCCGACCCCGGGACCGACCGGGATGGCCGCAGCGAGCGGGACCGGCGGCGGCTGCGCGAGTTCGCCGAGATCGCCGAACGCCGCTGTGCCGAACTGCGCGACGAACTCTCCGCCGCCGAGGCGTTCACCGCCGCGCTGCG
>NZ_KB912573.1:80118-84690 GCF_000383775.1 Saccharomonospora halophila 8
CGCCGACAGCACCGCTACCGGCGGCACCGCCACCACCACCGGCACGGAGACCGGGACCGACGGCGAACCCTGAGCGCGCGGTCCACACCACGCGCCGTGATCGTGCACCTGCCGCCCCGTCCGGCACGCGCGGCGTGTCGGCGCGATGATGGGACCACCGCCCGGGTGCGCCCGGTCGGAAGCGCAGGCACGAGACGACGCGGGAGGAGTGCGAGTTGTCCGAACTCAGGGAACCGTTGACGCGCGGGATGTCCCAGCTGTGGGAACTCGACGACGTCCTCTGGGAGGCCGACACCGCCTACCAGCACGCCGTGATCGCGCGGACGGCCCAGGGTGTCGCGTTGTTCTGTGACAACGACCCGCAGAGCACCGAACTGGCGCAGCGGCACTACCACGAGGCGCTGCTGGTGCCCGCGCTGTTGCTCGCCGACCGCGTGGAGCGGGTCCTCGCCGTCGGCTCCAGCGAGGGGGTGATCAGCCGGATGGCCGTCGAGGCGGGTGCCACGCACGTCGACCATGTCGACATCGACCGCGAGGTCGTCGAGCGGTGCGCCCGGCACCTGCCCTACGGCTACACACCGGACGAACTCGACCGTGCCGTGCGCGGCGACGGGCCGGTGACCGTGCACTACGCGGACGGGTGGGAGTTCGTGCGCACGGCCGCGTCCGACGGCGAGGGCTACGACGTCCTCGTCGCCGACCTGCCCGGCGAGCGGGAGGACGACTCCCAGCACAACCGGCTGTTCGGGGAGGAGTTCCTGCGCCTGTGTGCCTCGGCGCTGCGTCCCGGCGGGGTGGTGACCTCCCAGGTCGGCTGCCCGACGTTGTGGCTCAACGGGATGCTCCGGCGCGCCTATCGGCGGTTCACCGACGTCTTCGGCACGGTGTTCTACTACGGTTCCGACGAGTTCGACTGGGCGTTCCTCACCGGCCGGGTCGACGCCGTGGCCGAACCGGCCGCGCGGATGATCGACCGGTTCCCCCTTCTCACCTACCGGCCCGGCACGCTCGACGCCGAGGCGCTGACAGCGGGCAGCGTGCTGCCCTACACCCTCCGCAGAGAGCTCGCCGCCGAACGGTCCTGACCACCGTCACCCCCGCGTCCCGTGGTGGTGCCACCGCACCGCCGCCGCGAGACACCAGGATGCGGCCGAGGCGAGGACCACGGCGACCGGAAGGGGCCACCACGCGGACGTCACCTCCGCCAGGAATATGTGGACCCCCGCCGTTCCCGCGAACGCCGCCGCGAGCAGGAACAGCAGCAGGCGCTCGGCGGCGTCGGCGCGGGGTGCGCGTCGGAGCATGACCACCGGCCTCCTCGGGTGCGGTTGTGCGGCGTATCGCCGCACCCGCGCCGAGGGTTACGCCGTCCCACACCGCCTCCGCATCCGCCTCCGCCTCCGCATCGCGGAATCACCGGCCACTGTGGCCGGACGTGCGGCCGGGGACGAACCCACCGGGGAATGTGATCTCAAGCACACTTCTCGCGGGAGGGTAACGGTTTACACCAGCGTTGTACTGCGACGATCGGGTGAGTGCGGTGTCGGCGGGATGGTTGAGTGCGACCGGGCTCGCACGATGCATGTCACACGGGCTTTGCCCGGGAGCGTGTGGCACATAGAGTCCGTCAGACAATCTTCGCCTATGAGGCGGGCCTCGACACCCGTGAGCCGCGCGTCCCACCACGGACCGCGACGAGACGTCGTATTGACTCGTGCTCGCGGAGCTGAATAGCCTCCCCGCGCAGCGTCGGCTCGATGCGGTGTGGGCGGGCCGGACACGGGTTGGGGGCCCATACGGAACATGTCGCTGGAAGGGCCTTGAGCGCGTTGTTGAAGACGAGATCCGCCTCACGCAGTGGGCGTTCGACGATCCGGAAGCGGATCCTGGCCATCGCCTTCGTGCCCAGTGTCGTCTTCCTGCTCGCCGGATCGGCGATCTCGGGATACCTGATCTACGACGCGGTCCAGGTCCGGTCGTTCGCGACGAACGTGCACGACGCCGCCGAACCCGCGGGGCGGTTCTTCGCCGCCGTCCGCGCGGAGCGCAGACTGACCCTGCAGGAGATCGCCGGTTCGCGCTCGCTGGGCGCGCAACTGCAGAAGTCGCGTGCCGCCACCGACACCACCGCACAGCGCCAGGCGCAGGCGCTCAACGACGTCACCGGCAGCGCGCCGGAGAGCGTGGTGGAGAGCATCGAGGCGACGTTCCGGCAGGTCCAGCGGCTGCCGGGATTCCGGCAGCGGGTGGACAACGGTGCGGTCACCCTGCAGGAGGCCTACGAGTACTACAACGGGATCATCGACGAGTACGTCCACGGCCTGAACAGTGTCGCGCGGGAGACACCGAGCGCCGAGACCGCGTACATGCGTCTGATGGCGATGCCGCTGTTCACCGCCTCGGACTCGATGTCCCGCGGTGACGCGCTCGCCGCGTCCGGGCTCTCCGGCGGCGGGCTCACCGAGGAGGAGTTCCGCAGCTACATCAGCGAGGTCGGTGCCTACCACTCCGCGCTGGAGCAGGCGGTGCCGGAGATGATCCCGCAGGTCCGCGGGCAGTACGACCAGCTCGTCTCCAGCGAGGCATGGGACACCCTGCTCACGGTGGAGAACGCTTTCCTCCGGGGCAACCAGAACAACCTGCCGGTGCCGGAGGCCCAGTGGCGTGAGGCCGCGAGCGAGGTCAGCGGCACGCTGTGGGCCCTCTACGTGCAGCAGAGCACCGACGCGACGAACCTCGCCGTCGACGAGGCCGACGAGACACTGGCGACCTCGATCGCCGCCGGTGTGGCCGTGCTGCTCATCTCCGCCGCGGCGTTCTTCTTCTCGTGGCGTCTGTCGAACCAGCTGATCTACCGGCTGACGACGCTGCGCGCCGAGACCCTGGACATCGCCGAGGACCAGATGCCGCGTCTGGTGGAGCGCGTCCGTGGCGGTGACCAGGTGGACCTGTCCAGCGAGATGTCCTACCTGGAGTACGGACAGGACGAGATCGGCCAGGTCGCCGACGCGTTCAACAAGGCACAGCAGACCGCCGTCGCCGCCGCCGTGGACGAGGCCAAGACCCGCGAGGGCACGCAGCGCGTGTTCCTCAACATCGCGCACCGCAGCCAGGTGATCGTGCACCGCCAGCTGCAGGCCCTCGACGCGGCCGAGCGCAAGCAGGAGGACCCGGACCAGCTGGACATGCTGTTCCGGCTGGACCACCTCTCCACCCGAGCCCGGCGCAACGCCGAGAATTTGATCATCATGGGTGGGGAGCAGCCCGGCAGGCAGTTCCGCAACCCGGTCGCGATCACCGACCTGGTGCGGGGCGCGGTCGCCGAGACCGAGGACTACAAGCGCGTCACGATGGGCAAACTGCCCGCCACGGCGGTCGCCGGTCCGGTCGTCGGTGACCTGGTGCACCTGCTCGCCGAGCTCATCGACAACGCGACGTCGTTCTCCCCGCCGCAGTCCCGCGTCGAGGTGCGCGGTGAACTGGTGGGGCGCGGCGCCGTCGTGGAGGTCGAGGACCAGGGCATCGGGCTGGAACAGGAAGAACTGGACCGGCTGAACGAAACACTGCGCAACCCCCCGGACTTCAGCTTCATGGCGCTGTCCGAGGAGCCGCGTCTGGGCCTGTTCGTCGTCGCGCGGCTGGCCGCCAAGCACGGCCTGACGGTGACCCTGCGGGAGTCCGCCTACGGGGGCACCCGGGCCATCGTGCTGGTGCGCACCGACCTGCTCAGCGACGTCGCGGAGAAGGGCAAGAGCGTCTCCGAGGCGGAATCGAAGTCCGAGGGCGACGTTCCCGAGCGGGGCGCGATCCCCGCGCTCAGCCGCAGGCCCCGCCCGTTGCCGAAGTCGCCAGGACAGGTCAACGGCTCGCACGACGGCCCGGCCGTCCCGACGGCGGAGGCGGCCGACGACGACCGGACGGACGAGCGCTCCGGCGGTACCGGTGACGGCCCCGGCACGGGCACGGGCCGCGGGACCGGCCGGAGTTCGTCCACCACGGAGACGGCCACGCTCACCGGCACGACGACGAACTCCGACGGCGGCACCGGGAACAGTGCCGCCGACACCGCGGCGCTGCCGGGCATCCCGTCCGGTGTCAACGGGACCGGCACGAACGGGCACGTCGATTCCGGGTACGTCGGAGGGGCCCGTCCGGGATCGACCGGTGCGGCGCCGGGGGCGGACGGCCCCGCGGGGAACGGCGCGGAGCAGGACGACGGCAACGGCCGCGAGACCGACGGCACGCCCGGCGACCTCGCGAGCAGGCTGTCCGGCGAACCGGCCGGGGATTCCGAGGTGACCATGACGATGCCCGCGGCCACGGGGTGGCACCAGTCCGAGGCGCCCCGGGACGAGGCCGCCGAGCAGGGCCAGGACCGTCCGGGTCTGCCCCGCCGCGGCGGTGCCGCACAGGATCCCCAGGCTCCGCAGGGGGCCGATCCCCGGTCCCACAGGGGTGCGCCGTCCGAGAACCAGGCCCCACCGCAACGGGAGACACAGGTGCAGCGAGACGCGCACCCGCAGCAGCCCGCCCCTCCGGCCGGGCAGCCGCAGGCCCACGCGCAACCGCAGG
>NZ_KB912573.1:84790-88028 GCF_000383775.1 Saccharomonospora halophila 8
CGGCGCCGCGCAGGTCGGTGGGGGCGAGCGTCCCGGCCGTCGGTGTCACCGTCGGTGTGGTCGTCGGTGTGGTCGTCCGCCCGCCGGTCGCGGCGGGTCCGGACGTCCGGTCGGTTCCGGTCATAGCCGCTCGATCACCCCGGCCTCCTCCAGCGGGTGCGGCCGGTAGGGGCCCGGGGCCTCGCCGCACAACCTCGGCGTGGGCAACAGCTTGCCCGGGTTGCACAGTCCGTCCGGGTCGAACGCCGCACGCACCCGGTCCATCGTGGCGAGGTCGGTCTCGCCGTACATCCGCGGCATCGAGCACGCCTTGTCCGTGCCGATCCCGTGCTCCCCGGACAGCGACCCGCCGAGCTCGACGCACAGCTCCGCGATCCGTTTCGACAACTCCTCCGCGCGCTCCTGCTCACCGGCCGCGGCGTTGTAGAGCACCAGGGGGTGCAGGTTGCCGTCCCCGGCGTGGAAGACGTTGGCGACCCGCAGGCCCGCCTGTGCGCCCAGGTCGGCGATGCGGGCGAGCACCTCCGCCAGCCGGGTCCGGGGGACCACGCCGTCCTGGACGATGTAGTCCGGGCTGATCCGGCCCATCGCCGCGAAGGCGGCCTTGCGGCCCTTCCAGATCCTCGCCCGTTCGGCCGCGTCGCCCGCGATGTGCAGGCGCGTGCAGCCGTGCCGTTCGCAGATCGCGGTCACCTGCTCGAACTGGGCCTCGCACTCGGCGGCGGGCCCGTCCAGCTCCACCACCAGCGCGGCCGCCGTGTCCAGGGTGTATCCGGCGTGCACGGCCTGCTCCGCGGCGTTGATGGCGAGGTTGTCCATCATCTCCACCGCGGCGGGCACGATCCCCGCCGCGACGAGGTCGCCGACCACCTCACCGGCGCGCGGAATCGAGTCGAAGTCGGCCAGCAGCGTGCGCACCGTCTGCGGCGTCGGCAGCAGCCGGACGGTGATCTCGCAGGCGATGCCGAGCGTGCCCTCCGAGCCGACGAACACCCCGCGCAGGTCGGGGCCGAGCTGTTCCCCGGTGTCCCCGCCGAGGGTGACGATCTCCCCGTCCGGCAGCACCACCGTCATCGCCAGCACGTGGTTGGTGGTGAAGCCGTACTTCAGGCAGTGCGCGCCGCCGGAGTTCTCGGCCACGTTGCCGCCGATCGTGCAGACCTGCTGGCTGGACGGGTCGGGCGCGAAGTACAGCCCGTGCGGCGCGGCGGCCGCGGTGATGTCCAGGTTGGTCACGCCGGGGTGCAGAGTCGCACGCCGGTCCAGCGGGTCCACCGCGAGGACCCGCCGCATCCGTTGCAGCGAGATCACCACGCCGTCGGCGACCGGCAACGCCCCGCCGGAGAGCCCGGTACCCGCACCGCGCGCGACGAACGGCACCCCGTGCCGGTGGCACACGCGCACGGCGGCGGCGACACCCTCGGTGTCGGTGGGCAGCACGACGAGCGACGGCGCCTGGCGGACGCCGGTGAGACCGTCGCACTCGTAGCTGCGCAGGCCGACCGGGTCGGAGATGACGTTCGCCGCGCCGACCGCGGCCACCAGCGCGTCCCGCACCGCCGGGTCGAGCATGCGCGCCACCCTGCCTCCCGTCGCCGACACGGTCGTCACGGATCGACCGTACATCGGGTGCGGGCGCGGTCAAGGTCGTGCGGTCCCGGGGCGCCACGGGAGGAGGGCACCGTGGCGGCCCGCACAGCGGGGCCGGCCGAGGGCGTGTCGCCGTCGGACCCGCACCGGCCGGGTGATACGAAGAGAGGATGAGCTGCGTGAACTGCCGGGATGGTCTCGACCACTGCCACGGCACGGTGATCCGGCACGTCGACGACACGGTCGAATGCACCGACGCTGGTTGCACGGACGTCGACGTCGTACGGCACAGCCTGGTCGTGGATTGCGGAACCGTCGACGGCGGCTGCGTCTGCGCCGGTCAGCCGGGATTCGCACTCGCCTGAGACCCCTCGGCGGGGTCACGGGCGAACCGGAGGGCGTAGTGGTTCAGCGTCGCGGGCAGCCGATCGTGGGCGTTGCCCCGCGCGAGGAGTGACCGCGGGGCGAGCACCCGGTAACGGCCCTGCCGCAGGAACTCCGCGAGCATCGTGGCCGTCACGAGCAGCACCAGGTTCTCGCCGGGGCACCGTCCCGGCCCCGCGCTGAACGGCACCAGGCCGGGCCACCGCTCCGCTCCCTCCGTGGCTCCGCATGTGTCCTCGGGCGGGACCGGGTGGAAGCCGTCGGGGAAGGGCACCAGTTCCGGTGCCCGGTGGAAGTAGGGCGCGAACACGACGAACAGCGTCCCCCGGGTGAGCGTGGTGCCCCGCCAGGACGTGGCCGTGGTGCTCTCCCGCAGCAACACCGGGGTGGTCGGCCACAACCGCACCGTCTCCCGCACGCACGCGCGCAGGAACGGCAGCGCCGCGTCCCCGGGCCGGGCGGCGTGGGCCTCCTCCCGGGCGCGAGCGGCGTCCCTCGGGTGCGTGGACAGCACGGCGAGGGTGCGCAGCGTTACCATGCCCGCGGCGTCGAACGCGAACAGCCAGTGCGGCACCTGCCCGTACGGGTCGAGGTCGTCGGCGCCGGTGCCGATGCGCGGGAGGACGTCCCGGCGGGTGTCGTCGGTGAGTGCGGCGGCCAGACTGCCGGGCTCGGCACGGTCGAGGTGGGCCGCCAGCCGCGCACGGAACGTTCCCCGGCGGTGCCGTGCCGCGGGCAGCAGGAACGCCCAGTTCCCGCGCGAGCGCAGTGCGGCGAGGTCGTCGGTGACCTCCCTGGCGTCCCGGGCGTGGTCGCCGAGCACGAGTCGGCGGACGATTCGCCACCACGCCACCTCGAAATCCGGCCAGGCGAGTGCGGTGCGCCCGCCGAGCAGCCGCATGGTCTCGTCGCGGACGACCTCGCGGACTATGGGTGCGAGACTGTGCTCGACACGGTCGCTCTCCAGCACCTGCTCGTTGAAGTGGCGGCGGGGCGCCCGTTCCGGCATCGGCGAGGCCAGGACCGCGTGCGGTTGGAAGTGTCCGAGCGCGGCACGCTTCTCCCGGGCCGCGGGGGTGAACGGCGACGGGGTGCGGTCGAGCACCCGTTCGACGTCGTCCGTTTCGAGCAGCACCGCGATCGGCCTGCCCGGGATACGCAGCAACAGGGGTCCCGGCCCGTACCGGGAGCGCAGGGCGCGCATCAGCCGCACGGCGTGCCGGTCGGCCCGCAACCGGTCGGCCAGCGCCAGGACGCGCGGCCT
>NZ_KB912573.1:88128-101899 GCF_000383775.1 Saccharomonospora halophila 8
GCCGCGGGTTGTGGCTCGGCGCGGTCGAGGTGTGGGCGTTCACGGCTGCTCCCGGGGGTCGCGTGTGGTCTCTTCGCGTGTGATCTCTGCCGACGGCGGCCGGCGCACCGGGATCCGGCTGCACACGGCCACTGTCGCCAGCAGATACCCCATCGGGGGCGTACCTACACGTTCCGTTTCCCGGCGCGGGTGACCGGGTACGAGGCGTGAGTGCCTTCGCGCCCTGTGGAAAGGAGGCTGCGGTGACCACTGACGCGTACCTGGCGTTCGTCGGCCTGGGCCTGATCATGATCGTCGCGGACGGGCAGATCCTCTACCACAGCGGGAAACGCTATCTCTCCGATGTGGACGACGAGACCGATTCGGTCGGTTCCATGGCCCAGTTGGTCGCCGTGCTGTTCCACATCGTCATGTTCGGTTTCCTGGCACTGCTGTCGGTGCTCAACTTCGACTTCGGCGGCGGAAACACGCTCCGTGCGGTGGTCGGCAACCTCGGTGTGCTGTTGTTGCTGCTGGCCCTGGTGCACGCGGTGACGATGGCGGTCATCTCCCAGCTGCGGGACAGCCGGGCCACCGACGACCGGTATTCCGGCCCCGCCCCGCGCACCCCGACGAGCACGAACGTGCAGCTGCAGCGCGGACAGATCGTCACCCCGGTCGCCGACCAGCCCGGGCGGGATCCGCGGATGAGCGCGTCGATCGACGACTACCCCTCCTGACCCGCCCTGTCCCCGCCCCCGGATGCGCGGCAGAACTCCAGCAGTCCCGCGAGCAGGCAGAAGTGCAGCACTAAGACGATCCGCTGCACCCCGCCCACCGGCAGTGCCCCGGCCACCGCGGACAGCTCCGGCACCCGGGGCAGCAGGGTGTCGACGCCGTAGGCCAGCCCGAACAGCGTCAGTGCCGCGAGGTCCGCGATCAGCAACCGCGCCGTCGTCCGTCGGGCGTGCGCGAGACCGGGTGCGGACCGGGTCCGGTCGAGCAGGCACACCACCATCCCCGGTAGGCAGAGGAACGCGAGCAGGCTGGCGTACTGGTGGACCAGACCGCTCGCCGGGGCGACGTCGTCGGTGAACGCCGCCGGGAACAGCGCGGCGGCGACGAGCCCCGCCGTGGTCGCCACGGTCAGCAGGGTCGGCGTCCTGCCGAACCGGTGTCCCGAGGCGGACAGGGCGGTGTACACCGCGA
Source organism: Saccharomonospora halophila 8 (assembly GCF_000383775.1). Taxonomy (GTDB): domain Bacteria; phylum Actinomycetota; class Actinomycetes; order Mycobacteriales; family Pseudonocardiaceae; genus Saccharomonospora; species Saccharomonospora halophila. The sequence goes on from NZ_KB912573.1 coordinate 89,317, forward strand.
CCACACCGAGCGCGAAGGAGAGCAGGGCCGCCTCCAGCAGGCCCGCGCCGTCGGCGCTGAAAGCGTACCTGCTGACGGGGTCGCGCACCGGATCGAACCGGCTGACCGCGTGCAGCACCACCAGGGTGAACGCCGCCCATCCCAGCGCCGCCCACGCGACGACCGTCCACCGGCGGATCCGGCTCGCCCCGGCGGCCGTGGGGGCGGCGCTGGACGCGGCGTCGGTCGCGGCGGGAACGTCCGTCCCGGCGTCGGCACATCCGGCGCCCCGTCCGAGGTCGTCGGTGTCCCCGGGACCGTCGCCTCCCGGATGCCCTGATCTCCCCGGTCTCCCCATGGCGTCAGTGTGTTCCGGTAGGCACACTCCGGACATCAGGGATCATCCCGGAGATCCGCGCGCGGCGCGGACCGGTGGAGACCACGTCACGGTCGGCGGGCACCGGGCCGTCCGCCCGGTCAGTCCGGTGATCGCGGGGCCCAGACGAGGTGGGGGAGGAAGAACTGGGTGAGCGGGCCGATGGCGAGTGCGTATCCGACGGTGCCGATGCCGACGGTCCCGCCGAGCAGCCAGCCCACGGCGAGCACGGTCAGCTCGATGCCGGTGCGCACGAGGCGGACGGACCGCCCGGTCCGGTCCGCGAGACCGGTCATCAGTCCGTCGCGGGGGCCGGGGCCGAGGCGGGCACCGACGTAGGCCGCCGTGGCGAGTGCGTTGAGCAGGATGCCGCCCACCAGCAGGGTGAGTTGCCAGGTCAGCGACCGCGCGTCGGCCAGTGCCCACCGCACCGCGTCGACGGTGACCGCGATGACGAGCACGTTGGCGACGGTGCCGACACCCGGGCGTTGCCGGAGCGGGAACCAGAGCGCCAGCACCCCGACCGCGGTGACCGCGGTCACCGCGCCGAAGGTCAACGGGGTGCGCCCCGCGATCCCCTCGTGCAGCACGTCCCACGGGTTCAGGCCGAGGCCCGAGCGGGTCATCATCGCCATGCTCGTGCCGTACAGCACCAGCCCGGCGAACAGTTGCGGGAGTCGACGCGCCGGGGCGGTGGTGACGGGCACCGGACGCAGTTCGGCGGAGGTCACGGAAACGGCCACGCCGAACACTGTCGCCCCCGCCTGCGGTGCGCCTCCAGAGCCGGTCCGGGCCGAATTGGCCCGCTCGGGGAAGAGCCGGTGCGCCGGATGCGGGGTAGTGCCGTCACTCCAGGGAAAAGGACGGTTGTGGCATCCGGCGCACCGGCTCGTCGCCGTGCCCGGGGGAGGGCACGACCGCCGCGGGCCGGTCCCGGCATCGCCCCTCGCCATGCCGGAACGGGTCCTGCGGCTCAGGTCCGCGTCGGTGCGGTGTTCCGGCTCGGCGCGGTGAGCGGGAACAGCCGACGCGCACCAGGGGGCCCCGGTGCCGCGGGGGCAACGCGGCACCAGGACCGGGACCCGTCACGACCGGGCGCGGTCGGTCGAGCGGGAAGCATCGAATACACGAAAGAACCCCTGTTGAACGGAATCTGCCGGAATGACGGGGAGGGGATCCGGGACGCGCGGGAGAAAATGATCTTGAAAAGTCGCGCTGCGCCCGGCGGAATCGGCCTCCGTCAGTCGGGTGAGGTCACCGGACGGGTCGAGTCCGTATCGACGGCGTGCTTTCCGTGTTCCCGGCTGACGCCGAGCAGTCGCAACTGGGTTCCGGTCGGCTGGTGGGCCAGGATCCCGTGCTCGGTGCGCTGCCCGCCCGCGTTTCCGTGCGGGGAGGTCGCGGAACCCTGGGCTGCCGTGAACGCGGCCGGGGTGGCGGGTGCGGGGCCCTGCGGAGCGCCGCCGTGTCCGGAGTTCCCCGCCGCCCCGGGTCGGTCCGCGCGGTCGCGGTCGTCGTCCGGCACCGTCCGGATCGGGTGTCCACCGGCGATCAGCGATCCGGACGTGCGGTCCCGCTCGGCCGGTGCGGTGGTCTCCGGGTCGTTGTCCCCCGGTCCGTCCTTCCGGTCGTCGCCGTCCGTGGTCGGGACCGATCCGGCCGGCGCGGCGGGCTCGGGGGGGCCGGTGGGCACGGTGCCCGGCTCCGTGCCCGGCAGTGGATCGGTGGGTAGGTCGGGAAGCACGTCCTCCAGACCGGGCAGTGTCCTCGGCAGGTCGAGCACCTCGCGTACGCCGTCCTCGACCGGACGGGTGATCTCCTCGACCGCACCGGTGGCGACCCCGGTCAGGCTGACGACCGTGTGCCCGAGATCGCCCACGGTCGCGACCAGGGTGTCGGCCGTACCGCTCAGCAGCGTCGGCTCCCGATCCGCCGACCCGGTACCGTCTCGCGATCCGGAGCCGTCGGCGGTGTGCTCGGGCGGTGTCTCCCCGGGCAACGTCTCCACGGTCGAAGCCTGTTCGGGCTGGGCTTCCCCGGTGTGCTGCGCACCCTCGGTGGCCCGGTCCCCGGTCGGGGACTCGTCGGTCTCCTCCCGCCCGGGGCGCGGCGCCCCGGGTGACGACGGGGAGTCGGACGTGTGCCCGCCCTCCGTGCCACCGGTACCGCCGTCGCGGTCCGTGGTGTCGCGGTCCGTGGTGTCGCCGTCCGTGTTCTCGCCGTCGGCCCCCGTGCTCTCCTCGTGGGAGTCCTCGTCCCCGGGCGCGGTCCCGCTCTCCGGGGGCGTGTCCTCCTCGGGGGCCGTGTCCCCGTTGCCGGAGTCCTCCGGCTCCGGGTCGGCGGAATCCGTGTCGCCGTCGGTGTCACCGCCGGACTCGGTGTCACCGCCGGAGTCGGGCTCGTCGGAGGCCGTGTCGTCGGGGTCCGTGTCGCCGGAAGTCGAGTCGCCGGAGTCGTCCCCCCGGTCGGGGTCGTCGGTCGACTCGCCGGTGTCCTCGGAGGCGATCCGCTCGGAGTCGGTGGTCCCGGTGGTGTCGTCCGCGGCGGCGGTGTCGGCGAGTGCGACCGTCCCCAGCCAGGCGGCGGCGGCGAACCCGGCGACGATCAGTGCCCGGCGCAGGCCGGTGGTCAGCAGGCCGGAGGGGTGCCCGGCACCCGAACTCCTCACCGCCACCACCGCCTGTCCGTCGCCGTCCGTGCGTGACACTCACCAGGGACTTCGCCGGGGGTCGGGTGTCGACCCCGCGTTCTCCCGCGGGCTCTCGCGGACCCGTTCGCACACGGGCCCGCGCGGGCCGCGCCCCGGCTACCCGGAGACTGCTATTTCTAGCATTCCCGCGGAGTATTTCACCCCGTCGGTGTGCGATCCACCCCGGACGGCGCAATCGTGGCCAGACTGCGCAAACGCTTCACCGCCTCGTCGAGCACCTCGTTCCGTTTACAGAATGCGAAACGGAGCAGGTGATTCCACTCGTCCGGATGGTCGGTGAAGACCTTGACAGGGACCGCCGCAACCCCCACCGCTTCGGGGAGTCGCCAGGCGAGATCCGCCGCATCGGTGAATCCGAGCGGACGGACATCCGCGCAGACGAAGTAGGTCCCCTCGCTCGGCCGGACCTCGAAACCGGCCTCGGTCAACCCGTCCCGCAGCCGGTCGCGCTTGCGTTCCAGCGAATCGCGCAGCTGTTCGACCCAGTCCAGCTCGTGGTCCAGTGCGTGGGCGACCGCCGGTTGCAGCGGACCTCCGGAGACGAAGGTGAGGAACTGCTTGGCCGCGCGCACCGCGGCGAGCAGCTCCGGCCGGGCACACACCCACCCGATCTTCCACCCGGTGCAGTTGAACGTCTTGCCCGCGCTGGAGATCGACACCGTGCGTCCGTCCATGCCCGGCATTCCCGCGAGCGGCAGATGGGCGGCGCCGTCGAACACGAGGTGCTCGTAGACCTCGTCGGTGATCGCGACCAGGTCGTGCTCGACGCAGACCTCGGCGAGCGCGGCCAGCTCGGCGCGGGTGAAGACGGTGCCGGTCGGGTTGTGCGGCGAGTTCACCAGGATCGCCCGTGTCCGCGGGCCGACCGCCGCGCGCACGGCGTCGACGTCGAGGGCGAACCGGTCGCCGTCGCGCACCAGGGACACGACCCGCCGGGTCGCGCCCGCCATCGCCACCGCCGCCGTGTACGAGTCGTAGTACGGCTCGATCACGAGGACCTCGTCCCCCGAGCCCACCAGGGCCAGCAGGCTCGCCGCGAGGGCCTCGGTGGCGCCCGTCGTGACGAGGATCTCGCCGTCGGGGTCGTAGTGCAGGCCGTAGCGCGCGCGGTGGGCGGCGATCGCCTCCCGAAGTTCGGGTCGGCCGGGGCCGGGTGGGTACTGGTTCGCGCCCCCGACCAGCGCGTTCCCGGCTTCGGTCAGCATCCCGGCGGGTCCGTCGGTGTCCGGGAAGCCCTGGCCGAGGTTCACCGCGCCGGTCCGGGTGGCCAGCGCCGTCATCTCGGCGAAGATGGTGGAGGTGAACGGCCGCAGGCGGTCCACGAGTACAGGTTCGCGCACGAGGGACCATCCTCACGGACAATCGCGGCATGGAGCAAACGAGGTCCGTCGCCGTCCCCGGCGGCCCGCCCGGAGACCGGGCGGGCGAGGACGACAAGCGGCGCGGCCTGCGAAGGATGAAGCTGGTCGCCCTCGGGTTCCTGCTCGGCGCCACCGTGATCTTCCTGCTGACCAGCTGGGCCGAGGCCGCGGGGTGGCCCGCCTGGGTCGGTTACGTGCGCTCCGCCGCGGAGGCGGGCATGATCGGTGCGCTGGCCGACTGGTTCGCGGTCACCGCCCTGTTCCGCCATCCGCTGGGGTTGCGGATCCCGCACACGGCGATCATCCCGAACAAGAAGAGTGTGCTCGGCTCCAGCCTCGGCGACTTCGTCGGCACCAACTTCCTGTCCGAGCCGGTGGTGCGGGACAAGCTCGGCCGGGTGGGCACGGCCCGCAGGGCGGGGGAGTGGCTCGCCCGTCCGGACAACGCCGACCGGGTGACCGCCGAGACGGCCACCGTGGTGCGCGGCGCCGTCACCGTGCTGCGGGACGAGGACGTGCAGGCCGTCATGGAACAGGCGGTGGTGCGCCGGGTCGTCGAGCGCGAGTGGGGACCGCCGCTGGGCGCGCTGCTCGCGCAGGTGCTCACCGACGGTGCGCACTACCGGCTGGTGGACCTGGTCGTCGACCGTGCCTACGAGTGGGTGCGGGACAACCACGAGGCCGTGCTCCGGGTGGTCTCGGACCGGGCGCCGTCCTGGTCGCCGCGGTTCGTGGACTCGATGCTCGCCGACAAGGTCTACGGCGAGGTGCTCGCCTTCGCCTGGTCGGTGAAGACCGACGTCAACCACCCGATGCGGTTGGCGCTGGACCGGTTCCTGGCCGAATTCGCGCGCGATCTGCAGCACGACCCGGAGACGAAGACGCGCGCCGACCAGGTGAAACAGCAGCTCGTCGAACACCCCGAGGTGCGCAGGGTGATCGACTCGGCGTGGACGACGGCCAAGGAGATGCTGCTGAACGCCGCCGAGGATCCCTCCAGCGAGCTGCGTACCCGGCTGCGGGACGGGCTGCTCACGCTGGGCAAACGGTTGCAGTCCGACCCGGCGCTGGCGGGCAAGGTGGACGGCTGGGTCGAGAACGTCGCCGCCTACCTGGTCACGCACTACTCGACCGAGATCACCACGATCATCACCGACACGGTGGACCGGTGGGACGCCGCGGAGACCGCACGCAAGGTGGAGCTCCAGGTCGGCCGCGACCTCCAGTTCATCCGCATCAACGGCACGGTCGTGGGTGCGTTGGCCGGGCTCGTTATCCACACGGTAGCCCAACTGCTGTTCTGACCCGGGGTCGGGACGGCACACGACTTCGGGGTGGAGCTCGTCGGTACCCCGGACGAAGTGGTCAGGCCCCCGGGCGGCGGCCGAGTCCGGGCATCCTCCGGCGGACCTGACCGAGGACATGATCGCGTCGCTTCCCGCGCTCGTGCGCCGTCGTCGCGAAGGCCCGCAGCCGAGTACCACGAGAGTGTCCACACTTTCGGGCGAAGTTATCCACAGGGTTCGGAGTTGTCCACCGAGTTGTCCACAGGCTCATAATTCGATCGTGGACAGCGGGAACTGGGGTGGTCCCGCCTTCCGGCGAAAAAGAACTGGCGCCGGACCCGGACGGGCAGCGACGATGGCCTGCACCCGTGGAGAAGGAGATGCCGATGCCCGCGTCGCTCACCCTGGATTGTGTGGCCCTCGACTGCCGTGAACCGGAGGAACTGGCCCGGTTCTACTCGGAACTGACCGGATGGCCGATCGATGCGGATGGGGATCCGACCGGCGAGTGGGTGGTCGTGCGAAATCCGGACGGCGGTGTCGATCTCGCGTTCCAGCGCGATCCGGAACACGAACCGTCCACCTGGCCGTCCCGCGAGCGGCCGCAGATGCTGCACCTCGACTTCGACGTCACCGACCCGGACGCCGAACACCGCCGGGTGCTCGATCTGGGCGCCCGGCTGCTCGACGACACCCCGGCGAACTTCACGGTGTACGCCGATCCGGCCGGGCACCCGTTCTGCCTGGTGCGGGCGAGTCCGCAGGCAGACTGACCCCGCGGCGGTCGCACCCTCCCGGCGGCCGCGCACGGTGCGTATTCTGCTCGGCGTGATGTGCCCCAAGTGCCAGAACGTGATGACGACCGTGGACAAGGACGGCATCCACATCGAGCAGTGCGGCGGCTGCCGGGGTGTCTTCCTCGACCGCGGCGAGCTGGAGCAGATCGTGGAGGCCGAGAACGCCTACTACGGTCACCGGACACCTCCGCCGTACGACCCGGGGTCGGCGCGACCGGCCCCCGGTGGGCCGGCGGGACCCGCGCAAGCCCCACCACCGCACGCGGCGCCGCCTCCTCCACCGCCGACCCGGCCGTACGGCTACGGGGACTCCCCGGCGCCGTACCGGGGCAAGCCCGCCAAGCACGGTGGTCACCACGACTCGCCGAGCCCGTACCGGGGCGGATACCGCGACTCGCCGCGCCCGTACGGACACCGGCGCAGGCGCTCGTTCCTCGAAGGCCTGTTCGACTGACGCGGGCGTGCTCGATCTGCGCATCTGTCCCGCCTGCGGGGACCGCGCGGAGAACCCGGCCGTCGAGCACGGGTCGCTGGTCTGCGGGCGGTGCGCGCACCGCCGGACGTTCCGTCGGCTGCCCCTGTTCGCGTTGACCGGGCCGAGCGCGGCGGGCAAGTCCACGGTGGGGCCGGAGCTCGCCGCGCGCCTGGCGGACGAGGTCGTCGTGCTGGAGCAAGACGTGCTGTGGACCGGGGGTCTGCGGGACGACGTCGACGGGCATCCCGCATTCCGGGCGACGTGATTACGGATGGCCGCGATGATCCACCAGAGCGGGCGGCCGGTGGTGCTGTGCGGCACCGTCGTGCCGCCCGAGCTGGAGACGCTGCCCGAGCGGGTGTTCTTCGCCGACATCCGGTACCTGGCGCTCACCGCGGAGTCGGACGTGCTCGCACGGCGGCTCCGCGCGCGGCCCGCGTGGCGCGGATGGGACGAACCCCGCATCGCGGAGATGCTGGAGTTCAACGACTGGCTGCGGGCGGAGGCGCACACGCTCGCCCCGCCCGTCGACCTGTTCGACACCACCGCCGTACCGCTGACGGAGGCGGTCGACCGCGCGGAGGACTGGGTACGTCGTGGGCTCGAAGACCACCACCCGGGCTCGGACCACCCGGACGGGTGCGAGCCAGGTGCTTGCCGCAGTTAGCACCCGCGCGTACCGTCGGTGTCGGGGAGGTGACGGCACGGGTGGACATCGGCGGCTACATCCGTCTCCAGCGCAGCCACGCGAAGATCTCGCTGCGCCAGTTGTCCAGGCTGGCCGGGGTGTCCAACCCGTACCTCAGTCAGATCGAACGGGGTTTGCGCAAGCCGAGCGCGGAAATCCTGCAGCAGATCGCCAAAGGGCTGCGCATCTCGGCCGAGGCACTGTACGTGCAGGCGGGCATCCTCGACCATCCCGCCGGCGGGCCGGTCGTCGAGGCCGTCCACGCCGACACCCACCTCACCGAACGACAGAAGCAGGTGCTGCTCGACATCTACGGCTCGTTCCTCCGGGAGAACGGGAGCGCGGTCGGTGCGGCATCCGGGACCGACGACACCGACACCCTCGGGCCCGGCGTGGCCGGGTCCACGGCCAAGGAGTGATCCGGCGATGGAAACGACCCGAACGGACGACGTGCGCAAGGCGGTGAACACCGCGCGGGAGCAGGTGCGGACGTCGCTGCTCGCCGCACTCGGTGCGGGCAACCTCGCGGGGGAGGCGGTGGCCGACGCCGTGTCCAGGGCGCGGGAGCGGGTGAACGAGAGCAGCGAGAGCGCGCGCCGCAACATCGAGGAGCTCCCCGCCGAACTGGAGCAGCTCCGGGGCCGTCTCGACCCGGCCGAACTGCGCAGGCTCCTCGACGAGTACACCGACTCCGCGTTGCGGCTCTACCGCAGGCTCGCCGAGTCCGGTGAGCAGACCTGGGACCGGCTGTCCGAGCAACCGCAGGTGCGGCAGGCCGTCGAACAGCTGGAGGAGGCCCTGCACAACGCTCAGGAGCGGGTGGACGACGTCACCTCGGACACCCGGGAGCGGGTGGACGAGATGGTGTCCCGCCTGACCCGGCGCACCCGCGAAACGGGTCACCGTGCGGGAACGGCCGTGGAGGAGGCCGGGGAGCGTGCCGCCGACGCGCTGGACGAGGCCGCCGAACCGGTGCGAACCGGGCGCCCGGACGAGTCCGGGGAGGGCGAGGGGCCCCGCCGGTCGGGTTTCGACCGCGCCGCGGACGGATGGACCGAGTCCGAGGTCACCGAGTTGGGCACCCGCGGTTCCTCCTGACCAACGGGCCGCGCCGGCCCGGAAACGGCCGTCGGACCGGCGCGGCCCGACCGGGCGTCCCGAACCGCGCCTCGATGCGGTGCGGGCGCTCCCCGATTTCTCGACGCACTGACGTAGGCTGGGGATCGTGCCGACTCTCGCTCACTGGATCACCTGGGTCATCGACTGGGCCGGCACGCTCGTCGGCCTGGTCGCGTTCGTCCACGCCGTGATGCAGCGGTCCGACGCCTTCACGGCCGCGGACCGCAAGAGCAAGCCCATCTGGATGGCGATCACCGGTGGTGCCACGCTGGCCCTGTTGCTGTTCCAGTTCTTCGGGGCGGGCATGATCTTCTGGATCGCGGCGATCGTGGCCGTCCTGGTGTACATGGTCGACGTGCGACCGAAGCTGATCGAGGTGCAGCGCGGCGGATCGCCGTGGTGACCTGCGCGCCTCCCGGGTGAGTGAGCGCACGCTTAGTTTCCCCGTGGCAGCGCGTACGGTGAGGGTGTGAGTCACTGGGAGATAGCGGGCACCCTCACGCCCGTTCCGGCAATCGAGCGACCCGACCTGTTGGCCGAACCGGTCGCCGAGGCGCTGACCGAACTGACCGCTACCACCTCCGAACCGGTGGCCGTCGTCGAGATCGACCCCGAGCTGGCCGACACCGCCGAGTTCTGCGCGACCTACTCCTCGCCGCTGTCGGCCTCGGCCAACTGCGTGGTCGTCGCGGGGAAGCGGGGCGGGCAGTTTCGGTACGCCGCGGTGCTCGTGCTGGCGACCACCAGGGCGGACGTGAACAACGCCGTCCGGCGCAGGCTCGACGTGCGCAAGGCGTCGTTCGCACCGATGGACGAGGCGGTGGAGCTCACCGGTATGGCCTACGGCGGGATCACCCCGATCGGGTTGCCCGCCGACTGGCCGATCCTCGTCGACGCCGCGGTCGCCGACTCCCCGGAGCTTGTGATCGGCAGCGGTTCGCGCGGTGGCAAGCTCCTGGTCACCGGCCGACTGCTGGCCTCCCTGCCGGGAGCCGAGGTCGTCGACGGCCTCGCGCGCTGAGCCGGGACGCGGGAGCGGGTCCATCCGGGTACCCCGGTGGAACACCCCTGTGCGGACGACACGGGGGAGTACGAGCACGGGAAAGGCAGGAGTATGGGCAAGGTGACGGCGGTCGCCGAGCGCACGATCGACGCCCCCGCCGAGCGGGTCCTCGAACGGGTCGCCGATTACCGCGAGGTCAGGCCACGCATCCTGACCGAGCACTACCGCGACTACGAGGTTCTCGCGGGCGGTACGGGTGCGGGCACCGAGGCGCGCTGGAAGTTGCAGGCCACGTCGAAACGGGTCCGTGACGTGGCCGCCACGGTGAGCGAGCCGGAGTCCGGCACGGTCGTGGAGACCGACGCGAATTCGACCATGGTCACCACGTGGACCGTGCGGTCGGCGGGTTCCCGGTCGCTGGTCCGGGTCGAGACGACCTGGCAGGGCGCGGGTGGCATCGGAGGATTCTTCGAGGGGCTGTTCGCGCCCAAGGGCCTGAAACGAATCTACGACGGCGTTCTCGCCAACCTGGAGCAGGAGGTGCGGCAGTCCTGATGACCGCGACCGAAGTACGACTCGCCTCGCGCCCGCACGGCGAGCCGACCCTGGACAACTTCTCCGTCGTCGAGGTGGATGTGCCGAGCCCGGGCCCCGGGCAGGTCCTCGTGCGCAACACCTGGATGTCGGTCGACCCCTACATGCGGGGCCGGATGAGCACGGCGAAGTCCTACGTCGCCCCGTACGAGGTGGGCGAGGCGATGGACGGCGGTGCGCTCGGCGAGGTGATCGAGTCGAACGCCGACGGGCTCGCCCCGGGGGACGTGGTGCTGCACGCGCTCGGCTGGCGCACGCACGCGGTGGTCGACGGCGCCCGCGTCGCCAAGGTCGACCCGGACGCCGCGCCGGTGTCGGCGTACCTGAGCGTGCTGGGAATGCCGGGGCTCACCGCGTACGCGGGGCTGTTCGACGTCGCGAACTTCCGCGAGGGTGACACGGTGTTCGTCTCCGGCGCCGCCGGGGCGGTCGGCTCGCTGGTGGGGCAGCTGGCGAAGCGCAACGGCGCGGCCCGCGTGGTCGGCAGCGCCGGATCGGCGGAGAAAGTCCGCTGGCTCACCGACGAGGTCGGGTTCGACGCCGCCTTCAACTACAAGGACGGCTCCGTGCGCGACCTGCTCGCCGAGGCCGCGCCGGACGGGGTCGACGTCTACTTCGACAACGTGGGCGGTGACCACCTGGAGGCGGCCATCGCGCAGCTGAATCGGCACGGCCGGATCGCGGTCTGCGGGATGATCTCGCAGTACAACGCGACCGAGCCGGCCCCGGCCCCGCGCAACCTTTCGCAGATCATCGCCAAGCGGTTCACGATGCGCGGGTTCCTGGTCGCCGATCACGAGGACGCGCGCCCGCGGTTCCTCCGCGACGTGGCCCCGCTGGTCAAGGACGGGAGACTGACGTACAGCGAGACGGTGGTCGACGGCATCACCAACGCCCCGCAGGCATTCCTCGATCTCCTCGCCGGCGCCAACACCGGCAAAATGCTCGTCCGCCTCTGACCCCCCACCCGCGGGTTTGCCGTGAAGGACCCCTTCCCTGCGTTGGATGCAGTGAAGGGGTCCCTCGCTGCGTCACATGCAGGGAAGGGGTCGACCCGGAGATCGACCTCGTCGGTGCGGACCGGGAGCCGGTCGCGAAGCGGGTGACACTGGTCGGTTCGATCAAGTGGCTGCAGAACCACCCGTTCGACGGCCACGATCTCGCCCGGCTCGTCCAGCACCGGTCACAGCTCCCGGGCGCCGAGGACGACACCCCGTTGTTCGCGGTCAGCCGGTCCGACTCGACGGTGGACGGAGTTCGGACGCTGACTCCGGAGGACCTGCTCAGCGCCTGGCGAACCGCGTGAGCGCGGGACCCGGCGGTCCGGTCCGTCGGACGCGCGGCGGGGTCCGAACCTGCGGGAAACACCGCGCCGGACGGCGGAGACGAGGCTTACCCGGCCTGGACCACCCATGGAGGTTCGGTTAGCCTCACCTACATGCCGGTCGCCCTCGCCGCTCCGCCGGCCGCGGGCGGAGCCGCTCCGCCGTCGCGGCGGCCGGCACCTCTGCTCCGGGTGTCCGGCCTGCTCCTCGCCCTGGCCGCCCTGGTGTTCGTCGCGCTGCTCAGCCTCTGGCTGGGCTCGAAGAGCATCGCCTTCACCGAGACGTTCGACGTGCTCGTCGAGCCGGACGGGTCGGACGACTCCGTCATCATCCACTCCTACCGCATCCCGCGGACCCTGCTCGGCATCGCCGTGGGCGCGGCGCTCGGGCTCTCCGGTGCGCTGATGCAGGCACTGACCCGCAACCCGCTCGCCGAGCCCGGCCTGCTCGGCGTCACCATGGGCGCCTCGACCGGCGTCGTGGTGGCCGTGGCGTTCCTCGGGGTGTCGTCGGTACTCGGGCACGTGTGGTTCGCCCTCGCCGGGGCGGCGCTCGCGTCACTGGTGGTGTACGTGCTGGGCGCCACCGGGCGCGGGGCGGCCACCCCGGAACGTCTCGTCCTGGCCGGGGCCGCGCTGACCGCCGTGGTCTACGCCTTCGACACGGCCGTGCTGCTGACCGATCCCGAGGCGCTCGACGAGTTCCGGTTCTGGAACGTCGGTTCACTGGCCGGGCGCTACCTCGACGTGCTCGCTCCGGTGGCGCCGTTCCTCGTGGTGGGCGCAGTGCTGGCGCTGACCCTGGCCCGCCCGCTGAACGCGCTCGCGCTGGGGGACGACCAGGGCCGGGCGCTCGGGGCGCGGCCCGGGC
>NZ_KB912573.1:101999-105260 GCF_000383775.1 Saccharomonospora halophila 8
GTCGGCCACCGCGCGGCCCGCCGCCACCCGGTCGGCGTCCAGCTCCAGCCCCAGCACCCGCACGTCCCGCCGGAGGGCGGTCAGCCTGCGCGCCAGTTCCACGGTGGTCACCGGGGACGCGCCGTACCCGAGGTCCACCACCAGGGGATCGTCGGACGCCGACAGGGCACGGCGCACCCCCGGGTCGGCCACGAGCCAGCGGTCGACCCGGCGCAACCGGTTCGGGTTGGTGGTGCCGCGGGTCGGCGCGCCGATCAGCCCCGGCCCGCGAGCCACCGCACCGTGAATTCGGCCTCGGCGTCGAGCAGCCGGGTGACCTGCTCGGCGACCATGTTCTCCAGCGTGCCGCCGACCAGCGGCAGCCGTACGGCGACGGACCCGCGGGTCCGGACCACGCTGTGCTCACCCTCCGCGGTGATTTCCGTGTCGGCGGTGAGCCGGCCGGGGAGGTCGGCGACGTGGACCGCGACCGTGCCGGTGTAGCGCCCGGTGCCGTGGTCGGTCCAGGTGTGCTCCCGGTGCACCACCAGGTCACCGCGATGGACGCGGCGCACGGCGCCGGGCAGCTTCGCCGTGTCGATGCCCTGGACGAGCGTGTAGCGGATCCCGTCCGCGGTGGTCTCGTGCGTCGGGATCCCGGCGTGCGAACCACCCGCGTGGGCGAGCCGGGCCCGCAGTGCCCGCTCGTCGGTCTGGGCCGCGAACACCTCGTCGGTGCCGTGGACATACCTCGCCCGGTGCTCGATGGGGGTGGCCATGGCGGGGACAGTACCGTGGGCCCCCGTGAGCACTGACGGAACGGTCGGCACCGAACGGCTGAGCGCGCACACCACCCTGCGCCTGGGCGGCGCCGCACGACGGTTCGTGCGGGCGGAGAGCTCCGACGCGCTGGTCGCCGCCGTGCGTGAACGGGACTCGGACGGCGAACCCGTGCTGCTCGTGGGCGGCGGGTCGAACCTCGTCGTCGGTGACGACGGCTTCGACGGCACCGTGGTCCGCATCGCCACCACCGGGTGGTCCGGGGCCGACGGAGAGACGGTGGCGGCGGGCCAGGACTGGGACGCCTACGTCGCCGCCACGGTCGCGGCCGGGTTGGGCGGCCTGGAGTGTCTGTCCGGGATCCCCGGCTCCACCGGGGCGACACCGATCCAGAACGTGGGCGCCTACGGCCGTGAGGTCAGCGAGGTGCTCGACTCGGTCGACGTCTACGACCGGCGCACCGCCGAGATCCGCACCCTCGGCGCCGCCGATCTCGGCTTCGCCTACCGCACCAGCGCGCTGAAGGGCACCGACACCGGGGTGGTGCTCACCGTGCGCTTCCGGCTGCACACCGACGGGCTGTCCGCGCCCGTGCGCTACGCCGAGCTGGCGCGCACGCTCGGTGTCGACATCGGCACCCGGGTACCCGCCGCGGAGGTGCGCGAGGCGGTGCTGAGTCTGCGGCGGGGCAAGGGCATGGTGCTCGACCCCGGCGACCACGACACGTGGAGCGCGGGATCGTTCTTCACCAACCCGATCGTGCCCGAGTCGGAGTTGGACACGGTGCTCTCCCGGATCACCGAGGTGCTCGGCGACGACGTCACCGTGCCGCGCTACCCGGCCGACGGCGGGGTCAAGCTCTCGGCGGCGTGGCTGATCGAACGCGCGGGCTTCACCAAGGGCCACCCGGGCCCCGGTGGTCGCGTGTCGCTGTCCACCAGACACACCCTGGCCCTGACCAACCGCGGCGCGGCGACGACGTCCGACCTGCTCGCCCTGGCCCGCGAGGTCCGCGACGGCGTCCGCACCCACTTCGGCGTGACCCTCACCCCGGAACCCCTCCTGATCAACTGCAAGCTCTGACCAGTGCCCCGGTCACCCCGGGTGTTGCCGTGAAGGGCACCTTCCCTGCGTTCAACGCAGCGAGGGGCACATTCACTGCGTCACACGCAGGGAAAGTGCCCTTCACGGTTACCTCCACCAGGGGACCGTCATTCGCGGTGGACGCGGCTGCCGTGGTGTTGGGCGCGGGGTTTGACGGTGATCTGGTCGAGGTTGACGTGCGGGGGGCGGGTCGCGGCGAAGGCGATGACGTCGGCCACGTCCTCGGCGGTCAGCGGCTGCAGGCCCTGGTAGACCTGCGCGGCCCGTTCGGTGTCGCCCTCGAAGCGGTTCAGCGAGAAGTCGGTCTCGACCATCCCCGGAATCACCTCGGTCAACCGCAGCGGGTCGCCGAGGTGCTCCGAGCGCAAGGTCTGGTGCAGCGCCGACTGGGCGTGTTTGGCGGAGGTGTAGCCCGCCCCGCCGTCGTAGACCTCGTGCCCGGCGATCGACGTGACCGTGATCACGTGGCCGTCCCCGGAGGCGATCAGCTTCGGCAGCAACGCCTTGGTCACCCGCAGGGTGCCCAGCACGTTCGTCTGCCACATCCAGCGCCAGTTGTCCTCGCCTGCTTCCTCGACCCGCTCCAGCCCGCGCGCGCCGCCCGCGTTGTTCACCAGCACGTGGCACTCCGGGATCTGCTGGACGAACGACTCGACGGACTCCGCGTCGGTGACGTCGAGCAGGTGCGCGGTGCCGGACAGTTCCTCGGCCAGCGGCCGCAGCCGGTCGAGCCGCCGTGCCCCGAGGACGACGTGGAAGCCGGACCCGGCCAGTGCGCGGGCGGCCGCCTCGCCGATGCCCGCGCTCGCTCCGGTGATCACTGCGGTTCGGGTGCTCATGGCCTGCAGATGCTGCCAGGTAGTGTGGCACCGCCGAAGCACTGGTGGCCCGCGGGAGGAGCGAGGAACGGATGCGGACGGACGTCGTCGGCGCATCGGGTGTCCGGATCAGCGTCCTGACCGGCGGTGACCCCGGGGGCGGCGCGTCCGCACCGGACACCCCGGACACCCCGGACACGACCCCGGCGATCCTGTTCCTGCACGGCTGGGCCCAGTCGGCACGGGCGTGGCACACCCAACTCACCGACCCGGAGCTGTCGGGCCGATTCCCGCTCGCCGCGATGGATCTTCGCGGGCACGGCTGTTCGGACGTCCCCGACGGCGGCTACGACGACCCGGCCGCCTGGGCCGACGACGTCGCCGCGGTGCTGCGCCTGCTGGGGCGGCCCACCGTGCTGGTCGGCTGGTCCTACGGCGGCCTGGTGATCACCGACTATCTGCGCGTGTACGGCACGCGGGATCTGGCCGGACTGGTCCTCGTCGGCGCGATCACCGAGATCGGCCGGGGACGGCCCGGCGGCCGCGTGGGCCCCGCGATGGCCGCGGCGCTGCCGGACGC
>NZ_KB912574.1 GCF_000383775.1 Saccharomonospora halophila 8
GCACCGCGGTCGGCGCGGCGACGGTGACCGCGGGCGACGAGGAGACCCGGCCCGGCGAGGACGGGGAGTTCGTGCTCCCCGTGCGGCAGGACGGCGGGACGAGCGTCCCCGTCACCGCCACCGACGCCGCCGGCAACAGCGCCACCGAGGAGGTCCCGGTGACGCTGCGCCACCCCGGGATGCGGGCGGTGCACATGTCGGCGAGCGCCTGGGCGAGCTCCACCCTGCGGGAGCCGGTGCTGGAGCTGGTGCGTGAGCGCCGGATCGACACGGTGCAGCTCGACATCAAGGACGAGAGCGGCAAGGTCGGCTACTCCTCGCAGGTGCCGCTGGCGCAGGAGATCGGCGCGAACGCCGACCTCTACGACGCCCGGGAGGCGCTGGACACGCTGCACGCCGAGGGCGTGCACGTCGTCGGCAGGCTCGTCGCCTTCCGCGACCCGGTGCTCGGGCGGGCGTCCTGGGAAGCCGGTGACCACCAGCGGCTGGTGCAGGACACCGGCGGGTCACCCTGGTCGGGCTACGGCAGCTACTCGTTCACCAACTTCGCCGACCCCGAGGTGCGCGCGTACAACATCGCGCTCGCCGAGGAGGCCGCCGAACTCGGCTTCGACGACATCCTCTACGACTACATCCGCAGGCCGGACGGCGACATCGACGCGATGCGGTTCCCCGGCCTGGAGACCTCCCCGGAGAAGTCGATCGCCGACTTCCTGGCCGACTCCCGGGAGGCCATCCACGAGCACGGCGCCTACCAGGGCGCCTCGGTGTTCGGGATCGCGGCCACCCGCCCGACCCAGATCGCGCAGGACATCCCGATGATGTCCGAGCACGTCGACTACATCGCGCCGATGGTGTACCCGTCGCACTGGGGCCCCGGGGAGTACGGGGTGGACGACCCCAACAACCAGCCGTACGACATCACCCGGCGCTCGGTGGCCGACTTCGTGGACCAGGCGAACGAGAACGGCACGACCAAGATCATCCCGTGGTTGCAGGCGTTCAGTCTCGGCGTCGACTACGGCCCCGGGGAGGTGCGCGCGCAGATCGAGGCCGCCGAGGACGCCGGGACAGGATCGTTCCTGCTGTGGAACGCGGCCTGCCGGTACGACGCGTCGGCGCTGGCCCCGACCTGAGCGACCTGGGCCGCCCGGGCCGCCGCGGTGGCCGCGTTCACCCCCGCCCGACGTAGGGCATCGCGGTGGCCGTCACGGTCAGCGAGTTGACCGTGGCCGACAGCGGGAGCCCGGCCATGTAGAGCACCGCGTCGGCGACGTGCGCCGCGTCGAACGTGGCCTCGGGCGCGGTGCTGCCGTCGGCCTGCCGCGCGCCTTCGGCGATACCCGCCGTCATGTCGGTGGCGGCGTTGCCGATGTCGATCTGGCCGCAGGCGATGTCGTGCGGCCTGCCGTCCAGGGCGAGCGACCGGGTCAGTCCGGTGACCCCGTGCTTGGTGGCCGTGTAGGCGACGCTGTCCGGCCGGGGGGCCTGCGCCGCGATCGAGCCGTTGTTGATGACCCGTCCGCCCCGGGGGCGCTGTTCCTTCATCATCCGCACCGCGTGCCGCGCGCACAGGAACATGCCGGTCAGGTTGACGGCGACGGTGTCGTGCCACTCCTCCAGCGGCACCGTGTCCACAGGACCGGCCGGTCCGAACCTGCCGGCGTTGTTGAACAGCACGTCCACCCGCCCCCACCGCTGCCCGACCGCCGCGAACAGCGCCGCCACGGCGGCGTCGTCGGTCACGTCGGTGGGCACCACCAGCGCGTCCGCACCGCCGTCGCCCCGCTCG
>NZ_KB912575.1 GCF_000383775.1 Saccharomonospora halophila 8
CTCCGGTGTGCGCTCCCGCCCACCGGACTCGCGCTCGTCGTCGGCCGGGGGCAACGGCTCGCCCCGTTCGGCCGCCAGCTCCCGTGGCGTCTTGATCGGCGGCTTCTCCGAGGGGAGCCGCTCACCGAACTCGTTGAACGTGGTGATCCGCGGCCGCTTCACCACCTCGCTGAAGACGCGTTCCAGGTCGCGCCGCTGGAGGGTCTCCTTCTCCAGGACCTCACGCACCAGGTCGTCGAGCACGTCGCGGTAGGTGTTGAGCACCTCCCACGCCTCGGTGTGCGCCGTCTCGATGAGCTTGCGCACCTCCTCGTCGATCTCGTGCGCGACTTCGAGCGAGTAGTCGGCCTGCCTGCCCGCCGACCGTCCGACGAACGGATCGCCCTGCTCCTGGCCGTACTTCACCGCGCCGAGGCGGGGGCTCATGCCGTACTCGGTGACCATCGCCCTGGCGATCTTGGTCGCCTGTTCGATGTCCGAGGACGCGCCGGTGGTCGGCTCGTGGAACACCAGTTCCTCGGCGGTGCGCCCGCCCATCGCGAACACCAGCCGCGCGATCATCTCGGACCGCGTCATCAGCTGCTTGTCGTCCTCGGGCACGACCAGCGCGTGGCCACCGGTGCGGCCCCGCGGCAGGATCGTGAGCTTGTAGACGGGTTCGATGTCCGGCATCGCCCACGCGGCCAGCGCGTGTCCGCCCTCGTGGTAGGCGGTCATCTTCTTCTCGTGCTCGGAGATGATCCGGCTCTTCCGGGCCGGACCGCCGATCACCCGGTCCACCGACTCCTCGAGAGCGTGGTCGGTGATGACCGTGTTGTGCTCGCGGGCCGTCAGCAGCGCGGCCTCGTTGACCACGTTCGCCAGATCGGCGCCGGACATGCCCACGGTGCGCTTGGCCAGGGCCTCGATGTCGGCGTTCTCGGCGAGCGGCTTGCCCTTCGAGTGGACCTCGAGGATCTGCATCCGGCCCTTGAGGTCGGGGGCCTGCACCGGGATCTGCCGGTCGAACCGGCCGGGCCGCAGCAGCGCGGGGTCGAGGATGTCCGGGCGGTTGGTCGCCGCGATCAGGATGATCCCGCCGCGCGAGTCGAACCCGTCCATCTCCACCAGGAGCTGGTTGAGGGTCTGCTCCCGTTCGTCGTGGCCGCCACCCATACCCGCGCCACGTTGCCTGCCCACGGCGTCGATCTCGTCCACGAACACGATGCAGGGTGCGTTCTGCTTGGCCTGCTCGAACAGGTCCCGTACACGGGAAGCACCGACACCGACGAACATCTCGACGAAGTCGGAACCCGAGATCGTGTAGAAGGGCACGCCCGCCTCACCGGCGACGGCCCGGGCGAGCAGCGTCTTCCCGGTGCCGGGCGGGCCGTAGAGCAGCACACCCTTCGGGATCTTCGCCCCGAGCGACTGGTACCGCGCCGGGCCCTGCAGGAAGTCCTTGATCTCGTGCAGTTCCTCGACGGCCTCGTCGGCTCCGGCCACGTCGGTGAACGTCGTGGTCGGCATGTCCTTGTTCAGCTGCTTCGCCTTGGACTTGCCGAAGTTCAGGACCCGGTTGCCGCCGCCCTGGGCGTTGTTCATCATCCAGATGAGCAGCCCGACCAGCAGCAGCAGCGGGATCATGTAGATCAGTAGCTGGGTGAGGAACGAGTCCTCGGTGACCGTCGTGTTGAACTCGACGTCGTCTTGCCCGGTCCCGGAGTTCAACAACCCGTTGTAGAGCTGGGTGGACGCCCCGGCGGGGAACTTCGTGATGATCTGGGTGGCCTGTTGGCCGTCGACCCCGACCGGGTTCTCGAGATGCAGCTTGAGCTGCTGTTCGCGGTCCTCCAGGGTGGCCTCGGTGACGTTGCCCGAGTTGATCTGCTCGACGGCCTGCGAGGTGGGGACCTCGGTGTAGCCACGATCGCTGTCGGCGAGCGTGCTGATGCCGAAATAGAGCAGCAGGGCCACCGCTATCCACAGCAGTGGGTTCTTGAGCAGGCGCTTGCGGTCCATTCGATCCGGCCGTGGTGGCCTCGACCCTCCCTGGCTAGGCGGTAGGTGTGACATCCGCCGTCGCGGTGTTCGACAAAGTCGCGGTGTTCGACAGAGTCGCGATGTTCGACAAGTACGCGGGCGCTACGGAACTCACCGTCCCACCAGCGTACCGCCCGGCCCGCGATACCGGCCGAGCGATCCTGCCGTGGTCAACGGTGGCCGCGGCCGCGGTGTTCCCGCGTCCGGGAGTCGGCGGGGTCACGATCACCCACCGGCCCGCCCCGGAGCGAGGGCGGGTCAGGGCGCGACCTCGGCCAGCGCCTCGCCGATCCGCGTCCGCAGGGTCTTCGCGTCCGCCGGGGCGACGGTGACCCACTCCCGGCCGTCGGGTCCCTGCCGGGACAGGCTGAGGTAGCGGCCGGTCGCCGTGTCGAACCAGGCCAGGACCGGGGAGCGGTGCCGGCCGCCCACCTCGTCCCGGCTGTTCGCGGCGAACTGCCCGCCACGCAACCGGGGCTGCGCGATCAGATCCGCGTACGCCTCACCGGGGTCCCTGGCCCGCTCGGCGAGGCTCGTGCGGCCACGGCCGCCC
>NZ_KB912576.1:0-2448 GCF_000383775.1 Saccharomonospora halophila 8
CTACGCCGCAGCGGTGCAGTCCGGAACGCAGAGCTGGAAGGCGCTGCTGTTCGGGTCGCTGGACGCGGGCAACGTCATCACGGTCGACAAGCCGCCCGCGTCGCTGTGGCTGATGGGACTGTCCGGGCGGATCTTCGGGTTCAAGGCCCGCGCCGTAGGTGCCGGGCTTCGACCCGAAGATCCGGGTGGTGGCGCGCCGCTCGTCGCCGTGTTCGGCCAGGTCGGCGCGGGCGTGGGCGCGCACGAAGTTCCGCGACTCCGGTTCGTCCAGGTCGGCGACCAGCCGGACGGCGTCGTCGAGCAGGTCGACCACGTGCCCGAAGGCGTCCCGGAAGAACCCGCTGATCCGCACCGTGACATCGACGCGGGGCCTGCCCAGCTCCTCCAGCGGGATCGCCTCGATGCCGGTGACCCGGCGGGAGGCCTCGTCCCACGTCGGCCGCACGCCCAGCAGCGCCAGCACCTCGGCCGTGTCGTCACCGGCGGTGCGCATCGCCGAGGTGCCCCACGCCGACAGCCCGACCGACCGGGGCCACTCGCCGTCGTTGTCGGCGCGGTAGCGCTCCAGCAGCGAGTCGGCCAGGGCCTTGCCGGTCTCCCAGGCCAGCCGGCTGGGCACCGCCTTCGGGTCGACGGTGTAGAAGTTGCGGCCGGTCGGCAGCACGTTGATCAGCCCGCGCAGCGGCGACCCGCTCGGCCCGGCCGGGATGTAGCCGCCGTCCAGGGCGTGCAGCACCGCGTCCACCGCCCTGCTCGGCACCGAGTGTGCCTTCGAACTGCACCTGGTGGCGCCGGACCTGCCGCCGTTCCCGGTCCCCGACGGCCACGACGAGGCGGGTTATCTGCGCGAGCTCACCCGGTCGGGCGCCCGGGAACGCTACGGCGACCCGCACCGCAACCCGGCGGCCCACCGTCAGCTCGCCCACGAACTCGACGTCATCGAACGACTCGGCTTTTCCGGATACTTCCTGATCGTCGCCGACATCGTGCGGTTCTGCCGCGAGCGGAACATCCTCTGC
The DNA here is from genome assembly GCF_000383775.1 of Saccharomonospora halophila 8. GTDB lineage: Bacteria > Actinomycetota > Actinomycetes > Mycobacteriales > Pseudonocardiaceae > Saccharomonospora > Saccharomonospora halophila. The sequence continues at coordinate 1,020 of NZ_KB912576.1, forward strand.
CAGGGCCGGGGCTCGGCGGCCAACTCCGCGGTCTGCTACGCGCTCGGCATCACCAAGGTGGACCCGGTGCGGTGGAAACTGCTGTTCGAGCGGTTCCTGGCCCCGGACCGGGACGGCTACCCGGACATCGACCTCGACATCGAGTCGGACCGGCGGGAGGAGGTCATCCAGTACGTCTTCCGGACCCACGGTCGGCTGCGCACCGCCCAGGTCGCCAATGTCATCACCTACCGGGCACGGTCGGCGGTGCGCGACGCCGCGCGGGCGCTCGGCCACTCCCCGGGGCAGCAGGACGCCTGGAGCAAACAGATCGACGGGTGGGGGCCGCTGCGGCGGGTGCACAACAGCGCGGAGCACGACGCGCCCGAGCCGGTGCTGGCGCTGGCCGCGTCACTGGAGGACTTCCCCCGGCACCTGGGGATCCACCCGGGCGGCATGGTCATCTGCGACCGGCCGGTGAGCGAGGTCGTCCCGATCGAGTGGGCGCGGATGCCCGGACGCAGCGTCCTGCAGTGGGAGAAGGACGACTGTGCCTCCGTGGGACTGGTCAAGTTCGACCTGCTCGGGCTGGGCATGCTGTCCGCGTTGCACTACATGCTGGATCTGGTGGCCGCGCACAAGGGCGTCCACGTCGACCTGGCCGACCTGGACCTGGACGACGACGAGGTGTACGCGATGCTGCGCCGCGCCGACGCCCTCGGCGTGTTCCAGGTGGAGAGCCGTGCGCAGCTGGCGACCCTGCCGAGGCTGGCGCCGCGGACGTTCTACGACCTGGCCGTCGAGGTGGCGCTCATCCGCCCCGGTCCGATCCAGGGCGGGTCCGTGCACCCCTACATCCGCCGCTACACCGGCAGGGAGCACTGGGAACACGACCATCCGTTGCTGGCGAACGCGCTGGACAAGACCCTGGGCGTGCCGCTGTTCCAGGAACAGCTGATGCAGATCGCGCTCGACGTCGCGGACTTCACCGCCGCCGAGGCCGACGAGCTGCGGCACGCGATGGGGGCGAAACGGTCCGGCAGGCGGATGGAGCGGCTGCGCAGGCGCTTCCTGGAGGGCGCCGCGCGCAACGGGATGGACGAGGAGACGGCCGGGCGTATTTTCCACCGGATGCGGGCCTTCGCCAGCTACGGGTTCCCGGAGAGCCACGCGCTGAGCTTCGCCCACCTGGTCTTCGCCAGCGCCTTCTTCAAGCGCTATCACCCGGACGCGTTCCTCGCGGGGTTGTTGCGGGCGCAGCCGATGGGCTTCTACTCGCCCCAGTCGCTGGTCGCCGACGCCCGCAGGCACGGCGTCGTGGTGCGCGGCCCGGACGTGAACGCGAGCCTGTCGCACACGACGCTGGAACCGGTCGGGGAGTCCGGGGAGTCCGGCACGCCCGGGGAGGCCGGGCGGTCCGGGAGCGGCGGGGCGCACGCCGTGCGGCTCG
>NZ_KB912576.1:2548-6547 GCF_000383775.1 Saccharomonospora halophila 8
GTCCGCGGCCGCGGAGGCGGCCTTCGCCTTGGCGCGGCGGTCGGCCACGCCCGAGGTCACCGCCAGCGACAGCCCCACGACGGCGAGGCCGGCACCCACGAGGTTCGGCGACACGAGACCGAACCCGCCGGCGATCGCGAGACCGCCCAGGTAGGCGCCGATCGAGTTGGCGATGTTGAACGCGGACTGCACGGCGGCGGAGACCATCGACTGGGCGCCGCCCGCCTTCTCCATGATCCGGGCCTGCATCATCGGGCCGATCATGAAGGAGGTCATGCCGATGCCGAACAGGGTCAGCGCGGCACCGACCTGGCTGTGGGCCGTCACGGTGAACAGCGACAGCACGAGGGCCAGCGCGGCGAGCCCGCCGTAGAGGCCCGCGGTGGGGAACCGGTCGGCGAGCCTGCCGCCGAGCACGTTGCCCACGGTCATGCCGACACCGGCCAGCGAGAGCAGCAGCGTCACGCTGGAGGCCGCAAAGCCGGCCACGTCGGTCAGCATCGGGGTCACGTAGCTGAGGCTGGCGAACCCGCCGCCGAGGCCGAAGGTGACGATCGCGAGGGCGAACCACACCTGCGGGCGACGGAAGGAACGCAGCTCACCGCGCAGCGAGTTGTCGGCGGGCTGGGGTTGACGGGGGACGAGCTTGACGATCGAGGCCAGCGCGACGAGGCCGATCAGCGCGACCGCGCCGAACGTCGCACGCCACCCGACCTGCTGGGCCAGGAACGTCCCGCCGGGGACGCCGACCACGTTGGCCAGGGTGAGGCCGAGGAACATCATGGACACGGCCTTCGCCCGGCGACGGGCGCCGACCAGATTGGCCGCCACGACGGCACCGGCGCCGAAGAACGCCCCGTGCGGCAGTCCGGCGAGGAACCGGAACACCACCCCCGTCTCGTGATTCGGGGCCAGGGCGAACAGCGCGTTGCCGAGGGTGAACACCGCCATCATGGCGATCAACATGGTTTTGCGGGGCAGTCGGACCGCCACGGCGGTGAGCAGCGGGGCGCCCACCACCACGCCGAGCGCGTAGGCGGTGATCATGTGGCCTGCGGACGGGATGGAGATGCCGAGGTCGGCGGCCACCTCGGGCAGCACCCCCATCATGACGAACTCCGTGGTACCGATGCCGAAGGCACCGATCGCGAGCGCGAGCAGCGCGATGGGCACGGGCTCTCCTTCGGGACGAAACGGTTCGGGGCGGTCTCTGAATCGATCCAGTTCAGGGCGCACGGGGGTACGGACACCTGAACCGCGGGGGGAGGTGACGGGATTGTCGGTGGTGCTTGATCGATCCAGAGAGGGACCGAAAGAAGCCGGCCGGGATTCTCCGTCCTGGGAGTCCGTCCGGGCCGGAATCTATCTTGTGTCTAGTTCAACCGAAGATGCCCGCTGTGTCATCCCGTGTGAGAGTGACGCTGACCACGGACGGGTTTGAAAACGGTGATCATGGGGCGTGCGGACCCGCGCACCCCGGCGATCGAGCCCGTGGGACCGCCGGGATGCGGTGGGCCGCCGACCCGCGTCACTCGGAGTGTGCCTCGACCTCGCAGTCCGGGCCGGGGAACATCAGGCCCTCGTGGCCGTCGGAGAACCGGACGAGATACGGCGGCTCGCCCTGCTCGCCGCGCACCTCGACGATCTCGCCCTGCCGTTCGCCCGCGCCCACGGTGCGCCCGTGTACACGGATCCTGTCTCCCACGGATGCTCGCATCGTTGACCACCTCCGTACGGCCAGGGTAGGAGCGCCGTGGCCCCCGGGCGAGCCGAAACCCCCAACCCCCCTCGGTCGGGCCCCCTCCCCACCCGCGAGTCGCCGCTCCACACCGGCGAGTCGACGCTCCGTGTGCGGCGTCCGGGGTCCACCCGGGGCGGGCCGGCCGACGCGGGGTGTCGACTCACGGACGGGAAGTGCCGACTCGCGGGCACCCGGCGGCGACTCGCGGGGATCGTGGGACGACTCAGGGTGTCGGGAGGGTTACTCGCGGGAGCGGACCGAGGTGTGAGGTTGGCCGTAAATTGCGGGGCAGGAGACGTGCGGCCGGTACTAGCAGTACGCTTGTACCGCTACCACGTGCCGAACTACCGCGAGATCCGCGAGAGGAGCGCCGCCGCTCATGGCCAAGATCAAGGTCGAGGGCACCGTCGTCGAGCTCGACGGCGATGAGATGACCCGCATCATCTGGCAGTTCATCAAGGACAAGCTCATCCACCCGTACCTCGACGTGAACCTCGAGTACTACGACCTCGGCATCGAGGAGCGGGACCGCACGGACGACCAGGTGACGGTCGACGCGGCGAACGCCATCAAGAAGCACGGTGTGGGCGTCAAGTGCGCCACCATCACGCCCGACGAGGCCAGGGTGGAGGAGTTCGGCCTCAAGAAGATGTGGCGCAGCCCGAACGGCACCATCCGCAACATCCTCGGCGGCGTCGTCTTCCGCGAGCCCATCATCATCTCGAACATCCCGCGGCTGGTCCCCGGCTGGACGCAACCGATCATCATCGGCCGCCACGCCCACGCCGACCAGTACAAGGCCGCCGACTTCAAGGTGCCGGGGGCGGGCACGGTGACGATCACGTACACGCCGGAGGACGGGTCGGAGCCGATCGAGATGGAGGTCGCCACGTTCCCCGAGGGCGGCGGCGTCACGATGGGTATGTACAACTACCGCCGCTCGATCGAGGACTTCGCGCGCGCCTCGCTGCGCTACGGCCTCGACCGCGAGATGCCGGTGTACATGTCCACCAAGAACACGATCTTGAAGTCCTACGACGGGATGTTCAAGGACGTGTTCGAGGAGATCTACGAGAAGGAGTTCAAGGCCGACTTCGAGGCCAAGGGGCTGACCTACGAGCACCGGCTGATCGACGACATGGTGGCGGCCTCCCTGAAGTGGGAGGGCGGCTACGTCTGGGCCTGCAAGAACTACGACGGTGACGTGCAGTCCGACACGGTGGCGCAGGGCTTCGGCTCGCTCGGCCTGATGACCTCGGTGCTGCGCACGCCGGACGGCCGCACCGTCGAGGCCGAGGCCGCGCACGGCACCGTCACCCGGCACTACCGCCAGCACCAGGCGGGCAAGCCGACCTCGACCAACCCGATCGCGTCCATCTTCGCGTGGACCCGCGGGCTGGAGCACCGGGGCAAGCTCGACGGCAACTCCGAGCTGGTCGGCTTCGCGAACAAGCTGGAGCAGGTCGTCATCGAGACCGTGGAGAGCGGCAAGATGACCAAGGACCTGGCGCTGCTGGTCGGCGGGGACACCCCGTTCCAGACCACGCAGGAGTTCCTGGCCACCCTGGACCGCAACCTCGCGGCCAAGATCGCCCAGGGCTGACCCGCCCGCCGGGTTTCGCGTGAGGGGCACATTCGCCGCACTGAGCGCAGCGAATGTGCCCCTCACGGCGCGGGGCGCGGGGGAGGTGCCCCTCACGCACACATCTGACACCTACGTCATCACGGTGCCCGACGCCGAGGACCTCCACGCGGTCCTGCGGACGGGTGCGGGCTGACCGCGCACCCGTCGCCGCCTCCGACGGGGTGATTCGCCCGCTCGGGCCTGTCGGTTCCGTGGCCGGACGGCTACTCTGCCGACAGTTCCTGTCGCAGTCCGTGAGGAGTCCGGCGTGCTGGGGATACCGAAGCGGGTCGTCGTCGTGGCCGCGGTCGTCCTGGGGCTGGCGATCATCTACTCGGCGGGCTCGGAGCAGCGGGAGTCCGAGGCCGACTCCGGGGACGGGCGGGACGGTGCGGCGGCCTGCCGGGTGGTGGTCACCGCGGACGTCCTCAACGTACGCGCGGGTCCGGGCACGGACCACGAGGTCGTCGACCGGCTGCGGGCCGACGCCGAGGCCGACGCCACGGACGAGGTACGGGACGGCTTCCGCAGGATCACCGGGGAACGCTGGGCCGCCGACGAGTTCCTGCGCCCGGTCGAGGGCACCGACTGCGGCTGACAGCAGCGCGACGGGCGGCCGGGCCGTGCGCGCCCC
>NZ_KB912577.1:0-2269 GCF_000383775.1 Saccharomonospora halophila 8
CCGCACCCGCGACGCGCGGAACGCCACCACCCCGCCGGAAGCCGCCCCACCGGGTACCCGCCCGGCGTGCGCCGTCGGTCACCGGTCGAGCACCGTGCGCCATTCGCCGATCCAGCGTTCCCGGTTCTGGCCCACCTGCTCGGTGGGCAGCGACATCGGGTCCCGCGGGCGGGGGGCCACCTGCGCCCAGCCCTCCGGCAACGCCACTCCGTGCCGGGTCGGGTAGACGTACATGTTCTCGGCGAGGGCGGCCTGGAAGCGGGGGGAGAGCAGAAAGTCGACCACCTCACCCGCCGCGTCCGGCCGGTCGGTGCCCGCCAGCACACCCGCGTACTCCACCTGGCGGTAACAGGTGTCGAGCAGCGCACTCGTGCGGGGACGCCCGTCGCGGCCGACCTCCGCGGCCGGGGAGGAGGCGTAGGAGACCACGATCGGCCGCTCACCCTGCCCCGAGGAGCCGGAGAAATCCTGGGTGTAGGCCTCGGTCCACCCGCTGACCACACGTGCGCCGTTGTCGGCGAGGTCGCCCCAGTAGTCGGTCCAGCCGTCCGTGCCGAACTCGGCGACGGTGGCCAGCAGGAACGCCAGCCCCGGCGAGGAGGTCGCCGGGCTCGGCGTCACGAGGAGGTCGGCGTACTCCGGCTCGGTGAGATCGGCCAGCGTGGTGGGTTCGGCGACGTCGTTCTCCGCGAACCACTCGCTGTCGATGTTGACGCACACGTCGCCCACGTCGACCGCGGACAACCGCTGCCGCGGGTCGATCGCGTACCGGTGCGGACCGCGGTCGGCCTCCGGGCTGGTGTAGGACTCGAACACCCCCGCGGACAGGGCCCTGCCGGCGAAGGTGGAGTCCACGCCGTACGCGACGTCGCCGATCGGGTCGTCCCGGCGCAGCACGAGCTTGTTCGTCAGCTCGCCGGCGTCGCCCTCCTCGCGCACCTCGAGCCGGAGTCCGGAGCGTTGTTCGAACCCGTTGACGACCTCCTCCGGCACGGACCACGACTGGTGGGTCACCAGTGTCACCGTGACGGGCTGCTCCGACGGCTCGTCGTCGCCGGTCATGACGGTGCATCCGGTGGCGAGCACACCGGCCGAGACCAGGGCGGCCGCCACGCGTGCGGAGCCCGGCCGCGGACGGAAGCTGTGGCCCATTCACTCTCCTTGCCGTGTGCCGGCGCGGAAGGTGCCCCCTTCCTGCGTCGGCATGATCCGAATCAGGTGCGAAACGGTCGCGGGCCGCGGACCCCGCCTCTCAGCCCGGCGCGCCGGACTCCCGTGGCAGCGTGCAGCGTACCCGTCCACGTACCACGATGGAGGCATGACGGAGTTACTCAGTGACGAGCGGATCGACCAGGCCCTGTCCCACCTGCCCGAATGGCACCGCGAGGGCAACGCGATCGAACGCACGGCCCAGCTGCCCGACTTCCCGCACGCGATCCAGGTCGTGAACCGGGTCGCCGAGATCGCCGAGAGCGAGAACCACCATCCGGACATCGACATCCGGTTCCGGACCGTGACCTTCCGGCTCAGCACGCATTCACACGGCGGAATCACCGAGAAGGACACGTCCCTGGCGGGGGAGATCGACGGGGCCCTCGACACGATGTGATCCGGCTCCCGGACGCGCCACGAACGGTGTGATCTCGCCCGTTCCGGGCAACTCCCCCACCGACGCCGAGCGTCATCCGCGGAGGGATCATCCGTTGTCGAGGGGAGTGCGCGATGAACCGCAACGTCCGGCCGGTCCCGTCTCTGCTGGGGTTGCTGACCGTGTTCCTGGTGAGCCTCGGCACCGGTGTGGCCTCGGCGCAGGAGGAGACCGGCAACCCTCCGGAGAGCGCGCCGACGCCCCCCTCGGACGTCGTGGTCCAGGCCCTCGTGGTGGGCGGCACCGCGTTCGCGGTCATGGTGGCCACGGCTTTCGCGGTGCTGTTCTACACCGCCCGCAGGCGTCGGCACGTCGAGCACGGCTGACCCCGCCCGGATAACCCGCGATCGGTGGTCCACCGGTCGGGTCACGACACCGGGCGGGGGGCCCGGCACGTGGTTACGCTCCTCGGGCCCGCGACGACGCGGGCACCGTGCCAGGCGCGGATACGCGGCAGTTCCCGAGGAGAGATCATGTTTCCGAGGCAGTGGATCGGCGGGCTCGTGGTCGCCGTGCTCGGGGCGGCGACGGTGTCGTGCTCCGGCGTCGAGGGCACCGGCGTCGAGGGCACCGGCAGCGAGACCGGCGACGCGGTCCACGGCTCCGCGACCGGGGCACCCC
>NZ_KB912577.1:2369-21573 GCF_000383775.1 Saccharomonospora halophila 8
AGCTCGATCGCCGGCAGCCCACGGTCGGCGACCTCGGCGGAGAAACCGGCGGCGGCCACGGCGAACGCGCCGGGCAGCGCCGGGTGATCGGCAGGGATCGGGGCATCGAGCGCGTACCGCAGGTCGAGCTCGTGGGACAGCGCGTCCAGCACAGCGAGGCCGCTGTGCCGCGGGTCGGCCTCGGCGAGGTAGCGGCCGGCGAGTCCGGACAGCTCACTCCAGCGGGTCAGCAGCACGGAGAGGTCCGGCGCCGCCACGTCCGTGCCACTCCGCTCCCGGCCGCCCGGAGGTCCACCGTCGCCCCCGCGCACCACCGAGTCGCAGATTCCGACCAGATGCGCCACGAGGTCACGGACGGTCCAGTCCGGGCAGGACGGGACACGGACGGACGCCACGCCGGGCCGGTTCTGGAGGAGCCCGGTGATCGAGAGCAGGATGTGCCGGTAGGCCACGTCGTCCGGCACCCTCCCGGGCGAACCCTCGTCGGTCATCCCGCCTCCCCGTTGTCCGACCACAGGCGACACCGGTAATTGTTCCCCCGACGGCCGGGGTGCGGCTTCTCCGGTTGTGCTCCACGGTGGTCACAACGGCGGGTTGCCGTGTTTGCGCTGCGGATGCGGCCCCCGCTTGTCCTTCAGCATCGCCAACGTCCGCGCCAGTACCGCCCGTGTCCGCTCCGGAACGATCACGTCGTCCACCAGGCCGTGTTCCGCGGCGTAGTAGGGGTGCATCAGGTGGGCGGTGTACTCCCGGACCAGCGCGGCCCGCAGCGCTTCCGGATCGTCCGCCTCGGCGAGTTCCCTGCGATGAATCACCTCCACCGCGGGCTCCGCCCCCATCACGGCGATCTCGTTCGTGGGCCAGGCCAGCGACACGTCCGTCCCGATCGAGCGGGAGTCCATCACGATGTAGGCTCCGCCGTAGGCCTTTCGCAGGATGACCTGCACCCGGGGCACGGTGGCCTCGCAGTACGCGTACAACAGCTTCGCGCCGTGCCGGATCACCCCCGAGGACTCCTGCTCGGTGCCGGGGAGGAACCCGGGTACGTCCACGAGCGTGACCAGGGGGATGTTGAAGGCGTCACAGAACCTGACGAAGCGCGCGGCCTTCTGCGCGGCGTCCAGGTCGAGCACCCCGGCGAGCACCGCGGGTTGATTGCCCACGAAGCCCACGACCTGCCCGTCGAGCCGCCCGAGCACACAGACCACGTTGGCGGCCCACTGGGCGTGCAGTTCGAGGAAGTCACCGTCGTCGGCGAGTTCGGCCACGACGGCCCGGATGTCGTAGGGTTTGTGCGGCTCGACCGGCACCACCTCGGCGAGCCGGGGACGGGTCTGTTCCGCGGCCCCGGCGGAGGGCAGAGCGGGCGGGTGCTCCAGGTTGTTCGACGGCAGCAGGGAGAGCAGGTATCGCACGTCGTCGAAGCATTCCGCTTCGTCGTCGTAGACGAACGTGGCCACCCCGGAACGGCGGCCGTGCACCTCGGCGCCACCGAGTTCCTGGTGGGTGACCCGCTCGCCACCGACGGCGGCCACGACATCGGGCCCGGTCAGGTACATCTGCGCGGAGTCCCGCACCATGAAGGTCACGTCGGTGAGCGCGGGCGAGTACGCCGCGCCGCCCGCGCACGGGCCGAGCACGACGCTGATCTGCGGAATGATCCCGGAGGCCCGCACGTGCCGGTGGAAGATGCCGCCGTACCCGTCGAGCGCGAGGATCCCCTCCTGGATGCGGGCCCCCGCGCTGTCGTGCAGACCGATGACGGGGGATCCGGTGGACAGCGCCAGATCCATCACTTTGTGGATCTTCGCGGCGTGGGCTTCGCCCAGCGACCCACCGAAGATCGTGGCGTCCTGCGCGTACACGTAGACGCGGCGGCCGTCGACCGTGCCCGACCCCGTGACCACTCCGTCGGTGTGCGGTCTGCGGGCCTCCATCCCCAGCCCCTGCGCCCGGTGCGTCCGGTACAGGTCGATCTCGGTGAACGAGGAGTCGTCCAGCAGCAGTGCGAGGCGTTCCCGTGCGGTCGGTCGTCCCCGGGCATGGCGCCGCCGCACCGCGGCCGGGTCCCCGGTGACCGCCCGGTCGCGCAGGGCGGCGTCGCGTTCGCCCAGTGCCGCCATCGTCGGCGGCGGGTCCTCCGTACCCATGACCGTCTCCCCGGGTCAGCGGGGGTCGCCCGCGATCGAACCGAAGGCACCGTCGAAGAAGAGCAACGCCTCACGGGCGGTACTCCAGCTCGCGCTGACGACCGCGCCGACGAAGATGGAATGGTCACCACCGGGGTGAACCTCCGAGAGTTCGCATTCCAGCCAGGCGAGACAACCGCCGAGCAGTGGTGCGCCCGTGTGCGGGCCCGGCCGCCAGTCGACCCCGTCGAACTGCGAGCGGCCCCGCGGCCGGGTCCGGTCCGTGAAGTAGCCGGCGAGCTCGGCCTGGTCCCCCGCCAGGACCGACACGGCGAAGGACCGGCTGAGGTGAATCGCCTCGTGCATCGTGGCGGTGCGGCCGACGCAACAGAGCACCATCGGAGGATCCAGCGACACCGAACTGACCGAGTTCGCGGTCATGCCGTGGTAACGCGCACGCCCCGTCGTGACCACGGTCACTCCCGTGGCGAACTGGCGCATGGCCTGGCGCAGTGACCCAGATTCGACCTCGTCGGAGGTGTGGTCCGGGGTGGTGTTCGGGAACGCGGCCGCCATGTCAACGGCCCGCCGACGCGGTCGTGCCGTACGGTGCCAACGCGGTCCGGAGCTCATCCGGCACTCTCGTCGGGGCCGTCGCACCGTTCTCCCCGCGCATACACGCCAGCCGCTGCTGTCCCCGCGCGACGAGTGTCTCGACGCCGTCCGCCAGCCGGACGTAGTCGAATCCCATGTGGACCTGTGTCTGGGTCAACTCCTCGAGCCGCATCCGCACCGCCACATCGTCGAACGCGGTCAGTTCGGCGAAGAACTCGCAATCGACCTTCAGGGTGAACAGCTTCAGGTCCCGGCGCAGTTCGTCCAGCACGGCCGGAGCACGATCGGCGAGGAACATCTCCCGGCAGCGCCCCTGCCACCGCAGATAGTTCACGTAGTACACGTTGCCCACCAGGTTCGTCTCCTCGAACCCGACGACATGGCGAATCTCGTAGTAGCGGGACATGTCAGTTCCCCAATCCGGCCAGGAAGGCGAATACCACCGGTCGCGGTATGCCCCGGACCGTCGTCACCCGGGTCGCGATCCGGTCGTCACCCGAGGAGAGCACCACCCAGCCGTCGGCGTCGCAGGTCTCCAGGGTCAGCGCCCGGTTCAGCGAACCGGCCTTGTGCAGACACTCCAGGGACGTCCACACGCGGGTGGCGGACACGTCCCGCGGTTCCCCGGTTTCGGCGGAGATCAGGTCCGCCACCTCGGCGAGCGGTGCACCGAGCAGCCCGACCCAGTCCCGCGTCGCGTCCGGCTCCACCGTCTCCGCGTCACAACTGAGCCGCTGTCGACCGGCCACGGCCAGCGTCAGTCCCGCGACATGCGAGGCCGACACCTCCGTGTCGGGCACCTCCGGCTTGCCGTCCGGGCGGTACCGCACCGTCACCGGCTCCCCCAGCGCTCTGCCGAGTGCGCGCCCGGTCCGCGCCCGTCGGTCCGTGTCCTGCGGCGCCGAGGGTTCCACCACGACCGCGCGCGTTCCGCCGAGCACGCGTTCGAGCGAGCGTTCCAGGTACGGACCCAGCATCGCCGACACCCACGGCCCGTCACCGGAACGTTTGCGGACCGCGCGCAGGACCAGCCCAGTCCACCGTTCGAGAAGCTCACCGGAGGTGCTGCGGACATCGACATCGTAGGTGTAGCTGTCGCCGTCCTGACCACGCTCCCTCGCGTCGAACACGACCTCGTCGTGGTTCGCCACGGCCGCCGGGTCGGCGCAGTCCAGCCGTTCGATCCGTTGCGGGAGCAACGTCGCGTCCGGCACACAACACTGGAGGGCGTGCATGACCGCGTCCCGCGCGCCGGGGTCGGCGAGCACCCGCTCCTGCGGCAGGTGTCCGGCGAAGAACGCCGCGGTACCGCCGGTCGCGAGTTCCCCGACCGCCCGCCGTGCGGCGGCGACGCGGTACCGCCGCAAGCGCTGGAACCGCTCCCCCTGGAACAGCAGATCGCCGTAGAGCTCGTCGTCCGGGTCCACGGCGAGCGGGGGCAACCGGGACGCGGCCGCGCCGGTCCCGTCCGACGACGCGGTCCCCGCGCCACCGGTGCCGCCGCCGAGCCGGACCCTGGCACGGAAGTGGTCGGTGTGAAAGCCCGTCTCCGCACTGCGGAGCACGACATCGACCTCGTCGGCGCCGCGGACCAGGGCCGCGACCCGGACCGTGGTCGTGGCTCCCGGTGCCACGACCACCGGCCGGGACAGCTCGACGTCCTCCAGGCTCACCCGATCGTGGCGTCCGGTCACGGCGAGAGCCGCCTGGGCCATCGCCTCCATACCGACGACGGCGGGCAGGAGCATGTTGCCGTCCAGATTGTGATCGTCCAGGTAGCGGTCGGTGTGCTGCCCGAGGTCGATCTCCGCCACCAGCTCGACGCCGCCGTAGTGCACGAGTATGCGGTCCAGGAACCGCCACAGCGGCGGTTCCGGGCTCGGATAGGACAGGGTCGGAAGGCCCGCGGCCCTCCCGCTGACCACCGCGACCGGACCCGCCACCGGATCGGACAGCAGGCTCAGCAGCATCGCGATGCCGTCGTCGGTGGAGATGGGCGTGATGCCGTCCCGGACGAGCGCCTCCACCACTCCGAGCCGTTCGCCCATGCCCGCACCGGACCACACCGACCACTCCAGCGCGAGCACCGTCGCATCGGGATGCTCGGCGGCGAAGGTCTCCGTGAGTTCGCAGACCCAGTCGTTCGCGGTGGCGTAGTGCGCCTCGCCGCGCAGTCCCGCCCGCCCGATGATGCTGCCAAAGGTGACCAGCACCTTGAGCCGGTCCGCCCGCACCGCGGACAGAACGGCCCGCAGACCCCGCACCTTGGGCGCGACGGCATCGTCGAACGCCTGCTCGGTGAGGTTCGGCACGGCGGCCGGTTCGTTCCGTCCCGCGCCGTGCAGCACACCCGTGACCGGACCGAGCGCCGCACCGATCTCGGCCACCGCCCGGGCCACGTCGTCGGCCGAGGTGATGTCGGTGCGCACGTAGCGGTAGCGCACGTCCGCGGTGTCCATGCGGGTCAGGTTCGCCGCGAGTTCCGCGTCGTCCTCCGGAGCCGAACGACCGAGCAGGGCGAGCGCGACCCCCGTGCGCTGTGCGACCGCGAGTGCGCACTCGGCCGTGATTCCCTTGCCACCGCCGGTCACCAGCAGCACGTCCCCGGCACCGAGCGGGGGTTTCCCGCCGTCACGGGGCTCGGCGAGTTCCAGCGTGGGTACGGTCCGGGTTCCGTCCGGCCCGTACCGTGCCTCGGCATACCCGGTCGTCGCCCGGACCTCGGTGACGACCCGTTCGACCGAGTCCGCCAGTGCCTCCGGGTCGGCCCGCAGTACGTCGGCGAGCCCGACCACGGTGGTCGCGACGGTGGGCGCCTCCAGGTGCACCGTCCGCGCGATCCCGGCCGCGCCGTAGTTCTGCTGGACGACGACGAACCGGGATCCGGACAGTGCCGCCTTCGCGGCCGCCAAACCCAGTCCGGTGTGGTCGGTGCCGTCGGCGGGAAGGCACAACAGCACCCCTCCGTCCGGCCCGGCCACGCCGGCTCGGGTCAGCGCTTCCCGCAGGGGCCGGGCCAACGGGTGGTCCTCGGGGGCGAAGACGGCCCAGTCACCCGTTCCCTCCTCCTCCACCGGGGCCGGGGCGGGTACGGGCGCCGCCACCTGGCGTACCGCGAACGGGCGGACCCACGGTGCCACTCCCGTCACCTCGGCCGGTCCGGAGTCCGTGCCGCCCTGTTCGGTGGTGGACAGCTCATCGAGCATCGTCGCGAGCTCCCCGAGCCGCGCGGTGGCGAAATTCGGGGCGGAGGTCGGCGCCGGCCTGCCCAACGACCTGGTGGCGTCGTTGACCAACTGCCCCACCGTGATGGAGCTGAGGTGCAGGTCGTCCAGTGGATGCGTGTTCTCGTCGATCAGTTCCTCGGGCAGCTCCACCCGATCGGCCGCCAGCCTGCGCAGCAACTCGAAGGTTCCGTCCGCGGGCTCGGCGGGCGCGGCCGCCTCGTGCCCGGTCACGGGGGGCGCTTCCACGGTCGCCGTGTCGGCTCCGAGCACGACGTCGGGAGCCGTCTCGCACGGGTTGGTGAGGAAGCGGAATCCTCCGCTCAGGGGCAGCGGCCGGACCACCCGCCCCGCGAACAACGGCTCGGTGGCCACCGGGACGCCCAGCGCGTACACGGCACCGACCACACGCAGCAACGGCAGCAGCGAGTCGCTCTCGCTGTCCAGTGCGAGCGCGGGTGTGGTCGGTGCGATCCGCGACACCAGCCCGCTGAGGACCCGGCCGGGACCGACCTCGATCATCAGGTCGGAATCGACGGCCGTGGCGGCCGAATCGAACCGCACCGGGCTGACCACCTGGTCCCGCAGCAGCGCACGCAGGTCGGTCGCCGGATCCAGCACGGCGCCGGTGACCGTGGAGACGACGGTACGCCGGGGAGCGCGGAAGGGCGTCACCTCGAGCTGCTCGGCCAGTCCGGTGGCTGCCGGGGCCACGAGCGGGGAATGGAAGGCGTGCGAGACGTTGATCCGGCTCGCGGACACTCCGGCCGCCGACGCGGCGGCGACCACCGCGGCCACCGCCTGCTCGCTCCCGGAGACCACCGTCTGTTCCGGGCCGTTGTACCCGGCGATCACCGCGTCGGTGTCCTTGAGACAGGTCGCCGCGGTCTCGGCGTCCGTGGCCAGGCCCGCCATCGCGCCACCACCGCTACCGGCGCGGGCCATCACCCGCCCCCGGACGGTCGCCAGGTCGAGGAGATCGCCTGCGTCCAACGCGCCACTCCAGTGCAGGGCCGTCAGCTCGCCGAGGCTGTGCCCGACCGCGGTCTCCGCGGTGATGCCGAGGGCGTCGAGCACGCTCAGCGCGGCGAGCGAGCCCGCCACGATGCGGGGTTGCGCGACTTCGGTGTTCACCTGGTCGCCGCCGACGGGCAGGTCCGCATCGCGGATCACCGCCGAGGCCGAGGGGAACCTCCGCGCGAGTGCCCCCGCCGCACCGGTACCCGAGCCCTGGCCGGGGAAGAGGAAGGTGACGTCCGGAGCGGAGGTGCCGTGCGAGAGGAACACCCCGTCCTGCGGCGCGAGCAGATGCGACGTCCCGGCGTCGAGCAGTTCCATCACACGGTTCAGTGACCGCAGTGCGTGCTCCGGATCCGTCGCGACCACGGCCGCCCGGTAGGCGTGCCGTCGCTCCGCGGTCGCGGTGCGCTCGGCCAGCGCCGCGGCGAGGTCGGTGAGTTCGGCGTACGCCAGCTTCGGCGCGAGCTCGGCCACCTCAGCCACCCGCTCGCGCAGTCCGGCGCTCGTCTCGGCGCCGAACAGCAGCACCTCCGCGTCCTGACGTCCCGCGACACGGGCCAGGGTGGGCTCGTCCAGATGTCCACGCCGGACCGTACCGGGTGCCGCCGCGACCGCGAGATGCGTGTTGATACCCCCGAAACCCATCGCCGACACACCGGCACGGATCTCCTCGTCGGCGGGCCACACCTCGGCGGACGAGGGCACGTACAGCGCCGCGTCGGACCCGTCCAGAGCGGGGTGCGCGACGTACGATCCGGTCGCCGGCGGGATCGTCTGGTGGTGTACCGCCAGTACCGCCTTGATGAGCCCGGCGACGCCCGCCGCCGCCTTGGTGTGCCCGATGTTGGCCTTCACACTGCTCAGCGCGGCCGGCCTGCTCGCGCCTCCCGCGCGGTAGGCGGACGACAACGCCTCGATCTCCGTCGCGTCGCCCAGGGCCGTGCCCGTGCCGTGCCCCTCGAAGTACGACACCGTGCCCACCGGGTATCCGGCCCGGTCGTACGCGCGGGCGAGCGCGCGACGGTGCCCGATCGACTCGGGCCGCGTGATACCACCCTTGCCGTCCGAGGAGATGCCCCAGCCCGCGAGGGACCCGTAGATCCGCAACCCCTGGGCGAGGGCATCGGACTCCCGCACGAGCACGAGGACACCCGCCCCCTCGCCGGGCCAGAACCCGTTGGAGTCGCGGTCGTAGACCTTCATCTCGTGGGTGGCCAGTGCGCCGGTCTTGGCGAACCCGATCACCTCGAACGGGTCGATCGACAGGTCCACTCCACCGGCGAGCACCGCGTCGAGATCACCGTCGGACAGCGCCTTCGCCGCCGTGATCACCGAAAGCAGCGAGGAGGAGCACGCCCCGTCGACCGTGTATCCGCCACCGCCCAGGTCGAAGTAGTTGCAGATCCGACCCGCGATCGTGTTGGAGAGCCCGCCCGCGAGGCTGTCCTCGTCGATCGGGGGGAACGGCGCCTTGTACGTCGTCTCCAACTCGGCGAGGAAGGGCTCGACCTCGGCTTCCGTCCAGCCCTTGCCCAGCAGGGCCGCGGCCACCGTGCGGCGGACGTACGGCCAGCGCAACCGCATCATGTTGGCGCGTGAGAACTCGCCGGCGAGACTGTTCCCGAGCACGACCCCGGTCGACTCTCCCGGCAATCCCGCGGCGTCGGGGAATCCCGCGTCCTGCAACGCGCGTGCGGCCACGTCGAGGGCGAGCCAGT
This sequence comes from Saccharomonospora halophila 8, assembly GCF_000383775.1. Lineage (GTDB taxonomy): Bacteria > Actinomycetota > Actinomycetes > Mycobacteriales > Pseudonocardiaceae > Saccharomonospora > Saccharomonospora halophila. The sequence continues at coordinate 11,076 of NZ_KB912577.1, forward strand.
GGGTGGTGTCGGTGGACCTGTAGGTACTGCCGGCGACCCGATAGGCAGCACGGTCGAACTCGTAGTCGCGCAGGACCGCCGCCTTGGTGGAGTAGAAGCGGTCGGGCGCGGTCGGGTCCGGCGACCAGTAATCGTCCCGGCGCATCCGCTCGTCCGGAAGCGGACGGAAGGCCCGCCGCCCGGCGAGGACGTTGTCCCAGAACTCCGCAGGGGACGCGGAATCGGGATACCGCAGACCGATCCCGACGATCGCGATTCTTTCGCTTCGCATTCTTGTTCACCGCCCGGAAGACAGACGTACCCGCGGCGCGAAACCCTGGATGGCCATAGCGGCGATACCTCCGATTCGCGACGTGAGCGAAGACACCGTGCCCGTATCGGGCTGGCGACTGGTGTCACTCAGCGGCACGGTCGGATTTCATCCTGACTCGGCCCCGGCGTGGGCGCCATCTCCGAGGGTGCTTCGTGAAAGCGCGTTCGAACCACCCCGCGGAACCCCGCGGACCGCACTGCCGAAGATGCGGGAAACCGGTCGGCGCGCGGACTCTCGAAGGCGACGCCGCCCGCCGGCTCGCGGGGGCTGCCCACCCGGATCGAGGAGGCCCGCATGCCCACCGCTGCCGGAGCCGTGCGCAGGTACCTGTTGACACCGGCGCTGTCCCGGACAACCTTCTCGACCAGGGGGTTCCCCGCGCCGCCCTGCCCGGCCACCCGCGGTCTGGAGGCGATCCCGCAGGCGGTGATCTGCGGGTTCGAATGGGCGGTGGATACCCGCGATCTCTGGGAGATCGAGCGCAGACTCGATCTGGTCGAACCGACCCTGCGCGGGTTCGCCTACGAGGGCGCCACGATGGCGTTCACCGTGCTCGATGCGATGACGGGCGGGACGCGCACCCGCGAACTGCTCCGTGGGCCCGGCGAGAAGCACCTGCTCGTGGCCTACATCGGAGTCGGCTTCGCGATGGCCCGCCTTCCCCGGCCGCTGTGGCGGAAGGTACTGCCGGACCTGGACGGGAACCCGTACCACCCGACGATGAGCTGGCTCGCCGTCGACGGCTACGGGTTCGACCTGGCGTTCTTCGATCACCGCCGGTGGATCGAGCAGCAGCGGCGACCCCGGCCGTACCCCTGGATCGGATACCCGGCCTACTTCTCGCGGGCCGTGGATCAGGGCATCGGACGGGCGCTGTGGTTCTTCCACGGTGGCAGGCCGGATGCGGTCCGGGAGACGGTGGAGCGCTTCGCGCCACGGCGGCGCCCGGATCTCTTCAGCGGCGTCGGGCTCGCGGCGACCTACGCCGGCGGTGCCGAGGCCGGAGAACTGGAACGGTTACGGGACCGCGTCCCCACGCACCGGGCCGACCTCGCCGTGGGAGCGGTGTTCGCCGCGAAAGCCCGTGCGGTCGCGGGCCTCGTGCCGGACTGGACCGAGTCCGGCACCGCGGCCCTGGCCGGTCTCCCGGTGGCCGCGGCCACCGAGCTCGCGGACCGGACGGCCGTTTCCCGTGAGTCGCCGCACGCGGCACCGTCGTCCGGTGGCGTCCCACCCTACGAACTGTGGCGCCAGCGGATTCGCGAGCACTTCGGGGCGCCGTGTTCCGAACACGTGAACACCGAATGACCCCTCCGGCGGAGTGCGCACCCTGAGAGTGGGCGACACACCGGCGCGCTTGTGAGTATCGGTTCACGACCCGTGCCGAAGAGATATCGGCGACCAGGGAAGCGAGAATGTCGAATGAGATACTGGCGTTCACTCCGCCGGCGCATCCTGTCCCCCGGCAGGTCCCAGACGAAACTCCGGAGAAGGCGATTCCACCGGAAGAGCGCGGATTCCCAGAAGATACTCGAAAGTGTGGGAGAGGCGTTCGTCACCGGGTTCGAGTACGCGGCGGAAGCGCGTCTGGCCCGGGATGCGGAAGAGCGACTCGAAGCACTACCGCGCCGCTACCGCGGGTTCGCCTACGAGGGCGCCGCGATGGGTTTCTGTGTACGCGACGGCCTACCGCTGGGCGGCGGCACCATGATGGCGCGGTTCCTCGCGGGCCGGGCCAACCGTCATCTCTACATGGCCTACATCGGGGCGGGCTGGGCCATGGCGAGACTGCCCCGTTCCCGCCGGCCCGACGCCACCACGTACGACCGGCTGCTGCGTTGGCTGGTGGCCGACGGCTACGGTTTCCACCAGGCCTACTTCCACACCGACACCACCGTGCGCCGGCACACCGGACGTGTGCCCGGCCCCACCTTCGCTCCCTTCCCGGACGACCGCACCGGCTATACCGCACGAGCCATGGACCAGGGCATCGGTCGCGCGCTCTGGTTCGTCGGCGGGACGGATCCCGGCGTGGTGGCCGACCTGACCGGCCGGTTCGACCGGACGCGCGGACCCGATCTCTGGTCCGGCATCGGCCTGGCGGCGACGTACGCGGGTGGGGCCGACGACGCCGAACTGGCCAGACTGCGTGACCTCGCGGGCCCGCATCGCCGCGAGCTCGCGCAGGGCAGTGCCTTCGCGGCCGAATCCCGGATCCACGCCGATCTTCTCACCGAACACACCGAACTCGCCACGCACGTGTTGTGCGGCCTCCCCGCGGCCGAGGCCGCCGCCATCACGCAGGAGTTGCGGCCGGACGAACCCATCGACACCGACGTGCCCGCGTACGAGACCTGGCGCAGGCACATCGCCGACGCCGTCACGGCACGGGGAGGTATCCAGACATGACCGCCGTAGGACGCCTGTTGTACCGGAACCTGCCGGGCATCCTCGCTCTCGTACTGGTGGCCACGACGTTCACCGCCGCGCAGCGGCCCGGTCCGTCGGCCGCCGCGGACGAGCTCGCGGACGAATACGCGTTCACACCGATGTCCATCGCGATGCCGGAAGGTGCCCAGCAACAGTCCATCCGCGAGGTGAACCAGGCCTACGGGCACATCGACGCGTGGATCTCCTCGGTCGGAGCGGGAATCGCCATGAACGACCTCGACGGCGACGGGCTCGACAACGACCTGTGCATCACCGACCCCCGCACCGACCAGGTTGTCGTCACGCCCACACCCGGTGCGCGTGATCAGCGGTACGACCCCTTCACCGTGGATGCCGACGAACTGCCGATGAACGACATGATCGCACCGATGGGCTGCGTACCGGGTGACTTCAACGAGGACGGGCGGAGGGACCTCCTCGTCTATTACTGGGGGCGGACACCCGTGATCAACCTGGCCCTGCCACGGGCGGACCGGGAGCCGCTGTCACCGGATTCGTACCGCGCGACCGAGTTGGTACCCGGGGACTACGGCGATACCTACGACGGTCCGCAATGGAACAGCAACGCCGCGGCGGTGGCCGACTTCGACGGCGACGGTCACGACGACATCTACATCGGCAACTATTTCCCGCACAGCCCGATCCTCGATCCGTCCGTGGACGGTGGCGTGGAGATGAACGACTCCCTGTCGAACGCCGCTAACGGAGGCGAGGACTACATCCTCCGATGGACGGACGCCACCACGGGACCGGACCCGTCCGTCAGGTACGCCGAGGCGGAAGGGGTGCTGGACACCGACGTCTCGAAGGGGTGGGTGCTCGCCGCGGGGGCCAACGACCTCGACGGCGACCAGCTACCCGAGCTCTACATCGCCCAGGACCACGGCCCGGATGCCCTCCTGCACAACCGCTCGACCCCCGGCAAGGTCGAGTTCGCGGAGCTGCGGGGCACGAAGGGACCGATGGACCCGAAGTCGAAGGTGATCGGGAACGACTCGTTCAAGGGCATGGGTATCGACTTCGGTGATCTCAACGACGACGGGCTGTACGACATGTTCGTCAGCAACATCACGACGCCGTACGGAGTGCAGGAGAGCAACCTGCAGTTCGAATCCACCGCCGCCGATCGGGAGTCGCTCAGACACCAGCTGAACGAGGGTGCGGCGCCGTGGACGGACCGCAGTACGGACGCGGGTACGGCATGGTCGGGCTGGGCATGGGACGTGAAGTTGGCCGACTTCACCAACAGTGGACGTCTCGACATCGCACAGACGACCGGATTCGTCAAGGGCGAAGTGAACCGGTGGCCGCAGTTGCAGGAACTGGCGACGGCGAACGACAACCTGGTGGCCGACCCCGACTGGTGGCCCCGGGTCACCCAGGGCGACGATCTCGCCGGTGGGCAGAAACTGCACTTCTTCGCCGAACAGGAGAACGGTAGGTACGTCGACCTCGCCGACGAACTCGGACTCGGGGTCCCGGTGCCCACCCGCGGTATCGCCGTCGGGGATTCCAATGGGGACGGCCTTCTGGAAATGGCGGTCGCCCGGCAGTGGGCCGAACCCGTCTTCTACCGCAACGACAGCCCGGACACCGGTGAGTACCTCGCTCTGCGGCTGGTGCACGACACGGGAGGAGACGACACGGCGGGCACTCCGGTCGTCGGTGCACAGGTTCGGGTCACGACCCCGGACGGCGAAACGGCGTTGGGGCGTGTCGACGGTGGCAGCGGGCACTCCGGCAAGCGTGCTCATCAGGTCCATATCGGGCTCGGCCACGGCGTCCACGGCCCGCTCGACGTCACCCTCGACTGGCGGGACCGGTCCGGACGGCGACGGGAACAGACTCTGAGCCTGGATCCGGGCCACCACACGATCGAACTCGGTTCGCAGGCGGAAACCAGGTGATTGAGATGAACGACGGACAGGCGCCCGGTCCTCGGGGCCCGGCGGCGCCGAAACACAGCAACAAGGTGACGACGGCACTGCGCAACTTCGCCCTCTCGATCACCGTGTTCAACATCGTCGGCTACACCCTGCTCGGATTCGAGCAGCCGTGGCTGTGGCCGTTCCTCGCCCTCGCCACCGGCTACACGGTCGAGCTCGCACTGGAGACCGTGGCGGCGCACGTCGAGGACAGGACACCGCGTTACCGGGGCAACGGGCTGCGCGGCCTGATCGAGTTCCTCTATCCCGCGCACATCACCAGCCTGGCGCTGAACATGTTGATCTACGTCAACGACCAGGTCTGGCTCATGATTTTCGGCGTCACCGTGTCGGTCGGCGCCAAGTGGGTACTGCGGGCCCCGGTCCGGGGCAGGTTGCGACACTTCATGAACCCGTCGAACCTCGGCATCACGACGATCCTGTTGCTGGTGCCGTGGGCGAGTATCGCGCCGCCCTACCATTTCACCGAGCACACGAGCGGATGGGTGGACTGGCTCATCCCCGGGGTCATCATCATCGGCGGCACGATGATCAACGGCAAGCTGACCGGCCGCATGTGGGTGATCGCGGGCTGGGTCGGTGTGTTCGCCGTGCAGTCGATCGTGCGTGGGTGGATACTCGACACCGCGATCCTCGGCGCTCTCGGCACGATGGCCGGCGTCGGTTTCATCCTCTTCACGAACTACATGATCACCGATCCGGGTACCACGCCCTCCCGACCGGCGGCCCAGTTCGCCTTCGGTGGGGGCGTCGCGGCAGTCTACGGCTTCTACACCGGGGCGAGCCTGCCCTACGGCATCTTCTTCGCCACCACGACCGTGTGCCTGATCCGCGGGATGTTCCTCTGGTCGTTGGAGTTCGTCGACCGTTCGCGCCGGGCACACGAGGCCCGGCAGGGCACCGTCGGCTCGGCGGGGACCACGGGCACCGCGCCGACCACACAACCGGGACAGAACGGACAGACCACGACGACCCCCACCCAGGTGGGCCGGAGCGGGCCGGACATCGCCGCACCCACAGGACAACCGGCGGGCGGTGCGACCTGATGTCGACGATCCGTGAGTTACCGCCCGTTCCGGGGATTCCACCCGGACCACCTCCCAGCGCTCTCCCCGGGATCGTGCGGGACCTGGCGACCGACCGGCTCACGCTGATGTCCTCGGCGGCGCACAACTACGGTGACGCCGTCCGCATCCGGGTCGGGCCGAAGACCCTGTACTTCCTGGACCATCCCGACCACGCGAAGCACGTCCTGGCCGAGAACCCGGACAACTATCACAAGGGGATCGGCCTGGTACAGGCGCGGCGCGCGCTGGGCGACGGGCTGCTGACCAGCGACGGTGATCTCTGGCGCGGACAGCGCGCCCTCGTGTCACCGACCTTCGGGCACAAACGCGTCGCCGAGGCCTCGGACGTCATCGCCGACGAAGCGGCGCGACTGGTGTCGGGCCTGTGGCAACACCGGGGACACAGCGCCGTCGACGTGGTACCCCGGCTGACCGAGCTCACGCTCGGTGTGCTCGGCAGGGCACTGCTGGACGTCGACCGGGACCTGATCGGCTCGGTGGGCCCCGAGTTCGAGACCGTGCAGGACCAGGCCATGTTCGAGATGGTCTCGATGAACTCCGTCCCGAACTGGCTACCCCTGCCGAGGAACGTGCGGTTCCGCCGGGCCCGGGCCCGGCTCCGGCGGATCGTCGACGACATCGTGGCACGGCGCAGTCTCACCCCACTCGATCGGGACGATCTCCTGGCCCGGCTGATCGGCTCGACGAACGCCGAACCCGACCCCGCGGTCGGAACCCGCCGCATGCGGGACGAGGTCATCACGCTCCTGCTCGCGGGACACGAGACCACGGCGAGCACGTTGTCCTGGACGCTGTACCTGCTGGATCGCCATCCGTGGGCGGCGCAGCGTGTGCACGACGAAGTCGTGGCCGTCCTCGGCCGGCGACCTCCGTCGTACGAGGACCTGCACCGGTTGCGCTACACCACGATGGTCCTGCAGGAGTCCATGCGGCTGTACCCTCCGGTGTGGATCCTGCCGCGGGTCGCCGTCGGGGAGGACGTCATCGGCGGTTACCGCATCCCGGCCGGCTCCGACGTACTGGTGAGCCCGTACACACTGCACCGCCACCCGGCCTTCTGGGACGAACCGGATCTCTTCCGCCCCGAACGGTTCGATCCGGATCTCGCGCGAGCCAGAGCGCGCTACGCCTACATCCCGTTCGGCGCGGGACCCCGGTTCTGCGTCGGGAACAATCTGGGGATGGTGGAGGCGACGTTCGCGCTGGCACTGATCTGCCGCGACCTGCGATTGTCCGTCGAGCCGGGGCACCCGGTGGTACCCGAGCCGATGCTGTCGCTGCGGATCCGCGGGGGGCTGCCCGTGCGGGTGGAATCCTGGTGACGTGCCGGGCCGTGCGCGCCGTCGCCGCGCACGGCCCCGCGCACGTCAAATCAACTTCTCCTGGAAGGCACGCTCGCGCAGTTCGAGCAGACCCAGGAGCACGGGCGGGTCGAAGTGGGTCATCGGACGCAGCCGGATACCGTCGACACGTACCGGGTTCTCGCCACTGACCTCGACCGGCCCGGCCGATCCCACGAACAGCCCGGGGTCGTCGTCCAGGGGCCCGCGCAGAATCTCGTTCCGGTCGGCGGCGACCGAGTGCGTGAGCAGGTACCACTGTCCCTGCGGCACGTTGTCCAGCACGTACGGTCCTGGTTCGCGCATGATCGTACACCGCACCGGCCTGCCCTGCGGCAGTCGGTCACGGAACAGGCCCACGAAGATCAGGCCGGCCTTGTCGTCGGCGGGCGCGGCGATGTCGCCGTACACCGACGCCGTCAGTGGCGCGGCCGGCTGCGACCGGGTGAAGCAGGTGCCGGTCGGCGCCTCACCGATGTGCCGGTACATCGAAGGCGAGACCCCGACACTGTCCCGGAACCGTGAACTGAAGGTGCCGACGCTGGCATAGCCCACGCGGTGACTGACCTCCGTCACCGTCAGCGACGTGGACAACAGCAGCCGCTTCGCCTCCTGCAAACGCACCGCCGACAGGAACCGGCCCGGGGAGACTCCGGTGACTCGCTGGAACATCCTCGAAAAGTGGAATTTACTGAACATGGCGGTCCGTGCCATGTCATCGATCGTCACCTCGTCGCCGACCTTCTGACGCATGAACTCGATGACTCGGAGTACGGACTCTTCGACCATATCGCCCATCGAACCCCTCCCGTATGTTCACATTCCGGCAACCGGAACATGCGATCGAATTGATTCCGGCCCGGGACCGCGTGTGGATCACGCCGATTATCCGGTTGCCGACTCGAGCGCTTCGCACACTTTCACTCCGACCGGAAAGGAAGCTACCCGACCAGCCTGATCACGACAAGGCTCCGACAAGGCGATCGAAAACATCGCTATCGATTCACTCTATTGTACGCAGGCTCACCACGGCCCGTGACCTCCGGGCCGGCTCGGAAGAGCAACGGCGAAGATGCGGGACGAGCCCGGCACACCGGAGAATGTGCACGAAAGAACAAGCAGCCGGCCGCGCGGCCGGACCGGCACCGTCCGACGACTCCCAACCACCCGTTCGACATTTTATCGAACAAGGAGTATTCGTGCCTGAAAATGAATCCGGAATGGATTCGAGAACGGCCACCCTGGAAGCCTTCGCCGATACGATCGTTCCCGGAGAGAAACGATCGGCCGAAGACGGGTCCGTGGCCGGTGTCTCGACCGGTGGCGGTGCGGTCGCGGCGGGCGCGATCGAACTGTTGGAGACACCGGCGACCGGTATCGCGGACGGTCTGACCGATTACGCGACAGCTCTCAACGCGCACGCACGACAGTACGCGACAGAGCGTAAGCTCTCCCTGGAGTCATCGACACCGCCGTTCGTCGCAATGTCGTTCACCCACCGCGCAGCCCTTCTCGCCCGATTGACGGCCCCGGACCACCCGGAGAAGGAGATGTGGGTGCTGCTCGCCCTGTTCAGCAACATGGCCTTCGACACCGCCGCACACAAGCACACCGCCGAGGCGCTCGCCGAAGGACATCCCGGGCTCCGGACACTCGGTTTCGCGGATCCGGACCCGGACGGGTTCTGGCGTTTCCCCGATTACTCTTACCGCCGTCCGCTCGCCCGGATGCACCCGGACACGACTTCCTCCGGGAGCCCGGCATGAGCACCGACGAACAGGCCGATGTCGTCGTCATCGGAAGCGGCTTCGGAGGCGCGATCCCCGCGTACCACCTCGCGGCGGGGGGTGCCCGGGTGGTGGTTCTCGAACGCGGTCCGTGGCTGACCAGCCAGGATTTCGACCACGACTATCTGCTCGGGTCGTCCTACACCCGCGCCTTCGACTTCGTCGCGGGTGACGGCATGAGCGTGCTCGGCGGCAACTGCGTCGGGGGAGGCAGCGTCGTGTACTTCGCGGCCCTGCCACGCGCGCCCCGCTTCGTGTTCGAGCGGCACGGCAGCATCGGCAGGCGCATGTGGCCCTCCTCGATCAGTCGGGACACGCTCGATCCGTGGTACGACCGGGTCGCCGCGGCCATCCCCGTCAGCAGGCAGGGCTGGAACGACGTGTCCTACGCGGGTGGGCTGTGGGCCGCCGCCTGCGACCACGCCGGGCGGACCGCGAACCCCGTGCCGGTCGGCGTCGACAACGACAGGTGCACCAACTGCAACTGGATGATGGCCGGATGCCGCTTCGACGCGAAGCGCTCCCTGCTGACCAACTACCTGCCCGGCGCGGTCGACCACGGCGCCCGTATCCGGCCGCTGCACGAGGTGCAACAGATCGCGCGTCGCGACGACGGCGGTTACCGGGTGCACTACTCGCTCGTCGACGCCGAGGACTACCGCGTGCACACCGGTTCCGGGCGGATCGACGCGAAACTGGTGATCGTCGCCGCGGGTGCGGCGGCGACCCCGGTCATCCTGCGGCGTTCGGAACCCGAGCTCGGTCCGCTGCCGCCCGCCGTGGGCCGCTACTTCTCCGGGAACGGAGAACGGCTGAACACCGCCGTGATGGACGAGACCCGGGTCCGCGACGTACTGGGACTCGACCGCGGCGACGGCCTGGCCTACGCGGCGAACCAGATCGGCAAGGGGCCGGTGGTGGCCAACTGGGACCGGCTCGACGCCGCACTGCCGGAGCACACCCGGTTCTCCCTGGAACAGCTCTACTTCCCCCCGGGACTCGGCACCATCCTGGCTCAGGCAGCGGGCGAGCAGGGTCTGGAGTGGTTCGGCCCGGACAAGAAGGAGATGCTGCGCCGCTGGCGGTCCTGGCTCACGATCTTCCAGATGGTGGAGGACGACAACGAAGGGGTCTTCGGCCCGCCACCGCCTTCGGGCAACGCGGTCCGGATCTCGCAACAGATGCTGGGGCGGGGTCCGCTGAGCTACACCCCCACGGAGAAGACACTCCGGGCCTGGGCACTGGCCGATGCCGAGGTGCGGGACATCCTGGAACGCGATGGCCTCGCGACCGTGACGCCCTGGACGAACGATCTCGTGGGCGCCTACACGGTGCATCCGCTCGCGTCGTGCCGCATCGGTGACGACCCGGAGACCTCGGCGCTGGACGAGACGCACGAGCTGCGCGGCCATCCGGGCGTCTTCGTCACGGACGGGTCGGCCGTACCCGCGGCGCTGACGGTGAATCCCGCCATGACGATCGCGGCGCTGGCCGAGCGCGCGATGTCGGGGATCACCCGGGCGGCCCGCGAACGGGGGGTCGCCGTGCGGGACGGCGTCCCCCCGCCCACGCC
>NZ_KB912577.1:21673-23222 GCF_000383775.1 Saccharomonospora halophila 8
GCCACCTCGACCGCCGGGACGGCCGCGCGGGCCCGGCTCCCGCGCTCGACCACGCCGAGGGCCCGTGCCGAACTCGCCGGTGTCGCGGTGACGTTCCACTACCTGAACCGGATGGTCACCGTGTTCCTCGGTGACTCCCCGGTGCCCGACGGCACACCGGCACCGGCCCGTCGTGGCGTGCTGCGGGTGCTCGGCAGGCTGTTCCGTGAGAGAGCGGGCGCCCGGTACCCGCCGGGCGCCTCGCTGCCGTTGCTGCCGGCCGGACCCGCGCCCCCGGAGTCCGAGTTCCGGGAGTCCGGGTTCCGGGAGTCCGGGTTCCGGGAGTCCGAGTTCCCGTGGGCCTCCGCCTCGCCCACGGTCTCGGACGCCCTCGCACGTGCGTACGCGACGTTCGACTCGGTGGGGGCCGAGCACGTGGCGACTCCGGTGCGCGACCTGGTCACCACCGCGGTGCGGTCCTGGGACGGCACCACGGATCTGTCCGTTCGCGCCGACATCGAGCACGCGATCACCCCGTTGGCCGTACGCCACCGGACCGCCGCGCGGCTCGCCCTCCTCACCGCTCTCGCGCCGCACCGGGTGGACGGGTCCGTGGTGGCCGCCTACCGCGAGCAACATCCGACCGACCTCGAACTGGTCTCGCTCACGTCCTGGGCCAGCGCCACAGCCGCACGCGGGGTGGGCCGCTGGCTCGGTCCGTCCACCGCACTCTGACCGAGGCGGTGACCACACCGCCTCCCGAGGAAAGGGACCGACATGACATCGTCACACCGGACCGCACCGGACGTCATCACCGACTTCGACACCGAGGTACGAGCACTGGATCGCGTGCTCACCGCGCTGCCGGACACGGGTTGGCGCACTCCGACACCGGCTCCCGGCTGGACCATCGCACACCAGGTCGCACACCTGACGGCGACGTTCGATCTCGCCGCGCTCGCCGCCTCGGACGCGGACGGCTTCGCCGCGCTGGCCGGCGCACTCTCGGACGACTTCGACAGCAACGTCGAGGCCGCGCTCTCCCGTTACGTGGACCTCACCCCCACCGAACTGCTCGCCCAGTGGCGCCGCGCCGCCTCCGCCGCTTCGCACAGTCTCCGCGCGGCCGATCCGCAGACCCCGGTGCCCTGGCTGGTGCGGTCGCTGCCTCCACGAGTGCTCACCGAAGCCGGGATGATGGAGTTGTTCGCACACGGGCAGGACATCCTCGACGCGTTGGGCAGCACCCCGGAACGGACCGACCGCCTCTACCATGTCGCCCTGTTCTCCACCCGCACCTGGGACTTCGGGTACCTGGCACGGGATCTTCCCGTCCCCGAGGCGACGTTCCACTTCGAGCTCACCGCCCCCTCGGGTGCGGTGTGGTCCTTCGGCGACGAGCACGGCGGGCAGCGGATCACCGGACCCGCGGTCGACTTCTGCCTGCTCACCACCCGCCGCAGGCACCGGGCCGACCTGGCGGTACGGGCCGTCGGCGCCGACGCGGAGGCATGTGCGAGTGCCGGTATTCTTGGTCCGTTCGACCTACTCGCCTGCTCGCTGCCCTTGC
>NZ_KB912577.1:23322-46676 GCF_000383775.1 Saccharomonospora halophila 8
CGGCCACCGGCGACGACGGTGCGCCGCCGGGGCGGCCCGCCCGGCCGAGCACCCGCATCAGCATGCGCGGTCGCATCAACGTCTGCGGTGGCTCCACCAGGCCGGCCACCCGCATGTACGCACGGGTCACCTCGCTGTCCCTGGTGGCCGCGGACTGCATCCGACCGATGTAGGCGTTGCTGACCCGGGTCGCGACGGAGCGCTTCCCCTCCACCTGCGGGAAGCTCAGGTCACCCCCGGCCGAGATGTCCCACGGTGCGTCGATCACCGAGGCCACGTCCCGTTGGAACGCCTTCGGGTCCGGGACGACGCCCCGGGCCAGATGCCGGCGCAGGGTCAGCGCCTCCTGCGCCGCCACGGTCATGCCCTGTCCGTACACGGGATTGAAGCTGCACGCCGCGTCACCGAGTACGAGCAGTCGCTCCGGCAGCCGGTCCAGCCACTCGAACCGGCGCCGGGCGCTGGCCGGGTAACGGAAGGACACCGGGTCGTCCAACGGCTCCGCGTCCTCGATCACCTCGTACACGTCGGGCACCGGCAGAGAACGGACGAACTCCAGGAAACCGTCCGGGTCGGTGGGCGGACGGTCTCCCAGCACCCCGGTCAGGGAGAGCACACTCCGCCCGTTCTCGATCCGCGAGAAGAACGCTCCCCGGGGGTGCGAGGGCGTCGACACCGGATTGATCGACAGATCTCCGTTCAGCTTCGACTCGTCGCGCAGCCGGTAATGCCGGGTCGTGTAGGTCAGGTCGATCCGGATCCGTTCCTCGGCGGGCCGCGCGTACCCCAGCTCCTCCAGCCAGACCGGGGTCCTGGTCCCCCGCCCGGTGGCATCGACCACCAGGTCGCCCTCGATCTCCCGGTCCGCGTCACCGTCGGGCGCCCGCACCCGCACGCCGGTCAGCGCGGCACCATCCGGGGTGGTGAGGGGGCCGAGCACGTCGTGACGCTCCAGGATCGTCACGTTCGGCAGTCCGGCGACCCGCTCCCGTATCTGGTTCTCCAGTACCGGACGCGTCGCGGAGACGCAGGTCAGCCCGGTCTCGGCCGGCGCCAACCGCCGCCCGTTGAAGAACCACCGGAGTCCTCCGAGGTCACCCGTGGGAACCCCGGCGTTCACCGCCTCCGTGGTGAAGCCGGGAAACAACTCTTCGAGTATCTGCTGGCCGCGGGCGAGCAGTCCGTGCACGTGCCGGCCCTGCGGCACGCCGCGGCGCGTCGCGCTCACCCCGAGCAACCGGTCCCGATCGACAACGGTCACGTCCGCGTAGGCGTCGGCGAGCACCCGGGCGGCGAGCAACCCCGCGATGCTGCCGCCCAGCACGATCGCCCGCTGCCCCACTCTGGCCACCATCACCGACTCCTACTTCGGACTGTTCTGGTAGGCGGCCAACCGCCACTGCCCGTCGTCCCGGACCGCGACCCAGGAGGCGCGGATGGCCCGCTCGGGCGAGACCTCGGTCTGGCCCTCCTCCATCACGCCCCCTTCGGTCAGCAGCACGACGACGTCCGGGCCCAGTACCGACACATGGAACGGCTGCCCGGTCACGCGGGTCCCCTTGAACTGCTCGGTGAACGCCCGGGCCATGAAATCCCGGATGTTGGTGCGTCCCCGTACGTACAGCCCGGGCAAAATCATCGTCGCGTCCTCGGTGAACACCGCCGCGAACGCGTCCGCGTCGTGCTCCGCCCAGGCCTCGACGACACGCCGTGGCAGTCCGGCCGCCGCTTCCCGATCCCGTTCGGACAGAACCTCGGTGGACATGTGTTCTCCTCTCTGTTCGGCAACGATCGCTCACACGTACAGCGTGTCCGGTTCGAGACCGCACAGGATCCGGCCGTGGAGTTCCGCGTTGGTGTTCGGGTGCATCAGTGCGTGCAGATTGATCGCGTGTATGTCGCGGACGATTCGTTGGATCGGCACGCCCTCGTAGATCGAGGACCCACCGCTCGCCGAGCCGACGAGATCGGCGACCTCCTTCGCCAGCCGTACGGCCGCACCCATGTCGGCGCGGGCCCGGACCCGCTCGGCGACCTTCCAGGGATCTCCCGCGGCCACCTTGGTGTCCACATCGGAAGCGAGGCGGTGCGCGTGGAAGGCGGCCTCGTCCGCCTTCATCGTCGCCTCGGACACCTGCAGGTGCGTCAACGGCGCCTCGGCCTGGCTCTCGTAGCCGGTATAGGTGATCTTCCGGTCGGGCATCCGCTGCAGGAAGGCCTCGACGGCGCCCCGTGCCAGACCGATCGCGGTCCCCACCGAGGACGCCGACGCCACCGGAAGCAGCGGCGCGGAATGCATGGCCGCACCCGCGTCAGCCGAGGGATCGGCGCCCTCCAGCACCGCGCCGAGCGGAACGACCCGGTGCGCCGGGACGAACAGCTCGTCGGCGACCGTGCTGACACTGCCGGTGCCCCGGAGACCCGAGGTGTGCCAGTCGTCGACGACCCGCAGCTGCGCGGTCGGGACCAGCGCCATCACCGGCATCGGCTCCGCCTCACCGTCCGGGTCGACCTGGACGGCGATGATCTCCTGCCACTCCGCGTGCCAGTACCCGGAGATGAATCCCCACCGGCCGTTGACCACGATCCCCCCGTCGGTGGGGACCGCGGTACCCCCCGGACTGAGTGTGCCGCAGATGCGGGAGTCCGGGCCGGTGAACACCTCGTCCTGCGCCTGCGTCGGGAACAGCCCCGCCATCCAGGTCGGGATCCAGTACACCGAGGCGGTCCACGCCGCCGCCGCGTCCCCACGAGCCAACTCGGTGGCCACGTCGACCAGCGTCGCGGCAGGCGCCTCGTATCCGCCGTAGCGGGCCGGGGTCCGGAGCCGGAAGACACCGGCTTCGGACAGCGCGGCGATCGTGTCGTCGTGCAGCCTGCGGTTCTTCTCGGCCCAGGCCGCGTGTTCACGCAGAACCGGTCCCGCCGAAGCCGCCGCGCGTACGAGATCGTCGCTCGACGGGGCATTGATTCCGGGATTCGGCACGGGTTTCCTCCTTGAGAACGGATCGGACGTCGAACAGATCGGGCGTCGAACAGATCGGGCGCCGTATCAGCGCACGCCGGTGTCGGCCGTCTCCGGCGCACGCAGGCGGACCGGCAGCGCCTGGTGGCCGTTCATGATGAAAGTCGCCAACGGCCGCAGTTCCGCCGCGTCCACCGCGAGCGTCATGTCCGGGAAGCGGTCGAACAGAGTGGACAGCCCGATCGTCGCGACCAGGCGGGCCACCCCGGCTCCGAGGCAGTAGTGTGGCCCCTTCCCGAAGGACAGGTGTTCCTTGTCCGGCCGGGTCAGATCGAATCGGGCCGCGGACTCGCCGTGCAGTCCGGGGTCACGTCCGTAGGCGCTGTAGTTGATCAGAATGGGATCTCCGCGCGGGATGGTGACCTCGCCCAGATCGAGGTCCTCGACGGCGTAGCGCAGCGGCAGGTTCGCCAACGGCGACTCGACCCGCAGCGTCTCGTCGATGACGTCGTCCCAACTCACCTCCCCCGTGCGGACGAGGGCACGTTGTCCGGGGTGGGTCAGTAACGCCGTGATGGCGTTGTCGAAGAAGTTGATGGTGGTTTCCGAGCCCGCACCGAGGATGGCGAAGATGGTGTCGGTCAGTTCCTCCTCGGTGAGCCGGGAACCGTCCTCGTCCCGCACCGCGACCAGGTCGCTGGTGATGTCCTCACCCGGGTTCCGGCGCTTCTCGGCGATGAGCTCCTGCATCGCGCCCCGCCAGCCGAGAAGCACCTCCTGGGCCTGCTCCGGGGTGACCGTCGTGTCGACCATCATGTCGATCACCTTCGCGGTCTCCGCCCTGGCGGCTTCCGACATGCCTATCAGGTCGGCCACGAGTCGTGCGGGAAGCGGGTAGGCGAACCGCTCCCGCAGATCGACCACCTCGCCGGGCTCGGCGTCCTCCAGAGCGGTGACGAGTTCCTCGGTCAACTCCACGATGCGCGGCCGGATCGCCTCGGTCCGGCGGGAGGTGAACGCCTTGCCCACCAACCGGCGCAACCGGACGTGTTCCTTCCCGTGGGCGGTGACCATGTTGTCCATCGCGACCCAGCTGATCATCTCCCAGTCCGGTGGGATCTCGCCGTTGATGAAGGCGGGCCAGTGGTTGCGGGCGCTCTTCGTGACGCGCGGATCGGTCAACAGCCGCCTGATGGTGTCGTGCTCGTTGACCGCCCAGGCACGTACCCCGCCCGGGAGCTCGACCTGGACGGCCGGCCCCTCGGCGCGCAGCGCGTCCGTGTCCCCGTGCAGGTCCCGGCCCGTCGGGTCGAGCACCGGGCATCCGGGGGTCCGTTCCCCGGACGCACCCGTGACCGGGCAGTCTCTCGCCGCGGCGGTCGTCCGCGGACCGTCGGCGGCCGTGTTGTCGCTGCTCATCGAATCTCCCGGAAGAAGGAACGGATGTCGTCGGTGAACCGGGCGGGCTGCTCCAGGGCCGCGAAGTGCCCGCCCTCGTCGAACTCCGTCCACCGGACGATGGACGGGTAATCCCGCTCGGCGAACGAGCGGATCGGCACGAACAGGTCATTCGGGAACACCGCGACCCCGATCGGCACCGGGGTGGGGGGCGGCGGTGCCCCCGTCGCCAGCGCGCGCATCGCGGCGGCACCTTCGTAGTAGAAGTGCGCCGACGATCCGGCGGTCCCGGTCAGCCAGTAGATCGAGACGATGGACAGCATCGCGTCACGGTCGACCGCGTCCTCCGGCACCTCGCGCGACCCGGTCCACTCCCGGAACTTCTCGGTGATCCAGGCCAACTGCCCGACCGGCGAGTCGGTCAGGGCGTACGCCAGCGTCTGCGGCCTGGTCGCCATCAGCTTCATGTAGGCCGAGAGCTCGGTGTCGAACCGGTCGAGCAGAGCCAGCCTTTGCTGATCGGTCTCGTCCAGCCCGGTGACCTCGGCCGGGTCACCGGAGGGGAACGTCATCAGCATGTTGACGTGCACCCCGACGACCCGGTCCGGCTGCAGCGCGCCCAGCGCCAGCGAGATCGGCGAACCCGCGTCGCCGCCCTGGGCACCGTAGCGGGAGTACCCCAGCCGTCGCATCAGCTCGTGCCAGGCATTGGCGATCCGGACCACGTCCCAGCCGGGGCCGGTCAGCGGCCGGGAGAAGCCGTAGCCCGGGATCGACGGGATGACCAGGTGGAAGGCGTCGGCGGCCGCACCGCCGTAGGCGCGTGGGTCGGTGAGCGGGCCGGCGACGTCGAGGAACTCCCGCACCGAGCCGGGCCATCCGTGTGTGATGAGCAGCGGCAAGGCATCCGGCTCGGGCGAGCGGAGGTGCAGGAAATGGACGGGCGTACCGTCGATTTCGGTGATGTACTGGGGAAAGGTGTTGAGCCGTTCCTCCTCGGCCCGCCAGTCGAAACCGGTGCGCCAGTATTCGACCAGCTCGCGGAGGTAGTCCGCCGGCACCCCCCGCTCCCAGCCGACGCCGGGCAGTTCATCGGGCCAGCGCGTGCGTTCCAGCCGGGAATGGAGGTCGTCGAGGTCTTCCTGTGGAATATCTATCGTGAATGGCTTCATCGTGTCCCTCGCGGTGCCGGCGGGTGTGGCGCGGGCCGGGGTTCGTCCTGCCGCGAGCATCATGGTGCGCGCGGCGCCGTCGGCACATCTCTCTCCGTGCGTTCCCGGGGCGGGACGGAAAACCCGTACCGGAGCGACGCACGACCCGGCCGGGCGGAGAGCAGGTTGGGAGATGCCCGTGCCCCACCGGGTGGCGCACGCTGTCGCCAGACGGATCGAGAAGGCGGCCCGGCACGCCGGGACGCAGCCACGCGCAGATTGGTCTCCTCATGGGTGCTTTCCCCGTCCGAACACGGTCCACGTCCGATGCCCGAATTCCGGAAAAGGCCGCGTCGCCGTACGGCGAGCCGATCGACGGTCGCCCGGCCGGCGGGTCTCGGACCCGCGTACACCGCGGTGTCGTCGGGTCGGGGACCGGAGTGGGATCATGACCGTCGGGACCGCACGCGGCGACACACCGGACGCCCTCGGAGAATCACCCACCGAATTCGTCCAACTGCTTTCCCCGGACGGTGAGCGGATCGAGCATCCCGGGTACGAACTGGAACTCACCGCTGCCGAGCTCACAGATATCTACCGCGACCTGGTGACCATCCGCGCGATGGACACCGAGGCACTGGCGCTCGCACGACAGGGAGAACTCGCGGTCTGGGCCTCGATGCACGGTCAGGAAGCCGCCCAGATCGGGTCCGCGCGGGCCCTCGCCGCGGGCGACATGGCTTTCCCCACCTATCGCGAGCACGGGGTCGCCTGGTCCCGTGGCGTGGATCCGGTCAGTATTCTCGGCCATTTCCGCGGCGCCTACCACAGCGGCTGGGACCCACTCCGGAGCCGGGTGCAGGCGTACTCCGTCGTGATCGGTAGCCATACCCTGCACGCGACCGGATACGCGATGGGAATCCAGCGCGACGGCACGGACGACGCCGCGATCGCCTATTTCGGCGACGGTGCGACCAGCGCGGGGGACGTCAACGAGGCGTTCGTGTTCGCCGCCGCACACCGGGCACCGGTCGTGTTCTTCTGTCAGAACAACCAGTGGGCGATCTCCGTACCGGTGGACAGACAGTCGACCGTCCCGCTCCACCGGCGCGCCGAGGGCTTCGGATTCCCCGGCGTCCGGGTCGACGGGAACGACGTTCTCGCCTGCCTCGCGGTGACCCGGAAAGCACTCGCCGACGCGCGCGCCGGGCGCGGTCCGACCCTGATCGAGGCGTTCACCTACCGGATGGGCGGGCACACCACCACGGATGACCCCACCCGCTACCGTCCGGCCGCCGAGACCGAGGAGTGGAGGTCCCGGGACCCGATCGAGCGAGTACGCAGGCACCTGACGGCGAGCGGGATCGCGGACCGCGAGTTCGTCGAGGACGTCGAGTCCCGGGCCGAGGCCGTGGTGGTCGACCTGCGCCACCGCATCCGGACGCTCCCCGACCCGGACGTCGCCGAGATCTGGGAGTACGCCTACGCGACCGGGCATCCGCGGGTGGACACCGAACGCACCGAGTACGCGGACTACCTCGAATCCTTCGAGGACGGACAATGGTGACGACCGAGGCCGTGTCCCTGTCCCGCGCCCTGAACGAAGGCCTGCGGCGCGCGATGACCGACGACCCGAGTGTCGTGGTCATGGGCGAGGATGTCGGCATGCTCGGCGGTGTCTTCCGGGTCACCGACGGATTGCAGAAGACGTTCGGGGCCACACGGGTGATCGACACACCGCTGGCCGAGTCGGGCATCGTGGGCACGGCCATCGGGCTGGCGCTGCGTGGCTACCGCCCGGTCTGCGAGATCCAGTTCGACGGCTTCGTGTTCCCCGCCTTCAATCAGATCACCACCCAACTGTCCAGGATGCGGACCCGCACACGGGGTGCGGTGGAACTTCCGGTCGTGATCCGGATCCCGTTCGGTGGCGGTATCGGCGCTGCCGAGCACCACGGTGAGTCGCCCGAGGCCTACTTCACCCACACCGCGGGACTGCGCGTGGTCACCTGCGCGGACCCTTCCGACGCCTACACGATGATCCAACAGGCGATCACCTGCCCGGATCCCGTGATCTTCTTCGAGCCGAAACGGCGTTACTGGGACACCTCGGTGATCCAGCGCGACCCGGTCGCGGCCGTGCCCCTCGAACAGGCCGAGATCGTGCGTCCCGGGACGGACGCCACCCTGCTGGCGTACGGGCCCATGGTGCGGGTGTGCCTGGAGGCGGCCGACGCCCACGAGGACCGTTCCCTCGAAGTCGTCGACCTCCGGTCACTCAACCCGCTCGACGAGGCCACCGTACTGGAGTCGGTGCGCAGGACCCGGCGATGTGTCATCGTGCACGAGGCCTCGGTGACCGGCGGCTACGGCGCGGAACTCGCCGCCCGGATCACCGAGACGTGTTTCCGCACGCTCGTGGCGCCACCACTCCGTGTCGGCGGGTTCTCCACCCCGTACCCACCGTCGCGGTTGGAGGACCACTATCTGCCCGATCTCGACCGGGTGCTCGACGCCGTGGACCGCACATTCGGGGGCCGACCATGACCCAACTCCGGCAATTCACCCTCCCCGACCTCGGTGAGGGACTGGTCTCCGGCGAGGTCGTCGGCTGGCGCGTCCGTCCGGGCGACACGGTCACGACCAACCAGCCGATCGCGGAGCTGGAAACGGCGAAAGCGGTCGTGGAACTGCCCTGCCCGTTCGCGGGCACCGTCGTGGAACTGCTGGTGCCGGAAGGGGCGACGGCCGAGGTCGGGACCCCGCTGTTCACCGTGGAGGTCGAGGACCCCGGGGACGCCCCACCGGATTCGGTGCCCGTGCTGGTCGGGTACGGGGCGAGCCCGCCAACGACGAAGCGGCGACCCCGCCGGCGTTCGGCGCGGAAGGCCGGTCCGGAGGACCGTGTCCCGGTCCGCGGGGAACGCGAGCACACCGCGACCGCGATGGCGCGGTCGGCCGCGGACATTCCGCAGATGTCCGCCTGGCTCCAGATCGACGCCACCGGAATGCTGCGCGCACTCGACGAACTGCGGGACGACACGGACTTCGCGGGGGTGCCGCTCTCCCCGCTGTTGCCGGTCGCCCACGCGTTGCTGCGCACGATCGAGCGGTATCCGTGGATCAACGCGTCCTGGGACGGGGCCAACCACGAGATCGTCGTCAAACGCTACGTGAATCTCGGCATCGCGGTGTCCACCGAACACGGACCGGCCGTTCCCAACGTGAAAGACGCTCACCTGCGGTCACTGCCGGAACTCGCCCGTGCGATACCGGAACTCGTCGCGCGAGCGCGGGCACACACGACCTCTCCGGAGGACCTCGCCGGTGGCACGGTCACACTCACCAACGCCGGACCCCGCGGTGTGGACGCGGGCACCCCGATTCTCTCCCCGGGCGAGTCGGCGGCCCTGGCACTCGGCCGGATCAGGAAACTGCCGTGGGTCCACCGGGACGAACTCACCCTCCGTCCGGTGACCACACTCGTCCTGTCCTGCGATCATCGGATCGTGGACGGTGAACTCGCTTCGTCCGTACTGCGGGACATCGGGGACCGGTTGGAAGATCCGGACCAGTGACCCCGACACCGCGCGCCGGTCGGCGTCACCGCTCCCCGAGCACCTGCGGGAGCTCGAAGGCGTTGAACAACCGGGAATCGGCGAAGGTCACGACCCTGCTGATGTGCGCGTCGGCGAGAGTGAGCACCTGCAGACAGGTGATCCGGTGCGGACCCCCGGCACGCTCGCGGCGATAGGTGGCGAAGGCGGGCTGGCCGTTCGCCCCGGCCGGGACGAGCCGGACGTCGCCGGGGGCGGCCGGGCACTGGGTCCGGAGGTGCCAGTCGATCATCGACGCTCCCCGGTACCAGGTGGTCTGCGGTGGCATCTCCCAGGTGACGTCGGTGGTGAACAATTCCACGAGCGTGCTGATGTCGTGGTTCTCGAAGGCGGTGACGTAGCGGTCCACCAGGGCTCGCTGGGTGGCCGCGGAAGGCTCGGCGGCGTGCTCACGACTGGGTCCGACCTGTTCCAGGTGGGCACGGGCCCGCCGCAGGCTGCTGTGCACCGCCGTGGCGGTGGTCTCCAGGAGGTCGGCGACCTCGGCGGCCCGCCAGCCCAGTACGTCGCGGAGGAGCAGCACCGCACGTTGCCGCGGGGGCAGGCGCTGCAGGGCGGCGATGAAGGCGAGCCGGACGCTCTCGCGGGTCGAGACGATGGTGGCCGGGTCGGTGGTGTCCGCCAGGAACGCGTCCGGGAGCGGTTGCAGCCAGGGCAGGTCCGGCCGGGCGGAGCCGGGGTCGGCGAGCTGGGCCGCCGGACCACTGAGGTCGACCGGCAGCGGTCGGCGTTCGCGGGACCGCATCGCGTTCAGGCAGGTCGTGGTGGCGATCCGGTAGAGCCAGGTCCGCAGGGACGAACGCCCCTCGAAGCGATCGTAGGCCTTCCACGCCCGCACGTAGGTCTCCTGGACCAGGTCCTCCGCGTCCTGAACCGAGCCCACCATCCGGTAACAGTGTGTGAACAACTCGCGCCGGAACGGGTCATCCAGCCGGAAGAAGTCCTCGTCGAGCGCGCTGTCCACTGTCATCGCGCGGCGCTGCCCTCCTGCTTCGACCACAGCTCAGCGACATCTTACTCACGGCGACGGTGCCGATGTCCAGACCCGCACGGGTGTGTCCGTCCGGCCGGGCCCGGGCCGACCGCTCCCGGAACGGTGGAACCAAAAAAACTCGGCGATCCCGACGACTTTCCGGCGTCCGCGTTGTCGGTATGGCGGGACCCGACCGACCACGAAAGGAACTCCATGCAATCGACCGCGCCGGCGGGGCGTCGGGAGTGGGCCGGGCTTGCGGTGTTGACGCTGCCCACCGTGCTGTTGTCGATGGACATCAGCGTGCTCTACGTCGCTCTGCCACACCTGAGTACCGACCTGGGGGCGAACGCGACCCAGCAGTTGTGGATCCTGGACATCTACTCGTTCCTGCTGGCCGGCTTCCTGGTCACGATGGGCACTCTCGGTGACCGCATCGGGCGCCGGAAACTGCTCTTCGTCGGCGCCGTGGCGTTCGCCGCGGCCTCGGCCCTGGCCGCCTACTCCACCAGTGCCGAGATGCTGATCGCGACCAGGGCGATCATGGGAGTCGCGGGGGCGACCCTGATGCCCTCCACCCTGGCGTTGATCAGCAACATGTTCCGCGACCCCAAACAGCAGGGCGTGGCCATCGCGCTGTGGGCCAGTTGTCTGCAGGCCGGTGGTGCCCTCGGCCCGGTCGTCGGCGGAGTGCTGCTCCAGAGCTTCGGCTGGGGCGCGGTCTTCCTGGTCGCCGTACCGATCATGGCGCTGCTGCTGATCGCGGGGCCGTTCCTGTTGCCCGAGTACCGCGACACGAACGCAGGCCGCCTCGACCTCACCAGCGTCGCACTGTCGTTGGCCGCACTGCTGCCGGTCATCTACGGCGTCAAGGAGCTGGCTCGTTCCGGCGTCGACCCACTGCCCGTCGCCGCTGTCGTGACCGGCGTGGCCTTCGGCGTGGTGTTCGGGCTCCGGCAGCGCCGACTGACGTCCCCGCTGCTCGACCTGCGGCTGTTCGCCAACCCCAGGTTCAGCGCTGCCCTGGGCATCATGTTGATCGCCGGAGCCGGTCTGGCGGGCATCTTCCTGCCGGTCAGCCAGTACGTCCAGCTGGTCGAGGGACATTCCCCGATGGCGACCGGCCTGTGGCTGATCCCCGTCGGTGCATCCATCGGCATCGGTGCGATGGTGGCGCCCAAGGTCGCGGAGAAGGTGCGTCCGCGCGGTGCCATCGGGGGCGGACTCGCACTGTCGGTCGTCGGGTTCGTCCTGCTCACACTGGTCGGACCGGGCACGGGGATGCCGGCACTCATCCCGGGGATCGTGCTGATCTATCTCGGAGCCGGACCCGCGATCGCCCTGGGTACGGGGTTGGTGGTCGGCTCCGTCGAACCGGACAAGGCCGGGTCCGCGGCGTCGATGTCCGAAACCAGCAACCAGCTCGGCGCCGCGCTGGGGATCGCCGCGTTCGGCGCCATCGCCACGGCCGCCTACCAGAGTCGGATCAGCGTCCCCGGGGGAGTCGCCGGGGACACCGCGGACACGGCCCGCGTCAGTCTCGCCGATGCCACCTCCGCCGCCGACGATCTCCCGGCGGGGCAGGGCGGACAACTGCTCGACGCCGCACACGAGGCGTTCACCGGCGCGCTCACCGTCAGCGCCCTCGTCGGCGGCGCGGTGTTCCTGATCCTCGCGTTCGTCGCCGCCAAATCGCTCCGGGACGTGGATCCGGCGGGCCGATCCGAGGCCACCCGGGAGGAGGAGACCCACGACGCCGACTCCGCGCACGTCCCGCAGCAGGAGCTCGACTGAGTTCCCCGGTGCGCGCGAGCGCACACCGCTGAATCGCGGCGTGGAAAGCCCCCGTTCCGACAAGCGTCACGCGTGCCATCGGCGGAATGTGCCGATTTACTCCGCCCATTCCGCCGATGGCGACCGCGCGCACCGGGGCGGGACGTCCCCGAGTGGGCGTTCTCGATTGTAGGAAAACCTTTCTCGTTGTACGATCGCGGCATGCTGATCATCGCTGGTTACCTGGAAGTCGACCCCGAACAACGCGACGCCTTCATCACCGCCCACGAGGATCTCCTCCGCAGGGGCCGACAGGCACCGGGGTGCCTCGACCTCGCCATCACTCCCGACCCGCTCAACCGCGACCGGATCTACAACTTCGAGCGCTGGGAGTCCCGCGAGCAGCTTGAGGAGTGGCGCGCGGTCGCCAACGCCCCGAACACGGAGATCGCCATCAAGGACGCCAATGTGATGGAATACAGCGTGGCGGACATGCGGCCCCCTTTCGGATGAGCCACGTCGATCGAAATCGTATCGGCGTATCGGACGACACTCCCGTGAACGCGGATGTCACCGGACGGGACTCCGAACGCGAATCATCGAGGCATTCCGGCCGCCGGACGCAGTGCGATTCGGCCTGCGTGGAGGAGTGAGCCGCGGACGCCCGTTTTCCGGGATCCGCGCGTTCCCTCCCTGTGGTTTCCCGGAACGAGTGCGGGACGATCCGTGTCGCCGTCGCGGCTCGTCCCGCACTCCCCGGGAGCGTTCGGCGATGCCGCCGCGAACCACCACGCCGCCCGGCGACCGGCGGTCCCGTGGTGAGCCACCACGGGACCGCACACCACACACTCCACACCGCACGATCACGTATGCCCGGCGCATCCGATCGGTCCTACCCTCGACCCGAAGCCGAGGAAGAGGTGACGACCATTGGGATCTTCCGACCACGCCGACTGCCCGGTCCGTGACTACACCACCCTGCGCCCCCCGGCTCCGGCCATGACGGCGTTCCACGAGATGGACGAGCACCGTGCCCACGCCCGCCCCGCGATGCGTACCGAAGACGCCGGGCACTATTGGGTTTTCACCGATCACGGTGCGGTGCGGGACGGGCTCCGGCAGGCCGACCTGTGGTCCAGCTCGGTCGTGTTCCCGTTCGATCCCGAGCCCGAGCACGTCATGGTGCCGATTCAGCTCGACGGTGACCAGCACACGAAATGGCGTCGTCTGCTCGGTGAGTGGTTCACACCGAGCAGGGTACGAGCACTGCGGGACGAGCAACGCTCGATCGCGACCGCACTGGTCGACGACCTGCGGGGCCGCGGCGGGTGCGAATACCTTTCCGAGGTCGCGAAGGTGTTCACGTCGACGGTGTTCCGCCCGATCATGGGAGTGGCGCGGGAGGACCTCGGGAAGTTTTTGGAGTGGACCGACGGCCTGCATTTCCGGGACGACGACGCGGAGCGGGCACGCGAGATCCAGACGGCCGCCGCCGCGGAGATGACCGCCTACTTCGCGGAGTTGCTCGCACACCGCCGAGCCCACCCGGACCCGGACCGCCACGACATCGTCTCGGCCGCGGCCCGATGGGAGATCGACGGGGCGCGGCCGTCCGAGGAGGAGCTGACCAACTGCCTGCTCACCGTGCTGGGCGCGGCTCTGGAAACCACCGCCAGTCAGTTGACCTGGACCATGTACCACCTCGCCACCCATCCCGGGGACCGACGCCGGATCGTGCACGAGCCGGCGCTCGTGCCGCGGATGGTGGAAGAGAGCATGCGCGTCTACCCGATCGCCACGCCGACCCGCAAGGCCACCGCGCACACCGACTTTCACGGCTGTCCGGTGAAGGCGGGTGACGTCGCCGTGTTCTCACTGGCTTCGGCGGGCCGCGACGAGCAGGCGTATCCGCACCCGACCGAGGTCGACCTGGACCGCCCGGAGACCCGGCACCTCTCGTTCGGCGCGGGCAGACACACCTGCGTCGGTGCACACCTGGCCCGACAGGAGATGACGATCCTGCTCGAAGAGTGGCACCGCCGGATCCCCCAGTACGAACTGGTGGAAACACCCCGGGAGCGGGCCAGCATGATCTGGACACTCGACGAACTACGTCTGCGCTGGCCCACCTGAGCCGTTTCGGCAGGCACGGCCCCGCTGGACACGCGAACCCGGCACGCCCGCCGAGGGCGACCGACCTCGCTCGCCTCCGGCGCAGCGGAACAGTAGACGGCTCTCCACACGCGCAGATTGGACCTTTTCATGGACTTCACCTCCATACCGGCGCGGTTCGCCGATCAGGCCGCTCGCACCCCGGAGGCGACGGCGCTGAGGCACAACGGCGATACGATCACATACCGGGAGCTCGACACGCGCTCCGACCGGCTCGCGCGCCACCTGGTCGGGCTCGGCGCGGGTCCCGAGAAGCCGGTCGTGTTGCTGATGCGCCGATCCCCCGATCTCGTCGTCGCGATCCTGGCCGTGCTGAAGGCCGGCTCGTACTACGTCCCCCTGCACTCCGCCCATCCGGCGGAGCGCAGGCAGCGGATCACCGATCTGTTCGACGACCCCTTACTCCTGGTGGACGAGGAGACCCGACGCGAGGACGTGCCGCACGGCGTCCGGGACGTCGTCCTCGCCTCGCCGGACCGCGACGGCGACGCGGTCCTTCCCGGTCCCGGCGACCCGGACCAGCTCGCGTACGTCCTGTTCACCTCGGGCTCGACGGGCGAGCCCAAGGGAGTCGCCGTCACCCACCACAATGTACTCAGCCTGGCGCTGGACCCACTGTGGGATCGCGACGTGTACGAACGCTGTCTGATGGTGTCGCCGATCGCCTTCAGCATGTCCACCTTCGAGCTGTGGGTCCCACTTCTGCACGGCGGCCGGATCGTGCAGTACCCCGGCGAGGACATTCAGCTCACCGACCTGGCCGAGGTGATCGAGCGCGAGAAGGTCACCGTCGTGCATCTCACCGCCGGTCTGTTCCGGGTCGTCGCGGAGGAGGCACCGCACGCACTGGCACCCCTGCGCGAGGTGATGACCGGGGGCGACCTGATCTCCTCCAGCGCCGTGGCGCGCGTGCTCGACGCCTGTCCCGACCTCGTGGTCCGGGCCATGTACGGCGCGACCGAGACGGCGCTGTTCGTCACCAGTTCACCGATCACCGCCCCGTACCGGGCGGGCGGGTCCGTGCCCGTCGGGCGTCCGCTGGAGAACCGGCGCGTGTACCTGCTCGACCGGGAGTTGCGGCAGGTTCCCGGGGGTACGGAGGGCGAGATCTACATCGCGGGAGACGGGGTCGCCCGCGGCTATCTGGCGCGCCCGGATCAGACGGCCGAACGGTTCGTACCGGACCCGTTCACCGGCGCAGGCCGGCGTATGTACCGTACCGGCGATCTGGGCCGCTGGACCGCCGACGGGCAGCTCGAACTGCTGGGCCGGGCGGATGACCAGATCAAGATCCGCGGTTTCCGGGTCGAACCCGCCGAGGTCGAGGCGTTGCTGGCCACGCACCCCCGGGTGCGTCATGCCGCGGTGGTCCCACGCGAGGTCGAGGAGGGGGACAAGCGGCTCATCGCCTATGTGGTGCCGCATGCCGGCACCGATCCGGACGATCTCCACGAGTTCGCGTCCCGGCATCTCCCGGACTACATGGTTCCCGCGGCGATCCTCTCGCTGGACGCGCTCCCGACGACCGCCAACGGGAAGATCGACCGAGCCGCGTTGCCGCTTCCGTCCACGGGCGACGAGGTCGCGGACACATCGGACACCGACACGCGGGAGTTTCTCCGCACCCTCTTCGCCGAGATCCTCGGCCACGAATCGATGGAGGTCGACGACAACTTCTTCGACCTGTCCGGGCAGTCGATGCAGGCGATCCGGATCCTCGCGCGTATCGAGCAGCACACCGGGGTCCGGGTGTCGATCGACGTCCTCTACGACAACCCGACCCCCGCCCTGCTCGCTCACCGGATCGAGCGGGAACGGACCGGGACCGCTGCCGGGCCGGCCACCGTCAACGCATCCTGAGTGGCTGCCCGCGATCGCTCCTCCTCGTCCGGCCCGTCCGGTCCGGTCGAGTGGACCTGTCCGGGGCGGGACGACACGGCCCGTGCGGACAGCGTCGACACCACAACACAGCTCCGGAACACGACGGATCCCGAGGAGTCCCCGCGATGGCCAATCCGTTCGACGACAACGACGGCTTCTTCCTGGTGGTCGTCAACCCGGAGGAACAGTACGCACTCTGGCCCGCGTCGGTCCCCGTTCCGCGGGGCTGGACGTCGGTGTTCGGCCCGCGGGACCGGGCCGGGTGCGGCCGCTACCTCGCGCAGCACTGGACCGATTCACGTCCCCGCGGACTCGTCGCCCGGCTGAGCGAGCCGTAGGCGCCACCCGCCGGACCTCTCCCCGTTCACCCTTCCCCGGAAGGGTTCACCTCCACGACAAGAAGGGTGGCCGCCATGGATACCTCGCCGGTCGGGCAGACCTCAGCCGTTCTCGGAACCGGCCCACTGTCGTTCACGCAGGATTTCCTCCGCATGTTCGGCACCGGGGAAGAGAGCGGACCGTTCGGCCCCCGCTACCACACCGTCCGTGGCTGGCGGCTGGCCGGAGAGCTCGATATCGACGTCCTCAGCAGGGCACTGTTCGACGTGGTCGAACGGCACGAGGCGCTGCGGACGGTCATCGTGCCGGACAGCGATCCACCCCGGCAGGAGGTACGAGCCCCGTCCACACCGGAGGTCCGGGTCGACGAGCTGGCCGGGCCGGACGCGATTCCCGGCGCGGCCGCACCGGAACGCGAGCGCGTGGCGGAGGAGTTCCTCAACCGGCTGGAGACCGAGGAACTCAGCGTCCGGCAGATGCCCCACCTCCGTGTCGTGCTCGGCCGCCTGGCCGAGGACGACTGGGTGCTCGCACTGGTCGCGCATCACGTGGCGATCGACGGCTGGTCGATGGAGTTGCTGATGCGCGACCTGTCGGCGTGCTACACCGCCCGCGACGCCGGTGCGGAGCCCGCGCTGGACCCCGTCCCCCAGTACCGGGAGCACACGGCCTGGCACCGCGGACACCTCACCCCGGCCGTCCTCACGGAGGCCACCGATTACTGGCGGGACAAGCTGGCCGGCGCACGGATGCTCGGGCTGCCCAACGACCGCCCCAGGGTGCCGGACGCGGACCGGGTCACCGCGGTGCACCGCTTCCGGATCGACGCCGACCTCACCGCCGCCGTCCTCGACTTCGCCCGCACCCACCGCAGCTCCCCGTTCATCGTCGCGATGACCGCACAGAACATGCTGATGTGGCAGTTGACGGAGAGTCCGGACGTGGTGATCCCGACGCTCACCTTCGGTCGCGACCACCCCGATTTCGAGAGCACGGTCGGGCCGTTCTTCAATTTCGTGCCGCTGCGCACGGATCTCTCGCACTGCGGCACACTGCGCGACGTGTTCGCCGCGACCCGGCGCACCTGTCTCGAGGCACAGACCCACGAGATCCCGTTCGCCTTCGTCCTGCGGGAGGCCCCCGAGCTCATGTCCACCTTCAGCGACGTCGGTGCGACGGTGTGCGCGTTCCAGACGTTCCAGTACCCGAACGTGAACGGCGGGCGCATGGGCGCCCTGAGCTTCACCGAGATCCGGCGTCGGACGCTCTCGCAACCGGTCGGATCCGACATCCCGGACGGCACGCTGTGCACCCTCGAAATCGATCAGACCGACGGGACGTACGGCAACCTGCGCTACGACGGCAACGAGCTGGACCCCGCCACCCCCGCCCGGTGGGCGGCCCGGTTCCACACCCTGCTGCACACGCTCGTCACCGCGCCGGACACGGCGACGCACGCGGTCGTCGACGAAGGTTGAGTTCCCCCGGCCCGGACGTCCTCCGTCCGGGCCGGGAGGCCGATCCCGAACGGGGGTAGCATGCCGGCCGACACCATCGCCGCCCGACTCACCGTGTTCCTCCGCGACACCCTGTGCGCGGACGCTCCCTCGGCGATCGACGACAGGACACCGCTGTTGGAGAACGGGCTGCTGGACTCGGTGCGCACCGCCCGCCTGCTCACCTTCATCCGAGTGGAGTTCGGGGTCACGATCCCCCCGGAGATGATCGAGTTCAGGCACTTCCGCGACGCACGGAGCATCACCGCGATGGTGCGGGGCCTGCTCACCACGCCCCCGGCCGCGCGGGTGCCCCCGGACGAGGCCGAGTGAGGGGATCTCGTGCGGGGGTGGCCCGCGGACCGGAGACCGCGGGCCACCCCTACCGCTCCCGTCTCACCCGTTCGGGGCGAGGGCACCCGTGAAGTAGTCCGCCAGGATCGGGGCGACCGCATCCGGGACGAGGACGTGATCGTGCCCGGGCAGGGTGTGCCGCCGCCCGTTCGGCAGAACGTCGACCAGGGCCTGCACGCCGTTCCGTGTCCACGTCAGGCTGTCTCCCCCGTCGATGACCAGGGTCGGCGTCCGCACCGTCGAGAGGCGCTCGACCGGGAGGGAGCAGTCCCCGAGCAACGCGTCGTCGTACACCAACGTGGGCGCCAGCAGCTCCAGGGACGGCCAGATCGGCGATCCGCGGACCTGCGCGACGTCCTCGTCGCTCAGGTCCGCGCAACCCTTCATGAACAGCTCCAGCGCCTCGCCGCGACGGTCCTCGCCGATCAGCGCCGCCAGTCGGGAGGAGTACCGCGGCGGCAGGGTCCGGTCGGCGGGCAACGAGTACGGTGGCTCGTAGAGCGCCAGGGCCTCGAACTCGCGCCCCCGGGCCGCGGCCTCCAGGACCAGCGCGCCACCCGAACAGTTGCCGAACACGTACGGCGGGCTCCCGGTCTCGGCCAGGACCGCGTCCAGATCCTCGATCTCGCGGTCCACCGAATAGGGCTGGACGTCTCCGCTGGCACCACGGCCCCGACGGTCGTAGGCGAACACGGTGAAGCGGGAGGAGAGCAGCGCGCCCACCGGGAGAGTGGTCGCGAGGTCGTTCAAGGCTCCCTCGATCAGGATCAGCGGGGGTCCCTCGCCGAACTTGTCGAAGCTGATCGGTGTCCCGTCGGCAGAGGTGACTGTGCGCATAAACATCGCTCCCGGTTGGTGTCGTTCCCCGCCCGTCCGCGCGGCGGGTCAGTCGCTGTGCAGGTCATCGCGGATGTGGCCGACGTCGTCGAGGGACGACAGATCCGGCACCGTCCAGCCGTTCAGGTCGTACTCGGCGAGACACCGCTCGACGAACTCCTGGTAGCCGGCCATCTCACCGGAGCCCATCTGCGCGTTCAACAATTCGATGCGGACGTTCTCGTGATTGCCCGAGTAATTGCGCTCGTAGAGTTCGTGCCGTCCGCCGAACTCGGTACCGATCGCGTCCCAGAGCAGCTTCATGACCTTGGTCCGCTCCACCGCGTCGACTCCGTTCGACCCGCGGAGGTACTTGTCCAGGTAGGGACGGAGATCGGGGTTCTTGAAGTCGTCGGCACTCGAATTGACGTAGATCAGCCCGCTCGCCACGTCCTGCAGGACGATCTCCCGGATCCGGGAATACGCCATCTGCATGAACCACCGGTACGCCATACCGTAGTTCGGATTCGGCAGCAGAGCACCGTTCTTCCACGGGACCGGATTGCGGGCGGAGGCGTCCGAGAGACCCCAGAACAGGTTGCGCCAGGCGAGCACCTCACCCAGCCGGGTCTCGATCCCGCGGAACTCGCGGGTTCCGGTGATCTCCAGCGCCTTCGCCAGCAGGCCGGCGAGGAACTCCAGCTTCACCGCCAGCCGGATGCAACCGTGGAACGTGGTCCGTTCGTTGAATCCGGAGTGTCCGGTGAAGAGCCGGACCTTCCCGAGATCGCCGTAGATGAACACGTTCTCCCAGGGGATGAGCACCCGGTCCATCACGAAGATCGTGTCGTTCTCGTCCAGCCGGGACGACAGCGGGTAGTCGAACGGCCCGCCGGTGACGGCGGCGCTGGCACTGTAGGACTGGCGGCAGATCAGCTTGACCCCACGCGCGGACATCGGGACCGTGGCCACCAGGGCGAACCGCTTGTCCTTGATCGGCAAACCCCAGTGCGCGATGAAGTTGTAGTGGGTGAGCGCCGAACCGGTCGCCACCACCTTGGCACCGCTGACCACCAGCCCGGCGTCGGTCTCCCGTTCGACGTGCACGTAGACGTCGGACACCTCGTCCGGCGGCCTGCTGCGGTCGACCGGCGGGTGAACGATCGCGTGATTCCAGAACAGCACCTTCTCCTGGGACTCCCGGTACCAGCGCCTGGCGTTGTCCGCGAACGGCTCGTAGAACTCGGCGTTGGCACCCAGTGTGCCGAGGAAGGAGGCCTTGTAGTCGGGGCTACGGCCCATCCACCCGTAGCTCACGCGGGCCCACTCGGCGATGGCCCGCTGATCGGCCAGCAGGTCGTCGACACTGTAGGGAGTGGTGAAGAACGAGTGGGTGTCGCCGTCGCTGTCGGTGTCGGTCGGCCGGGTCAGCACGCCCCGCTTGGCCGGGTCGTGCAGGGCGTCGTACATCCGGGCGGTCATCCGCGCCGGATTGGCGAATGCCGCGTGTCGGGTGACGTCCTTGACGCGTTCACCGTACAGATAGATCTCGCGTCCGTCCTGCAGACTCGACAGATACTCCGCCCCGGTGAGCGGTCGTGTCGCCCGGCCCGACCGCCCCGCCGGCTCGATCGGATCTTGTTCGACCACAGTTCTCCCATCCCGTGTCCGTCAACGCACGCCGCCCGGGTCAGTTGTCGTACTCGTCGTGGTAGCGGACCCAGTCGTGCTTGAACGCGAGTCCCTCCTCCTGCCTGCCCAGCGGGGTCAGGTCCAGGTAGTGGTAGGTGGAGTTCAACATCTCGCCGCCGGTGATCAGCGTCGAGTACGTGCGGTAGACGCGATCGTCCTCCCGGATGAAGACGGTGATGCCCGGCTGCACGCGCTCCCCGTCGCCGAAGGTGACGAAGAAGTCCTCGTAGAACCCTGCGCCCTGGGACGAGACCCACGGCACCGACCAGCCCATCCGCTCCTTGAAGGCGAGCCCCTCCTCCAGCGGTACGGGGCAGTCCACGACCAACGAGGTGTCCCGCGCCCACAGGTGGGCCAGATGCCCGATGTTGTCGATCCAGAAGGAACAGGAGGTGCAGAACTTCCCGGTCTTCTCCTGCGGAACCATGAAGTGGTACACGATCAGCTGTCGTCTGCCGTCGAACAGGTCCGCCAACCGGACCTTCCCGTTCTCGGTGTCAAAGGTGTACTCCTTCTCCACCAGGACCCACGGCATCTCGCGGCGCTTCTCGCTCACCGCGTCCCGTTTCGCGATCAGCTCCCCCTCCCTTTCGTAGAGTTCCTGCCGGGCGGCAGCCCATTCCTCCTGCGACACCGCTCTGCTCGGGCTCACGATCTCTCCTTTCCGGTGTGTGTTCCGCGGACTGTCGGACTCCCGCACGAGCGACGTGCGGGATCCGGTGGTCATCGCTTGACGGCTATGGTCATCCCGTCCGCCAGCGGGAGCAGCGTGTAATCGACGCGCTCGTCGGAGCGCATCCGCTCGTTGAACGCGCGGACCGCGTTCGTCTCGGAGTCGGTCACCTCCGGATCGGCCACCGCCCCGCCCCAGAGCACGTTGTCCACCACGATCACGCCGCGGGGCCGGAGCAAGGTCAAGGCCTGATCGAAGTACTCCGGGTAACCCTCCTTGTCGGCGTCGATGAAGGCGAAGTCGAACGAGCCCACCGCACCGGCTTCCCCGACCAGAGCGGCGAGGGTGTCCCGGGCGTCACCGAGGCGCAGATCGATGCGGTCGGCGACGCCCGCGCGCCGGCAGTGCGCCATCGCCAGCGACGTCCACTCCTCACTGATGTCCAGCGCGACGACCTCGCCGTCGGGAGGGAGCGCCAGCGCGGTGGCGAGCAGGCTGTATCCGGTGAAGACACCGACCTCCAGGGTGCGACGGGCGCCGATCGCCCGGACCAGGGTGGCCAGGAACCGGGCCTCCTGCGGGGGAACCTGCATCAGGTGCGCGCCCAGGAAACCGGTCTCCTCCCGCAGCGGGCGCAGGGCCTCGGGTTCCGGCGGCGACACGGCGGTCAGGTATTCCTGCAACGCCTCTGTCATGGTCAGCTCAAGTCTCATCGGCCCACCCGGGTGGTCGTCGTGGTGAGTCGGGCCGGCTCTCCCGCCGCACCCACAGTGGTCGTGTCCCGTGGCCCGTCCCGTCCGCCCGGACGCAGCAGCCCCACCAGGTGGTCGGCGACAGCCGTGACGGTCGGCTGCTGCCACAGCAGGGTCGCCGGGAGCGGGCACCCGAACCGCCGCTCCAGACGGCGGCGCACGATCACACTCATCACCGAGTCGAGGCCCTGCTCAACCAGCGGACGGCGATGGTCCAGGCTGGTCTCGGCCAGCCGCATCTCCCCCGCGATCTCCGCACCCACCTCCCGCAGCACGTACTCGCGGAACTCTCCGGGCGGCAGATCGGCATGGGTACCGACCTCACGGTCCCCGGATTCCGCGTCGATCCGGCCGGACTCCGCGACCTCGCCGAGAATCGGCGGGACACCGGTCGTTCCGGCCACCGCCGCGCTCCGCAACACGGCCCCGACTTTGATCCCGCACCGGTCCGCCTGCTCCCAGGCGGTCACCGCCTCCTCGACCGTCACCCCGCACCCGGCCGGTCCCGTTGTGCCCGGCTCCGGCCCCGGCACCCGGTGCAGCACGGTCGCATCGTCGGCCCCGGAGCTCGCGCGCAGTCCGGCCACCGCTTCGTACACGGCGCCCGCGACGGCCGCCCCGGTCTCTCCGGGACTTCCCGCCCACGCACCGGCCCGGGTGTACAGGACGAGGAAGTCGAGCGTGCCCGGCGGAAAGAGCGTGTGCAGATGCACGGCACTGTGGACGACCCGCGGAACGGTGTCCGCGAGCACGCCTTCCGAGGGGGGATCTTCCGCGTGCACCACTCCGCGGACCGGGGGCAGATCGAGACGATCGGGCGCGAGCGCCGGGACAGCGGCGTTGTGCACCCGGACGGCGGTTCCCCGCTCCTCGATCGCGTGGATCATCTCGATCCGCCGCCGGAGGACCGGATCGGCCGTGCGCGACCATTCGCTCCGGGGCGGGAAGGGCCGGTCGTCGGCCAGTACGATCCTCCGGGCACCGCGCGCCACCAGTTCCCACGCGGCGGCCAGCCCCAGGTCGCCGAGCCCGCCGGTGACCAGGTACGTGCCGTCCCGGCGGCACCGGTGCGGGGCGGTCCGTGAGCGTGCCGCCGACGGGACCAGCCTGGCCACCGAAGGGGAACCGTCCCGGATGGTGACCACGTCATCGGGGACGTCGGCCGCCAGCAGGCCGGGCAGCAGCCGGGCCCAGGACCGTTCGTGGTCGGGGACGTCGACGACGGTGGTGTCCGGCCCGCCGGGCTCCGCGTTGCGGGCGCGGACCAGGCCCCAGATCGGCGCGTGCGCCAGGCCGGACCGG
>NZ_KB912577.1:46776-66333 GCF_000383775.1 Saccharomonospora halophila 8
CCCGGCGGAGGCGGCCAGCGCCTCGGGCGAGGCCGCGGAGAGCGGATACAGCCGTGGCCCGTCGGGCTCGTCCGGCGCGCCCGGTGCGTGGTCCGGTGCCTGTTCGAGGACCACGTGGGCGATCGACCCGCCGTAGCCGAAACCGGACACCGCCGCGCGGCGGGGATGCTCCCGGACGGGCCAGGGAGCCGTCTCCGTGGCCACCCGGAGACCGTTACGGCCCCACGGGATCTCCGGATTCAGCCTCCCGACCAGGCTGGGCGGGATGGCCGCCCGGTGCAACGCGAGAATGACCTTGATCAGGCCGGCCACGCCCGCGGCGCCCTCCAGGTGCCCGATGTTCCCTTTGACCGAACCGACCAGACAGGGTTCGCCCGGAGCCCGGCCCGCACCGTAGACCACACCGAGCGCCTCGGCCTCCTCCGGATCACCGAGCCGGGTCCCGGTGCCGTGTGCCTCCACCAGGTCCACGGTCGCCGGGTCGATCCCGGCGTTCGCGCACGCACGGCGCATCATGTGTTCCTGAGCCGATCCCGAGGGCGCCATGATGCCGTCGGTGCGACCGTCCTGGTTCACGCCGCTGCCCGCGACGACCGCGAGCACCCGGTCACCGGCACGCCGTGCGTCGGACAGTCGGCGCAGCACGAGGACACCGCAACCTTCCCCGCGACCGTACCCGTCGGCGTCGGCGTCGAACGGTCTCGACCGGCCGTCCGGCGACAGCGCACCCGCCTCGGCCAGAGACAGCGTCTCCCCCGGCGACACGATCAGATTGACTCCCGCGGCCAGAGCGGTGGTGCAGTCCCCCGCGCGCAGGCCCTGGCATGCCAGGTGCAGCGAGACCAGCGACGCCGAACACGCGGTGTCCACCGCCAGGCTCGGGCCGCGCAGGTCGAGCACGTACGAGATGCGGTCGGCCAGTGCGCAGTTCGCCGCTCCGATCCCCGTCCACGCCTCGATGCCGGGCAGGTCCTCCAGGAGACGTCGCCCGTAGTCTCCGGTGCAGAAGCCCACGTAGACCCCGGTTTCACTGCCGCGCAGCGAGTGCGGCGGTACCCCCGCGTGTTCCAGGGCCTCCCAACCGGTCTCCAGCAGTATCCGCTGCTGCGGATCCATCTCCTCGGCCTCGCGCCCGGACATCCCGAAGAACGCGGCGTCGAACCCCTCGACGTCGTCGAGGAAACTGCCCCGGGAGACGGTGCGCTGCACCGCCAGATCGTGCTCCGGGCTCACCTCGCGGTACCACTCCCAGCGCCGCACGGGCGCGGGTCCGGACGTCTCCCGTTGCCCGGTCAGCAGATCCCAGAAGGACTCCGGGCTTTCCGCTCCACCGGGGAGACGGCATCCGACTCCGATGACCGCGATGGGTTCGGCCGCCCCGCTCATGGCCGCTCCCCTGCGGTGGCCCACGCGGGAATCTCCAGAATCTCCACGACCGCCGCGGCCAGCATGACTCCCGGACCGCTGCCCAACATCAGCACGTGGTCGCCCGGCCGGAGCGCACCGGTGCGCAGCAGATGATCGAGGGCGAGAACCTGGTCACTGGCGCCGCAGTGGCCGATCGTGCTGCCGTAGTCCCAGACGGACCGCGACATGGGCAGATCGAGCGTGTCCATGCACACCTGCTGCACGATCTCGCGGGAGTAGTTCATGAACGCCACCCGCGACACCTCGCCGAGACCGATCCCGGCCTCCGCCACCGCGTCCTCCGCCACCCGACGGAGTTGCCGTTGAACACGCATCTGTGCCAGAGCCGTGTCCGGACGGGTGCGGGCGGCGGTGGCGAACGCGACCGCGCGGGTGGCGAAATCCACGCCCTCACCGACCGTGATACCGGGCGGGAACAGCGGTTCGTCACCCCGGTGGGCGCCCTCCGCCTCCGGAACGGTCACCGAACACACCGAGGACAGCCGGGCGAAACCCGGTTCCGTACCGAGCAGCACCGCGCTGGCGGCGTCACCCGCGATGTATCCCCGTCCCATCCGCCACCGGTCCACCAGCGGTGTTCCGTAGTTGTCGGCGGCCACCAGCAGCGCGGCCCCCGGAGCGCGGCCGGAGCGCAGGATCGCCGTGGCCAGTCGCAATCCGGCGAACATCCCGTTGCAGCCCTGCCGGATCTCCGTCGACGGGACCTCACCGCCGACCAGCTGCCGCTGGAGATGAGCGTGCGGTAGCCACCCCTCGGGGCCCTGGTGCCACGTCGCCAGATAGAACAGCGCGTCGAGATCGCCGCCGTCGCGACCGCACCGTTTCACCGCATCCTCAGCCGCGTACAACGCCATTTCGGGAGCGGGGGTGTCGCCGCCCACGGCGGCACTCACGAGCTGGTGCGCGGCACGCTCCTCCTCGTCGTACAGACCGTTCCGGACCGCCCATTCCGTCGTGACCGTGCCGGGCACGTAGCTGCCCAGGCTCTGGAAGTACACGTCCATGCTCCTGACGGCTCCCTCCGGAATCGGCCCCGCGAGGCTGTTCGCACCGCACCGGGAATGCTTCAGCAGCCGGTACCGCACCGCATCTCCGAGCGTGCGACGTCGCCACCACGCCGGCACCGGGCGCGGTCGCCGGCGGCCGGCCGACGAGGATCCACGCTCCCGCCGTCGGTATTCGCGCCCCGCGCACCGAGAAGAGCACACGAGAAGGTGCCCGGCGAGTGCCGTCTTCAGGACAGTGGCAGCAGATTCCGACGTCCCACCGAGCACGGAATGGAGTCCCGATGGACCTCGAGTACAGCCCCCTGGACTACGAAGTCCAGGGTGACCCGTATCCCTACTACGCCCGGCTGCGCGAAGAGGCACCCGTCTACTACAACGAGGAACTGGACTTCTTCGCCCTCTCCCGGCATGCCGACGTCGCGGCCGCGCTGCGGGACTCCGAACGGTTCTCGAACGAGAACGGGCCGCTGATGGAGCGGGACTTCTGGAAGCCGGACTCCGCCCGCCAACACTCGATCGTGGCGATGGACCCGCCCGAGCACCCGCGCTGGCGACGCCTCATCTCGGGCAGTTTCTCCCCGCGGGCGATCGGCAGACTCGAATCGCAGATCCGGGAGATCACGCGGGAGTCGGTGGAAGCCGCCGTCGAACGTGGACAGTTCGACGTGATGCAGGACGTGATCTACCCGATCCCGATGGACGCGATCTCGCTGATCGTCGGGGTTCCCAAGGAGGACCGACGCGAGGTGCAGCGGATGCTGGAGGGCACCGTGCACCGGGAGGACGGTGCCACCACGGTGGGAGCGTCCCAGATGGAGGCGTTCAAGGCGCTCAACGAATACTACGCGAACCTCGTCGAACAGCGACGTCAGAACCGCGGAGAGGACCTGATCTCCGACCTGTTGAACTCCGAGATCGACGGTCATCCGCTGACCGACGAGGACATCCTCGCCTTCCTCCATCTGCTGGGTGGGGCCAGCACCGTGACCACGATCGACCTGCTCGGCAACGCCTGGTACTGGGCCTGGCAGAATCCCGAGCAGCAGCAGGCGGCGCTGGGCGGCGCCGTCAACGGCTGGATCGAGGAGACGCTGCGGTACGACTCGCCCGTGCAGATGGTGATCCGGAAGTCGCGTGTGGACATGGAACTGCACGGCGTGCACATTCCGGCCGGGGCGCAGGTGCTGATGCTCATGGGGTCGGCGAACCGCGACGGTGAGGTGTTCCCGGAGCCGGACCGCTACGACCTGAACCGGGACGCGAGTCAACTCCTCAGCTTCAGCCGGGGTGCGCACCTGTGTCTCGGCAACCTGATGGCCCGACGGGTGGCGCGCATCGTGCTGGAGGAACTGGTCGACCGCGTCGCGGACTACGACATCGACCCGGAAGGACTGGTACGCGTGCACCGCAGCACGGTCCGGGGGTTCCGCAGACTCCCCACCGTGATCACACTCCGCTGACGGTCGTCGCCGACCGGGGCACGGTGGCCGCGGCACGCCCCGGCGGATCTGCACCGACCGGCATCCCGGCGGCCGCTCCGCGCTCTCCAGCGGTGACCCGCACTCTGCTCGACCGGGGACATCCGTTACACCCGGTAAAACCGACGTTGCTCCATCAAGGTGGGAGGAATAACTCCTTCGGCGGATCTTTTCGCGACAGCGAAAAGAATACTCTACGACCGCAATGACCATGGAGCGCACAAGGGGGAACCAAACCCGATGAAACGAGTTTCGCGGATGACGGCGGTCACGACCGGCGTCATGGCCGCCATCGCGAGCACGCTTGCCCTGACGGGGACCGCATCGGCCACGGCCGATGCGGTCTCCACGCCCGACCGTTCCGGGATCCAGGTCGTCGCGTCCGGGGAAACGGCGGACGGTGGATGGGTCGAGTACACCGGGGTCGGCGAAGTCACCGTCGACGGATCCGCCGACGGCCCCGGAGCGCAGGCCGTGAAGGAAGTGGGAGGCGGCACCTGGAGCTTCGGATCCGGACCGAACGCCATCGGGCAGAAGAGCTGCTACTCACAGTACCGGCACTACGACGTCGCCCACGGATCATCGGTGTCGATGGACGGCAGTACCGACTCCGACTGGGTCGGTCCCGGTGCGGTCTCGAGCGCCCGCGTCACCATGTACACCACGGAGGTGTGCAGGGCGTACTGGCGGAAGTGACCCGCTGATCGCATCGCTGTCGGGCGACCGGGATCCCGGTCGCCCGACAGCGATGGGTCAGAGTTCCGCTGTCTCCGTTCGGCCACGGGCCCCGCCGGACTCGTGGTCCCCGAGCGGAACGAAATCCACCTTCTCCCGCACCCCGCAGTCCGGGCAGCACCACGTCTCGGGCACCGCCGACCACGGTGTCCCGGCGGGGAAGCCTTCGCGCGGGTCACCGACCGCCGGGTCGTAGACGTAGGCACAGTTCGGGCAGCGCATCGCCTGCGTGGTCCCCGCCGCCCCCGTTCCCACGGGCGCGGCCGTCCGGGTGGGTACGGTGTCCGGCTCGGGGGCCGGCCACACACGTCCGTCACCGCCGTGGCCGTGGGCGGCCAGCACCGTGTCCCGCTTGCGCGGGTGGATGTTGGCCCGGGTGATGTCGCCGTCGTAGTGCGCCAGCACCCGCGGATCCATCACCCGGCGCCAGAGCGCGGGCACGATCGCCAACACGATCATCCCCGCGTAGCCGGTGGGCAGGTTCGGCGACTCCGCGAAGTCACGCAGCGTCTGGTAACGCCGGGTGGGGTTGGCGTGGTGGTCGCTGTGCCGCTGCAGGTGGTACAGCAGCACGTTGGTGGCGATGTTGTTCGAGTTCCAGCTGTGGCTCGGGTTGACCCGCTCGTAACGCCGCCGGTCCTCCTTGCCGACGCGCTGCCGGAGCATCCCGTAGTGCTCCATGTAGTTGACGACCTCCAGCAGGGAAAACCCGACCACGGCCTGCAGCAGCAGGTACGGCACGATCCCGGCACCGAGCCAGGCGATCATCGCGCCCCACAGCACGGCCGACATCAGCCAGGCGTTGAGCACGTCGTTGCTCAACCGGTACGGGTGCCGGTCGCGCCGGGCGAAGCGGCGCTTCTCCAGCCGCCAGGCGTTGCGCAACGACCCGAACACCGTGCGCGGCCAGAACGCGTAGAAGCTCTCCCCCACCCGGGAGCTGGCCGGATCCTCGGGGGTGGCCACCCGCACGTGGTGGCCCCGGTTGTGCTCGATGTAGAAGTGGCCGTAGAAGCTCTGGGCCAGCGCGATCTTGGACAGCCACCGCTCGTGGCTCTCCTTCTTGTGGCCGAGCTCGTGCGCGGTGTTGATGCCGATGCCGCCGACCGAGCCGAGGGTCGCCGCCAGGCCGATCTTCTCGACGACGCCGAGATCACCGGTGCCGATCAGCCAGAACGCGACGACGAATCCGGCGTACTGGATCGGCAGGTACAGGTAGGTGATCCAGCGGTAGTACCGGTCGTTCTCGAGCCGTTCGAGCACCTCATCCGGTGGGTTGGTCCGGTCCAGCCCGGCCACGAGGTCGAGGACGGGCACGACCACGAGAATCACGATCGGCCCGATCCACAACCAGACACCCCAGCCGGTGGCCTCGCGCAGCCCGATCGCGAGGAACACCAGCGACGGCACCACCAACCCGAGCAACCACAGGTAGCGCTTGCCGTCCTTCCAGTGTTCGGTCGATCCCCGCGGGACCGTCCCGGTGTCGTCACTGACACGCATGTGGTCTCGACCTCCTCCGTCGGCTTTACAGAACCGTAGAGGTTGTCGAGACACTTTGACAAGACCAGCATGTTTGTAAAGCCCTGCCCCGGGGCTCCAGGCTGTCCGCGTGGTGGGCCGCGATCGGAGGTGCAGCCGGAGCCCCGGGCATGGCCGCCTACCGGTCGAGCGCGACCCGGTAGGCGAGCACAAGCGGACCCCGCGCGTCCCCGGAGGCCGGGTGACTAGGAGGCGCGCTGCAGGACGCAGAATTCGTTGCCGGACGGGTCCGCGAACACCGTCCACGGGAGGCCCGGTGCCGACCGGCCGATCCTGTCCGCCCCCGACTCCGCAAGGCGGTCCAGCACGGTGTCGTCGTCGCCGCCGAGCCGGACATCGAGATGCAGCCGGTTCTTCCCCCGCTTCGGCTCGGGCTCGGAACAGAACTCCAGCAGGGGCCCACGGCCGGACGGATGGCGGAGAGTGGCCGGTGCGGGCCCGTCGAACGGGATCCAGCCGGTGATCCCGGACCAGAACGCCGCATCGCGCTCCGGCGCGGCGCTGTCCAACGGGAGCGCCGCGATCGGCTCCGCGCCGACGTAGGCGTCCCGGTGCTCCATGACGCAGAACGCGTTGCCCTCCGGGTCGGCGAGCACGACCCACGGAACCTCACCCTGGCCGATGTCGGCGTGGACGGCGCCGAGCGCGAGCAGGCGCTCGACCACGGCATCCTGGCGGGCACCGCCCGCCAGGTCGAGGTGCAGCCGCGCGGGGGAGGTCGACGGGCTCGCGACCGGCTGAAAGCACAGATCGAGGAAGAAGTCCTCCCCGAAGGACAGCCGTGCCTCGTAGTGATCCGGCCGGTCGGTCGAGGTCTCGGCACCCAGGGCGGCGGCCCAGAACTCGCCGAGCCGTCTCGGCTCCCGCGCGTCCCAGACGATGTTCTCCAGTCGCATGGATCGCGTCTACCAGGACGTGCGCCCGGCCGCAACGGTAATACCGGTGCGCCGATCACGCGCTCCCCGGCGGACGGGAGCGGGCCGCAATAGTCTCGCGGGATGGGCACTGACAATCGAACCACCGCCGGGGATCTCATCCTGTATCTCGACCGGTCCGACATCCGTGCCGGCCGTCTGGAGGAGCTCAAGGCGGGGATCCGCCGGCTCGTCCCGGTCATCGAGCGGGAGGAGCCCCGGCTCATCGAGTACGGATTCCATCTCGACGAGGACGCCGGCCTCATGACGGTCACCGCCGTCCACCCGGACAGCGCCTCCCTGGAGTGGCACATGGAGGTCGGCGGGGCCGAGTTCCGCAAGCTGGGCGAGATGATCTCCCTCAGGGAGATCGAGGTCTACGGAATGATCTCGGAACGGGCCCACGAGATGCTCGAACAGAAAGCGGCGATGCTCGGGGGGCGGTCGGTCCGCGTGTCCGGGAGATACGCGGGTTTCGCGCGGCACGCGACCGACCACGGCCGGTGAACGGGACTCACGCCGCTTCGTCCATCGTGTCAGCGTTGAACAGCCACTCAGCTTGACCTGGATCAACCAACACCGCCGCTGCGTACGCGACTACGAACGACTCCCCGAACACCACGAAGCCATCGTCCGCTGGGCCATGATCCACACCACCAGCAAACACCTCACCTGTATTAACATCACCAATAGATCGCTACGACCTCAACATCTAGTAGTCGTTCATCGTCGCCGTCGCTAGACCCAGGCACGTGTGGATGGTTCGCCAAGGTTTGTTCCTCCAGCGTCGGAAAGAGGGACAGCCCTGCCTCGTTCCGTGCTTCTTGCCGGGCGCGAAGATTCGCGTCGTCGTCTATAACTGGGCCGCCGACAGTGGCGTCCACAACGTCTTTGACCTTAGCAAATGCTTGGCGCTGCCTTGAGGGCGACGTAGCCCCTGCTTTCATATCAGCTATGCTGACGAACAGCTCCGCCTCGGCCGTCGCACTCAGTGCGGAGCCCGAGGCGTACAGTAGTTTGTCCTTATATATGGATAGTGCGCGACCGAACGCTTCGCTATGAGCATCGTCCGTCGCTGCCGCGCTCATGCCGTTCAGGCCAGCACGACTCGCCCCGTTAATCTGATCCACAAGCGACGGCGCCACCTCACCAAACAAATCCGCGAGCTTCACCGGTGTCCACGTCTTCTGCAACCCATCGCGAGACACACGGCAGAGCATCGTGAACTTTCCGGACGAAAACAGAACCCGTCGAATGTC
The DNA here is from genome assembly GCF_000383775.1 of Saccharomonospora halophila 8. Lineage (GTDB taxonomy): Bacteria > Actinomycetota > Actinomycetes > Mycobacteriales > Pseudonocardiaceae > Saccharomonospora > Saccharomonospora halophila. Next base: position 55,140 of record NZ_KB912577.1, read on the forward strand.
CTTCCAGTATCCAAGGTGTTCGGTGACGCCCACGACCTCCAGTGGATGGCGCTCCACCTCAAGGTCAGCGATTGCATCATTATGCACGACATACTCGGACGCGCCCACAGCCACGACCGAGTAGTGCACAGCCTTCGCACGGATAGGAATCAGGCCGGCGAGCAGGCGTTGCAAAACTTTGTTGACAGGCAAAGCTTCGCTCAACATGGACTGACCAGATGTCCCAGCCTGTCCAAATATGGCGGGAGATTCGTCCGCCATAGCCGTGAACTCGGAGATAAGAGTGCCTAGCTTGAAGACAGGATCAACCTCAAGAGTGACCTCGATTTCCACCAATGCCCCTCGTTTGAAGCTCGAAGCGGCCACGGCTGCATCAGCGCCAACCGCGTCCGGGATGTCCTCGATAGAGTTGAACTTCTGCACCGGCTCGGTCCGAACAACAAGTGCGTAATCGAGAGCCTTCTCGTCGCGGAACTCTTTGAACAAGGTTTGCACTATTGCCTTGCGTGAGGACTGCACCGTGCTTGAATTACTCGTCTGATATCGCGCCCCGGCCTCAGCTTTCGCAATTGCTGCGTCGGCAGAAACCTTGTTAGAAAGTTCCGCCTCCTCCGCTCGAGATATCGCGCGCGATACCTCTTCTGGAATCGTGTCCTTTTGCGACACTAACAGGCTACGCAAACTCACCTCATCGAGATATACAAATTCTCGCAGGGGTCGCTTCTCGGACACCTCCGCGACCGCTTGCGCACGCTTTTGGCGCGAACGTCGGTTCTTCCACCACCTCCTAATTCCCATTCTCATCATCATCCTCAATGAATCGTGTCGGGCGTCCACTAACTCGCTCGAACGCCAACGCTACATCCTCGTCCGAAACTATTTTTCGATTATCGCCAGCTGCCACAAGAGCCGCCTCCGTCCAGATCGATGCCAACCGTGCCGCTGACCAACCATCTGTTAGCAGCGCGACTTCCTGAAGAGGGAGATCGCCGATTGTATTGAGGCGCCGAGCACCGACGCTGAGGATTTCGTAGCGGTCTTCGAGTGTCGGAGTGCCGAACGAAATCTCCCAGTCGAAGCGCCCTGGCCGAAGCAGCGCCTCATCAACGTCCTTGATGCGATTTGTTGCCGCGATCACGACCACGTTCCCAGAGCCTTGATCAAACCCGTCAAGAAGGGTGAGTAGCTGGGCGACCAGGCGTTTTGACATCTCATGCGAGTCGCCTGTTCGACGTTCAGCGATACTGTCTATTTCGTCGAAGAAGATCATCGCGCGCTCATCCTTCGCGGCAGCCTCAAATATGCGCCGCAGTGTATCTTCGCTATCGCCTACCCACTTGCTTACGATCGATGGACCGCTCACAAGATAGAACGCCGCCTTTGATTCGTTCGCAATTATCCGAGCTAGATACGTCTTCCCGGTTCCTGGTAGGCCGGTGAAGATGATCCCTTTGACTGGGCGCGCGCCGATCGCACGCAGATCGCCACGCTTGTTTAGCTGAGTTTCGATAAGCTCAACGGCACGCTCACGAACCTCGTGATATCCGCCGAATGATTCGAAGGTTGGGCCGCTGCCTTCTGCACGCCCCACCAAGAAATCTTCAAGACCCTCGTCATCGATCCCTACATCACGAAACCGGAGAGGCGTTTCGCTGATGACCCGAGTTATACCGTCCGTCTCATTGAATTCCACTGTGTTTCCGGGATCGACATGGATCGCAGGTATTCCAGGAAGCACCCGGATACTAGCACCAACCTCCACAACAACACCGTCGTCCAGGACGCGACGAACTACGGCCACCTCAGGAATATCGGGCCACACGGCGTCTGGAACGATCTTCCATTCCGCCTCGCCAACAAAAACGACATCGCCCCGGTGCAGATCAATGGTTTGACCGACAGAGAACCTAGCGGTACTTCCGTTTGATGCGCGCCCGAGAAATGCATTACCACCCTCGAGAACGGCAAGAATTTTAATCAGTTGACCGTTGTCCCGTGCCTCAATGTCACCTCCTGTGGCACTCATCCCACTTCTCTCCCACAATCATCTCTGCCTCCACATGCGTGACAACGTACGAACTCGCCAAGATCGCAAGATCCGCTCGGCGTACCCCTTAACCGACTCTTGTTGGCTCTCCACTGGCATCAGTGCCTTCAGGATAATGCCGGGCACCGACATGGCATCCCCTTGGCACGCGCGTCTCAGAGCTCCTAACGCACACCGAGCCGCTCGGCGGTACCGCGCAGTCGTGATGCGCGCGAGGCCGGGGTACGCAGCAGGTCCGGGTCACGGACTTGATCAGGTTCTGGTGCCTGGCCCAGTCCGGCGCCATCCGTTCGGCGGCGGTGACCAGGTTCGCCGCTTGTTCATGCCGGCCGGTCCGGGTGTGCGCCAGTGCCCGGTCCGTGAGGTGCCGAGCGCGCGACGCCAAGGGCAGCGCTGCCGCCTCGTTCGGCATCGTGCGGGCGGCCTTGAGCGCGCTGCCGTACTCTCCTGTCTGCACACCGACATCGACGGACTGCATGGCGACCTGCGAGGGACCGAACGCGGTCTGATAGTCGTCGCGGTCAGCGCCCATCCGGTCGGCGACCTGAGCACTCTCCGAGAGCAGATTCCGGGCTCGGCTGCCGTTCCGTCCCCGAGCCGCCGCCGTCGCGGCCGTAAGCACGAGTGAGCCGTAGGCGGACAGCTCCGGCAGACTCACCTGCCCACGTGGCTCGACGGCTTCGGCAGTGCGGATCGCGAGCGCCTCGGCCTCTGCGTAGCGCCCGGACACCAGCAGTTGCCAGGCCACCGACCCGCGCAGAGTCGCGGCCAACAGCGGATCGGTGCCCTCACCTGCGAACTCGACAGCCTGACGGATGGCGAGAAACGCGGCGTCGGACTGCTTCAGATGCACCAACGTGCAGCCCGCTACCCAGTACCCGCGGGCGAGCAGTTCCGCCGCCGGTGGGCGTTGGAGGTCGTTCCCGGCGTTGACGGTGGCGCGCAGTGAGTGCAGCGCGGACGGCAGCAGGGCGGTGAGGTCGTCATAGCGTCCCGCCCAGTAGGTATCCCACAAATATGTGAGCGTTCGCTCCGCCTCTTGGTACGGCAACGGCTCCGCCGTGACAACTGAGCTGCCGACCAGGTCGTCCACACCACTGACGGCGAACCGCAGTGCGGTGACGCCTTCCTCCTGGTCGTGTTCCGGTAGCGATGCTCGCCCCGTGAGGTCGGCGAGAGTAACGTCGAGAGCACGAGCGAGCCGATGCAGGCTCGCGACGCTGGCTGTGTTCCGGATGCCTTGTTCCAGCTTGCGAACGAGATCCACGGACACCCCGGCCCGCTCGGCGAGCTGACGCTGTGTGTAGAGCCTGCCGCGTAACTCCCGGACGCGCTCACCGATCGCCTTGCCCAACACTTCGTCGGCCATCTCGGGCAACGCCTTCCTCCATCTATTGCCGCTCAGCTGAGAATAGCGATTATCCGACTGTGTGGCGAGGGGCTATCCCAATTTCACGGGCATGTCGTGTTCGTGCGCGGAGTGCATCCGTGTCACATGCGGACATCGCCGCTACTTCTTACCCCGAACGTGTACTCGGACGTACCGTCCTACCGAATATCAGACTACGCTTATAACGTTCGGCACATGAACTGGATCAGTGGCGGATGCCAACCGAATGCCTTCAAATTCCGGGCCAGCCGGTACGAGGAAGACCCTGACCTTATCGGCCACCAGGACCCCGATCCCGACGACATCGTCGACGCCGGTACCTCGGTTTATATGACACGCACAGCAGCCCGCACGCCGATCGGGAGTGGGCCTGGTGATCGCGCGGGACCGGGAACTGCTGTGCCGGGCGGCCGAGGTGATGCGCTCCTTCGGCCCCGTGGTGGTCGAGCTGATGGACCGTCAGGACGGCGGCGAACTCGCTGCCGCACCGATACGCGAGGTCGGCAACGCCTTCGTCGCCCTCGCCCACGACTTCCTCGACCGCGCCGACGAACTCGACGCACACGCGATCGAAAGCCGCACCGTCGGAAGTGGAGACGGTGCACGATGACCCACCAACGGTCCTGCTCGGCCGCCTCGGCACCCACCCGCCGCACTGGCCGACGGTGGACCCGGACACCCCCACTCTGCCCGCGCCGCAGGAACACGTGATGCGGCGCGTCCTCGCCGCACTCAGAGCCTGGGGCACCGCACCCTGCGCACACTGCGGGAACCAACCCGTCGCCCGGCCGGACCTCCCACGCGGGACCATCGACGGCCGCTTCTGCGGCGGCTGCATCGCCCGATGCCTCGATGCCTCCCACCGCGACCACTGGTGCCCCGTCGACGCCCTCGGCGCCGCAGGCGGGTGAGCACCTCGCCCCGCCGGTTATTGCGCTCGCACGCACGCCGTGGCTTCGGCCGGTCAGCCGTATCCGTGTGGCTACCGCACCGCGAGTTCGACATGATCCTGCGGCCCGACCCCAGGTCGTCATGGCCTCACCTCATTGGCGGCAACGACCAGCGGTGGGGCCCGTTCGGGTCGTCCAGCCACACCCGGTGGCCGTCCTGCCGGACGGTGAGGCCGAAGCGGTCCCAACCCGGCCGACCGAGCTCTTCCCACTGTTGGTGAACGGCTTCGAACCGGTCCCACAGGGCGATCGGGCCGCCCTGCCGAACCTTCCGCGCTCCCCCGTCGCCCGGCGAGATCTCCACCGCGCACCACGAGCCATCATCCCCGGCGAAGGTCGCCCACGCCGGTCCGGCACCGCGATAACCGAAGGTGACGCGCCGGGGTAATCGCGTCTGCGCGAGGAACCACGGGACCGTGGCCGTCCACGGGTACGGATCGAGCCGGGTCGTCGACCGGGTGCCGCGCTCAAGCTCGGGAGTGCCCGCCCGTGGGGTCGGCGGCGCGTCGTCGGTGTCACGCATCGCCATGAACCCGGCCCACTTCGGCAGGAAGCGACCTTCGAGCCGGTCTTCCAGGCGCCGGAGCAGCACCAGGTTCCCGGCGTGCACACCCCGCTTGACGTCAACGAGCACGAGCCCGCCCTCGCGCACCTGCTCGGCCCACGCCCACGGTACCGACGGCACGGAGCACGTCACGATGATCCGGTCGAACGGCGCGGCGTCCGGGAGACCCTCGGCGCCGTGAACGGCCGCGAGCGTCGGGGTCCGGCCCAGGCTCGCGAGCCGCTCACGTGCGGTCCGGACGAGTTCGGCACCGATGTCAACCGAGTACACCAGCCCGTCACCGAGACGATGCGCCAGCAGGCCCGCGTTGTAGCCGGTGCCGGTACCGATCTCCAGCACACGATGTCCGGCGCGCACATCGAGCGCCTCCAGCATCCGGACCATGAGACCGGGCTTCGTCGACGACGACACCGTGACGTGGTTGCCGTCCCCGGTCTTGTCGAGCGCCGTCACCAACGGTGCGTCGCTGTAGACGGCCTCCAGCCGACCGGTGTCGTCGTCCGATGTCTCGACCCACCCGGCTGCCGGGCGTTGTTCGTAGAACCGGGGGACGAACACGTGCCGCGGAACGTGTTCGAGGGCGTTGCGCCATGCCGGGTCGGTGAGCACGCCGTCGGCGGCGATCTTCTCGGCCAGCTTCCGTGCGTACTCGCGCCAACCCGGCACGGTTGTCGTCATCCGTCGGCACCTTCCGCGAGCAGCGCGGCGATCGTCGTGGTGATCGGCGCGTCGATGGCATCCTCGATCCAGCCATACTGGCCTCCGGCGTTGCATTCCAGGAACACCCAGCCTTCGTCAGGTCGGACGATGAAGTCGAAGGCGCCGTCGACGAGCCCGAGCTCGGCGTAGTAGCGGTAAACTCATAGGCGCAATCGCGCGGGTACTCGGCACCGTCCTGCCCGGACAACGGACTCCTAGCGGACCAGCCGCTCCACTTCAGCGATCCGGGTATCCAGTCGGGTGGAACTCGCCTCCGTCGCGGCCCCCCGGGCGTGGTCGAGCGTGGTCCTGGCGGCATCGAACACACCTGCCCGGGCGCAGGATTCGGCGAGCCAGGTCCGGTAGAGCGCGACTTCCCGGGCGTGCTCCGGGGTGTAGGCCGCGAGGGCGCCGGACAGCAGCGGCTCCGCGGTGACCGGATCTCCCAGTTCGATCAGGCAGCGACCGGCCATCACGTCGATCTCGTTACGGTCGAGCCAGTAGACCCACTCGGGCTCGGCCGCACCGGCCGAACGTCGCTCGTAGGCCTCGTCCACCGCGTCCAGCGCGCGCCGGGTTCCATCCCGATCGCGGGCACGGGCACTGGCCCACGCCACCCGTTCCAGCAGCAACGCCCGGACGAGTGGGGTGGTGCGGCCTTCGACACCCGTGATGGCCGAGCGGGCCAGTAGCAGCGCGTCGGCGGGGTCACCGACGTTGGCGATCTGGTAACTGAGGCAGGAGAGCAGTTGCCCGACCAGTGCGGGATCACCCGCCTCGTGCGCAGCGGAGACACCGGAGAGGTAGAGTCGCTTCGCCTCGGTGTAGTGCCCGGCATCGCCGCTGACCCACCCGGCGAGCTGGGCGAGTTCACCGACCAGGGTCAGCAGTCGTCGTCCGGTCCGCTCGGTGTAGGCGGCTTCGTTGACGAGGTGTTCGGCACTGGCAAGTTCCTTTCGCACCACCGGCAGCAGGTCCCGACCACCGATCACGTCGTCCAGGTGCCTGAGCTCGATGACCCGTTCGGCAAGCCGGTCTGCCAGTGCGGACCCGACCCGCCGCCCACTTCCCAAACGGATTTCGACCGGTGTGGGGGCCACCAGCCATTCGTGCGCGATCCGTAGCGGGTCATCCGCCGGACCGTAGAGCGTCTCCACGGAGACGTTCAGTGCGCGGGCGTAGGCGGTGACGTGGTCAGGGTTGATCGCACGTTTACCGGTCTCCAGCAACCCAAGCAACGGCTTGCTGTAGTGGGTCCGCCGCGCCATCGCGGAAAGACTCACTCCAGCCTCCTCGCGAGCGGCCCGCAGATTCGCCCCAAGATCGGACATCCGGCTCACCACCTGTAGACGACGGTAGACCACAGAAAAGTTCACAACGCTCGGTGTGAGGACGAAACTACCGGACAGATGCGGTCCGGACAGCTATCGACTCGCCAACCTGGCGCTTCCGGTCGGAGTGAGCAACGTCGAATCCGAATCAGGGGGTTACATGATGCGACGCGAGAACGTCCACGAATCACCCGGCGGCGCAGCACACTTCGACAACGGAGCGAGTCAATGATTGCGCGGGATCGGGAACTGCTGTGTCGGGCCGCCGAGGTGATGCGCTCCTTCGGCCCCGTGGTGGTCGAGCTGATGCAGCACCAAGACGGCGGCGAACTCCCCGCCGCACCGATACGCGAGGTCGGCAACGCCTTCGTCACCCTCGCCCACGACTTCCTCGACCGCGCCGACGAACTCGACACCCGCACGATCGAGGCAAACACGGATGACCGATGACCTCACCACGCTCCTGCCGCACGTCGGGCAACTCCCGCCGTGCCCGCTCCCAGCCACGCCGGATCCCGTGCCCACACCGGAAACCGACGTGATGCGCCGGGTCCTGACCGCCCTCCGCGCCTGGGGCACCGCCCCGTGCGCGCTGTGCGGAGCCGAACCCGTGGCCCGACCCGACCGGCCCCGCGGCACCATCGACGGACGCTTCTGCCACGACTGCATCCACGACTGCCTCGACGACCCCCACCCCGACCACTGGTGCCCCATCGACAACTGCGGCGCCGCAAGCGGATAGCAGCCGGCCGCCCGTTCAGTGCCGACCGGATCTCGTCACTCGGCACCGAGGACGAAGAGCAGGAAGCTCGGGCTGGTGGCGAGGAAGGGGTACTCGTCCGGGAACAGCTCGCGGGCGGCCGGCACAGGCCGCGGCTCGCTGAGGGTGGTGATCCGGAAGCCGGCCGCGGTGAAGGCGTCGGTCATCGCGTGCAGCGGGCGGTTCCAGAAGCTCATCGGGACGCTGTGACCGCCCAGGGTCCACTCTTCGGTCCAGTTGTAGGTCTCGAAGTAGTCGGTCCTGCGCCCGTCCCGGCGGTGGATGCTGTGGATGGCGAAAGGATGGTCGACGGAGACGATCAGTCGGCCGCCGGTCGTCAGCACGCGCCACAGCTCGGCGAGTGTCGGTCCCCAGTCCTCCAGGTAGTGCAGCACAAGCGACGCCATGACGTCGTCGAACGCGCCGTCGGGGAACGGAAGCGGGTCACGTAGGTCGACCACCCGCAGGTCCGCGTCGTTCCCGAGCCGCCGCCGGGCCTGGTCCAGCAACCCGGCGCTGGCGTCGATGCCGGTCACGTCGGCACCCTGGTCGCGTAGCGCCGCGAAGAGCGGGCCCGAGCCACACCCGGCGTCGAGGATCCGCCGACCGGACACGTCCCCGGCCAGCGCCAGGAGGGCGGGCCGCTCGCAATAGGCGTTGTCGATCCCGGACTCGTTCTCGGCCGCGTACGCCTCGGCGAAACCGTCGTAGTCGTTCACGCGGGAGACAGGGCAGACTCACCGGGATTCTCGGGCACGGTGGACATGCGGGCATCCTGCCCCGACCGACCCGCGCGGTCGAGTGGCCACGCCCGCGGCCCGACCGTGCCTCTCCCCGGTCGTCCTACGATGAGCGTCGCCGACCTCTCCCGCCGCTCCAGAGACGAGGGACCCACCGGATGACCCAGGAGATCGACTTCGCCGGTGCCCGCGGTTACGCCATCCCGATGCGTGCCCGGTTCCGCGGCATCACCGTGCGTGAGGGGATGCTGCTCGAAGGCCCCGCCGGGTGGGGCGAGTTCTGCCCGTTCACCGATTACGACGACGCCACCTCCACCGCGTGGCTGGCGACCGCGGTCGAGCAGTGCACCGTCGGCTGGCCCGCCCCTGTGCGCGACCGCATCCCGGTGAACTGCACCGTGCCCGCCGTCGGCCCGGAGCGCGCCCACGGGATCGCCGCGGACTCCGGCTGCCGCACCGCCAAGGTGAAGGTCGCCGACCACCCGGACTCGCTGGCCGAGGACCTCGCCCGCGTCGAGGCGGTCCGGGACGCGCTCGGGCCGGGTGGGGCGGTCCGGGTGGACGCCAACGCGGTCTGGGACATCGACACCGCCGTGTCCCGCATCCGCGAACTCGACAGGGCCGCGGGCGGCCTGGAATACGTGGAGCAGCCCTGCCGCACCGTCGAGGAACTGGCCGCCGTCCGGCGCCGGGTCGATGTGCGGATCGCCGCGGACGAGTCCATCCGCCGTGCCGAGGACCCGTTGCGGGTGGCCGTCGCGGGCGCGGCCGACGTCGCGGTGCTCAAGTGCACACCGCTCGGCGGGGTGCGGCGTTCCCTGGAGGTCGCCGAGGCCGCGGGGCTGCCGTGTGTGGTCTCCTCGGCGCTGGAGACCAGCGTCGGGCTGGCCGCCCAGGTCGCGTTCGCCGCCGCCCTGCCGGAGCTGGACTTCGCCTGCGGGCTCGGCACGCTCTCCCTGCTGGAGAGCGACCTCGCCTCCGGCCCCGGGTCGCTGCGTCCGGTGGACGGAGCTCTCCCCGTGCCGCGCACCCCGCCCGAGCCCGACCCCGCCCTGCTCGACACCTACGCACCCACCGACCCCGACCGGGCCGCCTGGTGGCGCGACCGCCTCACCCGCGTCCGCGCCGCCCTCGACGCCACGGAGGATGCACGATGACCGCACCAGCTCTACCCCCGGTATCTCCGGCGAGATCCTCACCGAGGAGTTCCTGAAACCCTTGGGCATCAGCGAGTACCGGCTCGCCAAGCAGATCAAGGTGTCCCCGCGCCGTATCAACGAGATCATTCACGGGACCCGCCGGATCAGCGCGGACACAGCGCTGCGGCTGGCACGCGCGTTCGGCACCTCGGCCGGGTTCTGGATCAACCTCCAGACCCACCACGACCTCCTGATCGAGCAGGATCGATCGGGCGACGCCCTGGACGACATCCATCCATTGGCGAGTTGAACCACCGGGCTCCGGACTCCCGAAGGGGAGTGACCCTGCCATCGGGTGTCACCCGATGCGCCGGTCCGGCCGTGGCGTCCTGTCCCGGTGCCCGCGACGGAGCGTGTAATACCCGACAGACCCGGCAATCCGGGGCACAGCACCGCCGGACGGAAGGGGATGTCGATGCGGATCCTCCTCGCGGACAGCTTCCCGGACGCCTCCCGCTCGGCGCTGGCCGACCACGGGCACGGCTGCGACTACGAACCGGACACGACCGCCGGTGACCTGCCGGAACGGGCACCCGGCCACGAGGTGCTCGTGGTGCGCAGCACCAAGGTCACCGCCGAGACGATCGAGGCGGCCGCCGACACGTTGCGGCTGGTGATCCGCGCGGGCTCGGGCACCGACACCATCGACCGCGACACCGCCGCCGCACGCGGGATCTGCGTGTGCAACGTGCCGGGGCGCAACGCGGTGGCCGTGGCCGAGCTGGCGTGTGCGCTGCTACTGGCGCTGGACCGCGACATCGCCGAGGCCGTCGCCGACCTGCGCGCCGGGCACTGGGACAAGAAGCGCTACTCGCGGGCGCGTGGGATCACCGGCCGCAGCGTCGGCGTCGTCGGGCTGGGCCGGATCGGGCTGGCCTTCGCCGAGCGGATCGCGGCGTTCGGCGCCGACGTCGCCACCGTCGCCCGGCCGGAGCGCGACGAGGACACGCTGGCCCGGGCCCGGGCGATCGGGGTCCGGTTCGTCGACAACCTGGACACCCTCGCCGCCACCTGCGACGTGCTGTCGCTGCACCTGCCCGCCACCGGGGACACCCGGGGGCTGGTGAACCGGGAGCTGCTGGCGCGGATGCCCCCGGGTGCGATCCTGCTCAACACCGCCCGCGCCGAACTGGTCGACGAGGACGCGCTCGTCGAGGCGATGGAGACCAAGGGCCTGCGCGCGGGGATCGACGTGTTCGCCGACGAACCGGGCTCGGGCACCGGCACGATCGACTCCCGGCTCGCCGCCCACCCGAACGTGTACGGCACGCACCACATCGGCGCCTCCACCGAGCAGGCGCAGCACGCGGTGGCCGCCGAGGTGGTGCGCATCGTCGACGACTTCGCCGAGGGCACGGTGGACCACTGCGTCAACCTGGACGCCGTGCTGCGCTCCGGCAGCCTGGCGACGCCGCTGCGGGTGGGCGACACGACGTGAGCACCGCACGCGAACGGGAAGCCACGGCCGCGCCCCCGCTACCGCACGGGGCGGGGGCCGTCGTGCGCCCGGGCA
>NZ_KB912577.1:66433-69647 GCF_000383775.1 Saccharomonospora halophila 8
GGGCCGCCGCGCGGCCCGCGGACGCTCGGGCCGCGCTGGACGTGGTCGCGCTCGACGAGGGGATCCTCGCCCCGGCACTCGGGATCGGCCGGGTCGACGCGGACACCGACGTCACGCCGTTCCACGACGACGAGGACCCGGCCGTGATCCAGCGCTGGTGCGCCGGGCACGACGCGATGGCCTTCCTGCTGCACCCGCCGGACGTGGAGCAGGTGATGGCCGTCGCCGACGCGGGCGCGGTGATGCCCCCGAAGTCGACCTTCTTCACACCGAAGGCGGGCACGGGCCTGTTCGTCCGCGAGCTGGCCTGAGTCCCGGTGCTCCGCCCGGCTCGGTCGACGGCGGTCCGTCCATCACCAGCACCACCGCCGCGCCTCCCCGGCGAACCCGTCGCGCGATTTGACTTCGTACAACCTATCGGTTGTAGGATTGCTCCTGTGACCGAGAGGGACGAGGAACGGACCGACGCTCTGTTCCACGCGCTCGCCGACCGCACCCGCCGCGACATCCTGCGCAGGGTGCTGGCCGGGGAGCACTCGGTCTCCGGGCTCGCGGCGAACTACGACATGAGCTTCGCCGCGGTGCAGAAACACGTCGCCGTCCTGGCGAAGGCCGGGCTGCTCGTCAAGCGGCGCAGCGGTCGCGAGCAACTGGCCAGCGGGGACGTGACGGCGGTGCGATCGGTGGCGTCCATGCTCACCGAACTGGAGCAGATCTGGCGTGGCCGTATCGCGCGCATCGACGAGCTGATCGCGGCCGACCCCACGGCCGGCCGCAACGAGGAGGAATGACCCGATGCCCGTCATCGACACCGAGCACGACCTGGACAACCGGACCCTGACCATCACCGCCGAGTTCGCCGCCCCGGTGCGGCGCGTCTGGCAGGTCTACGCGGACCCGCGCCAGCTCGAGAAGGTCTGGGGCCCGCCGACCTACCCGGCGACCGTCGTCGAGCACGACCTCACGCCGGGTGGGCGGGTGCACTACTACATGACCAGCCCCGAGGGCGAGAAGTTCGCCGGGTACTGGAAGGTCACCGCGGTCGACGAACCACACAGCTTCTCCTTCGAGGACGGGTTCTCCGATCTCGACTTCACCCCGAACCCGGAGCTCCCGGTCTCGACCAACGTCTACACCTTCACCGAGCAGGACGGCCGCACACGGGCGACCTACGTCTCGACCTTCGAGAGCGCGGAGGCTCTGCAGAAGGTGCTGGACATGGGCATCATCGAGGGCTCCACCGGCGCGATCAACCAGATCGACGGATTCCTCGCCTCCTGAGCCACCCGACACGGAGGACACGCCGGCCCCTCCGCGGGGGTGTTTCGACGAGACTTACCGACCTGCCGTCACCGTTCCCACACGGCGAGTTCAGACTCCGGCAACGGCTCGGAGAACGAGTCGGGCACGGTGTACGGGACGAAGCCGAACTCGCGGTCCGGCGCTTCCTCCACAGGGGAAAATCGCGGGACCGCCGTATCGATCCGAGAGATCATACGTCGGTCCCAGTTTCCTCCGGACACTGCTGCCGCGCGACGTCCGATCCGACCCACGCGGCGAGACGCAAGGCTGCTTCGGTGTAGTCAACGGCACCGGTGGAGACCCCGATGACCAGGTCGTATGCGTCATCTTCCGGAGCGTCCAGATCGAGTCCGTTCAATCCGTAGAACGTGAACGCGGCCATCCAGGCCAGCCGCTTGTTCCCGTCGACAAGCGGATGATTACGCGCGAGAGACTCCAGCAGAACGACTGCCTTCTCGTGCAGCGTCGGATAGGCGTCCTGACCGAACATGGACACCCGCGAACGGTGTGCAGCGGCATCGAGCAGCCCCGGATCACGGACGTCGGGCACACCCAGATCCGCCGCGAGAACCAAAAGATCCTCCAGCGTGAGGTATTCCACCATCACTGGGCGAGGCGGTCCAGGAGAGTGGCATAGCGATCCCGGCCTTCCCGGGAAAGCGCCCGCACGCGATCGTCCCGGACGCGCCGGGCCGCCGCTTCGGTGATCGCCCGCGCGGCGGCCTCCTGCTTACTGACACCCTCGGCTTCCGCCAGGAGTGTCAGGGCACGCTCCTGCTCCTCGGTCAACCGGAGAGTCATCGCCATGGCCACGATGCTACCACTCTGGTATCACGATTACATGGAATGGAACGTGCTGTCACGGGTCACCAGGGGACGACGCCCTCGTCGTTGAAGAAGCCGCCGTGGGGTCCGTCGTCCGGCAGGGTGGCGAGCCGGACCGCGATCGCGGCGCCCTGCTCGGGCGTGCGCACCCCGTTGAAGCCGGTGAAGTCGGTCGCGACGTAACCGGGGCAGCCGGCGTTCACGAGGATGTTCGTGTCGGCGAGGCTGCGGGCGTACTGGGCCGTGATGCTGTTGAGCATCGACTTCGACGGCGCGTACGCGGCCAGGACCGGGCCGGTCCGCAGGGTCAGCGAGCCCATGTCACTGGACATGTTGACGATGCGCGGCGACTCCGCACGGCGGAGTAGCGGCAGCATCGCGTTCGTCACCCGGACGACCCCGAACACGTTCGTGTCGAGCACGGTGCGGACGACGTCGAGGTCGAGCGTCGTGGGGTCCTGCGCGCCACCGTCGGTGCGACCGCCGATGCCCGCGTTGTTGACGAGCACGTCGAGCCGCCCCGTCGTCCGCTCGACGGTCGCCGCGGCCGCGGCGACGCTCTCGTCGGAAGTGACGTCGAGGGCGAGTCCGAACGCGTCGACGCCCCCGGCGCGCAGTTTCCCGACCGCCTCCTCGCGCCGGACGTCGTCGCGTGCCCCCACCGCTACCGTGAACCCGAGCTCCCCGAGCCCCTGGGCGATGGCGAAACCGATTCCCTTGTTCGCGCCGGTGACCAGCGCCGTCTTCGTGTCGTTCACGCCCTCCATGGTCGGCGGCCCGCGCACCCGGTGTCCAAGACCGATCCGGTACGCCGTGATACCCACCAGGTATCAGGCGTAGGCTCCGTGTCGTGGACGACCTCGAAACCCGCGAGCTCCGGTACTTCGTCGCCGTGGCCGAGGAACGGCACTTCGGCCGCGCCGCCGAGCGGCTCGGGATCGCCCAACCGCCGCTGTCCCGTGCGATCGGCCGAGTCGAACAGCGGCTCGGTGTCCGGCTCCTCGACCGGGACCGCCGGGGTGTGGCGCTCACCGACGCCGGGAGGGTGCTGCTCCGCGAGGCCGCGGCGGCCCTCGACGCGGTCGGG
>NZ_KB912578.1:0-5002 GCF_000383775.1 Saccharomonospora halophila 8
TGCGGAGGCGGGTCGTCCGGCGTCGCCTGCGCGTCCGGTCGGGGCCCGGTCCGCCCATGTCGTCCCCCTCACGCCGGTCACGTCGGGGTGACCGGCTCCTCGGTGGAGGGTCGTCCACCCTCCGTCGACTCCGACGGTAGGGACGGGACGGACACCGCGACACCGCGGTGCGGCGGGATTGTGGACAACTCGGACCCTGTGGACGACGACGGCGACGACGTCACCGAATGTGCCACCCCACCGTCGGCCGTCGACGCGGGCGGGGAGGTCCGGAGAATCAGGAGGCGGCCGCCGCCGCGCTGGTCGAACCGGACGAGCCTCCCGAGGACGAGCCGGACGAGCCGGCGGACGAGCCACCGGAGCCCTGGGAGGACGTGGACCCACCGGAGCCGTTCGAGCCCGTCGAGCCGTTCGAGCCGTTCGAGCCCGACGAGTCGGACGAGACCGACGACTCGGACGATTCCGACGAGTCGGACGAACCTCCGGACGCCGCGTCGGACGACCCGCTCGACGAGCCGTTGGAAGAGGTCGACTTCGACTCGGAGCGGGAGTCGTTGCGGTAGAACCCGCTGCCCTTGAAGATGACTCCGACGGAGCCGAACAGCTTGCGCAACCTGCCCTGGCACTCCGGGCAGTCGGTCAGGCTCGAATCGGAGAACGACTGGACCGTCTCGAACCGGTGGTCGCAGTCCTTGCAGGCGTACTGGTAGGTCGGCACGGGAACTCCTTCAGGCGTTCTGGCACTCTCTCGACGCGAGTGCCAACGCAATTCTGCGGGATCGGATTCCCGGTGCGCAATCAGGTCCCTGTCACACCGGGGACGGGCACGACGCGGCCACCCCGGGCGGGTCACGTCGGGCCGGTCACGGCAGGCGGTGCAGGCCCCGGTCCGGGGTGAGCACCGCGTGCATCCGCACGTCGTGCGGCTCGGCGGGCAGTTCGTCCACCAGTTCGGCGTCCCGGATGACCGCGATGAGGTCCGTTCCCGGGGAGGTCAGCACCAACGACCGGTCGTAGTAGCCCGCGCCCTTGCCCAGCCGCACGCCGCGCTTGTCGACGTCGGCGTCGGCGACGGCCTCCGGCCCGAGCCGCGGCCCCCGGGGTTCCAGCACGGGCATGAACTCGCCCCGCCTGCTGCCCTGCTCGCGCAACCGGTCCAGCAGCGCGAGCGACCCGGGCTCGGAGCCGTACGGCACGTAGCAGCACACGACACCGGCGTCCAGGCCGCCGACCGCGGCCACCAGCCGCGACGACTCGCTGACCTGCTGTTGTGCCGTGACCGCCGTGCGCGAGGCCTGGATCGAGCGGCGCCACTGCGTCTTGACACCCTCGAGGGGGCTGTCGTTGTCGGTGTGAGTCACGGGACCAGGCTAGGCTTTGCGGCCATGACGGGCGCCACGAGTGAGACCACGTTCCGGACCGCCATCGTGCCTGCCGCCGGGTTGGGTACGAGATTCCTGCCGACCACCAAGGCCGTGCCCAAGGAACTTCTCCCGGTCGTCGACACACCGGGGATCGAACTCGTCGCGGACGAGGCGGCACAGGCCGGGGCGAGTCGTATGGTGATCGTCACATCCCCCGGCAAGGAGGCGGTGGCCGACTACTTCCGCGACAGCCCCGAGCTGGAGCACACGCTGGAGAGCAAGGGTAAGACCGAGCTGCTCGCCCGCATCCGCCGCGCACCCGGGCTGCTCGACGTCGAGACGGCCCTGCAGGAGCAGGCGCTCGGCCTCGGGCACGCCGTCGCGCAGGCCGAACCGAACCTGACCGACGACGACGCCGCCGTCGCCGTCCTGCTGCCCGACGACCTGGTCCTGCCCACCGGGGTGCTGTCCAAGATGGCCGAGGTCCGCGCCCGGCACGGCGGCAGCGTGCTGTGCGCCTTCGACATCCCGAAGGACCGGATCTCGCCGTACGGCGTGTTCGACGTCTCCGACACCGACGACGCCGACGTCAAGCGGGTGCACGGCATGGTCGAGAAACCCGCGCCGGCCGAGGCTCCCTCCACCTACGCCGCCGCGGGCCGGTACCTGCTCGACCGCGCGGTCTTCGACGCGCTGAAGCGCATCGGCCCCGGCTCCGGGGGCGAACTGCAACTCACCGACGCCGTCGCGCTGCTGATCTCCGAGGGGCACCCGGTGCACGTCGTGGTCCACCGCGGGGGCAGGCACGACCTGGGCAATCCGGGGGGCTTCCTGCGCGCCGCCGTCGATTTCGCCCTGGACGACCCGGAGTACGGACCGGCGCTGCGCGAGTGGCTGACCGACCGGATCGGTGGTACCGCCGACTGATGACCGGAACCGAGCCGACCGCCGACACCCCGCCCGAGGCCACCGGGCTCCGCTCGGTGGACGACCAGCTCAGGCTGCTGCTCGACGCCGCCGTGCGGCCACGCCCGGTGCGGGTGGCGATCTCCGAGGCCCAGGGACTGCTGTGTGCGGAGGAGGTCGTGGCCGAACAGGCGTTGCCCGGGTTCGACCAGGCCGCCGTGGACGGGTACGCGGTGCGCAGCGTCGACGTGCGTGCCGCGGCCGAGGAGCCGGTGCAGATGCCGGTCGTGGGCGAGATCCCCGCCGGGTCGCGCCAGCCCCGCAGACTCCAGCCCGGCCAGGCCGTCAAGGTGGCCACCGGTGCGCCGCTGCCCACCCTCGCCGATGCCGTCGTCCCCGCCGCCCACACCGACGGGGGCGTGGCGAAGGTGGAGGTGGCCCACGCGGTGCCGTCCCACGGTTACGTCCGCCGCACCGGCGAGGACGTGCAGATCGGCGACGTCGCCGTCCGCCGGGGTGACACGATCGGGTCAGCCCAGGTCGGGCTGCTGGCGGCCGTGGGCCGGGCGAAGGTCCTGGTCCACCCGCGCCCCCGCGTGTCGATCATCTCGGTGGGCGACGAACTGGTGGACGTCGACCGCTCGCCCGCCGCGGGCCAGATCTACGACGTCAACTCCTACGCCCTCGCCGCGGCGGCACGGGACGCAGGCGCCGAGGTGAGCCGGGTGGGCATCGTGCCGCTGGACCCCCGGCGGCTGCGGGAGACGGTCGAGGGCAGGCTGCTGATGTCCGAGGTCGTCGTGGTCGCGGGCGGGGCGGGTGGCTCGATCGGGGAGGAGGTGCAGGCCGCGCTGTCCGACCTCGGCGACGTGGACACCACGCGGGTGGCCATGCACCCGGGCTCGACGCAGGCGTTCGGCAGGCTCGGCCCGGACGCCGTCCCCACGTTCCTCATCCCGGCCAACCCGATGAGCGCACTGGTGGTCTTCGAGATCATGGTCCGGCCGTTGATCCGCGCGGCGCGGGGCACCCGGAACCCACACCGCCGTGCGGTGCAGGCGCGCCTGCTGTCGCCGATCACGTCGACACCCGGACGCCGCGGGTTCCTGCGCGGGCAGCTGCTGCGGGACGAGAGCAACGGCGAGTACCTGGTGCAGCCGCTCGGCACGGGCGGGACGCACCTGCTCGCCTCGCTCGCCGAGGCGAACTGCCTGATCAACGTGCCGGAGGGACTCACCGAGGTCGCGGCGGGCGAGCAGGTCCGGGTCGCCTTCCTCGCCCAGCGTGCGTAGTGGGGGACGACGATCCGTAGTGGGGGACGATGACGTCGACCGGTTACGGCACCCCGTACGCCGCGGAGCCCCGCCATCCCGGCTGGCCCGCCCGGCTCGGCCCGGTGACGGTGCCCGGGGGTGTGGTGCGGGTGCGGCCGGTCCGGCTGCGGGACGGCACCGAATGGAGCCGCATCCGGCTGCGCGACCGCGAGTACCTGCGGCCCTGGGAACCGACCCAGGACCAGCCGTGGGAGGAGCGCAACGCGCCGTGGGTGTGGCCGTCGCAGTGGTCGGCGCTGCGCAGGCTCGCCCGGCGCGGGCAGTGTCTGCCGTTCGTCATCACCGTGAACGGCGCGTTCGCCGGCCAGATCACCGTGGGCAACATCATCCGCGCGTCGCTGCGCTCGGCGTGGGTCGGCTACTGGGTCGCGTCGACGCTCGCGGGGTCGGGGGTGGCGACCGCGGCCGTGGCGCTGGTGACCGACCACGCCTTCGGCGCTGCGCGGCTGCACCGCCTGGAGGCCACCGTGCGCCCGGAGAACGTCGCCAGTGTCCGCGTGCTCACCAAGGTCGGCTACCGGCGGGAGGGGCTGCTGCGCCGGTACCTCGACGTGGAGGGCGACTGGCGCGACCACCTGTGCTTCGCGATCACCACGGAGGAGAGCGGTGACGGACTCGTCACCCGCCTCGTTGACTCCGGTCGGGCGATGTGGTCCTGACCAGCGGTAACGGCGCGTGAACCGGTCTCGGGAGAGCCGGTCGGGTGGTCAAACCACCCGGCGAGTCTCCGCGTTTTCTGTTATTCCTGTGACTAGCGTGGCGACAGTCGGGGTTCGACACACAACGTGCGCGGTCGACGACAGCCGGGCGGGGTCCGGGCCGTCGGACCGCGGTTGCCGCGTGTGGCGACGAGGATATCGGTCGGGGGAGGTGACGGGAGATGCCCAGCTCGTTGATCATTGTGGGGCTCGCTGCGGCATGGCTGGCCGTCCTCGTGCCCATGGTCGCCCGCAAGCGGCAGGTGGTCACACAGACCAACGACGCGGCACTGGCCGCGCGGGTCGTACGCAGCGGGAGCACACGGGGCGCGGGACGCGGTGGGGTGGTCGCGGACGGCGCCGAGGCCGGGATGGAGGACGACTGGGACCCCGATGACCGGGTCGACGTCGGGTTCGGCGACCGTGCACCGCTGGGTGAAAGCGCGTACACGGACCACGACGGGATCCACCCGGACGACCCGTACCCCGATGACGGGTACGACCTGCCCGACGACGGGCGCGTCGACCCGGCGTACGACGATCGGTACGGCGACGATCGGTACGGCGACGAATACGACGATCACGGATACCCGGTCGACGACGGAACCGACCACGGGCGGGCACCCGACGACGCCGGCACCGGGGACGGCAGGTCCGCAGGCCCCGTCCCCGGGCGTCCCCGCCGGTACCGGCCCGGCCG
>NZ_KB912578.1:5102-16420 GCF_000383775.1 Saccharomonospora halophila 8
CCCCGTTGAGCTCCGCGCAGGAGGCTTCCGACAGGAGGGTGAACACACCCGGTGTCACCGAGTCGTCCGGCTGGACGACATCGTAGAGCTGCGTTCCCGCACGGGCCTTCCCCGCCGGTACCGGCCCGGCCGCGGCGGCTTCGACCCGGAGGCCGCGGCCCGCACGGCCGAGGCGAGGTATTCCTTCCGCCAGCGGGTGGTGATCCTGCTCCTGCTCACGGCCGTGACGACGGGTGTGGTCGCCGGGCTGACGCTGCCGGTGCTGTGGTGGGGACACGGTGTCGTCGACGCCGTCCTGATCGGCTACCTCGGTTACCTGCGCAGACAGGTGCGGATCGAGGAGGAGATCCGGCAGCGCAGGCTCGCCCGGATGCGCGCGGCCAGCAGGCGCACGCCGAGCAGGCCAGACCCGCTCGCCGAGATCGAGGTGCTGCGCACCGAAGGCGGCGGGGTGGTCGGCAACGAGCGCAAGCCGATGCCGACCTCGCGGGTGCGCAGGCAGGCCGTGGTGGTGGACCCGGAGGACGAGGACCCGGCCTTCCACGAACTAAACGACCCCGGTCACCTGCCCTATCGGCGGGCCGTGGGGGAGTAGGGACCCCCCGCTTCGACCGGGGCGCGTCGGTTGCTATGCTGTTTCGGCAACCGATAAGGGGCTGTAGCGCAGTTGGTAGCGCGTCTCGTTCGCATCGAGAAGGTCAGGGGTTCGATTCCCCTCAGCTCCACCGAATTCTGCACGAACACCTTCCTTCGTGACCCTGACCAGCGAATTCTTGCTGGTCAGGGTCTTTTGGTGTCTGCTGCTGCTTCGTCTGTGTGGGGCTGGGGGTGCGGAAGAAGACGGGACCAGGGTGCCGGGGCCGGTGATCTTGCTTTCGGCGATAAGGGGCTGATCAAAGCTTCGCGGGTCTGGTCGGTGCTGAAAAGACCCACACCAAGGAGCATAGATGTGCGGCCAACAGAGTTCGGGGCGCTGGAGGCGACGGGCTCCGCATTCGTACTGGCGTAACCAGGAACGTTGTTCCGGCTTGGCATCAGCCCCAGGCTCTGCGCAGGTTCGTTGAGTCAGCCGTTCCAGCCCTGCCAGAACGGCGTGCGATCGTCTCCTGCGGTGACGAGGGCGGTCTTGAGGGCGCCGGGACGTACGTCAGCCTCGCCGAGCTGATCCAGCGGCAGCCAGCGGAAGTCAAGGTGGTCTTCCTGGCTGATCGGCTCGGTGTCGGTGATGGCGACGTCGAAGACGAGGTTGATCTCGTGATGAGTGGTGCCGTCTTCGATGTAGCCGTGCTCGACCGCGCCGACGAAGCCTGCGATCTTGGCTTCGGTGCCGAGTTCCTCGCTCAGTTCGCGGATCAGGGCGGCTTCCACCCGTTCGCCAGGTTCGACGTGGCCGCCCGGCAGGAATGACCAGGACTTGGTGCGTTGGCGCGCGACGAGGAGCTGACCGTCGCGATGGATGACAGCACGGGCGATGATCTCGGTGGTGGCGGCGCTCATGTGTGCCCTCCGTGTCGGTCGGTGCCTCTAGAGTCGCGCTTGTGACAATCTCAGAGCTTACCGCCGGGGATGTCGCGGCGGGTGTGGCGGAGCTGGTGCCGGAGGCGGCTCCAGTTGAAGTGATCAGGCCCTTGCGGCGAGGTCGTAGCCATGCCTCGTGGGTGCTGGAGTCGTCGCGCGGCTGGTTGGTCGGCAAGGTGCTCCTGGAACGGCCAGGCGCGGCTAACCTGGAGCGGCTGGCCGAGCACCGTCGCGTGTGGCAGCACGGGATCGCGGTCCCGCAGGTGCTGGCGTTCACCGAGTCCTGTGCGTCCGTGGCTGGTCGACCGTTGACCGCGTTCGAGTACGTGCCGGGCGTGGACGCCGAGGAAGCCTTACCCACGTTGGCTCCTGCGACGATGCTGGAGGCCATGCGTGCTACCGGTGCGGCATTGGCGTCGCTGCACCAAGTTCCTGTCGAGGGATTCGGCGATGCTACGAGCGGCTTAGGGACGGTCTCGCCAACCTGGAACAGCGTTGTCACGAGCCGCGTGGATGCGCTGCGGGACGCCTATCGCTTCGTCGATGACATTCCCGCCGCGCCGGTCAAGGCTGGGTTGGACTTGTTGAGCGGCTTGGCCGAGGAGGTATCGCCGGTCGCGCGGCCAGCGGTCGCGCACCTCGACGTGTACCTGCCCAACGTCCTCCTCGATGATGAGGGCGGCTTTCGCGTCCTGTTGGACTTGGAGCACGTGCGGTGGGTCGATCCGGTGATGGATTTCGTCAAGCCCGCCATGTGGATGTTTCCTGATCAGCAGAGCTGGGCCGCAGCGTTCGCGGACGGCTATCGGGCGGCCGGTCCGTGGCCTGCGTACTGGTCTGAGCGGCTGGCTGTGGCAACCGGCCTGGAGCTGTTGACCGGGGTCGAGTATTGGACGCGGGTCGCTGATCATGCGATGCGCGAGGACTATCTGCGGCGACTGCGGGCGTGGGTTCGATCGGACGGGGCCGATCATGCCTGGTCGGCGATCAGCTCGGCGACGTGGCGGGCGTAGGCGTCCCAGTCTTGGGTGGTCGTGTCGATGACCTGGAGCGGCAACGGTGAAGTCTGCGCCCACCGGATCAGCTCGGCTTGTACCTGCCTGATGTGCTCGGCTCGCCCGGCATCGGTTGAGCCGAAACCCTCCAGATAGTGTGCCCACTTCGGTCCCCGGTGGTGCCGAGTCGATTCCACGCACTGGGCGCGGACGCAGTCCTCGGGGACGCGGAGCAGGACCAAGTGCACTCCGAGTGCGGCAAGGCGCTGCTCAACGCCGGTTAGGGCGTCACGGCTGATCGGGAGCCCGTACATGGGGGCGTCGAAGCCGAGTCCTTCGAGCAGGCAAGTCGGGGTCCACACGGACGCGAAGCGGTGCTCGGGGAGGGTGCTCGCTTGGAATCGGCGATTGGTCTCTTCGAGGAATGCGGTAAGGTGGTTCAGCCACGAAAAGATGTGGGTAGCGTGCTCGTGTGGTGTGCCGGGCGTGTAAGTGTGCGTGGTGATCGTTGCCGCCTGTGGCATCGCGATCAGCGAATCGCAGCCCGCAGTGGCGAGCCGCCTTAGGGTCCGCTGGTATACGGAGGTCTTTCCCGCACCCCAGACCCCAGCAAGTACGCAGCCCTTCACGGCTGGACTTCTTGTAGAACCGTCGCCGCGATGCGCGGCAGCTCGGTCGGATCGGTCCAGGCCAGCGGGAGCACGGGTACGGTGTCGGCGAGGTGCTCCCACAGACCGCGGCCGTCGCTAAGGGAGCCGGGCAGCGTGGCACTGAGGTGCGGGCGGAGGTTGAGCCAGTCGTCGGCGAAGAAGTCTTCGGTGCCGAAGTCGAGGTGGTGCCGTACGAAGTCCCCATCCGCTTTCTTGGCGGGTACCTCTGGTGAGCGGGTGAGGATCACGAGCTGGGCGACCTCGGTCACGGGCACGGTGGACCGGTGGAACAGGGTGGCGAGTTCCCACGGCGTAAGTTCGATCTTGCCGTCCACGAGCTGTCGTCCTCGACTGGGCTCGAAATGGTCCAGCGCGGCCTTCAGGGTCGGCGAGCCGCCGATGCCTTTCGGAGTGAAACGGGAGGCTAACGGCACGCCAATGGCGTGCCAGCGCTCGGTGTCAGTGGGGATGAGCACGGTGCGATCGTTGGAGACGGGAAGCGTGCCGTGATCCTCGATCAGATGGGTGAGCACCGTGGTCTTGCCAGAACCGGGGTGCCCTGCGATCAGCACTCCGCGTCCGTCAAGGTCCACCCCTGCAGCGTGCACGCAGCGCCCTCCCCATACTTCACCGCCGCGCATGACGAGTTGGCGCACGACTCGGATGCCGATCGTGGCGGCAACCCGGGTGCGTTCGGCGGCGACGAGCACGAGTCCGGGGGTTCTGATGATCACGTGGTCCGAAGCGTGCTCGGGCAGCAGAATCTCGCGCTCTTCGGTGATCCAGACGCGATAGCGCTGCTCCGGGTGGCTGGTGCGCACCGTGGTCGGCGGCTGGCCGGCGAGGGACTGCTGAGCTTGGGCAACGGTGGCCGCATCGTGCCTGACCGAGATCGTCAAATGCGACTCGGGGTTCCCGGATGATACGAGGAACGGGCTCACGTAGTGGCGCATTGCGGCCTGGATTTCCTCGGACGCGCTCAGGCGGCAGACGCAGGTCCCGAGATCGAGGAATGACGAATTCATCAACGTCCTTCCGGTATGACGGCGGTGCTCTGGCGCAGCCAGCGTGGTTGTCCTGGTTTGGTGGTTTCCGGGTCGCCCAGGGCGTCCTGGTCCGCGTGCTCGGTTAGCCATCGGGGCACGCCAGCGCAGTGGTTGTCGACGGCAGGCTTCACACCTGGTGGGAAGGTGGCGAGCCACGACTGGCTGTGCCGCACCAGTCCAGCGCCGATGCGCTGCCAGGACAGCTCCTGCTCAACGCAGCGGCGGCCCGCCCGCCCGATCTGGCCAAGCGCGCCAGGGTCGCGCAGAAGTGCGGCGATCCGTGCGGGCCAGATGTAGAGTTCGTCCTCGACGACCACGCCGGGATGCTCGGTCGGCAGCCCGGTCACGGCTTCGCGCGTGCCGAGCACGGGTAGTCCGGCGGCAAGGTAGTCGAGGACTTTCATTTTCGCGCCCGATCCGGCGGTCAGCGGGGCGAGCGCGATGGTCGTCCCTTTGAGTGCTTGGTTGATCGTGTCCACGCGCCCGGTGAATTCGATGCCCTGACCGCCGCGGGCTAGTGAGGCAGGTCCGCGGCCGACGATACGCATCCGAACGTTGCGGTTGTCCGCACGCAGTGTCGGCAAGATCGTGGTGGCGATGGCGTCGACCGCTCGCGCGTTGGGCTGATAGTAGAGGTTGCCAACGAAGACCAAGGTCGCGGCGTCGACGTCTGGTCCCCAGTAATGGCGCTGGTGCGGGTCCGCGCCGTTGGGCAACAGCGCGGTTCGCAGCGCGAGAATGCCTGCCGTGGCTGCCATCGCTTGCTCGTTGCTCGTGGAGACGATCACGTTGTCGGCAGTGCGCAGCGCGGTGCGCTGTGTCGTCGCGTGGGTTTGCACCGTCTCCGGCGGCTCGCCGACGCTGGCCGCGACGGCAGCATCGTCGTCGTGCATGTCGTAAACCAGGCGCGCGCCCAGCAATCCGGCCAGCTCACGTCCGATGGCCAAAAGCGATTCTGCTTCGCACAGGACAAGAAGATCCGCCGCATTCAATCCGAGAACCCTCGCAAGGGTTGCAGGAGCGTAGAAGTCGCTCGGATGGGCCACTGCCACATCGAATGGCCAATCCTTCTCCGTGCCGTACTCCGCGCCGCGATCACACAGCACCACCGTGACAGCGGCGCCCGCTTGGTGGCTGTGTTCGGCGAGGGCCAGAACGCGGGCCGGGGTGCCCGCCAGTGCCCGACCGCGCCAGACATTCGGGGTGTCCAGCAGAAAAACGAGGTTGGGAACTGCCGCGCTCATGATGCTCTGCCCTCCGACTGGTCAGCGCGTGCACGAAGATCAGCCGCGATCGTTCGCCGGATGCCCTCCCGCAACGGGGTGTGCGGCCACCACGGCACGAGCTGTCGCAGGCGCTCCGGATTGGCGCAGGACACAGGCCGCGACCGGTTCCGAAGTCGCTCGGGATCGACCCGTGTTTCCAGGTGCCGTCCGGTAAGGCTTCCCACAAGGTCGACCAGTTCGCGGCCGGCGACCGGAACTCCGGTGCCAATGTTGAAGATTCCGGCACATGGGGTGCGCAGGAGCGCTATCACTGCCTCGGCAACATCATCGACGTAGACGAAGTCACGGGCGGCATTCAGGTCGCCGAGGTCGAGCGTCTGGCCGTGCCTTGCCTGCTGAAGGACTTCAGGAAGCAGGTGCGGGTGCGGATCACCAGGTCCGTAGATGTTGAATAGTCGGGCGACTACGGCTGTGCAGTGCCCAAGTCGGTATGCCTGGTCCTGCAACAGCCGTTCGCCGAACAGCTTGGACCAGCCGTAGACGCCCTGCGGTGCGGGCGGATCACCCTCGCGATGCGGGCTCTCGTTCGCTGCGTACACGTCAGCGGTCGAGGCGAACACCAGCCGTTGCGGCGGGTGGGCGGCGCAGGCATCCAGCACGTGCTGGGTGCCCAGCACGTTGATCGCCAATGTTTCGGCGGGCGCGCTGTCACAGGCCGGAATGAAATGCTGCGCGGCCAGGTGCACCACAGCCCACGGGCGTTCGGCTGCCATGAGCTGTATCAGCTCCGAACGTTGGCGAATGTCGAGCACGTGAGGCTGTACCTCGGTGCACTCTCCGAACTCGTCGAGCCGGTGCAGCGTGCCCGCGCTGCCGTCGTCGACCGCCACTACGCGGAAACCCCATGCGCGCAGCACTCGCACGACGGGCACACCGATCAAACCGGCCGCTCCCGTAATGAGCACGGCGCGAGGCGTGATGTCAGTGGTCGTCGAAGGCATGGCGTCCTTTCCCCGGGGCGGCGCGGCCGCGGTCACGCCGTAATCCGTTTGTGTAGCGATCATGCCGTAACTCTCTCGATTGATGCGGGTACTTTCCGTGCTCGTAGCGGTGCTCGGTTCGGGGCGCCCGATGTGCCCTTCGGGTGAGAGGGTGTTTCCCTGCGCCAGGTGCCGTGTGAATCAGGGAACCGGGTGGGCGCGGATGTGTGCCACGTTGTGTCTGTGACTGTCACACAGACAGTCACTGGCCGTTATGCTGATCGAGTCAGCACAGCAGGCACACTCGGAAGAGTGATCGACATGGCCCGTGAACCGGAAACCGTCGCCGAGAAGCGTCGCGCCCTCGGCGCGCAGCTCGCCGCGTCCCGGCAGGCGGCAGACCTCACGCAAGGCCAGTTGGCCAAAGCTGCATACTGCGACCGCACGACCGTCACCCACATTGAGAAGGGTCGTGCCCGCGCCGACGAGCGGTTCTGGCGAGCCTCCGACGAGGCAGTCGGTGCACGGGGAGGGCTTGTAGCCGCCTTCCACGATCTGGTGGCGACCAAGCAGGCCCACGAGCGGCAGGAACAGGAGGCGAGGCTCGCTGACGCCCGCGCCCGTGCCGAACGGCTGACCTCCACCAGCTCCTCGGCCGCGCCCGCGTCACCAGTTCGTGAGGACGTGGCCCCGGTCGATGGCCACGCCCCGTCCCTCCGGCTGGACGGTGCCTATGTCGAGACCCTGCACAGCCGTATCCGCGAGTTGATCGACCTCGACATCCAGTTCGGCGGAGACCAATCCTCCGGCGTAGCCCTCCAACTTTTCCGGTCGGTCCACCGCAAGCTCGGGGCCAGCCAGTGCGAGCCCGCCATTGAACGTGACCTCTACGCCGCAGCCGGAGAACTCGGCGAAGTCGCCGGATGGTTGCTCTACGACGCAGGCAAACACGACCTCGTGCGCCGCATCAACCACGAAGCGCTGCACCTGTCGCGCCTGGCCGGTGATCACAGCATGGAGCTGCTGATCCTGCAGAACATGTCCATGCACGCCGGTCACCTCGGCCGCCCCAGCGAAGCTCTTCGTATCGCTCGCATGGTGCTGGGGACGAACACGCTCTCGCCTCGCCTCGAAGCGCTCTTCCGTACCCGTGAAGCCCGCGCGCTCGCTCTGGGCGGAGACGACACCGCAGCCGAACGCACCTTCCGTCAGGCGCGATCTCTGTACCTGGATGGCGTGCGCGACGAGGACCCAGCCTGGGCGTGGTGGATCAACGATCGGGAGTTGGCCTGGCACGAAGCCGTCATTCAATCCGATTCCGCCGACTGGTGCTCCGCTACTGACACCTTCCATGCCTCTATCGAGGTCACCCCCGGCCGCGAAGTCCGACGCCGCTACAACCATCTGGCGTCCCTACTCGACGCACAGATTCGGGTGGGCGCATGGCGTGATGTTGACCAGACCATCGAGCGTGTCATGCCGTACGTCGACGAGGTCGGCTCAACCCGCACCGCGACGACGCTGCTCGGTGCAGTCGACCAACTCGGTACCGTGCGGGCAACCCCCTCGGTGCGCGAGGGCGCTACACAGCTTCGGGACTTGCTGACCGAGGCCGGATACAGCCGCTAACCGACGCTGGTCGCCAGCCGAGCGATTTCGGCGATGTCCGCCGGACGGAACAGCGAGAAGGCCACCCGTTCGGGGGTGGCCTTCGTGCCGTTTCGGGCTTGTGTGATGTCCGGGGCGCTGTCGACACCGCCTTGTCTGGCTGCTCGCGTGCGCTGGGAAGTCTCCGAACGACGGGACCAACAGGGCGGCGCATTCAGGTCAGTCAGCTTGTGCCGCAGGTGGGCCGCGATCCTCCCGTCAGCGGTTCATTCGACTGCCCCAGTCGAGGCGGTCCGCGAGATCCGCCGAGAGGAAGGCCCGCTCCAGATCGTCGCGGCCCTCGGTGAAATGCGTCCAGCCTTCGTAGTGGACCGGTACGACGCGACGGGCGTCGAGGATCCTGCTCGCCTCGGCGGCTCCGGCGCTGTCGAGGACCAACGGCTCACCGTCGAAGAGCATGGGGAAGCGCGGCGCCCCGGCAAAGAGAATGGCGGTGTCGATCGGGGCGAATCGCTCGGCGATCTCGCGAACCGGTTCGAGCGCGGCGTTGTCGCCGCTGACGTACACGGTCGGTAGCCCGTCACCGGTGAGCACGAAGCCGACGACCTGACCGGTGACGGCTTCGACCTCCTCGCGGGACCCGGGGCCGTGGAGCGCGGGGACGGCCGTGACGGTGATCGTGCCACCGTCCTGCCGGTCGAGTTCGACAGCCTCCCAGTCGGCCATGCCCCGGGCTCTGTCTCCCAGACGTTCGCCGCCGCCCGGCGTCGTGAGCGTGAGTGGAACGTCGGGGAGCAGGGCGCGGCCGGAGTAGTCGAGGTTGTCGGCGTGCTCGTCGTGGGAGAGCAGCACCACGTCGACGCGCCCCAGGTCGGCCGGGGTGCCGTGCGCGGGGTCCGTCTTGGTGAGGACAGGTCCGACGTTCTCGTGTTCCCCGGGGTCGTCGAAGGTCGGGTCGGTCAGGAAACGCAGGCCACCGTACTCGAACAGGGCGGTCGGGCCGCCGAAGACACGAATGGGGTGTGCGGTCGCGGAAGCGGACACGTAAGTACCTCTCACGGATGATGTCGTTTGGAACCGTGAGCAAGACGGTAGCGTGTGCTCACGGATAGGCGCAAGTGCAAACGTGATAATCATGGATGGTTGATGCGGTACCATGAGGGCATGGACGAGATCGCGACGGTGGAGGCGGACTTGCCGCCCGCGCCCGGGGAGGGCGAGTACCTCTCCCTCGCACTCGCCAACAGCGTGTTCACACTTCCCGGGGGGCACCACGTCGACGTCCTGGGTACGCCGGAAGCGAGCACGCGGTGG
The DNA here is from genome assembly GCF_000383775.1 of Saccharomonospora halophila 8. GTDB lineage: Bacteria > Actinomycetota > Actinomycetes > Mycobacteriales > Pseudonocardiaceae > Saccharomonospora > Saccharomonospora halophila. The sequence continues at coordinate 14,440 of NZ_KB912578.1, forward strand.
TTGACGCAGCGCGACCTGGCGCCCATCGACACGGGAATCCAGGAGATGTGCGCGGCACAGCTGCGTTCCCTGCGCGAACAGGTCCGAGCGCTGTTCTCCGCACGCGCCGCGTCCCTGCCCGCTCTCCCCGCCGCTGTCTCCGCGGTCAACGACGCGCTGACACGGGTGCCGACCGCCCCGCTCCTGCGGTGGGACGACGACACCGGCCCTTACCGGGCCGCACCGTACCCGACCACCCGGGTCGTCGACCACGCGCTGGCGACGCTCGCCGCGGACGCGGCGGACCTGCTCACCTCGGACGACGCGGAACGGCTCACCTCCTGCGGTTCCGCTCCGTGTACGCGGTTCCTGCTGCGTCGCGGTCGCCGCCACTGGTGTTCGACACGCTGCGGGGACCGTGCGCGTGCCGCCCGCGCCTACGCAAGACGCGCACGAAGCGACGGCGAGTGACCGACTGCTCGCCGGGGCGGGCCGCGGTCCGCCGCTGTGCCGGAACGCTCTGCGAGCGTGCCGCGGACCCGGTGGGTGTGCGACGTGCCGGTCTCAACGCCGCCAGAAGAAGTGGTGCTCCACGCCGCTCGGGCTGGGCACGCGTTCCAGGTGGTAGCGGTCGGTGAGTTCCTCGGGGTCGTCCCAGAGCCGTAGGCCGCTGCCGAGTTCGTACGGGGCGACGGCGATGTGCAGCTCGTCGATCAGGTCCGCGTCGAGGAACTCCCGCAGTGTCGTGACGCCGCCGCCGAGGCGCACGTCCCGGCCGTCCGCGGCGGCCTTCGCCCGTTCCAGCGCCTCGTGCGGCGTGGTGTCGAGGAAGTGGAACGTCGTGTCGCCGAGTGTGAAGGACGGCCGTTCGTGGTGGGTCAGGACGAACACGGGTGTGTGGAACGGGGGTTCGTCGCCCCACCAGCCCTGCCACTCGTGGTTCGGCCACGGGCCGCGGATCGGCCCGAACTTGTTACGGCCCATGATCTCGGCGCCGATGTCGCGGGTGAAGTCGCGGACGACGTAGTCGTCGAGCCCCCGGGTGCCGCCGGGCTCGGTGCGGTTGACCCAACTGGCGGTGGCCCCGGCCCAGGCGAACAGGTCGCCGGGGTCGGCGTGGCCGAACGGGTGCTCGAAGCTCTGGTCCGCACCCGCCCCGATCCCGTCCCGGGTGACGGTGAAGCAGTGGACCCGGACGCGCTGTGTCATGGTCGGTCTCCCTGGTGTCGTAACCGGTCTGGCGCGACCGTGGCGATCGCGTGCCCGGTGGTCGTCACAGTCTCGCCCCGGCACGACAACGGCGGCGGAAAAACCCGGGAAAGGTTCCGATCGTGTGGTGTCGTGTCCGCCGGGTCGGTGACGACCCACCGGTGGGCCGCCACGAGGGTGGCTCACCTACCGAGGAGGAGACAGTGAAGTATCTGATCCTGATGCAGGTCGACCCGGCGGTGCTGGAGCAGCTCACCGACGAGCAGCAGCGGCAGATCCAGTCCGGACACGCCGCGTTCATCGCCGACACGAAGGAGCGCGGTGAGTTCGTCGCGACCCAGGCCCTCGCCGATCCCAGCCAATCGAAGGTCATCCGCAGCTCCGGCGGTCGGCCCGAGGTCACGGACGGGCCGTTCGTCGAGAGCAAGGAGTTCCTGGGCGGCTTCTACCTCATCGACGTCGAGGACGAGGCCCGTGCGGTGGAGCTGGCCGGGCAGATCCCCGACGCGAGCATCCCCGGCCTCGCCCTCGAACTACGGCCGGTGATGTTCGCCGATCTGGGCGAGGAGTGACCTCCGGGTCCCCGGCGGGCGAGGACCTGTGGCGCGAACTCGCGCGGCAGGCCCTCGCCCGGCTGGTCCGCACCTACGGCAGCGCCCGGTTCGACCTGTGTGAGGACGCCGTCCAGGAGGCGCTCCTGCAGGCGTACCGGCAGTGGCCGACGCGGTCCCCGGACGACCCCCTGGGCTGGCTCACCGCGACCGCCCGCCGCCGGTACGCCGACCACGCCCGC
>NZ_KB912578.1:16520-23552 GCF_000383775.1 Saccharomonospora halophila 8
AGCCGGGCGGCCCCGGCGCCGTCGGCCCGCGCCGTCAGAGCGCCTCCGCGACGGTTCTCTCCGCGTCCCGGACGCGGATCCGGCCGGACAGCAGCGGGGGAAGCAGTTCGTCGCGGGTCCGGGCGAGGGTGCGGGACTCGGCGCGCACCGACCGCAGCAGGGCGAACCGTTGCCGCAGGATCGTCGAGAGCGAGGCCAGCCCGTCGTCGTCGGGAACCCGGACGGTCTGCCGGTAGGCCTCCTCCCGGTTGAGCCCCGGAACGGCGGAGTCCGAGTCCAGCGCGCCGAGGCGCACGGTACGGAGGAGGTAGTAGAGGACCTCCTCGGTTCCCTGCCGGACCGACCGCACGGAGTAGGTGGTGTCGATGGGGAAGTGCGGCCCGTCGGCCCAGTGGACCGCGCCGACCGTGCCCTTGCGGCCCACGACGATCCCCGGCCGGTCCACCAGTGCCGCCGAGTGGTGTCCGCACAGGCCGCCGCTGCCGTACACGGGGACGGGCCCCGGGATGCGCTTCGCCGCAGGCAACGCCCTGCCGTAGACGAAGGTCGCCACGTCCCGCAGGGGTCGTGGGGTACCGGATTCCGCGCTGGCCTTCGCGGTGTCCGCGGCACAGAGCCGGTCGGTCACGAGCACGATGCGGTCGTTGTTCGCGATCTTGTCGTCGAGCGCGCCCAGGACCTCCGCGATCGCCCGCTGTGCGCCCGGGCCCGGGACGGTGACCGGCAGCTGCCGCAGGACTCGCTCGTTCAGGGAGAGCATCGTCGTCCCGGCGGCGTTCCGGAGCAGCCATTCCCGGACGGCGGGTGAGCGGAACTGGTAGGCCATGAACCGGGAGAGGACCCCGTCCCCGTCCCCGAACCGGACCCGGATTCCGTCGGAGCCGAGGAAATACCCGTCCTCCTCCGGTCGCACCCACGCGGAACGGTCGACGGCGCCCTTGCGCCCGAGCACGAGGTCGCCGGGCCGCAGCAGGTACTCGGCGAGTCGTTCGGTGGTGTCCGGGTCCACCCGCGGTGTCGTCGCCCTGAGGCGGATGGTGCCGTGGTCGAGTTCGCCGACGGAGATCACCGGAACGCCGTGTGTGGTGTATTCCGCCGCGCTGAGGACCGTGCCGAACGGTCCGGTCCTGATCGATCCGCCCGTCGCGGCGAGGAGCGCACCCAACGTCTCACCCATCGGTGCGTTCCAGCTGCGCACGGACGACCTTCTCCAACCGCGCCGATTCGTCGAAGGCCGCCAGCAGTTCGGTGTGCAGTCGTCGGATCCGCTCGTCGACCGGCTCGCCGTCGTCCTCGATCTCGGGTGTGCCGACGTACCGGCCGGGGGTCAGTACGTGGTCGGCGGCCCTGATCCCGGCCAGGCCGACCGACCGGCAGAAGCCCGGCTCGTCCTCGTACACGAGCTTCCGCTCCGTGGCCGACCGGGTGCCGCGCCAGGCGCGGTAGGTGTCGGCGATGCGGGCGATGTCGTCGTCGGACAGGGCCCGCTCGGCGCGGTCGACCAGGTGGCCGAGGTCGCGGGCGTCGATGAACAGGACCTCGCCGGAGCGGTCCACCGCGCCGCCGGGCCCGGCGGTCTTGTCCCGGGAGAAGAACCACAGGCACACCGGGATGCCGGTGCTGCGGAACAGCTGGGTCGGCAGGGCCACCATGCACGAGACCAGGTCGGCCTCGACGATCCGCGCGCGGATGTCGCCTTCGGTACCGGATCGGCTGGTCATGGAGCCGTTGGCGAGGACGACACCGGCGCTGCCGGTGGGACCCAGCTTCGACAGGATGTGCTGGATCCAGGCGAAGTTCGCGTTGTGGGCCGGTGGAACGCCGAACCGCCAGCGCGGATCCCGTTCGTCCCGCGACCAGTGCTTGATATTGAACGGCGGGTTCGCCAGCACGTAATCCATCCGCACGCCCGGGTGCCGGTCCCGCGCGAACGTGTCGTCCCACCGGGCGCCGAGGCCGGAGTTGTCGATGCCGTGGACGGCGAGGTTCATCGTCGCCATCCGCCAGGTTTCCTCGTTGCTCTCCTGGCCGTGGACGGCGATGTCCGCCGGATCTCCGTTGTGCTCGTGGAGGAACTTCTCGGTCTGGACGAACATGCCGCCGGAACCGCAGCACGGGTCGTACACGCGGCCGCTCGACGGTTCGAGCACCTCGACGAGCACTTTGACCACACTCGGCGGGGTGAAGAACTCCCCGCCCCGTTTGCCTTCGGCGCGGGCGAATCTGCCGAGGAAGTACTCGTACACCTCGCCCATCAGGTCGCGGGTGCGGTGCTCGCCCCGCCTGCTGAACCGGGCACCGTCGAACAGGTCGAGCAGCTCGCAGAGGCGGCGCTGGTCGAGCGTCTCCCCGTCGTACAACCGGGGCAGCGTGCCCCGGAGCGTGGGATTGGCCTCCATGACCGACTCCATCGCCTCGTCGATCAACCGGCCGACGGTCCTGGCGGGTCCGGTGTGGCCGGCGGACCCACCCTTCGCGTTCGCCGCCAGGTACGACCAGCGGGCCGCGGGAGGGACGACGAACACGCCGTGCTGCCGGTACGTCGCGGGGTCGTCGATCAGCCCGGCGATCCGGTCCTCGTCGTAGCCCTGCCCGGACAGTTCCGCGTGAACCGTCTCGCGGTGCTCGTCGTAGGCGTCCGAGACGTACTTCAAGAACACCAGGCCGAGGATGACGTCCTTGTACCGGCTCGCGGGCAGTGATCCGCGGAGCCGGTCCGCCGCCTTCCACAGCGTATTCTTGAGCTCCGACACCGTCGACGGCGCCGACCGTCCCTTCTTCGCACGCGGTGGCATGAGTGTTGTCCCATCCTGCAGTCGTACGGCCGGTCCTACCGCTCCGGCGACGTCGCCGCCGTGTTGATCGGGTTCCGCCGGTCCATGGTCCCAGGGGGGTGTCTGAGGTCACCCGGCGAGTGCGCCGGGGTGCTGCGGCATCAACGTCTGCGATGCCTGCACCAGCCACTCAACCGGGCAGGTCCGCAACCCGTGCGCGATCCCGATCGGGTATCACGCGGATGAGCTGGATGGCCTCTCCATCGAGCGCTTTGACCGGTATCGAGAGCTGAAGGAATGATCGACATGACCGACCGGACACTCATCTCCCGCCTCACGGCCGAAGCCGAACTCGACGGCGTGCAGCAGCTCGTCGTCGGTGGTGTCGTCCAGCACGACGGGAAGGTGCTCCTGCTCCAGCGTCCCGAGGGCGACTTCATGGGCAGCATTTTCGAGCTGCCCAGCGGCAAGGTCGAAGCAGGCGAATCGCTCGACGCGGCCCTGATCCGCGAAGTCAAGGAGGAGACCGGGCTCGACGTGACCGCTGTCCGCGACTACCTCGGGAGCTTCGACTACGCCAGTGGGAGCGGCAGGAGGAGCCGCCAGTGCAACTTCGCCGTGGAGGTCAGCGCCCCGGAGCCGATCGAGCTCCGGGAACACGACGCCTACACCTGGACGGCGCTCGTCGAAGACCCGCCCGTCACCGACGCGGTGAAGGACGTGCTGAGTACGTACCGGGAGGTCGTCAGCACCTGAGCAACCAGTGGTTTTACCTTCGGGCTGCCGGGCGAGTACGAACGGTGCGGCGGAGACCACGACAGGCCACACCCTGACGACCCGCGCCATCGTTGCGTCGTGTCGGTCGGGATCACCGTTCCGGGGAGTTGTTCAAGCAAGCCTCACAACGGTGAATGAGCGGTAATGTTGCTCGAATCCTTCGTCGAGGGTGAGTCGTTGGTCTGCTCAGCGTCGTCGAAAGCGAAGATCGCTTCGATCTCGGCATTGGAGAGGTCGACGTGACCCGGACGCTCACTCCGGACGAGTGGTAACCGCACCTTCCGACGTTTGGGTGGCGGAGCGGCTGTCTCGCCCAGTTCGTGGGCGATCGCCCTGGTGAGGAACTCCTTGAACGTCTCCCCCCCGCGCAGCGGCACAGGCCTTGGCCGCACGCAGCAGGTCCGGAGGCAGTTCCACAGTGGTGCGCATAGATGCATCGTGCCATCAGTAGGCCCAGCCACAGCGGCGGATCTCCCCTGTCAGCCTTGTCCGTGCCGGACGGCGTGCGATGCCGAAGTCGCAGCGGTGCGCCTGCGCTCCTCGGACCCGTGGTGGCGGCGCAGGCGGGTTCCTGCGCAGGCTCCTCGGCCGCGACGGACCGGGGTGCGTCGGGGTGTCCGCCATCCCGACGCACCCCGGGTGGCCGACGCACCTCAGGGGCGAGAGCGACGGCAGCGCCATCGTCACGCCCGCGGTGACGATCCAGGCCAGTGTCGACACAGGTCCCGGATACCCGCTCCTCCGGCACCGTGCGTGTGCCCGTCACCCACGCCGGTGGGTCTCGTACATCCGGACCGCGACGCCGAGCCCGGAAAGCAGGCTGACCGCGGCGGCGGCCCAGACCGCGGCACGCAGGTCCCAGAGGTCGGCCACCACTCCACCGAGGACAGCGCCCGCGGCGTAGCCGCTGTCCCGCCAGAGCCGGTAGACGCCCACGGAGCGGGCCCGCCAGCTCGGGTGGGCGACGTCGCCGATCGCGGCGAGCAGGGTCGGGTAGACCATCGCGGTCCCGGCCCCCAGCAGGACGGTCGCGGCCGTCCACCCGCCGAAGGTGTCGACGAGAGCGATCAGGGCCAGGGCCGCCGCCTGGGTCAGCATGCCGCCGGTGATGAGGTGTTTGCGCCCCCACCGGTCGGACAGGGCGCCGGTGGCGAGTTGCCCGAGCCCCCACACCGCCGGGTAGAGGGCCACCAGGATGCCCACCCGGTCCACGGCGAGCCCCGCTCCGGCGAACAGCAGCGGGAACACGCCCCAGGACAGCCCGAAGTTCAGGTTGTTCACCAGGCCGGCCTGACTGGCCGAGGACAGGGCCGGGTCGGTGAGGGTGGTGCGGGTGAACACCTGCCGGTCGGTGAGCCGGGCGTGCCCGGCCGCGGAGCCGTCGGTGGGGTGGGCGGCGGCCTCCAGGCGGGCGTGTTCGCGGGTCTCCCGGACGGCGAGCACGGACAGGCCGAGGCCGATGACGGCGTAGGACAGGCCGAGCAGGAACGGCGCGGGCCGGAGTCCGAACTCCTCGGCGAGGTAGCCGGCGAGCGCCGACGTGACCGCGATCGCGCCGTATCCGGCCGCCTCGTTGAAGCCCATCGCGAGTCCGCGCCGGCGGGGGCCGACCAGGTCGACCTTCATGATCACGGTGGTCGACCAGGTCAGACCCTGGTTGACGCCGAGCAGGAGGTTGGCGGCCACGACCCAGCCCCAACCGGGTGCCCAGATCAGCATCAGGGGCACGGGGAGCGCGATCAGCCACCCCGCGATCAGGACCGGTCTGCGTCCGAAGCGGTCGGCCCAGGTGCCCGCCAGGTAGTTCGTGGCGGCCTTGCTCAGCCCGAAGACGAGCACGTAGGTCAGCAGGAACGTGTAGCCGGTCAGGCCGAACACCCGCTCGGCCAGCAGGGGCAGCACCGTTTGCTCCTGGCCGACCATCCCGCCGACGAGCGCGTTCACCGCCACGAGCAGGCTGAACTGGGCGAGGTTGGCGCGCAACCCCAGCCGTACCGGGTGGGTGCTCATGGTCGCGGCCTCCAGCGGATCCACGTCGTCCGGCTCGGTTCCGTCCGCGGGACGTTCCCCGGGCACGGTCGGCTCACCGCCGGACCTGTTCGTATATTAATCCATGGATTATTGGAGGAATGATGGGTGATCCGGAGATGAAGACCGCCCTGTTCGACCAGTTCGCGCGTGTCGGCAAGGCGCTGGGCAGTGGCAAGCGGTTGGAGCTGCTCGATCTGCTCGCCCAGGGGGAGCGCTCCGTCGAGTCGCTCGCCCACGCGGCCGGGCTCGGGCTGACCACCGCCTCCGCGCATCTGCAGGCCCTCAAGCGGGTGAACCTGGTCCGCACGCGCCGGGAAGGCACCCGGATCCACTACCGGCTCGCCGGTGCCGACGTGGCCGCGCTGTATGCGTTGCTGCGCACCGTCGCCGGGGCCCACCTGCCCGACGTGGACGCCGTGGGCGCCGCCTACCTGGGCCCCGACGACACCGAACAGGTGAGCCGGGAAGAACTGCTGCGCCGGGTGGCCACCGGGGACGTGGTCGTGCTCGACGTGCGACCACGCGAGGAGTACGACGCCGGACACATCCCGGGTGCGGTCTCGGTGCCGGTGGAGAAGCTCGTCGACCGGCTCGACGCCGTCCCGGCCGACCAGGAGATCGTCGCCTACTGCCGGGGCAGCTGGTGCGTGCTCGCCCACGACGCCGTCCGACTGCTCACCGCACACGGGCGCACGGCCCGCCGCCTCACCGACGGGATGCTCGAATGGCGGCTCGCCGACCTGCCCGTCGAGACGCCCTGAGCCCGCACTGATCCGGTTCACCGCCGACGCGGCCGAACTGCCCTGTTCACCCCCGCGCCCCCGTCCCTCCCGGCCGGGGTAGCTCCGCCGTACGGCGCGGGCACGGCCACCAACCTCCAGGCCCGCTACGCCGGGGCGGACCTCGCCGCACCCCGGCACCGCGGCCGCGCCGTGAGCACCGTTCTGGTCGCCACCACCGTGGGTCGGTCGTCGGTCCGAACCTCGTGACCGTCACCGGCCGGTTCGCCGAGACCGTGGACCTCCCGCGCCTGGCGGGCCCGTTCCTGCTGGCCGCGCTCGCCTACGGGGCGGCCGCCGTCGTGCTGCGGGTCCTGCTCCGCCCCGACCCGTTGACCACCGCACGCGCGCTCGCCACGGACACCGGACCCGACGACACCCCCGACGATGCCGAACCGGACCCGGCCGGAGCCGGCACGTCCTCCCGGGCGCACCTGATGACGGGTGCCGCCGTCGTGGTCGTCACCCAGCTCGTCATGGTCGCCGTGATGACCATGACCCCCGTCCATATGCGCGACCACGGCCACGGCGTCGGCGCGGCTGGCCTGGTCATCGCCGTGCACGTGGCCGCGATGTGCCTGCCGTCGCCGTTGAGCGGCCTGCTGGTCGACCGTTTCGGTCGCCTCGCCGTGGCCGGTGCCGCCGGGGTCACCCTGCTCGCCGCGGGCGTC
>NZ_KB912578.1:23652-26553 GCF_000383775.1 Saccharomonospora halophila 8
GGTTATCCGCGACGGTGCGGTACGCCCCCCCGGCGGGGCCGTACCGCACCGTCGCGGACGAGGGGAGACACATGGCCAACAACGCCCACTTCATCGTCGCCGGACCGGGAGGGGCCCCGCATCTGATCGTCCGGGACGACCGGGGGACCCCGGTTACCGTCCTGGAGCTCCCGGTCGGAACCACCGAGCCCGCCCAGGCGGAGCAGCATCTGCGGGACGCGGGCTGGAACCGCAGCCCCGACGCCGACTGGGCGGAGTCCGACGACGGCTGGGTGGTTCCCGTCCTCCCCGCCTGAGGGCACCGCGGGTGCTCCGGCACCCGCCTGAGGGCACCGCGGGTGCTCCGGCACCCGCCTGAGACGCCGCGGGCGCTCAGCGGCGCCGGGGCCGGACCCGGCCCCACGGCTTGAACACGGCCAGCAGCACCGCGGCGAGCAGCCCCAGTGGTGACACGATCGGCGGGAAGATGAGGTCGGCCAGCGCCTCCGGTGCGGGCCGTGCGGTCGGCATCGCACTCCCGTAGTCGGCCGCCGCGGTCACCGCGGGCCGCAGCGCCAGCGGCACCAGGGCCACGAACACGACGTTGATCACCAGTTTGCCGACGACCCACCAGTACCGCACCACGCCGTACCGGGTGCCCGCGCCCAGCACGAGCCCGGACACCAGACACGCCATCCCGGTGAGGAACAGCGGCCAGAGCGCGAACAGTTCGAGCGCCTGGTAACTCACCGCCGCCGTGATCACGTCGTCGGTCGTCAACGCGGTGAACACCAGGACCGCCAACACCACGTCGATGCCGATCCACGCGCCCGCCGTGACGATGTGGACGACCAGGGCACTCTTGCGCGCCCGTGGTCCGAGCCGCCTACCGCGGGTCGCGCGTGACCGCGGGAGGGAAGGTGGTTGTGTCGCGGTCACCGTTTCCCTCCGAGTTCGTCCGCCGCTCGGGTGAGCGTGGCCATACCCTGCTCCGTCCACGGCCCGCTGGTGAGCACGACGACGTGGTCGATACCCCATTCCCCGGCGAGGGCGCACCGCCGGACGAAGTCGTCGGTGTTCTCTCCGGCGGACAGGCGCGTCGTCAGGGTCTTGTCGACCGTGTCGATGGAGCGGCCGAGTTCCTCGCAGTGCCTGGCCAGCACAGCGACTTTCCGGCGGACGGTCCGGCCGTCATCGGGGAGGTCGTAGAGATTGCACGCGTCCGCGTACCGGGCGACGAGTCGCAGTGTGCGCTGTTCGCCCGTGCCCCCGATCAGCACCGGTGGGCGTGGCCGGGAGACCGGGAACGGCCTGTTCACCGGGTTCTCAAGGTGGTGACGGGTGCCGTGGAAGGCCGTTTCGTGTCCGCTCCACAGGTGCTCGGCGAGCCGGAGTGTCTCTTCGAGGCGGGCGAACCGCTCGGCGATCGGTGGCAGGGACAGTCCCATGGCCCGCGCCTCCCCTTCGTGGTAGCCGGCACCGAGCCCCAGCCGGGCGCGCCCCCCGGAGAGTACGTCGAGCGTGGTGACCGCCTTGATCAGCAAGGCCGCCGGTCGGAACGTCACGGCCGTCACCAGGGTTCCCAGCCGGATCCGCCGGGTCCGTGCGGCCAGAAAACCCAGGGTGGTGTAGGCCTCCAGCATCTCCGCGTCCCCGGTGCTCGTCGGGTCGACCTGGAGGAGGTGGTCCGGCACCCAGAGGGTGTCCAACCCGGCGTGGTCCGCCGCGCGGGCGACCTCGGCGAGCCGTCGTTCGGGCGGCCCGTCCCGCCACGAGTAGTTCGTCACGCTCACACTGATCCGCATCCCGGTCACCTTCTCCGTATCGAGCGACCGCTCCCGATGTCTACGTTAGGTGACGAACGATTAGGCGTCAAATGGTTCGCCATCTAACGATAATGGTAGTGTCCGTGGCATGGCACAGCGTCCGTCCGGACCGCCGCTGGGGCTCCGGCTTGCGAAAACCGCGAAGGCCGTCAGTCAGGCGTTCGACGACGCGCTCGCGGACGCGGGCGGTTCGCGCCCGAGCTGGCTGGTGCTGATGGCGCTGAAGTCCGCGCCCCTGGCGAATCAGCGGGAGCTGGCGGAGGCCGTGGGGATCCGTGGCGCGACGCTGACCCAGCACCTGAACACCCTGGAGTCCCACGGGCTGGTCACCCGCCGCCGCGACCCCGCGAACCGGCGGGTGCACCTGGTGGAACTCACCGACGCGGGCGACGCGGCGTTCCACCGGATGCGCGAGGCCGCCGTCGCGTTCGACCGCCGTCTGCGCGACGGACTCGACACCGACGACACCGCGCGGCTGGAACACCTGCTGGAGACGCTGCGGCGCAACGTCAGCGACCGCCCACCGGGTGATTCCGCCGGGTGACGGCGGGTGCGCCCGGGTTCAGGCCAGGGCCGCGCCGAGCTGCCGCAGGTGTGCCGTCGCGCCGCCGAGGGTGAATTCGGTGCGTTTGGCCGCGACGAAATGGCGGTGGATCTCGTGGTCGGTGTCGATGCCGACCCCGCCGTGCAGATGGACCGCCGCGTGCGCGACCCGGTGGCCCGCCTCGGAGGCCCAGTACTTGGCGGTGGACAGTTCCTGCGCGGCGTCCGTTCCCGTGGCGCCCTCGGACAACCGCCAGGCGGCCTGCCACAGCGTCAGCCGGACGGCCTCCACGTCCAGGTGGGCGTCGGCGAGCCGGTGCCGCACCGCCTGGAACGACCCGATCGGCTTGCCGAACTGTTCGCGCTCCCGCGCGTAGTCGGCCGTGCGTTCCACGGCCCGTTCGAGCACCCCGAGCTGCGTCGCGCACAGCCCCACGGTCATCCGGGCGCGGGCCGAACCGGTCGCCGCGGCGGGCAGCACCGTCTCCACGGCGACGTCGTCCGCCTCCACCAGCGCGGCGTCCGCGTGGTCGACGACCGACTGCGGCGACAC
>NZ_KB912578.1:26653-38859 GCF_000383775.1 Saccharomonospora halophila 8
GCGGCGTCCGGCAGCGCCACGGCGAGCACCTGGTGCCCCTGGATCACCGGCACCAGCCTGCGCTCCAGCACCGCGCCGTCGCCGAACTCCGCCAGGGTCGAGGCCGCCGCCGCGATGGTGGACAGGTACGGCACGGGCGCCACCGCGCGGCCCAGCTCACTCAGTACCGAACACTGCTCCAGGACGCCGAATCCCCCGCCCCCGACCGATGCGGGCAGCGCGGCGTCGAGAATCCCGGCACGGGCGAGCTTCGTCCAGAGTGGCCGGTTGAACCCGCCGGTGCCGTGCGTCCCCGCGGACTCCGCGGTGTCGTGGTCGCCGACGATGCGGCGGGTGAGCCCGGCGAGGTCGTTCTGGGCCTCGGTGAGCGAGAAATCCATGGACCGTCCCTTCGCCGCGATCGCGCCGTCGCTCGTCGCCGTCCGACGGTAACCGGACCGCGCCCCTCGGCGGAAGTGCCGCGTTCGCTCCGTTTCGGACAGCGGGACCGGGATCCGTGCCGGGACCGCATCGTGATGTACTCCCCGCAGGGAGGTGCTGATGCCCGACGCGAACAACCGCCCCGACCAGCTCGACTCGCCCGTCGTCGCCAGGATCATCAAGTACGGATCCCGGGTGCAGACGTGGGTCTACCGCGCCACGGACGGCCGGATCGGCGGAAAATGGCGGATCGGTTCCGGTTTCCGCAGGCCCGTGCCGACACTGCTGCTCGACCACCGGGGGAGACGGTCCGGCCGCTGGTTCACCACGCCGCTGCTGTACCTGGGCCACGGCGCGGATCTCGTCGTGGTCGCCTCGCAGGGCGGGTTGCCCCGGCACCCGCAGTGGTACCGCAATCTCCTCGCGCACCCGGACGCGGTCGTGCAGGTCGGTGCCGAGGTGCGGCCGGTCCGGGCGCGCGTGGCCACCGGCGCCGAACGCTCCGGACTGTGGACGAGACTGGTCGACCTCTACGCGGACTTCGAGACCTACCAGGCGTGGACGGACCGCACGATCCCGGTCGTCGTCCTCGAACCTCGCTGAGGAGGATCGGACCGACCCCGCACCATCGGGTACGTCCGCCCGGCGGTCGGCACGGACCCGACCGGTGCGGTATCGTGACCGCGGTCGTGTCGGGGGAACGCGCTGCGGGGGGACGGTCGTGTTCGAGCACCTGTTGAGCCTGACCGAGCAGCTTATCGCGTCCCCGTGGCTGTATTCGGTGCTGTTCGGCCTCACCGCTCTCGACGGGTTCTTCCCCGCGGTGCCGGGAGAGACCGCGTTGGTCACCGTCGCCGTCCTCGCCGCCTCGGACAGCGGATCCGGCGCCACGCTGATCCCGGTGGTTCTCGCCGGTGCGTCGGGGGCGTTCGTCGGGGACCACGTCTCCTACACGATCGGGCGGGTGACGATCGGGCGGTCGAGTGCGCGTATCCGGCGTTCCGGACGTGCCCGGGCGGCCTACGACTGGGCCCGGCGGGGGATCGCCGAGCGCGGCGGTCAGGTACTGCTGGCCTCGCGCTACGTGCCCGGTGTGCGCACGGCGACCACGATCTCGATGGGCGGTGTGGGATACCCGCTGCGGTCGTTCTCCCTGTTCGATGCCTCCGCCGCGGTGCTCTGGGCGGTCGGCTGGAGCCTGGTCGGCTACCTCGGCGGTGCCGCCTTCCGGACGGAGCCGGTCACGGGCCTGGCGTTCGGTCTCGGTTCGGCGCTGGCACTGACGCTGGTCGCCGAGCTCGTCCGCAGGCTCCGACGCCGACGGGCCGCGAGTTCCGCGGACATTCGCGACCCGGCTCCCGAGGCCCGGTCGTGAACCCGCCGCAGGGGTGAACGGGCCTCGATCCGCCGTCGGCCTCCGGAGCGCCGCGTCGTCGGGGATGCCGTGGGCCCCGGCGCCGACGCCGGTCAGCGGGTGACCGGGAGACCCAGGGTCGTGGCCGCGATGAGGTCACGCTGGATCTCGTTCGTGCCGCCGCCGAAGGTCAGGATCAGCGCCGAGCGGTGTGCGCTCTCGATCCGGCCGCGCAGTGCGGCGCCCGGTGAGCCGTCCCGGACCATCCCCGCCGCGCCCAGGACCTCCATGAGCAGCCGGTAGGCCTCGGTGGCGAGTTCGGTGCCGAACACCTTCGTTCCCGAGGACTCGCCCGGCCCGAGCTCGCTCTCCGCGGCGGCCCAGGCCACCTTCCAGTTGCGCAGCTTGAGGTACTCGGTGTGCGCGTGGACGCGGGCCAGGTGCATCCGCACCCACTCCGCGTCGATCATCCGGCCGCCGCCGGGGTGTTCGGTCTCCCGGGCCCAGTCGGCCACCTCGGCCAGTGCCGCCTGCAGCGGTGCGGCGGAGGTGAGGGCGACCCGTTCGTGGTTGAGCTGGTTGGTGATCAGCGGCCACCCCTCGTTCTCCCCGGCGATCCGCGCCGACACCGGCACCCGGACGTCCGAGTAGTACGTCGCGCTCGTGCCGGGCCCGGCCACGGTGCGCACCTTGGTCCACGAGAAGCCCTCGGCGGTGGTCGGGACCATGAGGATCGACAGGCCCTTGTGCCTGCGTGCGTCCGGGTCGGTGCGGGCGGCCAGCCACACGTAGTCGGCGTACTCGATGAGACTGGTCCACATCTTCTGGCCGTTGATCACGTACTCGTCGCCGTCCCGCACGGCACGGGTGCGCAGGGCGGCGAGGTCGGTGCCCGCCTCGGGCTCGGAGTATCCGATGGAGAAGTGCAGCTCGCCCGCGGCGATCCGGGGCAGGAAGTGGTCCCGCTGTTCGTCGGTGCCGAACCGCAGGATGGTCGGGCCGACGGTGTTCAGGGTCAGAAACGGCACCGGGACGCCCGCGATCGCCGCCTCGTCGGTGAAGACGAGCTGGTCGAGCATGGACAGCTCGCGGCCACCGTAGGTTTTCGGCCACCCGAGGGCGAGCCACCCGTCCCGGCCGAGCGTGCGCACGATCTCCTTGTAGGCGGTCCCGTCGCCGTACTCGCCGCCCTCGCCGGCCAGCGCTTCGCGGCGGTCCGGGGTCATCAGCTCGGCGAAGTAGGTACGCAGTTCGTCGCGCAGCTGCTGTTGCTCCGGTGCGTGGCTGATCCGCATCTGTTTCCTCCGCTCGGCCGTTGGCAGGGCATGGACCGTCGCCCGGAGCGCAGTGTAGAACACGTTCTACCTCAAGGACACCGGTCGCGACGTGTCCGCGCCGGGCGGGTGTGCCCGAGGGTGTGGTCGCGCTCGCGAGCTAGAACATGTACTCATTAACGCTGCCGATGGGATTGGAAAATCCCTGTTCAACCACCAGATAATCGGTGTGAACCGAGTATTGATTCGTGCGAGAATAAGTTCTACTCTGGCGGTCGGGTGAGGACCGGTGGCAGGCCCGGCGGGCCTTCCGGGACTCCCGCGGCCGGGGCACCGGCGGCGGACCGGACGCGTATGGAGGCGAGTTCATGACCCTGACCGTGCAGCCCTACCGCGAGTCCGTCGGGCTGAGGACGGGACGGCTCCACATCGGCGGGGAGTGGGTCCCGGCACGGGGTGGCGCCACCTGGACCCACATCCATCCGGCCACCGGCGAGGAGATCGGGGACATCGCCGTGGCCTCGGCGGACGACGTGGACGACGCCGTGGCCGCCGCCCGGCGCGCCTTCGACGCGGGGGAGTGGTCGAACGCCCGGGCGGGCACCCGCATCGCCGTGCTGCGCCGCACGGCCGAACTGCTGCGCACCCACGCCGACGAGCTCCGGCGGCTGCAGGCCCTGGACAACTCGGTCCCGGTCTCGTTCGGCAGCGTCTACGCGACGTCGGTCTCCGTGGCCGCCGACGCGTTCGACCACCACGCGGGCTGGGTGGACAAGATCGGCGGCCAGACCCTGCCGCCGTACCAGGGCGGTGACCACCTGGCGATGTCGTTCCGCGAACCGCTCGGGGTGGTCGGGGCCATCCTGCCGTGGAACGCACCGTTCCTGCTGTTCGCGCAGAAGGTCGCCCCCGCCCTCGCCGCGGGGTGCACGGTCGTGCTCAAGCCGTCCGAGTACGCCTCGTTCACGGTGCTGCGGATGGTCGAGCTGGTGCTGGAGGCGGGTCTGCCCGCGGGCACGCTGAACGTGGTGACCGGCACCGGCGACCCCACGGGGGAACGCCTGATCACGCACCCGGACGTGGACAAGATCAGCTTCACCGGCAGCCGGGACGTCGGCGGCCGGATCGTGGAGGCGTCCGCGGGCACGCTCAAGCGGGTGTCGTTGGAACTCGGCGGGAAGTCCCCCGCGCTGGTGTTCGCCGACGCGGCCGACGTCGGTGTCGCGGCGGCGACCACGGTCGGCGCCGTCACCCTCGGTCTGTCCGGCCAGGCGTGCGTGTCCAACACCCGGGCGCTCGTGCAGCGCGAGGTCTACGACGAGTTCCTCGCCGCCGCCGAGGGCATGGCGGCGGCGGTCACCTACGGCGACCCGTTCGACCCGGCGGTGATGTCCGCGCCGCTGATCAACGGCAGACAGCTCGACCGCGTGCTCGGCTACATCGAGCAGGGGCGCGCCGAGGGGGCCCGCCTGGTGACCGGCGGCGAACGGCTCGGCGGCGAGTGCGCGGCGGGCAACTTCGTCGCCCCCACCATCTTCGCCGACGTGGACAACGCGTCCACGATCGCCCAGGAGGAGATCTTCGGGCCGGTGCTGTCGGTCGTGCCGTTCGCCGACGAGGAGGAGGCCCTCGCCCTGGCCAACGACACCCGCTACGGGCTCGGCGCCGGCGTGTTCAGCGCCGACGCCCAGCGCGCCTTCCGGGTCTCCCGCAGGCTCCGCGCGGGCACCGTCGGGATCAACGGGTTCCAGGTGGAACCGCACCTGCCGTTCGGCGGGTTCAAGGAGTCCGGGCTCGGCCGCGAGGGCGGGCAGTCGTCGGTCGAGGCCTACACCGAGCTCAAGACCGTGATGATGCCGCTCGGCGACGAGATGATGTAGCGGGCCCGGCACGCGGCGCCGGTACGACACAGGCACGGAAGGCAGGCAGGCATGGGCAGGTTGTCCGGGAAGGTCGCGCTGATCACCGGGGCCGCGCGCGGCCAGGGCGCGGCGGCGGCACGGCGGTTCGTCGACGAGGGCGCCCGCGTGATGCTCACCGACGTCACCGACGACGAGGGCAGGAACGTCGCCGCCGCGCTCGGCGACGCCGCGGGCTACGAACACCTCGACGTCACCGACGAGGGGCAGTGGAGCGCGGTGGTGGCGCGCACGGTCTCCGCGTTCGGTTCGCTCGACGTGCTCGTCAACAACGCGGGCCTGCTGCACTTCGCGGAGTTGGCGCACACCGAGCTGGCCGACTACGAACGGGTCGTCCGGGTGAACCAGACCGGCACGTTCCTCGGGATGCGGTCGGTCGTTGAACCGATGACGGCCGCCGGTGGCGGCTCGATCGTCAACGTGTCGTCGGTCGAGGGATTGGCGGGGATGCCGCTGGTGAGCGCCTACACCGCGAGCAAGTTCGCGATCCGGGGCATGACCAAGGTCGCCGCCCTGGAACTCGGCGACAAGGGGATCCGGGTCAACTCGGTGCATCCCGGGATGATCGACACTGACATGGTCCGCACCGCGCTGGGCGGTGACGTCGACGCGAGCCCGGCGGTGGTCCGGCTCGCCCTCAAACGGATGGGCCGGCCCGAGGAGATCGCCGCGATGGCGGCGTTCCTCGCCTGCGACGACAGTTCCTATTGCACCGGGGGCGAGTACCCCGTCGACGGCGGGGCGACCGCCACGCACGCGCTGCGGCTCTAGGGCCGTCCCGGCACCCGACGGCGGGTGCGGCGACCGTTTCACGTTCACCGGCGAGCGGCTACGGAGGTTGTATGGGTGCGAGAGCGGGCTCTCCCCCGTTCCCCGGCCACGGGGCGCTGGTCCAGGTCGGCCGGCTCGCCACCCTGGGGTGGGAGGTCGCGCGTGCGATACCCCGCCGTCCGTTCCAGTGGCGCGAATGGATCCAGCAGTGCTGGTTCTTCGCCAGCGTCACCATCCTGCCGACCGCCCTGGTCGCCGTCCCGTTCGGCGCGGTCATCGCGCTGCAGCTGGGCTCGCTGACCCAGCAGATCGGCGCGCAGTCGTTCACCGGCGCGGCCAGCGCCCTCGCGATCGTGCAGCAGGCGTCCCCACTGATCACGGCGTTGCTCGTGGCGGGTGCCGGCGGCAGCGCCGTGTGCGCCGACATCGGCGCGCGCAAGATCCGCGAGGAGATCGACGCGATGGAGGTGCTCGGGGTGAACCCGATCCAGCGCCTCATCGTGCCCAGGGTGCTCGCCGCGATCGTGGTCTCGGTGCTGCTCAACGGGCTGGTCAGCGTGGTCGGCGTGCTGGGCGGCTACTTCTTCAACGTCGTGCTGCAGGGCGGCACCCCCGGTGCCTATCTGGCCAGCTTCAACGCGCTGGCCCAACTGCCCGACCTGTGGGTCAGCGAGCTGAAGGCGTTCCTCTACGGTTTCGTGGCCGGTGTCGTGGCCGCGTTCCGGGGGTTGAACCCCTCGGGCGGTCCCAAGGGCGTGGGGGACGCGGTGAACCAGGCCGTGGTCATCACGTTCATGCTGCTGTTTCTGATCAACGTCGTGCTGACCGCGATCTACCTCAAGATCGTGCCCCCGAAGGCGCTGTGATGCCGATGCCGGAGACCCACGGGACCGACCGGAAGGTCGGCGACCGCACCCTGGAGATCATCGCGCGTCCCGGTGCGTCGCTGGAGGGGCTGGGGACCCAGCTGCTGTTCTACGTGCGGGCCCTGGCGTGGGCGCCGCGGACCGTGCGCCGCTACAGCCGGGAGACGCTGCGGCTGCTCACCGAGGTCTGTTTCGGTTCGGGCGGGCTCGCGGTCATCGGCGGCACCCTCGGCGTGATGATCGGCATGACCATGTTCACCGGTCTCATCGTCGGGATGCAGGGTTACGCCGCGTTGGACCAGCTCGGCACGGCCGCCCTGACCGGGTTCATCTCCGCCTACTTCAACACCCGTGAGGTCGCCCCGTTGGCGGCCGGACTGGCGCTGTCGGCCACGGTGGGCTGCGGGTTCACCGCCCAGCTGGGCGCGATGCGGATCTCCGAGGAGATCGACGCGATGGAGGTCATGGGCGTGCCCAGTCTGCCCTACCTGGTCACCACGCGGGTGCTCGCCGGGGTCACGGCGGTGATCCCGCTCTACGCGGTCGGGCTGCTGTCGTCCTACCTGGCCTCCCGGCAGATCACCATCTGGATGTACGGGCAGTCGGCCGGGACCTACGACCACTACTTCAACCTCTTCCTGCCGCCCGAGGACGTGCTGTACTCGTTCGGCAAGGTGCTGATCTTCTCCACGATCGTGATCATGTCGCACTGTTACTACGGCTACACGGCGAAGGGCGGCCCGGCCGGGGTCGGCGTCGCGGTCGGCCGTGCGGTCCGCACGTCCATCGTGCTCGTGGCGGTGCTGGACTTCTTCCTCAGTCTCGCGATCTGGGGCGCGTCGACCACAGTGAGGATCTCCGGATGAGCGCGATGCGACGACTGCTGCTGCGCAGACTCCGGCACCAGGCGCTCGGGCTGGTGTTCCTCGTGATGGTGGCGCTGTTCCTCAGCACGACGATCGCGGTCTACAACAAGGCGTTCTCGGACGCCGTACCGGTCCGGCTGACGATGGACCGCCTCGGCACCCAGATGCGGACCGGTGCCGACGTCAAGATCCACGGTGTCCGGGTCGGGGAGGTGCGTGACGTGGGCACCGACGGCGACGGTGCCGAGCTGGAGCTGGCGATCGAACCGGACTCGCTGGAGCGGATCCCCGCCTCGGTCACCGCACGGCTGCTGCCCAAGACGCTGTTCGGCGAGCGGTACGTCGCCCTCCAACCTCCCGAGGGTGGCGGGACGGGCCACCTGCGCGCGGGGGACGTGATCCGGCAGGACCGCAGCGCCGAGGCGGTCGAGGTGGAGCAGCTTCTGTCGGAGACGCTGCCGCTGCTGGAGGCGGTGCAGCCGCAGAAGGTGTCGAGCACCCTGAACGCGATGTCGACCGCCCTGTCCGGGCGTGGACAGCAGCTCGGCGAGACGGTGACCGACCTGGCAGGCTACCTGGAGCGGATCACGCCGTCGCTGCCGGACATGAAGGCCGACATCAGTGCACTCGCCGACGCCGCCGAGTCCTGGGACCGGGCCGCACCCGCCTTCCTCGACGCCATGGCGGACGCGACCACCACGACCCGCACCCTGCTTCAGAAGCGGCAGCAGCTGGGCGATCTGTACGCCTCGGTGCGCAGCGCGGCGGGCAACCTGGGCGGGTTCCTGGAGGCCAACGAGGACAACCTGATCCGGCTCACCACCACCTCACAGGAGGTGCTGGACATTCTGGCGAAGTACGCACCGCAGTACCCGTGCATGTTCGGCCAGTTCGCGGGTTCGGTCCCGGCGGCCGAGCGCGCGTTCGGCCACGGCACGGACGAGCGCAACCACGTCGTCATCCGGTTCATCGCCCGGGACCGCGGGAAATACGTGCCCGGCCGGGACGATCCGGAGTACAACGACACGCGTGGTCCGCGCTGCTACCCGCAGGTGCCCGCTCCGGGTAAGTGGCCCCAACAGCCCCCGGGGGGCCCACTGAAGGACGGTTCGAGCCACCCGGACACCCCGCAGGACGACAATCCGCTGCCCGGCCCGGTCAAGGGACTCGACGTCCCGTTCGAGGATTCCTCCGGCACCGACGGTGGGGGGAGCAACCCGGGAGCCGGGTGGCCCGCGAACTCGCCGGCCGAGCAGGCCCTCGTGTCGCTGTTGCAGGCGCCGACGACCGGCATCGCCCCCGGGGAGGCACCGGGGTGGACCTCGCTGCTGCTCGGCCCGCTGTACCGGGGAACGACGGTGGAGCTGCGATGAGACGGTTCGTGCCCGCGTTGCTGAAGATGACCGCGTTCGCGGCGGTGACGATGCTGCTCACCGGGGTCCTCGCCGCCACGATCGCGAACACGAACTTCGGGGCGACCTCCGGTTACACCGCCCGGATCACCAGTGCGTCCGGGTTGAACGCCGGGGACGACGTGCGGATCGCCGGGGTGAAGATCGGTCAGGTCACCGACATCGCCATCGCCGACGACAACGTCGCCGAGGTGTCCTTCACCGTCGCGCGCGACCGGGACCTCCCGCGGCTGGTCACCGCCACGGTCCGGTACCGCAACCTGGTGGGGCAGCGGTACCTGTCGCTGAACACCGACGTCGCGGGGAAGGGGACCCTGCCCGCGGACGGGACGATCCCGGTCGACCGCACCGATCCCGCACTGGACCTGACCGCGCTGTTCGACGGGTTCCGCCCGCTGCTGCGCGCGCTCGAACCCGACCAGGTCAACCAGCTCTCCCACGAGTTGATCCAGGTCCTGCAGGGCGAGGGCGGCACGGTCCGCAGTCTGCTGCGGCACATCGGCTCGCTGACCGGCACCCTCGCCGAGCGGGACCGGGTGATCGGCGAGGTCATCGGCAACCTCAACTCGGTGCTCGACACGGTCAACGACCGGGCACCCCGGTTCGCCGACCTGGTCGACACCACCGAGCGGCTGGTCACCGGACTGGCCGAGCAGCGGGAACCGATCGGTGCGGCCGTCGAAGGCATGGCCGAGCTCACCGAGGCCACCTCGGGACTGCTGGATCAGGTGCGTCCCGAATTGCGGCGCAATGTCGGCGCGCTGAACGACCTCGCCGGTGAGCTGGAGAATTCGGAGCGGACCTACGAGATGATCCTGCGGAACCTGCCGCGGAACCTGTCCAGCTTCATGCGGGTGACCAGCTACGGAAGCTGGTTCAACTACTACCTGTGCGGGCTGACCGGCACGATCGGGGTGCGGGCACTCAACGTCGACCTGCCGATCCTGCCGCTGCCCGCGACCGACGAGCCGCAGAGGTGCCAGGTCTCGTGAAACCTCTCAGGGAACGCAACCAGGCCACGGTCGGCGCCGTGAGCCTCGTGCTGATCGTGCTGGTCGTGGTCGCGGCCTACCGCTCCGACGAGATCCCGATGCTGAACACCAGCTCGACCTACTCGGCCCACTTCGCCGAGTCGGCGGGGCTGGAGGCCGAGGCCGAGGTGCAGATCGCCGGGGTCAAGGTCGGTGAGGTCGACGAGGTCGAGCTGGACGGGACGCGGGTGCGGGCCACGTTCACCGTCGACTCGTTCGACGCGACCCGCATCGGCGACCGGACCACCGCGGCCATCAAGATCAAGACACTGCTCGGCGACAAGTTCCTGGAACTGGCCCCGGAGGGGGAGTCCCCGCAGGATCCGGCCTCGGTGATCCCGGTCGAGCGGACCCGGACACCGTTCGAGCTCCAGGACGCCTTCGACCGGCTGTCCGGCACGGTCGAGGAGATCGACACCGGACAGCTCGCGGACAGCTTCGACGTGGTCGCCGACGTCCTGTCGGACACCTCGGCGCCCATGTCGGAGGCGTTGAGCGGGCTGTCCGCCCTGTCCGAGACGGTCGCCTCCCGGGACGCGGAGCTGGCCCGGCTGCTGTCCAACACCGACGCGCTCACCGGCACGCTCGCCTCCCGCAACGAGAAGCTGCGCGCCATCGTGCACAACGGCAACCGGCTGCTCGACGAGATCGCCGGACGGGAGCAGGCCATCGACTCGTTGCTGCGCGGAACCCGGCGGGTCTCGCGGGAACTGACCGGCATGGTCGCCGACACCGAGCAGGACCTGCGCCCCGCACTGGAACGCCTCGACTCGGTCACCGACATGTTGCAACGCAACCGGGGCAATCTGCAGCGGAGCCTGGAACTGTTGGGGCCGTTCACCAGGATCGGCACCAACGTCACCGGGAACGGGCGGTGGTTCGAGGGATACATTTGCGGAATGCTGCCGCCGACGATCAATGTGGACGGTGCGGCGTTCAACCCGGGCGGGTGCGACCCGGGGATGGCCGCGCCGAACCAGGGTGTGGAAAGCGGGGGCCGATGACAGCCGAGGGCAGGGCAGCACGGTCGGTGCGGAGCTGGATCGCGATCGGGTGCGTGGTGGCACTGGTGATCACGGGATCGGCGTGGTGGGCGCTGCGTGACACCGGGGGGACGGCCTTCTCCGCGTACTTCGACAAGGCGGTGGGCCTCTACGAGGGTTCGTCGGTGCGGGTCCTCGGCATCGAGGTCGGCACGATCACCGCGGTGGTGCCGGAGGGAGAC
Source organism: Saccharomonospora halophila 8 (assembly GCF_000383775.1). Taxonomy (GTDB): domain Bacteria; phylum Actinomycetota; class Actinomycetes; order Mycobacteriales; family Pseudonocardiaceae; genus Saccharomonospora; species Saccharomonospora halophila. The sequence goes on from NZ_KB912578.1 coordinate 37,792, forward strand.
GACGTCCGGGTCGACATGACGGTGCAGCCCGACGTCACGATCCCCGCCGACGCGGGTGCGGTGGTCGTCGCGCCGAGCCTGGTCAGTGACCGGTACGTGCAGCTGACGCCGGTCTACGAGTCGGGGCCGGAGCTGTCCTCCGGCGCGGTGCTCGGCCGGGACCGCACGGCCACGCCGATGGAGATCGACGATCTCTACTCCACCCTGGACGAGCTGTCGCGCACGCTCGGCCCGGACGGCGCCAACTCGGACGGGGCCCTCTCGGACGCGCTCGACGCGGCGGCCGAAAGCATGGAGGGCAACGGCCGCGATCTCAACACGACGATCACCCGCATGTCCGAGCTGGTCACGACGCTGGACGAGTCGAAGGGCGAGCTGTTCTCCACGGTGCGCAATCTCGGAGAGTTCACCGAGGTGCTGGCCGACAGCGACGCAGCGGTCGAGGAGTTCTACGGCAGGCTCGCCGAGGTCACCGACCTGCTCGCCGACGACTCGGACGAGGTCTCGGCCGCGTTGTCCGACCTCGGCACGGCGCTCGGCGAGGTCCGGCGGTTCGTCGAGGACAACAGCGACCTGATGACGTCCAATGTGGATAAACTCGCCGGGCTGACGCAGACCCTGGTCGACGAGCGGGCGTCGTTGGCCGAGGCGATCGACGTCGCCCCCACCGGCTTGAGCAACTTCATCAACTCCTACGACGCCAACAGCGGCTCGATCGCGGTCCGGTACAACGCGAACGAACTGACCAACCCACTGGTGACCACGGTGTGCCGGCTGGTCGGACTCGCCACACCCGATGAAGTGCCGCAGACGCTGAACAAACTCTGCGAGGTCCTGGCCCCGGTGGTGGACGGGGCGACCGGGGTGCCGCCCATCTCGGCGCTGGTGTCCGCGATCCAGCGCGGTGAGCTTCCTCCGCTGCCCCTGCCGGTGATCGCGGCGGGCCCACAGCAACGGTGACCGCCGGAAAGGCAGTGACGAATGACCCAGCCGACACACGCACCGGATCCGCCACCGCGACCGGCACGGCCACGGCCGCGGCCGCGCAGGCGGCTGCGCAGGCTCGCC
>NZ_KB912578.1:38959-41328 GCF_000383775.1 Saccharomonospora halophila 8
GCGCAGGCGGCTGCGCAGGCTCGCCGCGGCACTCGGCGTCACGCTGCTCGTGGCCGGGTGCGCCGACGGGGGCTTCTCCGGGCTGTACAGCGCGCCGCTGCCCGGTGGGGCGGACCTCGGTGACGACCCCTACCGGGTGACCGTGGAGTTCCGCGACGTCCTCGACCTGGTGCCGCAGGCCGCGGTGAAGGTGGACGACGTCGCGGTGGGCCGGGTCGAGCGGATCACGCTCGCCGAGGACACGAAGTCGGCGGAGGTGCTTCTCGTCATCAACGGCGGGATCGGGCTGCCCGCCGACGCCGACGCCGAGCTCCGCCAGTCCAGCCTGCTCGGTGAGAAGTTCGTCGAACTGTCGCCCCCCTCCGACGGGGAGGAGTCCGCGGGGCGGCTGTCCGACGGGGACACCATCCCGTTGGCGCGCACCGGGCGGCACGCGCAGGTGGAGGAGGTGCTCGGGGCGCTGTCCCTGCTGCTCAACGGCGGCGGTGTCGAACAGCTGCGGGAGATCGTCCGGGAGTTGAACACCGCGCTGACCGGGAACGAGGCCGAGTTCCGCGCACTGCTGTCCCGCGCCGATCACCTGGCCACCGAACTCGACGGGCAGCGCGGGGAGATCGTGCGCGCCATCGAGGGGGTGAACGACCTCGCCGCGACGCTGGACGAGCAGTCCGACGACCTCACCCTGGCGCTCGACCACCTGGAGCCGGGCTTGAAGGTGGTGGACGACCAGCGGGAACAGCTCGTCGGCATGCTCGGTTCGCTCGACGAACTCTCCGGCGTGGGCAGCAGGGTGATCGAGGCCACGCGCGACGAGCTGGCGGCCAACCTCGCCTCGTCGGCGCCGGTGCTGGAGAAGCTCGCGGAGACCGGTCCCGACCTGGCCGAGGCGTTGAAGCTGCTGCCCACCTACCCGATCCCGGTGTTCGGCCACCGGATCGTGCACGGGGACTACGCCAACGTGGGAGTCCGGCTGGACCTCAACCTCGACTCGGTACTGAAGAACCTCCTCGGGGCCTACCTCCCCGCGGGGATGGGCGACCTGACGAACGCCGACGGGCCGGACACCTCCGGCACCGCCGGTGACCCCGGGGGCGGCACGGACTCGTCCGCGCCGCCGTTGCCCCTGCCCGGCACCGCGGAGCCGGACACCGGTTCCCGGGACGAGGCCGGGGGCGGCGTCGGGGGACTGCTGGGCGGCCTGCTCGGAGGGACGCGATGAGACTGACGGGTCGGAACAAGGTGCTGTTGCTCGTGTTCGGGCTGATCTCGGTGCTCGCGGTCGGTTACGCGGGCGGGAAGTACGCCGGGCTCGACCGGCTCGTCACCGGACGCGGCTATTCCGTCCACGTCGAGCTGGCCTCCTCCGGCGGCATCTTCGAGGGCGCCGAGGTGGCCTACCGGGGGGTCACCGTGGGGCGGGTGCGGTCGCTGGACCTGGACGGCGACGGCCTCACCGTCGAGCTGGACATCGCCGACGACGCACCGCCGATCCCGGCCGACACCGACGCCGTGGTGGCCAACCGTTCCGCGGTCGGGGAACAGTACGTGGACCTGCGCCCGCACCGCGACGGTGCGCCCTATCTCGAACCCGGCGCGGTAATCCCCCGGGAGCGCACGGACACCCCCGTCATGCCGCACGACCTGCTCGCCGGAGCGCACGACCTGTTGTCCAGTGTGGACCCGAAGTCGGTGCGGACGGTCGTCGACGAGGCACATGAGGCGTTCAACGGGGTGGGGCCGGACCTGCAGCGCCTGCTCGACGCGGCCGGCTCGTTCACCGCGGCCGCCCGGGAGAACCTGCCCGAGACGCGGCAGCTGCTCGCGGACGGGCGCGTGGTCCTGCAGACCCAACGGGAGCAGGGCGACGAGCTGCTGCGGATCGCCGAGGGATTCTCCGAGATCGCGGGTGCGCTGAAGGAGGCGGACCCCGACCTGCGCACCGTGGTGGACCGCGCGCCCGGCCTGAGCCGGGAGGTCGACGAGTTCCTGGCCGAGACCGGCACGTCCACCGGCGTGCTGCTGGCGAACCTGCTCACCACGACGCGGATCACCGCCGCACGCACCGACGCGGTGGAACAGCTGCTGGTCGCCCTGCCGATCGCCTCGGCGTTCTCCAAGTCGGTGACGTCGAACGGCGAGGGCCACCTCGGGCTGGTCCTGAACTTCTTCGATCCCCCGTCGTGCACGAAGGGCTACGAGACCACCCCCGGGCGAGCGGCCGACGAGACCGAGGACGTGCCGCCGAACACCGAGGCCTACTGCGCCGAACCCCCGGGCAGCCCGATCTCGGTGCGCGGCGCCCAGAACGTGCCGCGGGCGGACGGACCGGTGCGGAACCGGGGCGGTTCCGACGGCGGCCCCGACGGCGG
>NZ_KB912578.1:41428-47548 GCF_000383775.1 Saccharomonospora halophila 8
CGGCGGCTCGGGGAGGCCGGGCGCGAGCGCGCCCAGCGCCGGTACAGCTGGCGGTCGGTCGCCGAGGCGACGGTGGAGCGCTACGCGGCCTCCATCGAGTCGTGCCGGGCGGCCGGATACGACGAGAGGAAACGGTGACGCGATGCTGACGGTGGACTTCGACCGGCTCGGTGTGGTTCCGGGCAGCAAGGTGATCGACGTCGGGGCCGGGGCGGGCAGGCACTCCTTCGAGGCCTACCGCCGCGGGGCCGACGTGGTCGCCTTCGACCACGACGAACCGGAACTGGCCAAAGTGGCGGAGATGTTCGCGGCGATGGAGGCCGAGAACGAGGTGCCGCCGGGGGCCGCGGCGCGCACGGTGTCCGGGGACGCGCTGGACCTGCCGTTCCCCGACGAGTCGTTCGACTGCGTGATCGCCTCGGAGATCCTGGAGCACATCCCGTCCGACGACAAGGCGATCCACCAGCTGTCGCGGGTCGTACGGCCGGGCGGCACGGTCGCGGTGACGGTGCCCGCCCGGCTGCCCGAGCGGGTGTGCTGGCTGCTGTCCGACGCCTACCACGAGGTCGAGGGCGGGCACGTACGCATCTACCGGGAGGGCGAACTCCGGGACAAGCTGGAGTCGGTCGGTCTCCGCGCGATCGGACGTGACCACGCGCACGCCCTGCACGCGCCGTACTGGTGGCTCAAGTGCGCGGTCGGGGTCGACCGGGACCGGCATCCGCTCACCGACGCCTACCACCGGCTGCTCGTGTGGGACATGCTCTCCGCGCCCGCCGTGACCCGCACCGCGGAACGGGTGCTCAATCCCGTGCTCGGCAAGAGCCTGGTGCTGTACTTCGTCAAGCAGGGGGCGCCACTTGCCGCCCGCTGACCGGGGCGGCGTCCGGACGGTGCCCGGGGCCCCGGGCACCGTGGCACCGTCGGTGCCGGGGGTGCTCTCCGGCGAGCAGGCCGTGGCGACCGCGGCCTCCATCGCCCGGGTGCAGGAACCCACCGGAGCGATCCCCTGGTTCCCGGGCGGGCATCTGGACCCGTGGGACCACGTCGAGTCCGCGATGGGGCTGGCGGTGGCCGGGTTCCTCGACGAGGCCGGGGCCGCCTACGACTGGTGTGCGCGCACGCAGCGGCCGGACGGGTCGTGGCCCTCGCGGGTGCGGGAGGGCGTGGTCGAACAGGCCGAGGCGGACACGAACTTCTGTGCCTATCTCGCGGTGGGGGTGTGGCACCACGTCCTGCTCACCGCCGACGACGGGTTCGCCCGGCGGATGTGGGAGCCGGTGCGCCGTGCCGTGGAGTTCGTCCTCGGCGCGGCCAACGCGGACGGCACGGTCGGCTGGCTCGTGGGCGAACGGGGCGCGGTCGACCCGGAGGCACTGCTCACCGGGTGTTCCAGCATCCACCACGCGCTGCGGTGCGCGCTGGCCCTGGCCCGGCACCTGGGCGTGCCGCAACCGGACTGGGAGATCGCCCTCGGCCGTCTCGCGCACGTGCTGCGGTCGCACCCGGAGGCGTTCACCGACAAGCGGCGGTACTCGATGGACTGGTACTACCCGGTGCTCGGCGGCGCGTTGCGCGGACCCGAGGCGCGGAGACGGTTGCGCGAGCGCTGGGACGACTTCGTGGTGGACGGCCTCGGGATCCGGTGCGTGGACGACCACCCGTGGGTCACCGGCGCCGAGACCTGCGAGCTCGTGCTCAGTCTCGACGCCGTCGGCGACATCGCCGCCGCGCACGGGCAGTTCGCGGCGATGCAGCACCTGCGGGACCCCGACGGTTCGTACTGGACCGGCCTGGTCTACGCGGACGGCAAGCGGTGGCCCGAGGAGTGTCCGACGTGGACCGGCGCGGCGGTGCTGCTCGCCGCCGATGCCCTGTCGTCGACGACCCCGGCCGCGGGCATCTTCCGGGGGGACGGTCTCCCCGACGCCGTGCCGGTCGGGACGGACGCGTGCGGCTGCGCGGTGTCGGAGAAGGGTGGTCAGTCCACGGGTGTGCCGGGCTGACCGGACTCCCGGCGCAGCACCCGCAGCGACCCGGTCGCCGAGACCTCGGTGAACTGCCCGGAGTCCAGGGCACGGCGGTAGATGTGGAACGGGGGCCTGCCCCCGTCCCGTGGGTCGGGGAACACGTCGTGGATGGCCAGCATCCCGCCCACGGAAAGCCACGGGGCCCAGCCGCCGAGGTCGTCCTGCGCGGCCCGCTCGGTGTGCCCCCCGTCGAGGAAGAGCAGGTCCACCGGGGTGCGCCAGAACGCGGCCACGTCCGGCGAGCGACCGACCACCGCGACGACGTGGTCCTCCAGCCCCGCGTCGGCGATCGTGCGCCGGAACGCGCCCAGGGTGTCGAGCGTGCCCGTGTGCGGGTCGAGAAGGCCGGGATCGTGGTACTCCCAGCCGGGCTGGTGCTCCTCGGACCCCCGGTGGTGGTCGACGGTGACGACCCGTCCCCCGCCGGCCCGGGCGGCCGCGCCGAGGAACACTGTCGACTTGCCGCAGTAGCTGCCGATCTCCACGGCGACCCCGGTGCCCAGGTGCGCCCGGGCGACCGCGTACAGGGCGAGGCCCTCGTCGGTGGGCATGAATCCGGTGGCGGCCTCGGCCACCGCGAGCAGGTCGTCGTCCATCCGGTGCGTGCCCGTGGTCATCTGCGTCCCCTGTCCGTCTCCGCCGCCGGTCGCGCCCGTCGCCGGGCGCCCGCGGTCCCGGTTCTGCCTCGGCACAGTCTGCCGAACAGGCCCCCGACGGCCGCGGCGGCCTCCCGGTGACCCTTGTCAGCGTGCACACGGTATGCGACTAATAGAACTGGTTCTAGACCACCCACGTCGGTCACGGACGAGGGCTCCGCGGGGACGCGGGAGGACGAAGGAGGAGACATGGAGGTCGCCGTCGACTACGACCAGTGCGAGGCGAACGGGGTCTGTGAGGCGGTCGCGCCGGAGGTGTTCGAACTCGACGAGGACGACAATCTGCACCTGGTCGGCCCGGTGAACGCGGACAACGAGCAGCGGGTACGCCAGGCGGTGGCCTCCTGCCCCAAGGTCGCCCTCTCCCTGCGCGAGTAGCCACCTCCGCCTCCCCGGGAGCGGGTTGCGCGTGAGGGGCACCTTCCCTGCGTCGGGCGCGGTGCGGGGCACGTTCGCTGCGTCACACGCAGGCAAGGTGCCCTTCCCGGAGCGACGGAGGTGACGAGGATTAAGCTGTCCTGGTGTTGCTCCGTGCGGGACAACGGTGTTTCGCTCGTGTTAACGAAACCCCGACCCGTGAAGCGGAGGTCGTAGAGTGCCGATCCACGAACGGCTCGAGAACGTCTACGCGGAGGTCCTGGCCCGCAACCCGGGTGAGGTCGAGTTCCACCAAGCCGTGCGTGAGGTGCTGGAGAGCGTCAGCCCCGCGGTGGGCAAGCACCCGCAGTACGCGGACGCCAAGATCATCTCGCGGATCTGCGAGCCGGAGCGTCAGATCATCTTCCGGGTGCCATGGGAGGACGACAACGGTGAGATCCACATCAACCGGGGTTTCCGGATGGAGTTCAACAGCGCACTCGGGCCCTACAAGGGCGGCCTGCGCTTCCACCCCTCGGTGTATCTCGGCATCGTCAAGTTCCTCGGGTTCGAGCAGATCTTCAAGAATGCCCTGACCGGACTGCCGATCGGCGGCGGCAAGGGCGGGTCCGACTTCGACCCGAAGGGCAAGTCCGACCGCGAGATCATGCGGTTCTGCCAGAGTTTCATGACCGAGCTGCAACGGCACATCGGTGAGTACACCGACGTTCCCGCGGGCGACATCGGGGTCGGCAGCCGGGAGATCGGCTACCTGTTCGGCCAGTACAAGCGCATCACCAACCGGTACGAGTCGGGTGTGCTCACCGGGAAGGGCCTCATCTACGGCGGCGCCCAGGTGCGCACCGAGGCCACCGGCTACGGCACGGCCTACTTCGTCAACGAGATGCTGGCCGCGCGCGGCGAGGACTTCGCGGGCAAGACCGCCGTGGTCTCCGGATCCGGCAACGTCGCCATCTACGCGATCGAGAAGACCCATCAGCTCGGCGGCCGGGTGGTGGCCTGCTCCGACTCCAACGGCTACATCGTCGACGAGAAGGGCATCGACCTGGAGCTGCTCAAGGACATCAAGGAGGTGCGCCGCGAGCGCCTCTCCAGCTACGCCGAGACCGTCTCCAACGCCCGCTACATCGAGGGCGCGCAGGTGTGGGACGTGCCGTGCGATGTGGCCATGCCCTCGGCCACGCAGAACGAGATCACCGGCAAGGAGGCCGAGCGGCTGATCCGCAACGGCTGCACGGTGGTCGCCGAGGGCGCGAACATGCCCACCACCCCCGAGGCCGTGCAGCTGTTCCAGGACGCCGGTGTCGCCTTCGGGCCGGGCAAGGCCGCCAACGCGGGCGGTGTCGCCACCTCCGCGCTGGAGATGCAGCAGAACGCCTCCCGGGACTCCTGGACGTTCGAGTACTCGGAGGACCGGCTGGAGGAGATCATGCGGGGCATCCACACCCGGTGCCGCGAGACCGCGGAGGAGTACGGGATGCCCGGCAACTACGTCGCGGGCGCGAACATCGCCGCGTACACGCGGGTGGCCGACGCGATGTTGTCCCTCGGCCTGATCTGACACCGCGCGCACGAGCCGCCCGTGGCCGCCGGTCGCGGGCGGCTCCGCTGCCGTGGGTCCGTGCCGATTCCGCACGATTCCCGCCACGGCCGGGGTACCGGTCGGTACGGTGAGTGCTCGACGCGGGGGTTCCCGCCGAGGACGACTGAAGGCTGTAGCTGCATGGTGCGCTTGGAGACGGCGCTGCGCCGCCGGGACGTGAACGCCCGGGACGACGGGGAGTTCGGCAGGCACGGCACGGCGATCAGGATCGCGCTCGGCGTCCTCGTCGTGACCGCCGTGGCGATCCTGCTGACCCCGGTCGGGTTCCCCGATCTGCACGTCTACCGGACCGGTGGTTACGCCTGGTCGCACGGGATCCCGCTGTACTCGCCGGAGTTCCGGCAGTACGTGCCCCTGGAGACGGGACTGCCGTTCCTCTACCCGCCACTCGCCGCGGTCGCCTTCTTCCCGGCCCATCTGCTGCCCTGGCACGTGGCCAAGGTCCTGCTCGTCGCGGCCGGGATGGCGGCGCTGGTCGCCACCACGACGGTCGTCGCGGGGCGGACCCACGGCAGGCGCACGGGTGCGGTCGTGCTGGGAGGCGCGGTCGCGGCCGGATGGCTGCTGTTCGAACCCGTCCGGCAGACGGTCTTCTTCGGGCAGATCAATCTGCTACTGATGGGGCTCGTGGTGGTGGACTGCCTGCTCCCGCGCACGCGGTGGCCCCGGGGCCTGCTGACCGGCCTGGCCGCGGGGATCAAGCTGACCCCGCTCATCTTCGTGCTGTTCTTCCTGATCAAACGGCAGTACCGGGCCGCGGCCGTGGCCGTGGGCACGTTCGCCGGGTCGATCCTGCTCGGGTTCGCCCTCGCGCCGGGTGACTCGGTCCGCTTCTGGTTCGACGCCGTGTTCGAGACGGACCAGAAGGTGGGCACCGCGTACGCGTTCAACCAGTCGCTCAACGGTGTGCTGCACCGGGTCCTGCCGGAGGCGGACGGCGCCCGGTTCGGGCTGTGGGCGCTGCTGGTGGCGGCGTTCCTCGTCGTGGCGCTGGTCGGCGCCCGCAGGGCGCGGTCGGTGGGCGACGACGTCACGGCGCTGCTCGCGATCGCCTTCTGGGGGCTGTTGGCGTCCCCGCTGAGCTGGTCGCACCACTGGGTGTGGGTGGCCCCGGCCGCGGTGGCTCTGGCGTACCCGCTGTACCGCGGCGCACGACGACGGTGGTGGGTGCCCGGCCTCGCGACGATGCTCGTGCTGGTGTTCACGGTCGGGACGCACAGCGTCGTGCTGTCCACCGACCCCGGGACACCGGAGACCGCCTGGGTCTGGTGGCAGCACCTCGCGGGCTCCAGCTACACGCTGGTCGCCGTGGTGGCGCTGCTCGTCCTCGCGGTGCGCCGACGGACGGTGTCGTCGCACGCGGGAGCGTCGGTGACAGTACCGCCGGATGCGCCGGAGGCGCCGGGGACGCCGGAGGCGCCGGAGGCGCAGGGGGCGGCGAAGCCCGACGCCC
>NZ_KB912579.1:0-4754 GCF_000383775.1 Saccharomonospora halophila 8
CGGACCGCACCACGACCACCGGCCCCGGCCCGGCGCGATCCGACCCGGCTGCGGACACGGCGACCACGGATGCGGCGACCACGGACGCGACGATCCCGGACACGGCCGCCCCGGACACGGAAGCCGCCGACACGGATCTCGCCGACGGGTCCGACGGCCGTCCCCGGGGGATGTTCGCGTCGTTGCGGGTGCGCAACTACCGGCTGTTCTTCAGCGGGCAGGTCATCTCGAACATCGGCACCTGGATGCAACGCATCGCCCAGGACTGGCTGGTCCTTCAGCTGAGCGGCTACGACCCGGTCGCACTCGGGGTGGCGGTGGCGTTGCAGTTCCTGCCCACCGTGCTGCTGTCGCTGTGGGCGGGGGTGCTGGCCGACCGGGTCGACAAGCGCAGACTCCTTATCGCCGTCCAGTCGGGGATGGCGGTCCAGGCGGCGTTGCTCGGGGTGCTCGACGTCAGCGGCGCCGCCGAGCTGTGGCACGTCTACGTGCTGTGCTTCGTCCTCGGGGTGTTCTCGGCGATGGACGTGCCGACCCGGCAGTCGTTCGTCGGCGAGATGGTGGGCCGCGAGCAGGTGGCCAACGCCGTGGCGCTGAACTCCTCGGTGTTCAACATGGCGCGGATCGTGGGGCCCGCGATCGCCGGGTTCGCCATCGTGCTGGTCGGCACCGGGTGGCTGTTCGTCGCCAACGCGGTGAGCACCCTGGCCGTGCTCGCCGGGCTCGCGGCCATGAACCCCGCCGCGCTGCACCGGAACCCACCCGCCGCCCGGTCGAAGGGGCAGCTGCGGGAGGGGCTGCGGTACGTGCGCGGCAGACCCGACCTGATGATGATCATGGTGCTGGTGTTCTTCGTCAGCACATTCGGGATCACCTTCTTCACCTCGCTGGCGATCGTGGCGGCCAACGTGTTCGGCACGGAGGCGGACGGCTACGGCCTGCTGTCCACGATGCTGGCGGTGGGCACTTTCACCGGCGCGCTCGCCGCCGCCCGGCGGGGCAGCCGCGGGGGTCCCAGCCTGCGGGTGCTGCTGGTCGCGGCCTTCGGTCTCGGTGCGGTCGAGCTGGCCGCCTCGTTCCTGCCGACCTACGCGCTCTTCGGCGTCGCGCTGGTGCCCCTGGGCTTCGCCACGATCACGTTCCTGAACACCGCGAACGCGCTCGTGCAGACCTCGACGAGTCCCGAGGTGCGGGGGCGGGTGATGGGCCTGTACGTGCTCGTCCTGATCGGCGGCAACCCGATCAGCGGACCGATGGTCGGGTGGTTGGCCGACACCTTCGGCGGGCGGTCACCGTTCTGGCTGGGGGGTGCGGTCGCCGTGGTGGCCGCGCTGCTCTGCGCGGTCCTCGCCCGTGGGCGGCAGCACCACCCCTTGCCCGGAGAATGAGGTTAGGCTAACCTCATGGGTGTCGCTTCGTGGTGGGAGCGGCGGCAGTTCGGGAACGAGAAGGGGCCCCGCACGAGACGTTCGTGCGGGGCCCCTTCCGCGTCCGTGCGCGTCGTGCGCGTCCCGGGTGGACCCGGCCGGGCCGGGCGCGGCCGGGTTTCAGCCCAGCAGCAGTCCGTTGCGCCCCGCGCGGGCGTCCTCGAAGCGCCTGCCGATCTCCGCCCAGTTGAAGACGTTCCAGAGCGCGTTGATGTAGTCCGGCTTCACGTTCTTGTACTGCAGGTAGAACGCGTGCTCCCAGACATCGACCAGCAGGATCGGCACGGTGGGCAGCACCAGGTTGTTGTGGTGGTCGCGCAGCTGCTGGGTGATCAGTGTCTGGCCGATCGGGTCCCAGGACAGCGCACCCCAGCCGTTGCCCTGGATCGTGGTGCACACCGCGGTGAACTGCGCCTTGAACTTGTCGAACGAGCCGAAGGCGTCGTCGATGGCGGCGGCCAGTTCACCGGTCGGCTTGTCGCCGCCCTCCGGGGAGAGGATCTTCCACCAGACCACGTGGTTGGCGTGCCCGGCGAGGTTGAAGGCGAGCGTCGTCTCCAGGCCGACGATCGAGCCGAAGTCGTTGGCGTCGCGCGCCGCGGCGAGCTTCTCGAGCGTCTGGTTGGCGCCGTTGACGTAGGTCTGGTGGTGCTTGCTGTGGTGCAGCTCGTTGATCTCACCGGAGATGTGCGGTTCGAGGGCACCGTAGTCGTAGTCGAGGTCGGGAAGCTCGTACGTGGGCATGAGCCCTCCTTCGTGGTCGAGGCAAGCCTTTGCGTGATTGCCAACCTAGTAGCCGCCGAGGTCGCGGGCTAACCGGGGAGTGGCGAAGTTGACCTTGTCCCCTGGAGTCGACTCGAGGTCAACACCACTGTCGGATCGGCCACACCGGACCGGCCGTCCCGGGCGGGCTCACCCGACCGGCCAGGTGTGGACCGGCTCCCCGGACCGGGAGTGCTCCAGGTACCGCGCGAGCATGCCGGTCAGTGCGGCGTCGCGATCCGTCCCGCGTTCCTCCAGCAGCGCGACCGTCTCCCGTTGCCAGGTGCTGCCGGTCCGGCGGCGCAGACACCGTTGTTCGATCACCCCGAGGTAGCGCTCCGCGACGGTGTCGGCCACCCCGGAGTCGCGCAGACCCTCCCGCGCGAGCGGCAGCAACACCCGCAACACCAGTTCGTCCGGCGGCACCCGGCCGATGCCCGGCCAGTACAACAGCGTGTCGAAGCCGTTGCGCGCCCCCGAGTACAGGTTCTCCTCGGCCGCCTGGAACGACATCTGCGACCACACGGGCCGCTCCTGGCCCACCAGGGCGCGTTGCGCGCCGTAGAAGAACGCCGCGTTGGCCATCATGTCCCGCACCGTGGGGCCCGCGGGCAGCACCCGGTTCTCCACGCGCAGGTGCGGGGTGCCGTCCACGACGTCGTACACCGGCCGGTTCCACCGCCACACGGTGCCGTTGTGCAGCCGCAGCTCCGTGAGCCGGGGGACCCGGCCCGATTCGAGGGCCTCCATCGGGTCCTCGTCGTCGGTCTCCGGGAGCAGACCGGGGAAGTAGCGGACGTTCTCCTCGAACAGGTCGAAGATCGAGGTGATCCACCGCTCGCCGAACCACACCCGCGGGCGCACCCCCTGATTCTTCAGCTCCTCCGGCCTGGTGTCGGTGGCCTGCAGGAACAGCGGGATGCGGGTCTCCTGCCACAGGGCCTTGCCCAGCAGGAACGGCGAGTTCCCGCCGAGCGCGAGCTGCACGCCGGCGAGGCACTGCGCGGCGTTCCAGTGCGGGGCGAACTCCTCCGGGCTCACCTGGAGGTGCAGCTGCACCGACGTGCACGCCGCCTCCGGCAGGATCGACTGTGCGAACGCGCGCAGCCGCTCGGGCTCGCGGCCCCGCAGCGGGACCCCCTCCAGCGACAGCAGCGGCTGTTCCCCGCGGGAGGCCATGATCTGGTCGTTGAGCAGTGCGTACCGGGCGTTGTTGGTCAGCCACTTCTGGTCGAAGTGCTCCGCGCGCAGAGTCGGCAGAATGCCGATCATCGCGACCGAGGTGCCCGCGCGTTCCGCGGTGTCGTGGGCCAGCTCCAGGTACGCGCCGAGATCCGCCTCCAGGGTGAGGGCGGACTCGCCGTCCAGCGGGTACGGCGGCACGTTGAGCTCGATGTTGTGTTGCGACAGTTCCGTGGTGAACGCCGCCTCGTCGAGGGCGTCGAGCACGGCGGAGTTCGACATCGACGGGCGCATCGCGTCGTCGACGAGGTTCAGCTCGACCTCCAGCCCGATGTGCTTGCGGGGGAAGGTGAAACTGCTCTCGGAGAGCATGCGCGCCAGGGTGTCCAGGCACCGCTGCACCTTGTGCCGGTAGCGGCCCCGGTCCCGGGCGGCGCCGGAGTCCGGTGCCACGTCCTTGCCCATGCCGATCGCCCCTCTCCCTCGGCCTCGGCTCCCCGGATGCCGCGGCGTTCGCCCCTGCCAGGCGGCAACCGTTGCACATGCCGAGGGCCTCATCCAGCGGCCAAAAAGGGTGCGGTCCGTCACGCCGCGCACACTCAGCGCATCATCGGGCCGTTCGTACGAGCCGGATACCCGGCGGACGGAGTACCGATCCCCGCCACCCGGGTCGATGCGAGACTTCCCGCGTGGCCTCAGTGATCTACACCGACGACGTGGCCGACCCGCGGCTCGACGACTTCCGCGACCTCACCACCGCCGACCGCAGGCCCGACCGGCCCGGCGGGCGGGGGCTGGTGATCGCGGAGGGAACGGTGGTGGTGCGCAGACTGCTCGCCTCGCCCTACCCGGTCCGCGCGCTGCTCGGGGTGCGACGGCGGGTCGAGGAGCTGGCAGGCGACCTGGCCGACGTGTCCGTGCCCGCGTACGTGCCCTCGGCCGAGACCATGGCGCGGGTGGTGGGCTTCCACCTGAACCGGGGGGTGCTCGCCGTCGCCGACCGTGCCCCCCGCCCTTCGGTGGCCGACCTCGCCGCCGGGGCACGGGTGCTGGCCGTGCTGGAAGGGGTCGGGGATCACGAGAACCTCGGTGCGCTGTTCCGCAACGCCGCCGCGCTGGGGGTCGACGGCGTGCTGCTCGGCCCGGGCTGCTCGGACCCGCTCTACCGGCGCAGCGTCCGCGTGTCGATGGGCCACGTCCTGCGGGTGCCGTTCACGACCGTCGACGACTGGCCGGGAGGACTCGGGACCCTGCGGGAGCACGGGTTCCGGCTCGCGGCCCTGACCCCACGCGCCGACGCGGTGTCGGTCCGGACGGCGGCCCGTACCCCCGGCCCGGTGGCGCTGCTGCTCGGCTCCGAGGGACACGGGCTGTCCGAGGCCG
>NZ_KB912579.1:4854-10590 GCF_000383775.1 Saccharomonospora halophila 8
CCCGGGCCCTGGCCGCCGAGACGGCGGCCTGGGTGGTGGTCGCCGCCGCCGCGCTGCTCACCTCCGGGGTGACGCCGTCCCTGTGGCTGGGGCGCCGTATCGCCGTCGTCCGGTGGATCGTGCTCGGCACGGCCGTGGGCCTGGCGCTGGCCTGGCCGGGTGTGCTGCTGGCCGCGTTCGGCTGAACACGCTGCGCTCTACTGAGCACATTGCGCTTTGCTGAGCACATTGCGCTTCACTGAGCACGTTGCGCTGACCAGGTGAAACCCCCGGTCCGTCGGCCGACCCGCACCGCACCACGGGCGCGGACACCGGCCGCCGGGTTGACAGGATCCGGGCGAGGGTACCTTAACCCGCATGTCGTCGCGCACCAATCCGACCGAGGCAACCCCCGCGCACGTCGTGATCACGGGAGGTTGCGGGTTCATCGGCCGTGCGGTCGTCGCGGCCTTCCGGCGTCGTGGCGCCCGGGTGACGGTCGTCGACCGGGAACCGATCGACGTGGCCGACGAGGGCGTCGTGGCCGTCCAGGGCGATCTCGCCGACCCCGAGGTCCGCGAACGTGCGGTCGTCCCCGGCATCGACGGCATCATCCACCTCGCCGCCGTCACATCGGTGCTCAAATCGGTGGAGATGCCCGCCCGGACCTACGCGCAGAACGTCGCGATCACCCACGAACTGCTCGAACTCGCGCGCATGCACGGTGTGGGCCGGTTCGTGTTCGCCTCGACCAACGCGGTGGTGGGCGACGTCGGCACCGCCACCATCTCGGAGGACATGCCGCTGGCGCCGCTGACGCCGTACGGGGCCACCAAGGCCGCGTGCGAGATGCTGATGTCCGGGTACGCGGGCGCCTACGGGGTGACCACGACCGCGCTGCGGTTCACCAACGTGTACGGGCCGGGGATGAGCCACAAGGACAGCTTCGTGCCCCGGTTGATGCGGGCCGCGCTCGCCGGTGAGGGCGTCACGGTCTACGGCGACGGGCGGCAGTCGCGGGACCTGGTCTTCCTGGACGACGTGGTGCGCGGGATCGAACGGGCCTGGGACTCCGGGCACGTCGGCCGGGCCGTCGTCGGGGCCGGGCGCTCGGTCTCGGTGCTGGAACTGATCGAGACGGTCCGCGAGGTGACGGGCAGCGCCATCCCGGTCGAGCACGTGCCGGCCCCCGGCGGGGAGATGCCCGCGGTGGTGGTCGACCTCGCCCGCAGTGCGGAGACGATCGGCTACCGGCCCGCGCACAGCCTGCGCGACGGGCTGGCCGCCACCTGGCAGTACTTCCTCGACCACGACAGGCAGAAAGTCTTCTGAGTAAGTGACCGGGTTCCTCCGTCGGCACTGGCTGCTGGGCGTTCTGCTGGCCGGTGGCGTCACGCTGCGGGTACTGGTGTGGCTGGCGTATCAGCCCGCCCTGCTCTACATCGACACGTTCCGCTACCTGAACAACGTCGACGCGCTCCGGCCGCACGACCTCAACCCGGTCGGCTACGCGGCCGTGCTGAAGGTGCTGTTCGAGTTCGGCGGCTTCTCGTTCGTCGCGGCCGTCCAGCACCTGCTCGGGGTGCTGCTCGCGGTCGCGTTGTACGCGCTGACCCTGCGCTACACCAGCCGCACCTGGCTCGCCGCGCTCGTGGCGGCCCCCGTGCTGCTCGACGCGTACCAGCTCCAGATCGAAGAAATGATCATGTCCGAGGTCTGGTTCCAGGCGCTGCTCGTGGGCGCGTTGTGGGCGCTCGCGGGCCGGGGGGAGCCGACCTGGTGGCGCGCGGGGCTGGCCGGGATGCTGATCGCGCTGTCCGTGCTCACCCGCACCATCGGCATCACCATGCTCGTCCCGATGGCCGTGTACCTGGTGCTGGCGGGAGGAGCCTGGCGCGGTCGTGCGGGCTGGAAGCGGATCGGCGTGCGGCTGGCGGGCGGGGCCGCGGGCGTCCTCGCGGTGCTGCTGCCGTACGCCGCGTACTTCCACGCCGTCTCCGGGGAGTGGGGGCTCTCCGGCGCCACCGGCAACGTGCTCTACGGACGCACCGCGACCGTGGCCGACTGCGCGCAGTTGCCGCCGGACGACCCGGCGTTGCAGATCTTCTGCCCGGACACGCCCCTCGACGACCGGCGGGCGATCGACTACTACACCCACTACGTCTACGGCGACCCGGACTGGCCGGAGCAGGAACTCCCACCCGGTCGGACCAAGGAGGAGCTGGCCAACGAGTTCGCGACGGAGGTCATCACCAACCAGCCGATCGCGTTCACCGCGTCGGTGCTGGGTGACTTCGTCAAAAACTTCGACCCGATCAAGCGCACGCACGCCAAGGACGTCCCCGCCGAGCGGTGGCAGTTCCAGGTCACCTACCCGTACTACAACCTCGGCCCGGAAACGCTCGAACGGTACAACGCCACCGTGTACGAGCGGGACGGCATCGTGCCGCACGCCGACACCGACCTCAGCGGCTTCCTGCGCGCCTACCAGCTGAACGGGGGCTACACCTGGGGGCCCGCGCTGGCGGTGGCGTCGCTGCTCGGCATCCTCGCCACGGTCGGCGTCGGCAGGGCACGGCGTTCGGGACTGCGGTCGGCCGCCTTCCTGGCCACCGGCAGCGGACTGCTCATGCTGTTGGGCTCGGCGGCGTTCGAGTTCTCCTGGCGTTACCAGATACCCGCGTTGGTGTTGCTTCCCCTGGGAGGTGCGCTCGGCCTCGCCGCGCTCCTCGGGAGGCGGCCCGAGAAACCCGGCGTGGCCGGAGGACGGAGACCGACCATGGACGACTACCCCGACGCCGTCGACGCCGAGGCGGTGGCCGAGTTCCGGACCCGCTACGGCGACCGGCCGCTGACGCCCCTCGTCGTGGTGATCGCGGCGTACAACGAGGCCAGGGGCATCGCCGGGGTGGTGCGGGACATGCCGACCGCCTGCGGCGACCTGCCGGTGTCCACGCTGGTCGTGGTGGACGGCGCCACCGACGACACGGCGCACGAGGCCCGGGAGGCGGGCGCGTACGTGTGCGTCGCCGGCCGCAACCGGGGCCAGGGCGCCGCCCTGCGGCTGGGCTACCACCTCGCCCACGAGTGCGGCGCGGACTACATCGTCACCACCGACGCCGACGGGCAGTACGACAACCACGAGATGCCCATGCTGGTCAAGCCGCTGCTGGACGACACGGCCGACTTCGTCACCGGATCCCGCAGGCTCGGCAGCTACCAGCACGACAGCGCGATCCGCTGGCTCGGGGTGCGGGTGTTCTCCTGGATCGCCTCGGTGCTCACCCTGCGCCGGATCACCGACACCTCGTTCGGGTTCCGCGCGATGCGCGCCGACCTGGCGACCTCGGTGACCCTGCGCGAACCGCAGTACCAGTCCTCCGAGCTCCTGCTGGGAGCGCTGGCGCGGGGGGCGCGGCTGCTGGAGGTGCCGATGACCATGCGCCTGCGCAGCAACGGGGCCAGCAAGAAGGGGCGCAGCATCCCCTACGGGGCGAACTACGCGCGGGTGATGCTCACGACGTGGATCCGCGAGTTCGTGCTGCGTCGCGGAACACGAACCGGTCGAGCAGAGCGAACTTCAGCATGAAGACCAACGCGTAGCTGCCGAGGAAGACGACGTCGAGCACGACGACGCGCCAGAACCCGGACAGCGCCAGTGGTTCGATGAGGTGGCCGGTGAGCGTGGTCAGGCCCACCGCGGTGAGGCCGGTCGCGGCGATGACGGCGACGTAGGGGAGCAGTTCCCGCCGCATCGCCGGGGTCCCGGACCGCCCCCACGCCCACCGGCGGGCGAGGAGGAAGTTCGGCACCGCACCCGCGAGGAACGCCAGGGCGCTGGTCAGGGCGGGGGTCGCGCCCCACACGGACAGCCCGATGAAGGTGAGTTGACTGACCCCGGTGGCCAGTGCGGAACTCGTTCCCGCGCGCAGGAACCGGGCCCCGAGGCCAGGCCGGCCGAACTCGGCTCGCGGAGGCTCCGCCGCGGCGGTCGCGGTACGCACGCCACCATTGTGCACACCCGCCCGCCGGTCGTGCCGTGCGCGTTGCGTATCCTCCGGGCGGGTTGATCCGTGTGCCCGGGTGGTAGACGGTGGACGAACCGTGTTTCAGTGAGTGCGGTTGCTGGGGGAACCCGGCGCTGGAAGAGAAAGACGATGGAGGCAGTCGAGTCGTGCGAGTCCTCGTTCTCGGTGGTGACGGATATCTGGGGTGGCCGACCGCCCTCCACCTCTCCGACAGTGGGCATGAAATCGCTGTCGTCGACAACTTCGCGCGCAGGGGGTACGACACGGAGCTGGGCTCGCAGAGCCTGGTCCCGATCGAGGACCTCGACGTCCGCGTCGCGGCGTGGCAGGAGGTCTCCGGACGGGAGATCACGTCCTACGTCGGCGACCTGCTCGACGCCGAGTTCGTCTACTCGGTCGTCCGGGAGTTCCGCCCGGACACGATCGTCCACTTCGCCGAGCAGCGCGCGGCGCCGTACTCGATGATCGACCGCGAGCACGCCGTCTACACGCACCACAACAACGTGATCGGCAACCTCAACGTCATGTACGCCATCGCCGAGATCGACCCGGAGATCCACCTGGTCAAGCTCGGCACCATGGGCGAGTACGGCACCCCGAACATCGACATCGAGGAGGGGTGGATCGAGATCGAGCACAACGGTCGTTCCGACCGGATGCTCTACCCGAAGAAGCCGGGCTCGTTCTACCACCTGACGAAGGTGCACGATTCGCACAACATCGAGTTCGGGTGCCGCATCTGGGGGATGCGCGCGACCGATCTGAACCAGGGTGTGGTCTACGGCCAGACGACCGACCAGACCACACGCGACCCGCGCCTGGCGACCCGGCTCGACTACGACTCCGTGTTCGGCACCGTGCTCAACCGCTTCATCATCCAGGCCGTGCTGGGTCAGCCGCTGACCGTCTACGGCAAGGGCGGTCAGACCCGCGGGATGTTGGACATCCGGGACACGGTCGAGTGCCTGCGGCTGGCGGTGGAGAACCCCGCCGACCGGGGTGAGTTCCGCGTGTTCAACCAGATGACCGAGAGTTACTCGGTCAAGCAGGTGGCCGAGCTGGTGGCGGAGACCTTCCCCGGCCCGGTGCAGATCGACTACCTGGAGAACCCGCGCTGGGAGCTCGAGGAGCACTACTACAACGTCAAGCACACCGGTCTGGTCGACCTCGGCCTGAAGCCGCACCTGCTCTCCGACACGCTCATCGAGTCCCTCTTCCCGATCGTGGAGGAGAACAAGCACCGCGTGGACAACGACCTGATGTTCCCCAAGGTGAAGTGGGCCAGCGCGAAGAACTGACCCGACCCACCCACCCGGGTCGTGCCGTGAGGGGCACATTCGCTGCGTCGAGCGCGGTGGATGTGCCCCTCACGGCGTTCCGCGCAGGGAAGGTGCCCCGCACGGCGACCTGTCGCCGGTGGAACGTGTTCAAGCCCTCCCCGTGGCCGGTGCCGGGGGAGGGGCTTTCCGGGAGAACGGCGCGGGTCAGCCGCGCTGGCTGCGCACGCCCAGCAGGACGTCCTCCCAGGCGGGGACCGCCGGGTGGGTGCTCTTCCTGCGGGACTTGCTCCGGCCGGTGGCCGGGTGGCCCGCCTGCTCGGGGACCAGCTGTTCGTCGGGGGAACTCTCGCCGGGCGGTGCCGCGGGCACGTCGGCCCCCGCCCCGCCGTCGTCCTCCGGAGTCGGCGCGGACGGCGTGGGCAGTGGGGCCTCGATCACCGTGGCGCCGT
>NZ_KB912579.1:10690-17016 GCF_000383775.1 Saccharomonospora halophila 8
CTCGATCACCGTGGCGCCGTGCCGGGTGGCCTCGTCGGCCTCTTCCGGCGACTCCGCCGCGCGCTCGGCGACGGGCCGGGGGACGCTGTGCGCGTCCGGATCGAGCAGCGCCTCCGCCAGATCGTCGAGGGCCGTGACCGTGCCGCCGTGCGCACCGGGGGAGAAGGACCAGTGCGCCCGGTTGTCCGAACGTCCGGCGCTCCAGTGCAGCCCGATGATCCACCGGCCCTCGTCGGAACGCCAGGCGTCCCAGTTCGCCTGGGTGTAGTCGTGCCCGTGCAGCCCGAACGCGTGCGCGACGATCTCCCCGAGCGTGCGGATGTCCGGTCCGTCCTCCCGGACCGGGTGGGCACGCTGGGCGAGGTCGGCCGTGCGGGAGCGTTCGAGCAGCACCGGGTGGGCGAATCGCTCGACCCGGTCGGTCGACATCCCCGAGGCCGACGCCACCTGCTCGACGGACTCCCCCGCCCGGATCCGGGCCTGGATCTCGCGTGGACGCATGGGACTCTCCTGCTCGATCTCGATCTGGCCGAGCCGGGCGATGTCCCCGCGGGCCGCCGCGCGCAGGCGCTCGTCCGCGGGCAGGAGGAACCGCTCGCGGCGCTCAGGGTCTTCGCACACGAGGGACGTGCCGTCCTCGTGCAACCCGACCACTCGCAGCGTTCGCATGTCCGCCTCCGAAAGACATCACCTCTGTGGGTGTCCACGGTAATGCGGCGCGTCGCCTTGACGGGAGAGGCGCGCCGGAATCCGTGAACATCCCGTGTCGATCGTGCTCGACACGGCCCGTACATCCGGTCCCGACGCGCCGGACTACCCGTTGCCCGATCAGGGGAATCTGGGAACGATCACTTCGTGGTACGCGCCACGATCCACTCGATGCACCGGGTCAGCGCCGTGACGTCGTCCGGCTCGATGGCCGGGAACATGCCGATGCGCAGCTGGTTGCGGCCCAGCTTGCGGTACGGCTCGACGTCGACGATGCCGTTGGCCCGCAGCGTCTTCGCCACCGCGGCGGCGTCCACGCTCTCGTCGAAGTCCACGGTGCCCACGACGTAGGAGCGCAGCCCCGGGTCGCTCACGAACGGCGAGGTGTAGGAGGTCTTCTCCGCCCACTCGTACAGCCGGTCCGAGGTCTCCCGGGTCCGGGCAGTGGACCAGTCGAGGCCCCCACCCGCGAGCATCCACTCGACCTGGTCGGCCAGCATGAACAGCGTGGCCAGCGCCGGTGTGTTGTAGGTCTGGTCCTTACGGGAGTTGTCCAGCGCGGTGGGCAGCGACAGGAACTCCGGGACCCAGCGGTCCGAGGCGCCGATCTCGCCGACGCGCTCGATCGCGGCGGGCGACATCAGGGCCACCCACAGGCCGCCGTCCGAGGCGAACGACTTCTGCGGGGCGAAGTAGTACACGTCGTAGTCGGCGGCCCGCACCGGGAGGCCGCCGGCCCCGGAGGTGGCGTCGATCGCCACCAGCGCGCCCTCGCTGTCCGCGGGGCGGCGTACCGGCACGGCGACACCGGTGGAGGTCTCGTTGTGCGCCCAGGCCACCAGGTCGCAGCCCGGCTCGTAGGTGATCTCGGGGGCGGTGCCCGGCTCCGAGGTCACCACGACCGAGTCGGACAGGAACGGGGCCTTGTCCGTCACGGTGGCGAACTTCGAGGAGAACTCGCCGTAGGAGAAGTGCTGGGCACGCTCGCGCACCAGACCGAACGCGGCCGCGTCCCAGAACGCCGTGGTGCCTCCGTTGCCCAGCACCACCTCGTAGCCGTCGGGCAGGTCGAACAGCTCCGCCAGCCCGGACCGCACCCGGCCGACGAGGGACTTCACCGGCTTCTGGCGGTGCGACGTGCCGAGGAGGTTGGCGCCCTCCTTGGCGAGGTTGGCCAGCTGCTCGGGGCGCACCTTGGACGGGCCGCACCCGAACCGGCCGTCGGAGGGCTTGAGGTCTGCGGGCAGTGTCAACTCATCGGCTTCGGTCATACCGCCAGTGTTTCACGGTCTCCGGCCACGTTGAATGACGAGCGTCACCCACGCCAGCCCCCGTCGTCGACACCGCCGGGCACCGGTGCGGCCGGATCGTACGGCGTCCGGGTGAAGATGAAGGTCGCCAGATCGAGATACCGCGGGGTCCCGTCGGTGTCCCGATGGACCGTCAGCGTCTCCCCCGAGTAGTAGCCGTCCAGCCCGAGCCAGCGGTCCCGGCCGTCGCCCAGCGGCCGGAACCGGGACGCCCGGCCCGCTCCGGTGGCGGGACGCAGGTCGAGCCACCCGTTCGGCAACACCCGCAGGTGGTGCGGCGCGGGCCCCCAGTGCCAGAGGCCGGTCAGCTCCAGCAGGCCGTCGGAGACCGGGGCGGGCCGCCACTCGGCGGGCAGCGGCGGCTCCAGTTCGTCGGCCGTCGCGAGGAGATCGGCCACCAGGGACAGGATGCCCACACCGCTGGTGGCGTTGGCCAGGGCCAGTGCCCCCGTACCGGTGGCCGGGTCGGTCATCGTGGTGGCCAGGAACCCGGGCATGGACCCGGTGTGCCCGGCCAGCCGCTTGCCGTGTACCCGGGCGAGCTGCAGCCCGAGCCCGTACCCGGCCGACCACGGACCGCTGTCGTCGATCATCGCGGCCTCCCGCATCTCGGCCACCGTGTCCGGGTGCAGCACTTCGGCGGTGTCCCCGCCGACGAAGGCGGTGAAGGCGGCGAGGTCGTCGACGCAGGACCACAACTGCCCGGCCGGGGCCATCGCGCCCGCGTCGTGGGCGGGTTCGGGCAGCACGACATCGGCGAACGGATGCACCGCGAACCCCTGCGCGTGTGCCCCGGTGGGGCGGTCGGTGGTGCGGTGCATCCCCAGCGGGGCGAGCACCTCGGCACGCACGGCGTCCAGCCAGCTCGTACCGCGCAGCCGGGCCACCAGTTCCCCGAGCACGCCGTAGCCGACGTTGGAGTAGTGGAACCGCCGCCCCGGACGGTGCTTGCGCTCCTGCAGGCCGAGGTCGCTGTTCAGGTCGTCCCAGTCGCCGCCGGGAGAGCGCTCCCACCACGAGCCGGGCGACTCGGAGGTCAGCCCGCCGGTGTGGGACAGCAGGTGTGCGATCGTGAGCTCGCCGAAGGCGGTTCCGGGTACGTGGGTGTCCAGCGGGTCGGACAGCGCCAGCCTGCCCTCGTCGCGCAGCCGCAGCACCACCACCGCCACCAGCGACTTGGTGATCGAGCCGATCCGGTACAGCGTCCTGGTGTCCGGTCGCGCACCGGTCACCTCGCCCCGTGCGCCCCACCACGCGAGCTCACCGTCCCGGACCACGGCGGCCACGAGGGAGGGGGCCCGTCCGGTGGACTGTTCCGTGGCCACGCGGCGGAGCAGGGCGTGCTCGGTGGTAGGCAGCATGGCGGCCATTGTGCCGCCCGCTCACCCCGGCCGCGCCGCGCGGCCGCCCGAGTGCAGCCGGTGGACGACCGCGGCGACCGCGAGCAGCAGCACCACCAGCAGGACGGTTCCCAGGTTGAGGCCGAGCCCGTTGGCGAGCACGAACGCCAGTGCCCCGGCGAACAGGCAGTAGTAGACCATCGGGAAGATCGTCTTACGGATCAGGTCGCCCTCCCTGCCGAGGAGCCCGACGGTGGCGGAGGCGGCCACCACGTTGTGCACCGTGATCATGTTGCCCGCGGCACCGCCCACGGCCTGACCGGCCACGACCGGCTCCGGGGGCACGCCGATCTGCTCGGCGGTGGAGAACTGGAACAGCGAGAACATCAGGTTCGACACGGTGTTGCTGCCCGCCACGAAGGCGCCGAGCGCGCCGATCCACGGCGCGAGCACCGGCCAGGCGTCGCCGACGGCCGAGGCTGCCCCGTCCGCGAGGGTCAGCGGCATGCTCTCGTAACCGCTGGTGTTCAGGCCAGAGTTGATGAACACCCGGACCAGCGGCAGCGCGAACAGCAGGGCGACCGCCGTTCCGGCGATCTGTCTGCCCGCCACGCGCCAGGAGGCGGCGATCCGGGCGCGGGACATCCGGTGCAGCCCGTACGCGGCGACGCTGGCGACCACGAGGACGAAACCGGGGAGGTAGAACGGCTCCAGGCTCTCCGAGATATCGGTCCCCAGGATCCCGGTGAAGTCCAGGGACAGGCCGGTGAGGAAGTCGGTGAGCGGCGCGATCGTGCGGGTGAGCACCAGCAGCGCCGCCACCAGCAGATACGGCGCCCACGCCCGCGCCGGGTGCATCCGGCGTCCCGCCACGTCGGTGTCCGGCTCCACCCGTCCCGTCCAGACCGCCTTCCAGCCTTGCCGGGGCGGGAACTCCCAGGTGTGCGCGGGCAGGAACAGTCCGCGCCGCGCGGCGGTGACCACGATCGCCAGTCCGGCGAGCCCGCCGAGCAGTGCGGGGAACTCGGGGCCGAGCAGGGCGGCCACGGTGACGTAGGGGACGGTCATCGACAGCGCCGCGAACAGGGCGAACCTCCACACCCCGAGTCCGTCGGCGAACCGTGCGGTCGTCGGGCGGGATCGGTCCCCGAAGAACCCGGTGAGCAGGCAGGCCAGGAACAGCGGGAGCAGCGTGCCCACGATCGCGTGGATGATCGCGGCGTCGAGCGCGATCCCGGCGATGTAGTCGGGCATCGGCACACCGAGTACGGACGCCCGCTCCTCGACGGCCGCGCTGCCGCTGAGGCCGTCCGTGACGCCGACGAGGACGGGTGTGCCCACCGCCCCGAAGGTGACCGGGGTGCTCTGGATGGTGAGACCCACCAGTACCGCCGCCATCGCCGGGAAGCCGAGTGCCAGCAGCAGCGGGGCGACCACGGCGGCCGGGGTGCCGAAGCCGGAGGCGCCCTCGATGAAGCTGCCGAACAGCCAGCCGATGATGATCGCCTGCACCCGTCGGTCCGGGCTGATGTCGGTGAAGGTGCCCCGGATGGTGGCTAGCGCCCCGCTGTTGCTCAACGTGCCGAGCAGCAGGAGTGCACCGAACACGATGTAGAGCAGGCCCACGGCCAGGATCAGGCCTTCGATGCTGGAGGCGGCGATGACGATCGGCTCGACGCCCCACACGAACGCGGCGGCTCCGACGACCACGGCGAAGCCGAGCGGCATCGCGTACTTCGCGGGCCAGCGCAGCCCGACCAGGAGGATTCCGACGACCACGATGGGCGCAAGGGCGACGAGACTGAGTACCGCCAGGTGGTCCATGCCCGCCCCCGAGGTGGTCGGAACCTGCGTTTTCGCATGGCGGAATATGATTTCCGTCATATTGTCGGCCCGCCAAAGTCTCACGGACCCGGTGGTCGGCCGTCAACCCTGCGTGGTGGCCGCGCACGCGGGACGGTGCTGAAGATCGGCTTCCGCGACGATCGGCTCTAGCATGGGTGCGATGCGGCGAGTGTGGGTGCACGGTGCGGACGGTGTCCGGTTGTCGGTGACGGTCGACGGACCGGACGGCGCGAGCGGGTCGGACGGCGCGAGCAGGTCGGACGGCGCGAGCAGGTCGGACACTGCCGTCCCGACCGTGGTGTGTGTGCACGGCTACCCCGACGACTCCACGCTCTGGGACGGCGTGCGCACGCGGCTGCGCGGCCGGTTCCGGGTGGTCACCTACGACGTGCGCGGGGCCGGGGAGTCCGACGCGCCGCGGGAGGTCGCCGCGTACCGGCTGGACACGCTCGCCGCCGACCTGCTCGCCGTCCTCGACGGGGTCGCCGGGGACCGCCCGGTCCACCTGCTCGCACACGACTGGGGTTCCATCCAGGCCTGGCACGCGGTCACCGGGCCGTGGCTGCGGGGGCGGGTGGCCTCGTTCACCTCGATCTCCGGCCCGGATCTGGACCACGCCGCCCACTGGTTCCGCGCGCAGCCTGCGGCCGCACCCGCGCAGGCTCGGCGCCGCACTGCGGCAACTGGCCCGGTCCGGATACCTGGCGTTCTTCCAGCTCCCGGTGCTGCCGGAACTGCTCTGGCGCTCCGGTCTCGGCGCGCGGATCGTGCGTGCGCGGGAACCCGCCGAGCCCGCGCCCCGGCACTCCGACGCGGTGCACGGGCTGAACCTCTACCGGGCCAACCTCGTCGGCAGGCTCCGGCGCCCCGGGCACCGCCCGGCGGAGATCCCCGTCCAGGTGCTCGCCCCCGTCGACGACCCGTTCGTGGGCGTGCCGTTGCAGACCGAGATCGCCCGGTGGGTGCCCGATCTGCGGGTGCGCCGGATCCCCGGCAGCCACTGGGTCGTGCGCGCCGATCCGGACCGGATCGCCACCGCCACCGCGGAACTGGTCGACGCGGTCGAGCCCGCCGGGGCCGGTTCGGGTGCGGAGTGCGGGCCGGGGCCCGATACGGACGCCGG
>NZ_KB912579.1:17116-21394 GCF_000383775.1 Saccharomonospora halophila 8
CCGCCTCACGCCGGGCCTGGTGCGCGCGGTACTGCGCCGACGCCGTCGCTGACCCGCCGGTGACGCCGGCTGCGGCGGCGAGGGGCCACACGAATACGCTTCCCCGGACCGGGCGGGTCTCCCGGCGCTGCCGGACCGCGACCGTGCCCGGGTCCCGACGGGTATCCCGACCTGGTGAGGAGTGGTGCGGATGGGCACGCAGTTACCGGTGCCGATCGAGTTCCGGTTGCCGGAGGGATGGCGCTCGGCGCCGCCGGACGAGGTCGGTGCGCCCGGGGTGGCGTTCGTGGCGCTGCACCCGCACGCCGGCGACGGGTTCACCGCGAACATCACCATCTCCGGGCGGCTGCGTGCCGACGACGAGGACCTGGACGCCACGGGGGACGAGTCGGTCGAACGCATCAGGCAGCAGGCCGCGGGCCCGGTGACCCTGCGCGACCGGACGAGGATCGGCTCGGCGGAGGCACCCGGGCTCACCCAGATGCTGGACTTCGCCACCCTGGTCGACGACCGGCCGCTGGCGTTGACCCAGTGCCAGGTGTACCTGTCCATGGCGGACGTCGCCGAACCCGTCACCCGGGCGGTGATCGAGGTCGTGCTGACCTGTGCCCGAAATCAGCTCGACGGTGTGCTCGGCGAGTTCCGGCAGTTCCTCACGACTGTGACGGTGAGCCGGGACGGGTGAGCCGGGGAGGCCGACCGGTGGCCGACCTCCCCGTCCGTGGCGCACCACCGGTCGGCGGGACCGTCAGGGGCGCGTGACGCGGGCGGACCCGGCCACCTCGCCCGGGTCGCGCGGAGCGGGCCCGACGTAGCTCGCCGACGGGCGGACCAGCCTGCCGGTGCGCTTCTGCTCCAGGATGTGTGCGGCCCAGCCCGCGGTCCGCGCGGAGGTGAACAGCGCGGGCATCATCGACGTCGGTACGCGGGCGAAGTCGAGGATGACCGCGGCCCAGAACTCGACGTTCGTCTCGATGGCCCGGTCGGGGCGGCGCTCCCGCAGCTCGGCCAGCGCCGCCTGCTCCAGCGCCTCGGCGGCCTCGTACCGTTCGGCACCCAGTTCCCGGCAGGTCCGCCGGAGCACGCGCGCCCGCGGGTCCTCGGCGCGGTACACCCGGTGGCCGAAGCCCATCAGGCGCTCGTTGCGGTCCAGAATGCCCTTGACCACGGCACGGGCGTCCCCGGTGCGTTCCACCTCCTCGATCATCGGCAGTACCCGCGCGGGGGCGCCGCCGTGCAGCGGCCCGGACATCGCGCCGATCGCCCCGGACATCGAGGCGGCCACGTCGGCGCCGGTGGAGGCGATGACCCGGGCGGTGAAGGTGGAGGCGTTGAGGCCGTGTTCGGCGGCGGAGACCCAGTAGGCGTCGATCGCCTTGACGTGCGCCGGGTCGGGTTCGCCGCGCCAGCGCGTCATGAACCGCTCGGTGACGGTGCGTGCCGCGTCGACGCGGGACTGCGGGACCGCGGGCTCGCCCGTGCCACGCGCGGACTGCGCGACCCAGGACAGTGCCATCGCCGAGACGCGGGCGAGCTGCTCCCGTGCCTCGTCGTCGGTGATGTCCAGCAGCGGGGAGCAGCCCCAGTGCTGGGCGAGCGTGGGCAGGGCGGACTGGACGTCGACCCGCACGTCCCCGCTGTGGACCGGGACCGGGAACGGTTCGGCGGGGGCCAGCCCGTTCTCGAAATGTCCGTCGACGAGCAGCCCCCAGACGTCGCCGAAGTTCACTTTCCCGGCGAGTTCCTCGATGTCCACGCCCCGGTATCGCAGCGCGCCGCCGTCCCGGTCCGGTTCGGCGATCTCGGTGCGGAAGGCGACCACACCTTCGAGGCCGGGCCGGAAACCGTCGTCGACCTGTGCCCCGTTCGCGGTGGCCTGATCTGTCGTCGATGTCACTGAAGTGGACCTTTCGTCGCGAGTCCCCGGTAGGCGGTCACCGCGCGAGGCCCACACACGCGCGCGCCTCGTCGCACGGTGAATGAGACTCTGCACCGATTACCGAGCGGTATCAATCGAAGTCGGCGGTGGTTTCGGTCACGATTCCGAGAACGATTCAGAAAAGCGTGCGGGCCGAATCGTGCGGTTCGCCTCGCACGGAGGTTCCCGTGGCCGGTGGCGCCCGTCACGACGGGCGCGGTTTCGCCCTGCCGCGGGACCATTTACCGTCTTGCGGGAAGGTGGGTCGCGCCGCTGCGTGCGGTGTGTACCCACGGGCGTGCGGGGTAGTGCGGGAGGTCGGTATGACGGAACTGGACAACGCCGGGGAGGCCGCCGTACGGCTGCCCGGGATGCGGGTGACGTACAACGGCACGGGCCTGGACGAGTCCGATCTCGCCGACACCTGGCATCAGCAGCTCCAGCGGTGGCTCGACGAGGCCGTCGCGGCCGAGGACGTGGTCGTGCCGGAGCCGAACGCGATGGTGCTGGCCACGGCCGACAGCGAAGGCCTGCCGTCCTCGCGCACGGTGTTGTGCAAGGGCCTGGACGACCGGGGCGTGGTCTTCTACACGAACTACACCTCGGCCAAGAGCCACGACCTCACGGCGACCCGGTACGCCTCGGCGACCTTCCCCTGGTACGGCCTCCACCGGCAGGTCCACGTGCGCGGCGAGGTGGAGAAGGTCGCGCCCGCCGAGACCGCCGCCTACTGGGCGTCCCGGCCGCGGGGGTCGCAGCTCGGTGCGTGGGCGTCCCCGCAGTCGCGCACGGTGGCCGCGCGGCGGGACCTGGACACCGCGCTCCAGTCGATCGAGCGGCGGTTCGCCGGGGTGGAGCAGGTCCCCGTGCCGCCGCACTGGGGCGGGTGGCGGATCCGGCCGGAGATGGTCGAGTTCTGGCAGGGCAGGCAGGACCGCCTGCACGACCGCCTCCGCTTCGTCCGCACCGAGGACGGCTGGCGCATCCGCCGCGTCGCCCCGTGAACAAGCTGGTCACTCTCCGTGTTGCCGTGAAGGGCACCTTCCCTGCGTGTGATGCAGTGAATGTGCCCCTCGCTGCGTTGAGCGCAGGGAAGGTGCCCTTCACGGCACAACCCGGGTGAGTGGGGATCGTTAGCCACGCTAAGGTTCGCGGGCGTGGGTGCGGAGAGGTCGGTCGCGGGCCGGGAGACGTCGGGGACGGCCCGGGCCGGACGAGTGCGGCGCGTGCTGGACAGCGTGGTCGCTGATCGGCGGCCGTTGCGGATCCCGGCGTTTCGCAGGCTGTGGCTGAGCACCCTCGTCACCGCGGTCGGCAGCCAGCTCACCGCGGTCGCCGTCCCGAAGCAGCTCTACGACCTCACCGGCTCCTCGGCGTACGTCGGTCTCGCCGGGCTGTTCGGCCTGGTGCCGCTGCTGGTGTTCGGTCTGTGGGGCGGGGCCGTGGCCGACACCGTCGACCGCCGAACCCTTCTGCTGGTGACCAACACCGGCATCGCCGCGACGGCGTGCCTGCTGTGGGCGCAGGCGTTGCTCGGCGTCGGGTCGGTGTGGGTGGTGCTCGGCCTGCTCAGCGTCAACCAGGCGTTCTTCGCCGTCAACATGCCCACCCGCAACGCCGTCGTGGCCCGGATCGTGCCGGAGGAACTGCTGCCGTCCGCGGCGGCCCTGACCGGCACCGTCACCACGTTCGGCGCCGTGTTCGGGCCGATGGCCGCGGGCACGCTGCTCCCGGTGGTGGGCCTGTCCAGCCTGTATCTCGTCGACACCTTCGCGCTGGCCGCCGTGCTGTGGGCGGTGTGGCGACTGCCGTCCCTGCCGCCCACCTCCGGGCCGGCCCGCCGCGCCGGACTGCGTGACGTCCTCGACGGCTTCCGGTACATGGCCACGCAGAAGGTGCTGCTCGCCTCGTTCGTGGTGGACATCGTGGCGATGGTGGCCGGGATGCCGAGGGCACTGTTCCCGGAGATGGCCGAGCGCACGTTCGGCGACCCGCCGGGCGGCGGCCTCGCCCTCGGCTGGCTGTTCGCCGCGATTCCGCTCGGTGCCATGCTGATCGGCGGTACCTCCGGGTGGGTCCGCCGGATCCACCGGCACGGGGTCGCCGTCGTGGCCGCGATCGCGGTGTGGGGGCTGGCGGTGGTGGGGTTCGGCCTGACGTCGTCCCTGTGGGCGGCCGTGCTGTTCCTCGTGCTCGCGGGTGCCGCGGACATGGTCAGCTCGATCTTCCGCATGGCGATCCTGCAGACCGCCGCCACCGACGAGATGCGCGGCCGCACCCAGGGTGCCTTCACCGTGGTCGTCGCCGGGGGGCCGCGGCTGGCCGACCTCGTGCACGGCTGGGCCGCCGCGGGGGTCGGC
>NZ_KB912579.1:21494-23877 GCF_000383775.1 Saccharomonospora halophila 8
CGCGACCGGAGGCGGACTGCTGGTCCTGGCCGGCCTCGCCGTCGCCGTCGTGCTCCTGCCCGCGTTCTGGCGCTACCGCGCCCCGACCCCGGCGACCCTGTAGCGCACGCGTCCACGGACACAGCGCACCGGGCGTTCGCGGACACGCACCGTCGTCGCGGGCGCGCCCGGTCGCGCCCGGTATCTTCCCGGGCATGGCGAATCCGACGGGGGAACAGTTCGAACTGAGCCGGGGCGGGGCCCGCGCCGTGGTCACCGAGATCGGGGCGGGGCTGCGCGCCTTCGAGATCAACGGCGTGCCGTACGTGGAGACGTTCGACGCGGCGGCCGAGCCGCCGAAGGCCGCGGGTCAGGTCCTGCTGCCGTGGCCGAACCGTACGCACGGCGCACGCTGGACACATGACGGGCAGCCGCAGGAACTGGAGGTCACGGAGCCCGACCGCGGCAACGCCATCCACGGGCTCGTGCGCCACCGGGAGTGGCAGGTGCTCGAACACGGCGAGTCGTTCATCCGGCTGGAGGTCGACATCACCGACGAACCCGGCTGGCCGGTTCCGCTGCACACCGGGATCGTCTACGACCTCGCCCCCCGCGGCCTCGTGGTCACCCACGAGGTCACCAACACCGGCACGGAGGCCGTCGGGTTCGGCGTCGGCACCCACCCGTACCTGCGGATCGGCGACACCCCCACCGACGAGCTCACCCTGACGGTGCCGGCCACCCGCATGTGGCCGCAGGTGGACGGCGACTGGCCGTTCGGCGAGGAGACCGACGTCGACGGCACCGCGGCCGACCTGCGCTCCGGCAGGATCGTCGGCGGACTCGACCTGGACACCGCCTTCGGCGGGCTGGTGCCGGGCGCCGACGGCCGGTACCACCACCGGCTGTCCCACCAGGACACCACGGTGGAGCTGTGGGCCGGGCCGGACTTCGGGTGGGCTCAGGTGTTCACCCCGGCGCGTCTCGGGGACCGGGGGCGGGCCGTCGCCGTGGAGCCCATGACCTGCCCGCCCGACGCGCTGAACTCGGGAACCGGCCTGATCACCCTGGAACCGGGCGAGTCGTGGCGGGGAAGCTGGGGCATCCGGGTCGACCGACCACTAACGTGACCACCATGACGACAGCGATCACCAACGGCTACGTGGTCCCCGTCGACGGCGATCCCGTCGACGGCGGCACGGTGCTGATCTCGGACGGAAAGATCACCGCGGTGGGTGCGGACGTGACCGTCCCCGCCGACGCGGAGGTCGTGGACGCGGCCGGCGCATGGGTGCTGCCCGGCTTCCTCGACGCGCACGCCCACCTCGGCGTGAGCGAGGAGGGCGAGGGCTGGTCCGGCGAGGACGTCAACGAGATGACCGACCCGAACGGCGCCCGGTTCCGCGCCATCGACGGCATCGACCCCTACGAGGTGGGCTTCGACGACGCGCTCGCGGGCGGGGTCACCAGCGTCGTGATCAAACCCGGCTCGGGCAACCCCATCGGCGGGCAGACGGTCGGCGTGAAGACCTGGGGCCGCACCGTGCTGGACATGCTCTTCGCCGAGTCGGTCAGCGTGAAGAGCGCGCTGGGGGAGAACCCGAAGCGCGTCTGGGGCGAGAAGGACCGGACGCCGGCCACCCGGCTCGGGGTCGCCGCCACACTGCGCGAGGCGTTCACGAAGGCCCGCAACTACGCCGCCCAGCGCGACCACGCCCGCGCCGAGGGCAAGCCGTTCGACGTGGATCTCACCCTCCAGGCGCTGACCCGGGTGCTCGACGGCGAGCTGTACTGGGACCAGCACACCCACCGCGCCGACGACATCGTGACGGCGGTGCGGCTGGCCGAGGAGTTCGGTTACCGACTCGTGGTCAACCACGGCACCGAGGGCCACCTGGTCGCCGACTTCCTCGCCGAGCACGACGTCCCGGTGATCCTGGGTCCGTTGTTCACCACGCGGTCGAAGGTCGAGGTGCGCAACCGGACACTGCGCTCGGCGGGAGTGCTCGCCCGCGCCGGGGTGCCGATCGCGCTGACCACCGACCACCCGGTCATCCCGATCGACTTCCTCGTGTACGAGGCGGCCCTGGCGGTCAAGTACGGGTTGGACCGGGAGACCGCGCTGCGCGCGCTGACGGTCAACCCGGCGCGGATGCTCGGGCTCGACGACCGGGTCGGGGCGCTGCGGCCCGGTCTGGACGGCGACGTGGTGCTGTGGTCGGGCGATCCGCTGGACGTGATGAACCACGCCGACCGGGTGTTCGTCCGCGGTCGCGAGGTGTACCGGTTCGACGCCGACCGGGGCGAGGGCGTCGTGGCGGATCGCCGCTACCGGGAGTGACCCGGTCGCTCGTCCGCCCGCCCCCGCCGGCCGGGACCGACTCCGGCGGTGTCGCCCGGCCCG
>NZ_KB912579.1:23977-37426 GCF_000383775.1 Saccharomonospora halophila 8
TCCGGCGGTGTCGCCCGGCCCGGCCGGTCGTGTGCCGGTGCCGGGCCGGGCGGACGGGTCGGGGGAGGGCCCGGAGGGTGCGGGTCAGGACGAGCGCAGGTCGCGGGCGATGAGCATCCGCTGGACCTGGTTGGTGCCCTCGAAGATCTGCGGGACCTTCGCCTCCCTGAGGTAGCGCTCCACCGGGAAGTCGCGGGTGTAGCCCGCGCCGCCGAGCACCTGCACGGCGTCGGTGGTGACCTTCATGGCGGCGTCGGTGGCCACGAGCTTGGCCACCGACGACTGCCGCCCGAACGGCATGCCGCGGTCGCGGCGGCGGGCGGCGTCGAGGTAGGTGGCGCGGGCGGAGTCGACGGCGGCGGCCATGTCGGCGAGCAGGAACTCCATTCCCTGGAAGTCGATGATCGGCCTGCCGAACTGGGTCCGGCCCTCGGCGTAGGCGACGGCCTCGTCGAGCGCCGCCTGCGCCAGTCCGACGGAGCAGGCCGCGATCCCGAGCCTGCCCGAGGCCAGGGACGACAGCGCGATCTTCAGACCGTCGCCCTCGGCGCCGATCAGCCGGTCGGCGTCCACGCGGGCGTCGTCGAACAGCATCTGCGCGGTGGTCGACCCGGTCAGGCCCATCTTGCGCTCGGCGGGGGCGGCGGTCAGGCCCGGCGTGTCCGCGTCCACCAGCAGGCAGCTCACGCCTCGGCCGCGGTCCGGCGCGTCGGGGCTGCCGGAGGTGCGCACCATCGTCGTGTAGTAGTCGGCCTGTCCGCCGTGGGTCGTCCACGCCTTCGCCCCGGTGACGACGTAGACGTCGTCCTCCCTGCGGGCGCGGGTGGTCAGGGCGGCGGCGTCCGAGCCCGCCTGCGTCTCGGACAGCGCGTACGCCCCCAGCAGGCCGCCCTCCAGCATGGCGGGCAGCCACCGGTCGCGCTGCGCGTCGGTGCCGTGGTGGGCCAGGGCGAAGCAGGACATCGTGTGCACCGACAGGCCCACGCCCACCGACATCCACGCCGCGGCGACCTCCTCCAGCACCTGGAGGTAGACCTCGTACGGCACCGCGCCGCCGCCCCAGTGCTCCGGGTACGGCAGACCCAGCAGTCCGGCCCCGCCGAGCACCCGGAACTGCTCGCGGGGGAACCGGGCCTCCTCCTCGTACTCGGCGGCGCGGGGCGCCAGTTCGTCGCGGGCGATCTCGCGGGTGAGCGCGATCAGGTCCTCGGCCTCGGTGGACGGGAGCAGGCGCGGGACGGGCATCGGTGCCTCCGGTCGGATGTCGGCGGACGGTGATGATACTGAGAATAGTACTGTGGTTCGCCTTTTCGTACTGTTGCGGCGGTCCGCGTAGTGTTCCGGTATGCGACCGAGCCGATCGCCGACCCGGCGGCAACTGGCCGTGCTGGACGAGCTGGAGGAGTTGTTCCTCACGGAGGGGTTCGTCTCGTGCACGCTCGACGACCTGGCCGCGCGTCTGCGTTGTTCGAAGACGACGCTGTACGCGCTGGCGCCGAGCAAGGAACAGCTCGCGGTGAAGGTCGTCGCGCGGTTCTTCAAGGGCGCGGCCGAGCGCATCGAGCAGCGCATCACCGGGATCACCGACGCCCGGGAGACCGTGCGCACCTACCTGGCGGGGGTGGCCGCCGAGCTCGACCGGGCCTCGCCCGTGTTCATGGCCGACGTCGCGGCCTTCGAGCCCGCCCGGGCGGTGTACGAGCTGAACTCCGAGGCCGCGGCGTCCCGGATCCGGCGGTTCATCGCCGACGGTGTCCACCAGGGTGTGTTCCGCGAGGTGCACGCCGGGCTGATCGCGGAACTGGCCGCGGTGCTCATCGAGAGCATTCAGACGGGCGCGGTCCGCACCCGCACCGGCGTCTCCGACGCCGAGGCCTTCACCGCCCTCGGCGAACTCCTCCTCGACGGGGTGACGCCGTGAAGGACCCCTTCGCTGCGTGTGGTGCCGTGAAGGACTCCTTGGCTGCGTGTGGTGCCGTGAGGGCCCCCTTCACTGCATCCGACGCGGTGAAGGGGTCCCTCACGGCACACCCCGGCGGTAGGATGCGCGGGCGTGCTGGTTTCCGCGGGTGAGGCGCTCGTCGATCTGGTTCCCGTGCGTGCGGGAGGTGATGCCGGCGAGGGACTGTCCACATCGGAGCTGCTCGCGCCGCGTCTCGGGGGTGGGCCGTACAACGTCGCGCTCGCGGCGGGCAGGCTCGGGGCGCCCACGGCGTTCCTCTCCCGCGTGTCGACCGACCGGTTCGGCGACGCGCTGCTCCGCCGGCTTGAGGAGTCCGGTGTGGACACCTCACTGGTGCGGCGTGGGCCCGAGCCGACGTCGCTGGCCGTGGTGACACTGGACGACGAGAACGGGGCGGAGTACCGCTTCTACGTCGAGGGCACGGCGGACCGGCTGATCACCGACCCCGGGCCGCTGCCCCCGGCCACGACGGCGCTGTCGGTGGGCACCCTCGGCATGGTCCTCGACCCGGGGGCAGGGGCGTACGAGGCGGTGCTGCGGCGTGCGCACGGCCGGGGCGTGCTCACCGCACTCGACCCGAACATCCGGCCCGGCCTGATCGCCGACCCGGCCGCCTACCGGGCACGGTTCGCCTCGTGGCTGCCGTCCGTGCGGCTGCTCAAACTCTCGATCGAGGACGCCGACTGGCTGACCTGTGGGTCCGGGTCCGTCCGCACCGCCGGGGTCCGCGCGGCCCTGCGGCCGTGGCTCGACGCGGGACCGGCCGCGGTGGTCCTGACCACAGGTGCGGACGGTCTTTCGGCGATCACCGCCCGCGGTCACGAGGTGACGGTGCCCACCGTCGCGGTGGAGGTGGGCGACACGATCGGCGCGGGGGATACGGTGCAGGGTGCGATGCTGGCCTGGTTCGTACGACACGGGGTCGACGACCCCGGCGCCCTCACGGTCGGGGACTGGCGGGACGTGCTGTCCTTCGCCGCGCGTGCGGCGGCGGTCACGGTGTCCCGTCACGGTGCGGAGCCTCCGACGGCCGCGGAGATGGTGCCCAGCGTGTGAACCTGGTCGCACAGCGTCAGGCGTGGGTAACACCACGGCTGCATGACAGGGCTCTTCTGGATTAGCGTAAAGAGGAATCAACCCCAGCGGGACGGTGTGCGAGATTCTGTGACCCGCACGACCTGCGGTCGCAGCCGGCCCGTGTGACCGTGAGAGGCATGTGCATGTCCGACGCGACTGCGGCGCAGACCGGGGGCGAAAAGGCGCAGCTCCGCCTGCCGGATGGCGAACACGAGTTGAACGTCGTCCGCGCCGTGGAAGGCGCGCCCGGTGTCGAGCTGGGAAAGCTGCTCGCCCAGACCGGCTACATCACCTATGACCCCGGATTCGTCAACACCGGCGCGACCTCGTCGTCGATCACCTACATCGACGGTGAGCAGGGCATCCTGCGGTACCGGGGCTACCCGATCGAACAGCTGGCGCGGAACTCGAACTTCATCGAGGTCTCCTACCTGTTGATCTACGGCGAGCTGCCCACGGCCGACCAGCTCGACGAATTCAAGTCGAGGGTCAACCGGCACACGCTGCTGCACGAGGACCTGAAGCGGTTCTTCGACGGGTTCCCGCGGGACGCGCACCCGATGCCGGTGCTGTCCAGCGCGGTGTCCGCGCTGTCGACGTTCTACCAGGACTCGCTCGACCCGTTCGACCAGTCGAGCGTCGAGCTGTCCACCGTCCGGCTGCTGGCGAAGGTGCCCACGATCGCCGCCTACGCCTACAAGAAGTCGCTCGGCCAGCCGTTCCTGTACCCGGACAACTCGCTGGGCCTGGTCGAGAACTACCTGCGGATGACCTTCGGGCTGCCCGCCGAGCCGTACGAGATCGACCCGGACATCGCCAAGGCGCTGGACCTGCTGTTCATCCTGCACGCCGACCACGAGCAGAACTGCTCCACCTCGACGGTGCGGCTCGTGGGCTCCTCCGAGGCGAACCTGTTCGCCAGCATCTCGGCCGGGATCATGGCCCTGTTCGGCCCGCTGCACGGCGGTGCGAACAGCGCGGTGCTGGACATGCTGTCGGGCATCAAGGCCGACGGCGGCGACGTGGACGACTTCGTGCGGCGGGTCAAGGACCGCGAGGAGGGCGTGCGCCTGATGGGCTTCGGCCACCGGGTGTACAAGAACTACGACCCACGCGCGAAGATCATCAAGCAGACCGCCGACGACATCCTCGCCAAGATCTCCGGTGGCGACGAACTGCTCGACATCGCCAAGCGGCTGGAGGAGCGGGCGCTGTCGGACGACTACTTCGTCGAGCGCAAGCTCTACCCGAACGTCGACTTCTACACCGGCCTGATCTACCGGGCGCTGGGCTTCCCGACGAAGTACTTCACCGTGCTGTTCGCCCTCGGCAGGCTGCCGGGCTGGATCGCGCACTGGCGCGAGATGATGACCGACCCGGCCACCAAGATCGGCCGCCCCCGCCAGATCTACACCGGTGAGAAGCAGCGCGACTACAAGCCCCTCTCGGAGCGCTGAGCGCACCGCCCTCCCCCCGGTTCCGGGGTTGTGCCGTGAGGGGCACTTTCCCTGCACGTGACGCAGGGAAAGTGCCCCTCGTTGCGTCCGACGCAGGGAAGGTGCCCTTCACGGTCACACCCGCGCCGGGGTGGGTCAGGGGGTGAACTCCTGGGCCTTGGTCTTGGCGCCCTGGGTGAGGATGTGCCAGGCGTTCGGGTCGCCCTTGAGCAGCGCCTCCGTGGTGGATTTGATCTGCGCGAACGTGGCGTGCGGAGGGATCGGCGGCATCTCCGGGTCGCAGTGCACGTCGAGCACGACCGGGCCGTCGGCGCTCAGGGCGCGGTCCCACGCGCCCCCCAGCTCGCCGGGGTCGGTCACCGTGACGCCGTCCAGTCCGACGGCGCGGGCGAAGTCGGCGTAGGACACCGGCGGCAGGCTCTGCGACTCGGTGAACTTCGGCGCCCCGCCCATCGCCCGCAGCTCCCAGGTCACCTGGTTGAGGTCGTGGTTGGTGAACACGCACACCACCAGCCGCGGGTCGGACCACAGTGGACGGTAACGTGCGATCGTCAGCAGTTCCGCCATGCCGTTCATCTGCATGGCGCCGTCCCCGACGAGGGCGACGACGGGCCGGTCCGGGTGCGCGAACTTCGCCCCGACCGCGTACGGCACCCCGGCGCCCATCGTGGCCAGCGTGCCGGACAGTGACCCGCGCATCCGGCCCCGCATCTTCAGGTTCCGCGCGTACCAGTTCGTCGACGACCCCGAGTCCGCGGTGACGATCGCGTCCGCCGGGATCCGCTCGGACAATTCGTGGACCACCCGCATCGGGTTCACCGGGTCGGCGTCCAGCATGGCCTGGTCGTGCAGGGTGGCCCACCACGATCCGACGTTGCGCTCGACGGTCTCCCGCCAGGAGCGGTCCGGCTTCGGCTCCAGCAGGGGCAGCAGTGCCCGCAGCGTGGCCTTGGCCTCCCCGACGAGGTTGACCTCCGTGGGGTACCGCATGCCGATCATGCCGCCGTCGATGTCGATCTGTACCGCCCGGGCCTGCCCGAACTCCGGGAGGAACTGCGAGTACGGCAGGTTCGACCCGACGATCAGCAGGGTGTCGCAGTCCCGCATGAGTTCGTAGCTCGGCCGCGTCCCGAGCAGGCCGATCGACCCCGTCACGTACGGCAGGTCGTCGGACAGGACGTCCTTGCCGAGCAGCGCCTTCGCGACCCCGGCGCCGGTCATCTCCGCGACGCGGGTCAGCTCCTCGGCCGCGTTGCGGGCTCCCTGCCCGGCGAGGATCGCCACCCGGCGGCCCGCGTTGAGCACCGCCGCGGCCTCCGCGAGCTCGTCCTCGGGCGGGGTGACGACGGCCCGCACGCTGCCCGACGGGGACGACGGTACGTGTTTGAAGGTGTGCGCCGGACCGGTGTACTCCAGTTCCTGCACGTCGGCCGGGACGATCAGCGCGGTCGGGCACCGCCGGGCCAGCGCGGTGCGCACGGCCCGGTCCAGGGCGTTCGGCAGTTGCTCCGGCACGTCGACCTCGACCAGGTACTCCGAGGCCACGTCCTTGAGCAGTGCGCCCAGGTCGAGTTCCTGCTGGTAGCTGCCGCCTTTCGCGCTGCGGGCGGTCTGGCCGACCAATGCCACGACCGGCACGTGGTCGAGCTTGGCGTCGTAGAGCCCGTTGAGCAGATGCACCGCGCCCGGCCCCGACGTCGCCGCGCACACGCCCAGGGTTCCGCTGAACTTCGCGTATCCGACGGCCTCGAACGCCGCCATCTCCTCGTGCCGGGCCTGCACGAACCGCGGCCGGTTGTCCGCCTCGCCGAAGGCGGCGACGAGCCCGTTGATCCCGTCCCCGGGGTAGCCGAACACCTGGTGGACGTCCCACTCGCGGAGTCGTCGCAGCATGTGATCGGCGACCGTCTCGGCCATGGTGCCTCCCTCGCGCCTCACGCCGGTCGGGAACCGGCTACCCCGGGGCCGGGAATTCAACCCGTGCCGTTGTGCTCACACCGTGGGACCGGAGGTGTGGAGTGCGTCACCGGAGCGGCATACACCGCCTGCCTCTTGTGTCTGTCCGTGATGGCGACACATCGCACACGGGCGGTGTTCTGATGCGAACGGACCAGGTCTGTACGGAGATAACGGTGATCGACTACGCTGCGCGGTGCAGTCGTGTGGGCCAGTCGAGTAGCCGGTCTCTTCCCGGACGTCGGCGATGTGGAGGTGTTGCCGTTGCCGCACCGACGTCGCCGGACGCCGGGCCCGGCACGCTGACCCCGACTTCCCGCCACTCCCGTCGACCATCAGGTGATCATGACCCTCTCATCGGCTGTGCCGCGTCGCCCGGGGAGCACGGTCGTCGCACTGTGCGGCGCGGCGATCGTCTCCTACGTCGTCGCGACCGGGATCGTGTTGTCCACGGGCGACCGTGGCAGCGCACTCTGGCTGATTCCCGCCGTGGTGGTGCTGGCCGCTGTAGCCCTGCCCGTGCTGCTGTTCCGGGCCTTGGCACGGGAGAACCGGGCCCGGCGGGACGAGTACGAACAGCTCCGGGCGCGGTACCACGCCCAGGTGGACGTCCACGACCGGTTCCTGACCTACATGGAGGAGATCAACGAGGACAACATGCTCCCGGAACTCCCCGACCGTCCGGACGACCCGGAGGTGGAACAGGAGTTCGACCGGTACATGGCGATCATCGTGCGGGTCCGTGAGGTGTACGCCGGGCAGCGCAGCGCGGTGCACGCCTCGGTGGTCTCGTTGACCCGGAAGCTCCAGACCACCGCGCACCGGGTTCAGGAGGAGGCGGGTCGCATGATCTCCCGGCACCCGAACGACCCCGACGTGCTGGAGACCAGCATGCGGGTCGATCACGCGGCGGCCCAGCAGGCACGCTACGCGCAGTCGGTGTCCACCCTGTGCGGGGAGTGGCCCGGTCAGCAGTGGCACGATCCGCTGGCGGTCTCCGACGTCGTGCGCGGCGCCGCGGGCCGCATCACCGCCTACCAGCGCGTGGAGCTGTCCGGCGACCCCGGCGTGGCGGTCGCGCCGCGCGTTGTCGAGCCGCTGATCCACCTGATCGCGGAGCTGCTGGGCAACGCCGCGCAGTCGTCCCCGCCCACCACCAACGTGCTCGTGACGCTGCGCCATGTGCAGCGGGGTGCCGTCATCGAGGTCGACGACTGCGGGGTCGGTATGGACGAACGCAGGTTGGAGGGGGCCCGCGAGATCGTCTCGGGTAAGCGCGAGATCGACCTGTTCAGTCTCGGCGAGCTTCCGCAGACCGGGTTCGCGGCCGTCGGCGCCTACGTCCGGCGGTACGGATTCCGGGTCGATCTGGCCGAGTCCGTCTACGGCGGGGTGCGGGCGACGGTGCTCGTCCCGTCCGAGCTGACCGAACCGCTGCCCCCGGACGGCGCGGTCACCGGCGGGAGCCAGCTGCCGCTGGCCCGGCGGTCCTCGACCAGCGCCACGATGCCGTCGGTGCCCGCGGTGCCGTCCACGCCGTCCGCCGCGGAACCGTCGTCGGCGGGACCGTCGGCGCCGGGACCCGCCACGACGGGAACCGCTGCAACGGAACCCGCCGCCGTGGAGACACCGAGGGACAGGACCGCGCCGATGGCGGGATCGAAACGGGGAACCATCGACCACAGCGACCGGGACGAGAACATCGGCCACCCCACACCGCACCGGGCGGCGGAGAACGGTGGGGCGCACGACACACCGTTGCCCCGCAGGCGCTCGCGTCGCGGCGAGGCTGCCCCGGAACCTCCCAGACCCGGCGGCGAGGCGCCGCGCGGTACGCAACCCACCGCCGAGCAGGCCGCGCAGTGGATGGGCGCGTTTCTCCGCACCGACCTTCCGGACTCGCGTGGCAGGTCCGACGCCGCGGGCACCGGCCCGCATCCCGACGTGTACAACCCGGAGGAGTAATGACTGCGCAAGCTGGTGACAACAGCTGGATGCTGGACGAGATCAGGAGCGTCCGCGGTGTGCGACACGCGGTGGTCCTGACCTCGGACGGGCTGCTGAAGGTGCGCACCGAGCACACGGACGGCGACATCGCCGACAAACTCGCCGCCGCGTGCGCGGGCCTGACCTCGCTGGGGCGCGGCATCAGTGACGAGTTCGGCAGCGGCGGTGAGCCCCGGCAGGTGATGGTCGAGTTCGAGGGCGGTTTCCTGTTCGTCCGCGAGGCGGGGGACGGCTCCCGGCTGGCCGTGGTGACCGAGTCGGTGATCGACCCGGCCCTGATCGCCCAACAGATGCAGATGCAGGTGCTGCAGATCGGTGAACGCACGCTGAGCACACCGACCCGGAACTCCTGAGCATGTCCGCGTCCGACGAGTATCGCGACCGACCGGTCCGGCCGTACGTCATCACGGAAGGGCGGGCACACCCGACGCGCAACACGTTGCGTCCGGAGACGTTGCTGCTGGCCAACCCGGAGGCGGTCCTCCCGCTCGCGACGAGCCGGGAGAAGCGGGCACTGGTCGAAATGTGTCACGGGGTGCTGTCGGTCGCCGAGGCGGCCGCACATCTGTCCCTGCCGGTGAGCATGGTCACCGTGCTCGCGTCGGATCTCATCGACGGGGGTCAGCTGGTGGTCCGGTCCGCTCCCGCGCAGCAACTGCCGGAAATCGATGTCCTGGAGAAAGTGCTCAATGGACTCCGAAAGCTCTGACCGCTATGTGAGCTCCACCGTCGAGCAGTCGGTCAAGATCCTCGTGGTGGGCGCGTTCGGCGTCGGCAAGACGACCCTGATCGGGTCGGTCAGCGAGATCATGCCGTTGCGGACCGAGGAGACGATGACCGCGGCCAGCGTCGGGGTCGATTCGCTGGCCGGACTGGACAGCAAGAGCACCACGACCGTGGCGATGGACTTCGGCCGCATCACGATCAGTCCGGAGATCGTGTTGTATCTGTTCGGCACGCCCGGGCAGAAGCGGTTCTGGAACCTCTGGGAGGGGCTGTCCGACGGCTCGGTCGGAGCACTGGTCATTGTGGACCCGAGACGGCTGGAGGACAGCTTCGAAGTGTTCGACCAGCTCGAACTGCGGACCAGGATCCCGTTCGCGGTCGCGGTGAACGAGTTCCCCGACTCGCCCCGTTACGAGCCGGAGCAGTTGCGGGACGCGCTCGACCTTCTCCCCGAGACGCCCGTCGTGTACTGCGACGCCCGCCGCCGCGAGGACTCCGCGAACGCGCTGGTCACCCTGGTGCAGCACGCGCTCGAAGTCCGCAAACAGTCGAAAGCGCTGGCATGACGACGACCTCCCGACAGAACCCGTCCCTGGCCGAGATGACGGACCTGATGCCGCTGTCGGCCACGACGAACTGCGCGGACCCCCAGTCCGCCTACAGCGAACTCCGTGCCCGGTGGGGCCAGGTCGCGCCCGTCGAGCTCGAACCGGGGATCCCCGGGTGGCTCGTCCTGGGACACCCGGAGATCTGCAACGTCGCGCGCAACGAGCGGTTGTTCTCGCGCGACCCGCACAACTGGCGGATGTACTACGAGGGCATCGTGTCCCCGGACTCCGGCCTCGGCCCGATGATGTTCCCGCGGGACAACGCCTACTTCGCCGACGGGGACAAGCACCGCAGGCTCCGCGCGCCGATCGAGGACGCGCTGGAGGGGATGCCGGAACACCAGCTCGCCGGCATGGTCCGGCAGACCTGCACCGACCTGATCGGACGGTTCGTCGACCGGGGCGCCGGTGACCTGGTGGCCGACTACGCCGCCGTCATCCCGATGCTGGTGGTGGGCCGGATGTT
This sequence comes from Saccharomonospora halophila 8, assembly GCF_000383775.1. GTDB lineage: Bacteria > Actinomycetota > Actinomycetes > Mycobacteriales > Pseudonocardiaceae > Saccharomonospora > Saccharomonospora halophila. The sequence goes on from NZ_KB912579.1 coordinate 34,238, forward strand.
CGGGTTCGGCATGGACCAGGCGGAGGAGTTCCGTCAGGGGCTGCTCGCGCTCTTCGGCTCGGGCGAGGATTCCCAGGCGGGGAACCGGCGGGTCGAGGAGATGCTCAACGAGATCATCCACGCGCGGCGGGCGGAACCGGCGGCCGACGTCACCAGCGCCTTCCTGGACAGCGGGAACCTGCGCGACGACTACGAGATCGAGCAGTCCATGGTGCTCATGGTCTCGGCGGGCTACGAGACCACGATGACCTGGATCGCGCAGACGTTGCGGCTGATGCTCACCGACGACCGGTTCGGCGGCAGGCTCCGCGGCGGACGCCTCGGCCTCGACGAGGCGCTGGACGAGGTGCTGTGGCGGGACCCGCCCATGACGAACATGCCGGCGCGGTACGCCCTGGCCGACTGCGACCTGGCCGGCCGTCGGATCGACCGGGGCGACGCGCTCATCCTCGGATTCGCCGCCGCGAACGCGGACAGCCGTGTGCACAGCGGTGACCCGTGGCTGGAGGTCGGCAACCGGTCCTATCTGGCCTACAGCACCGGCCCGCACACCTGTCCGGCACAACGGACCTCGCGGATCATCACCCGCATCGCGGTCGACACCGCCCTCCACCTGCTACACGATGTGGTCGTGGCAGTACCCGCGGAACAGATCACTCCGATCCCGTCTCCGTGGACCCGCTGCCCCGCCAGTCTGCCCGTGCGCTTCGCGCGTTCGGCAACCGTCCACAACTGACGCTGGAGGAGCGAATGACCGACGTGGTGACCGACGAGGTACCCGTCGTCCGACTCGACCCGACCGGGTCCGACCACCACGGTGAGGCCGCGCGGATGCGCGAGGCGGGCCCGGTGATCCGTGCGATCCTGCCGGGCGAGGTCACAGTGTGGGCCGTCACCCGCCACGACCTGCTGGCCGACCTGCTGACCGACTCCCGGGTGTCCAAGGACTGGCGTAACTGGTCGGCGATCCAGCGCGGCGAGATTTCCGACGACTGGCCGCTCGTGGGGATGGTGAAGGTGACCAACATGGTCACCAGTGACGGCGCGACGCACCAGCGGTTGCGCAGGCCGGTGACCAAGACGTTCACCCGGGGCCGGGTGGAACGGATGCGGCCGGACATCGAGCGGATCGTGCACGGCCTGCTCGACGACCTGCCGAACCACACCGCCGGGGACGGCTCGGTGGACCTGCGGCAGCACTACGCCTACCCCGTGCCGATGAACGTGATCTGTGAGCTGGTGGGTGTGCCGGAGTCGTGGCGACCGCGGCTGCGGGAGCTGGTGGACAGCATCTTCCGCACCGACACCACCCCGGAGGAGGTGGTGCGCACCCAGACCGATCGCCAGCGGATGCTCAAGGATCTGGTCGAGCTGCGCACCCGGGAACCGGGCGAGGACCTCACGAGCGCCCTGATCGCGACCCGCGAGCAGGACGCCGAGTCGTTCACCGACGAGGAGCTCACCGACACCATCTGGCTGCTGCTCACCGCCGGGCACGAGACGACGCTGAGCCTGCTGGTCAACGGCGTCCGGGCGATGCTCACACACCCGGACCAGCTGGAGGCGGCCCGGAAGGGTGGCCAAGGGAAATGGTCCGAGGTGATCGAGGAGGTCCTGCGCTGGGACGCGCCGATCGGCAACTTCATGGCGCGGTACCCGCTGGAGGACATCACCATCGCGGGCGTCACGATTCCGAAGGGTGAGGCGATCATCGCCCCGTACAGCGGGGTCGGCCGGGATCCGGAGCAGCACGGCGCGGACGCCGACCGGTTCGACATCGAGCGGGAGCAGCAGCGCCACCTGGCCTTCGGCGGTGGCCCGCACATCTGCCTGGGCGCGCACCTGGCCCGGATGGAGGCGCAGGTCGCCCTGCCCGCGCTGTTCGAGCGCTACCCGAACCTGAAGGCGGCCACCGACATCGACTCCCTGGTCCCGGTCCCGTCCTTCTTCTCGAACTCGGCCAGCACCTTCCCCGTCCACCTGCAGTGAGGGAACGTGGGGGTGGCCCACCCGGACCACCCCCACACCACCCCGCGAGTCGCCACCCTCTGCCCGCGAGTCGCCACCCCAGGACGCCGAGTCGACGGCTCAGGACGTCGAGTCGCCGTCGGCCGCCGTGGACCCACGCACCGCCGTGTCTCCGCGGGCCGTGGTGCGCCGCTGCGGACGCGGCAGCACGAGCGGACTTCCGGTGAGCGGGTCCTCGATCACCGCACACGGCAGCGAGAACACCGACTCCACCGTCCCGGCGGTCACCACCTCGGACGGCGTCCCTTCGGCGACGATGCCGCCGTCGCGCATCGCGACGAGGTGGTGCGCGTAGCGCGCGGCCAGGTCGAGGTCGTGCAGCACGAGCACCACGGTGCGCCCGGACGCGGCGTTGAGCTCGGTCAGCAGCTCCAGCACGTCGATCTGGTGCGCGACGTCCAGGTGCGCGGTCGGCTCGTCGAGCAGCATCACCTCCGGCTCCTGGGCCAGTGCGAGGGCGATCCACGCCCGCTGCCGTTGTCCGCCGGAGAGTTCGTCCACCGGCCGGTCGGCCAGGTCGGCGACCCCGGTGGCGGCCAGTGCCGTGTCGATCGCGGCGGCGTCGGCGCCGGTGAACTGCCGGAACCACCGCTGGTGTGGATGCCGTCCCCGCCCGACGAGGTCGGCGACGGTGATCCCGTCCGGCGCGATCGGCTGTTGCGGCAACAGGCCGAGGCGACGCGCGACGGTCTTCGTCGGCAACCGGGCGAGGTCGTGGCCGTCGAGCAGGACGCTCCCGTTCCGCGGATCGAGGAGCCGGGCGAGACCACGCAGCAGTGTGGATTTGCCGCACCCGTTGGCACCGACGATCACCGTGATCCTGCCGGGTGGCAGCGTCGTCGACACGGAGTCGACGACCGGGCCGGCCCCGTAGTCGAGGCTGAGGTCCGCGGCGGCCAGGGCGGTCGCGGGGGTGGACAGGGCGGTCGCGGAGGTGGAGGAGTGGGTCATCCGGTGTGTCCGATCCGGTTCGCACGGGCGAGCAGGGACAGCAGGACCGGCGCGCCGAGGACACCGGTCACCACCCCGACGGGGAGCTCGGCCGGGGCGAACAGCAAACGCCCCACCAGGTCCGAACCGACCACGAGCAGGGCGCCGACGGCCGCGGCCGGCCCGGTCGAAGCCCCCCGTCCCGGCAGCAGCCGCCGCGCGATCTGCGGG
>NZ_KB912579.1:37526-43384 GCF_000383775.1 Saccharomonospora halophila 8
AGCGCGACGAAGGCGATCGGCCCGGCCGCCGCCGTGGCCGACGCGGCGAGCAGCACCGCCAGGACGATCAGGGCGACCCGGCTGCGCCCCGCACGACCGGACAGCACGGTGGCGAGGTCGTCACCGAGTTCGAGCAGCCGGAGCTGACGGGCCAGCACCATCAGTACGGGCACCGCCGGCGCCAGGGCGAGTCCGATGGTCGTGACGTGCGTGCCGTCGCGGTTGGCGAGACTGCCGCTCAGCCAGGCCGCGGCGCTGAGCAGCCGGTGATAGTCGGCCTGGGTGAGCAGGTAGGAGACGGCCGAGCCGAGCATCGCCGCCGTCCCGATGCCGACGAGCACGAGCCGGTACCCGGTCAGCCCGCGCTTGACGGAGATCGCGAAGAGGGTCACCGCGGTGAGCAGCGCTCCGGTCAGCGCGCCGAACACGGTGGCCGCCCCCGTACCGCCGAGGACGGTCAGCACCACCAGCGCGCCGACCGCGGCCCCGGTGTTCACACCGATGACGTCCGGGCTCACGAGGGGGTTCGACGCGATCCGCTGCAGGATCGCGCCGGAGAGCGCGAAGGCCGCACCGACCCCGAGCCCGGTGACCGCGCGGGGCAGGCGGTTGCCGACGACGACGTCGTACTCGACGAGCGAACCGCCGCCCCCCAGAACCCGCAGGACGTCGGTGAACCCGAGGTCGAACCGGCCCAGGGTCAACGACAGCGTGGCGACCGCCGCGGCGGCCGCCCACGTGAGCACCGTCAGCACGGCCGAACGCCGGTCGAACCGGAACACGACCGTGTCCCCACGGGTGCGCAGCAGCAGGGCGCCCGGTCCGGTCGTGCTCACAGCTGCGCCACCTTCCGGTTGCGCACCAGGTGGAGGAAGAACGGTGCGCCCACCAGTCCCAGGACGATGCCGACCTGGAGTTGCCCGGGCCGGACCAGCACCCGGCCGAGCACGTCGGCCAGCAGCAGAACCGTCGGCGCCAGCAGCACGCACCACGGCATGATCCATCGGTAGTCCGGTCCGGCCAGCGCACGGGCGATATGCGGCACCGCGAGCCCCACGAACACGATCGGCCCCGCGACCGCCGTCGCCGCGCCGGCCAGCAGCAGCACCGCCACCGCCGCCAGGATCCGGGTGGTGACCAGCCGTGTCCCCAGGCCGCGGGCCAGGTCGTCACCGAGTGCCACGGTGTTGAGCCGACGGCTGACGGCCAGCGCGACACCGAGACCGAGCACCACGAACGGGGCGACCGTGCCCAGTTCGCCGGTACTCGCGCGGGTGAGCGAGCCCACGGCCCAGAACCGGTACTCCTCCAGCGTGGCGGCGTCGAGCAGGGTGACCGCGGTGGTCAGGGAGCCGATCATCGCGGTGAACGCGGCCCCGGCCAGGGCGAGCTTGACCGGCGTCGCACCACCCCGGCCGAGCGATCCCAGCGTGTGGACGAACACCGCCGACACCGCGGCTCCGGCGAAGGCGAACCACAGGTGGCCACCCACCGACGTCAGTCCGATTCCCGCCATGGCGAGCACCACGGCGAACGACGCACCCGCGTTGATGCCAAGGATGCCCGGGCCCGCCAGCGGGTTGCGGGTGAGCCCCTGCATCACCGCGCCGGCCGTGCCCAGGCCGACCCCGGCGAGCAGGCCGGTGACCGTCCTCGGCAGCCGCACGTGCCGCACGATCCGATCGACGTCGCTGTCCACGGGCGAGACCAGCGCGGGCACGATGTCGGCCGGTGACACGGGATAGCTCCCGACGGAGAACGACAACGCGCAGGCGCCGAGCAGGACGATCCCGGCCACGAGCAGGCCGCCGGTCCTGCCGGAATTCCCGGTCAGCAGGCCGTTCCGCCGGGCGCGCACGGCGTCCGATCCGGGCCGCACCGCGGGTGCCGTGGTGACGGTGGTCATCGCTGCCCGGACTCGACCAGGTCGGGATGCAGGTAGGAGGCGACCAGCTCGATGCTGTGCGCGGCACGGACCCCCGCCGACCGGTCGGCGAACAGGAACGGGTGCACGGCGTCCTCGGCGACGGCCGTGACGCCCGCGAGGGCCGGATCGTCCCGGATAGCCTGAACCTCGCTGTCGGCGTCCTGCCTGGTCATCCCGGCGTCGCAGCAGAGGTCGGTGAGGATGACGTCCGGGTCGCGGGCGACGAGTTCCTCGACACCCACGTCGAGGTTGCGCTCGCTGGTCAGGTCGCCGAACACGTTGGTGCCACCCGCGCGTTCGATGATGCGCGAGCCGAAGTCGATCCCGCCCGCGACCCGGAAGCCACCGTCGTCGCCGGGGGAGACGATCGCCACCGACGGCCGCGGCGCCCCGGCGACCGCGTCCTCGACGGCGGCGATGCGCCGTTCGAGGTCAGCGATCACCCGCTCCGCGTTCTCCTCGACGCCGAACAGCGCGCCGAGGTCGCGCAGGTCCCGGTAGACGGTGTCGACGCGGACCGAGCCGGGGTCGATCGACCGGTCGGTGAGCCCGTCCTCGCTCGGGCACAGCGGGCTCAGGATCCAGCTCTCGACGCCGAGTTCCCGCAGACTCGCCCGCGTCCCGACCGAACTGTCCGCGCCGCCCCGGGCGAAGAAGCCGTTGAACCCGGAGAGCACGAAGTCGGGCTCGGCCTGCAACAGTCCTTCTCTGCTGGGCAGGCTGGGCACGTAGGCGGTGTCCGCCTGCTGGTCGGCGTACTCCGGCAGCACCCGTGCGTCCAGGAAAGCGGTGCCGACCAGCCGGTCGCTGATGCCGAGCGCGTGCGCCACCTCGATCGCGGGTTGATACGCCGCGTACACCCGCTCCGGCGGGCCGTCGACGGTGACGTCGATGCCGCAGTTGGTGCGGCTGACGGTGCCCGGGCCGGACGCCGTCGTCTCCGGTGCGGGTGGGGCGCACCCCACCAGCGCGAGGGTGAGCGCGGCGCCGAAGGTGAGCAGGATGCGGGTGGGTGATGCGGTGGGAGTCATCCAGACCGCCCTTCCAGGTCCTCGTGGAACGGGTCACTCGGGTGCCGTGGCCGGTCTCCTGGCTGACGGGTACCGCCGCGCTGCGCCTGCCTTCCCGGGGCTTCGCCCCAGTGGCCCGCCCGTCGAGCGGACGACACAGCACTTCCCGATCACAGTGGCGAGGGCCGCGCCGGTGTCCCACCGGCTTCCCGTGCACCACGGCGTGACCGACGCTAGCAGGTCCGGTCCAGCGGGTGGGGTGATCGTGCGGACCGGCACGTCGGTGGCGGTGTGGGCGGGCGGAGGTGCTTTCACCGGTTTGCCCTGGTGGGAGGGTGATGCAGCGCTGGGACGTTCGGGGCCGATTCCGGTGAAGGACCCGTGTGTGCGATGCGTGCTCGGTACACTGCGCTCGGCGTCAGGGGCACCGAACTGCGGAAGGGGTGGTGTGCGATGCCGACCTACGAGGACCCGGAGCCGACGAAGGACTCCTCCGGCCCGATCTCCCAGAGCGCGGGGGCGATCTTCGGGGCGATGGGCGGCGGCCAGGTGGCCGAGATGACGTCGGAGGCGAAGAAGATGGTCTCCTCCGCCGAATCGGGCGGCTTCATGGTCAGCGAGGACGCGGGCCAACCGATCCGCGACTCTCTCGCGAGAATTCAGGAGCGCGTGAGAGCGACTCTCTTCGAGATCGAGAACCTGATTAGTGCGGAGCCGCCATTGGGTGATCATCCTTATGGCCGACAGGTTGCTCGACGTCAGCGGGAGGTCATGGTGGATGACGCCGGGTCGCCGCTGGAGATGTTGCGGGAGCTGGAGCGCGTGTTAGCCGACGCCGATAAAGCCCTGGAAGTCGCGATGAAGAGGTACAAGGACTCGGAGTCAGCGGCATCGAGTTCGGTCGCTCAGCACCAAGTCTGAAGAATGGGTGGGCAAGTGCGCAACGTATCGCTCGGCCTGCTCGTTCTCGTTACTTTGGCGTCGACGAGTTGCTCCGAAACCATGTCCGGATCACCGCAGTCTGATATGACTGGGCAGGTATCGCGCAGCGCATCGAGTGGAACGCCCGGGATCGGGGTACCCGGGCGGTCGGGGAACAGTGACATGTCCACTGTCGAACCGTGTGCCCTACTCGACGATTCTACGTTGTCTCGTTTCGCGGAATTCGTTGAAAAGAAGTCGAAACTGACTCAAACAGGAGAGCCGTATTGCACGTGGTCCGGTTCCCTGAACAGTGCCAGCAGTGACGAATGGCCACCTATGGTGGGCACTTTGATCGATCCGGACGCAGGGCTGGGCCAGTTTCGGGATCGAGGGGGTGGCTTGCAACGGGGAAAGACCGATAGGGGGCGCTCGATAATCCGGTCGACGAGCGACACCGGATGTTCTGTCGGTATGGCGGTTGGAGACAATGTCCATGTTGTTGTTTCTGCCAGAATCGGTGATATCGAAGAGAGTTGTCGAGTTGCTGACCAGCTGGTCGAAATAGTCGACCAGAAAATACCTCGCAGGTGATGTCGATCCTGGATGCAGAGCTCGGGGTCGATTAATATTCGGAGAGTCCCGGTGGCCTGCAGGAAGGTGAGACGAGTAGCGGTCGCCCAGCGATGTATCACTGAAGATCATTTCTGTATTTCAGAATGGCGGTCGGGTCGGATTCGCGGGGCGAGGTCTCTGCGGGACTCCTCGGTATGGAGAAGTCGTGCCAAAATGGCGAACGAGTTGGCTGGGACGATCGATCCGAAACTTTTCGGGGGTGAGGTGCGATGACGGGTGCGGGAGAAGCGTCGGGGCCGAAGAGTGCCGACGAGTTCGTCGGGATGACGCCCGCCGAGATGAGGAAATATCTGGAGAGCGGGAAGCCATTGCCCGAGCTCTCTATGGCGCAAAGAGAGCAACTTCCGCCGGGGCTGGGCGAAGCGTACACCTATTCTTATGACAGCGGCGACACTGGTTTCTTCGGGAGAGCGCTGAAGGGCGTCACGGACGCTTTGGAAGCGCACCAGGTGAAGGCGGGTCGACGCGAGAAGCTCGAATCCGGTGAGTACGAATATCACGAAGGTGTCCCGCCGTCGGACAACAACTACCGCGCGATGGAGCACCAGAAGCTGAAGGAGTGGGTGCAGCCGATCCAAAGTGAGGGCATCACAGCCTACTCCGACATCTACTTCAACCTGGCGAACCTTCTGGAGGAGATCGCCACTGAGATGAAGGAGAGCGTCGGCAAGTCGAAACAGGGCTGGCAGGGTGCCGCGGCGGACAGGGCACACGGGTACTTCACCGGTCTGAGCACCTGGGCCGAGGGCAATTCGCAGAACGCGAAGAAGGCCTCCGAGGTCGTGTATCGGGAGTCCGAGGCGGCGACCGCAGCGAAGAACAGTATGCCCGAGCCGGTCCCGTTCGACATGCGGCAAGAGGTGGCGCAGTGGTTCAGCGATCCGCTCTCGTTCGATGACAGGATCACCGAGACGATCGAGAAACATCAGCGGAGTCAGGAAGCGCATGACGAGGCCGCGCGGGTGATGACGCAGTATGACGCGGACCTCAACGAGGCGGGGAACAAGCAGCCGGTCTTCGCCAAGCCGCCGACGTTCTCCGGTTCCGACAGCGGAGCAGGGAATCCGGACAGCGGCGTGATGGACATCCCCGGGACGGGCACGCAGACGAGTGCGTCCGGCTTCGCCGGGGGAGCACCGGGTGGCGGTGTCTCCGCGCCCGCCGGAGGCGCGGGTGGGAACTACTCCCCCTCGGGGCCCTTGCCGGGCGGAGCGCACACCGGTACGACTCCGACACCCGGCGCGACGGCGCCCTCCGGCTGGGGCCCGGGCACCGCGGGGCCGGGAACGTCCGGTCGCGGTGGTGGGCAGGCAGGAACCGGTGTGGGACCGATGCCGGTCGGAGGCGCGGTCGGCGCTGGTGGT
>NZ_KB912579.1:43484-47845 GCF_000383775.1 Saccharomonospora halophila 8
CTGGGCGGTCGGGACCCGCCGGGGCCGGGGCAGCAGGGACGACGGCGTGCGTGCGGCACGGCGCAGGGCGTCCCCCGCGTACACGCCCGCGGTGGTGAGTGCGTACTGCCGGCCGGGCGCGTCGGTGTAGCGGGGGAACAGCTGAGCCATCGGGCGGGTCAAATGCGGCGCGGTGCGACGCATGAGGATGTCCCGCTCCACCGCGCTCTCCCGGGCGAGCCCCACGTGGCCGTGCGCGAGGTAGCGCAGGCCGCCGTGGACGAGTTTGCTCGACCACCGGGAGGTGCCGTGGGCGAGGTCGTGCCCCTCCAGCAGGGCGACCGACAGGCCCCGGCTCGCGGCGTCCAGTGCCACCCCGGCGCCGGTGACGCCGCCGCCGACCACGACGACGTCGACCACGTCGCCGGAGGCGAGCGCGTCCAGCTCCACTGACCGGCGGCGTGCGGTGAGGGAGGCGTGCACCGTGCCCGCCGCCCCGGTCGGTCCGGTGCTGCTCACTCGTCGGACTCCTTCCCGTGCTGGTCCGTGTCGGGGGTCAGTGCGGCGTCGAGCAGGTGGCGCAGCTCGGCGAGCAGGTCCCGGGCGGTCAGATCCGCGGTGGCGGGGCGGTGCGACAGCACGAAGGACTGGACGACGAGCAGGACACTGCGGGTCTGCGGCGCGGGCGCCGCGGGCCGCACCGACCCGTCGTCGTGGCCCTCCTCGATCAGGGTGCGCACCACACCCTCGGCGAGCTGCTGCGTGGCTCCGAGGCGCTCGACGATGTAGGGCAGCAGCAGCTCGGCGTCCCGGTCGAGCACGGTGCGCAGCAGCGGGTCGGCGGCCAGCGCACGCACGGAGGCCACGGCGATGTCCACCAGCCGGCGCCGGGCGTGCCGGGTGCCGGTACCGCGGGTTTCGTCGGCACCGCGGTTCCCGGTGCCCTCGGCCTGCCCGGTGTGGTCGGTGTGGTCGGCCTCGCCGGTGTGGTCGCCGACCCCGCCCGCGTGGGTGCTGACCTCGCGCAGCAGGGCGCCGAACTCCCGCGTCATCAGCGCGGCGAGCACGCTGCGCACGTCCGGGAACCGGCGGTACAGCGTCATCCGGCTCACACCGGCGGCGCGGGCGATGTCGGTCAGTGTGGTGCGGCGCACACCTCGGGCGAGGGCGCACTCCCGTGCCGCGTCGAGCAGGACGTCGTCGGGTACCCGGCCGGTGGGAGCCCGCCCGACCCGCGACCCGTCCCCGGGCGTCCGTACCGGCACCTCGGCCCCACCCACCACGGTGGCGCCACCCGCAATGATGTGACGACCCGACTCCACCTGTCACACCCTACCCGGGCGCGCCGCAGCTGACCATCGCCCTCACCCACCGTGGTGCCGTGAAGGACTCCTTCCCTGCATCCGACGCAGGGAAGGGGCCTTCACGGCACCACCCGGTCGGGGGAGGGAGGCCGGGTGGGGTCAGAAGTGGTTGACGTCCAGGGTGCCTTCGGCGTGGGCGGAGCGGAGGCGCTTCTTGTCGAACTTGCCGACGCTGGTCTTGGGCACCTCGTCGACAAACGTCCAGTGCTCGGGCAACTGCCACTTGGCGACCCGGTCGCGCAGGAACTCGCGCAGTTCCTCCGGTGTGGCCTGGTGGCCGTCCGCGAGCACCACCGCCACCAGCGGGCGTTCGTCCCACTTCTCGTCCGGCACGCCCACCACGGCCGCCTCGGCGACCGCCGGGTGCGCCATGACCTCGTTCTCCAGATCCACCGAGGAGATCCACTCGCCGCCCGACTTGATCACGTCCTTGGCGCGGTCGGTGAGCGTGAGGTAGCCGTCCGGGGTGATCCGGCCGACGTCGCCGGTGCGCAGCCAGCCGTCGTGGAACTTCTCCGGGTCGGCGTCGGCGTAGTACGACCCCGCGATCCACGGACCCGCGACCTCCAGCTCACCGACGCTCTCGCCGTCCCACGGCACCTCGTCGCCGTTGTCGTCGATCAGTCGCGCCCGCACCGACGCGGGGAACCGGCCCTGGGTGTAGCGGTACTGCCACGCGGTCTCCCCGGTGGCCCACGACGGCGGACGGGCCACGCTGCCCAGCGGCGACGTCTCGGTCATCCCCCAGGCGTGCAGCACCGGCACGTCGTAGCGCTCCTCGAAGGCGTGCATCATCGCGGGCGGCGCGGCCGAGCCGCCGACCACGACCTCCCGCAGGTGGGAGATGTCCTGCGGATTGGCGTCCAGGTGCTGCAGCAGGCCCTGCCAGATGGTCGGCACGGCACCCGCGAAGGTCGGTTTCTCCGCGGCGAGGATCTGCGCGATCGGCTCCGGCTGCAGGAAGCGGTCCGGCAACACCATGGAGGTGCCGACCATGAACGCCGCGTACGGCATGCCCCAGGACATCGCGTGGAACATCGGCACGATCACCAGGGCCTTGTCCGCGTCGGACAGGCGCATCGAGTCGCTCATGCAGACCTGCATCGAGTGCAGCCAGATCGAGCGGTGCGAGTACACCACGCCCTTCGGGTCGCCGGTGGTGCCGGAGGTGTAGCACATGGCCGCGGCCGAGCGCTCGTCGATCTCCGGCCAGTCGAAGGTCTCCGGCTGCCCGGACAACAGTTCGTCGTACGAGTGCACCTGCACCCCGTCCGGGGCCTCCAGCGCGGAGGGGTCGCCGTTGGCGACGATGACGTGCTTGACCGTCGTCATCCGCGGCAGTTGTTTGGCGAACAGGGGCACCAGCGTGCCGTCGACGAGCACGACCCGGTCCTCGGCGTGGTTGGCGACGAAGACCAGCTGTTCGGGGAACAACCGGACGTTCAACGTGTGCAGCACCGCACCCATCGCCGGGATGGCGAGGTAGGCCTCCAGGTGCTCGGTGTTGTTCCACATGAACGTGCCGACCCGCTCGTCGTCGGTGATGCCGAGGTCGCGCAGCGCGTTCGCCAGCTGCGCCGCCCGTTTGCCGACCTCGGCGAAGGTGGCGGTCCGGGTCCCGGAGCCCGTCCAGGTGACCGCGACGCTGTCGGCATGCATCTGGGCGCCGTGCCGCAGCAGGTTGGCCAGCGACAGCTGGCCGTCCTGCATGGTGCTCAACATTGAGACTCCCGCTCCAGGTATGGGTGATCCGATCCGGCCCGACTCTAGTGCGCTGAGCACGGTCCCGGCTTGTGCGCGGCGCCCAATGCCGGACGGTGGTTCGTCGTCGGGGGAACGCAACCGACACGGCGGGTGACCAGGCGTGGCACGGTCGGGGAAATATCGCGTGTCGATTTCGCGGAATCGCGGTGGTTGGCGTTTACTGAGCTCCGAGGTATCCGAGGGTGGGCTGCAGCCCCACCAGGCGCCTGAGTACCAGCGGGTGCCGCCCGCCCGACCCGCCGCGCGAAGCCGTGGTGGCGACGACCAGAAAGGATCACTGCGTTGGCTCTTCCCACGTTGACCCCGGAGCAGCGGGCAGAGGCGCTGGCCAAGGCCGCCGAGGCCCGGAAGGCCCGTTCCGAGCTGCTGGCCTCCATCAAGTCGGGCGAGCAGAGCATCGAGACGGTGCTCGAACGTGCCAAGGAGGACAAGACGGTCGGCAAGACGAAGGTGACCCAGCTGCTCAAGGCGGTGCCCGGGCTCGGCCAGGTCAAGGTGAACGCGCTGTTGGAGCAGGCCGGGATCGACCCGGACCGGCGGGCGGCGGGCCTCGGCGACCGCCAGCGGGAGACGCTCCTCAGCGCCCTGAAGTGAGGTCTCCTGAGGTGACGTCCCGACGTGCCGACCCGGACCGGCCGCCCGGCGGCCGGGACGTCCGGTGTCGACCGTGTCCGCCCGCGATCGTGTCCCCCCGCGACCGCGTCCGCCCGCGACTGTCTCACTCCTGGGGTAGGCCCATCGCGCGCAGCAACGTCGCGAACTTGGCCGAGGTTTCCTCCAGCTCCGCCTTGGGGTCCGATTCCGGCACGATGCCGCCGCCCGCGTAGAGCCGCAGCGAGCGGCCGTCGGCCTCGGCGCAGCGGATCGACACCGCCCACTCGCCGTCGCCGTCGGCGTCGGTCCAGCCGGTCGTGCCCGCGTAGTAGTCCCGGTCGAACTCCTCGAGTTCGGTGACGAGTCGCCGCGCGGAGTCGGTCGGTGTCCCGCAGATGGCCGGGGTCGGATGCAGGGCGGCGGCCAGATGCAGGGCGGTCACGTCGCGGTCGGTCAACTCACCGGTGATCGTGGTGCCGAGGTGCCACATCGTCGGGGTGGACACCAGGCGCGGCCGGTCGGGGACGTCCAGCCTGCGGCAGTACGGCCGCAGGGCCTCCACGACGGCCTCGGCCAGGACGGCGTGTTCGACGTGGTCCTTGGCCGAGGCCAGCAGCGCCCGGCCGTTGGCCCGGTCGGTCGCGGGGTCGGCGGCGCGTG
>NZ_KB912579.1:47945-50380 GCF_000383775.1 Saccharomonospora halophila 8
GGCGGTGGCGGCGTCGACGCGCTCCCCGCGCAGCACGAGTTCCTTCGCCCGCAGCGGCCCCACCAGCAGCGGCAGCAGGCGGGACGCGGCGCCGGTGACGCTCAGGCCGAGCCCGACCTCGGGGAAGGCGAACACCGCGTCGTCGGCGGCGAGCACCAGATCACACCCGAGGGTGAACTCGGCGCCCGCGCCGACGGCGTAACCGTGCACCGACGCCACGACCGGTTGCGGAAGCGCGCGCAGCGTGCGGGTGACCTCCTGCAGGCGTTCCAGCCGCGCGCGGGGCTCCTGCTCCGGAGGCGGTTGTCGCAGGTCGTGTCCCGAGCAGAACGCGCGTCCGGCGCCGGTGAGCACGACGGCGCCGACGCCCTCGTCGGTCGCGATTCCGCGCAGCGCGGCGATCAGGTCGTCCACCAGTTCCGGGGTGACCGCGTTCAGCCGTGCGGGCCGGTTCAGTCGCACCACGGCGACCCGGTCGGCGACCGGGTCCACCTCGACGGTCGGTGTCTCGGACTCCATGCCGTGCAGCCTAGACGAACCGACCGATCGATCGATAGGGTCCGTTCCATGCCGGTACGGGACGCGGTGCGCGACGACATCGACGAGATCTGCTCCCTGATCGAGGAGCACGCTCGTTACGAGGGCAACGACGACCTGCGGCTCGACCGCGCGGAGATGGCCCGGCACCTGTTCGGCGCGGACCCGAAGGCGTGGGTGGTGATGGCCACCGACGACGGCGGCGGGGTGGCCGGGATGGCGTTCTGCTCCTGGAGCTTCTCGACGTGGGAGGCGCGGCCCGGGATCTGGCTGGACGACCTCTACGTCCGCCCGGAACACCGACGGCTCGGCCTGGGCAGGCAACTGCTCGACGAGCTGCGGGACCGCACGGACGGCCGGGTCGAGTGGGACATGCAGGAGGGCAACGACAAGGCCGCCGCGTTCTACGCGGGGCTGGGCGCACACCCCGTCCCCGGGTGGGTCCGGTACCGCTGGCGCGGGTGAGAACGCCGTTCCCTGCGGTACGTATCGTGGACGACATGGTGGATGGCTCGAACCGTCGGTCGGCCTCGATCGAGGATTACGTGCGGGCGATCTACGGCCTGGAGGAACGCGGTGAGGCCGTCACCAACACGTCCCTGGCCTCCCGGCTGGAGGTGAGCCCGTCCTCGGCGTCGGGCATGGTGACGAAGCTGGCCCAGCAGGGCCTCGTGGAACACGTGCCGTACCGGGGCATCGAACTCACCTCCGACGGCCGGGGACTCGCCCGGTCGGTCCTGCGCAGGCACCGGCTCATCGAGTCGTACCTGGTCTCCGAACTCGGCTACACCTGGGACGAGGTGCACGCCGAGGCCGACCGGCTCGAACACGTCGTCTCCGACCTGCTCGTGGCCCGCATCGCCGCCAAACTCGGTGACCCGGTACGCGACCCGCACGGCGACCCGATCCCCGCCGTCGACGGCAGTATCGAGGAGGTCTCCACCCGGCTGCTGGAGGATCTGCCCACCGGGACGGTCGGCGAGATCGTGCGGGTGTGGGACACCGACCCGGAACTGCTGCGCTACCTCGCCGACCGCGCGATCGGGATCGGTGAGCGCATCGAGGTGGTGGAGCATCAGCCGTTCGGCGGGTCGGTGATCGTCCGCGTGGGTCCCGCACCGGCGTCCGCCACGCACGCGCTGGGCCGCGAGATCGCCCGAGCCCTGTCCGTGGCGACCCGCTGATCCGCACGGCCGGGACTCAGTGCGGGGTGCCCGGGTTCCGGGCGGGGTGGGTGGACGTCACCCGCTCGCCGGAGCCGTCCGGTTCCGACGACTCCTGTTCCCACGACCGCTGTTTCGGGACCGACCGCCCCGTGCGGGCCGAGCCGGGGGCGGAGAAGAAGCTGAAGATCCATGTCAGTGTCCGGTCCGGCAGCCACCGTCCGGCCGCGAACAGGAGCCGGTTGTAGAACGGCCCGGTCACCACGGTGCCGCGGCCGGCGGTCAGCGCGGCGAACGCCTCCCGGGCCACGCGGGCCGGGTCGTCCTTGATCGTCGTCGCGCCGATCCGGGTGTCGGTCATGTGCGCACGGTCGAAGAACTCGGTGTCGGTCAGCCCCGGCAGCAGCGCCGTGACCGTGACCCCGGAGCCGCGCAGCTCGGCGCGCAACGCGAGGGAGAACGAGTACAGGAACGCCTTCGAGGCGTTGTAGGTGGCCTGGTACGGCCCCGGCAGCCGCGCCACGGTGGAGGAGGACACCAGCACACGCCCGCTGCCCCGCCGCACCATGTCGGGCACCAGACGCTTGGCGAGGTCGACCGTGCCGGTGACGTCGCACCCGACCACACGGAGCTGGTCCTCGCGGTCGGTGGCCGGGCCCGCGAACGCGCCGCCGACCCCGATGCCCGCGTTCAGGGCGAGCACGTCCACCGCCCGGTCCAACGCGGCCACCCGGT
>NZ_KB912579.1:50480-52981 GCF_000383775.1 Saccharomonospora halophila 8
CCGGCGGCCGCGTCGCCGGAGGGGGCGTCGCCGGGCCGTACCGGGACCTCGTCGGTCGAGCACACCCAACCGATCCGGAAGACGGCGCCGGTCGAGCACACGCAGCCCATCGACCGCACCGACTGAGCGAGACAGCCACGACGACGGCCCCGCGCACCGCTGACGGTGCGCGGGGCCGTCCGCTGTGCGTCGCGTCGCGTGTCGTTTGTACCCCTAGGGGGTATGGGTATAGTGTCACGGTGCCGACACGGGACGAAGGGACGACCCATGCGTGGTTACACCGGGGAGAAGGACGCGGTTCTCGCGCGGCTGCGCCGCGTCGAGGGGCAGGTGCGCGGCCTGCAACGGATGGTGGACAACGACGAGTACTGCATCGACGTGCTCACCCAGGTCTCCGCCGTGACCAAGGCGCTGCAGTCGGTCTCGCTCGGTCTGCTCGACGACCATCTCAAGCACTGTGTGGCCGAGGCGCTCACCGAGGGCGGTGACGTCGCCGACGAGAAGGTGCGCGAGGCCAGCGAGGCGATCGCGCGGCTCGTACGGTCCTGAGATGGCCGGTTCCACGCAACGACACACGACGACCGCCGCCACGTCGGCGGCGGCGAAGGAGGTTCCGCGATGACGGCGACGACCGAGGCCACCTACACGGTCACCGGAATGACCTGCGAGCACTGCGCCCGTTCGGTCACCGAGGAGGTCGCCGAGCTCCCGGACGTGACCGACGTCGACGTCGACCTGGCCGGCGGCCGGGTGACGGTCCGCAGCCGGGGTGAGATCGACAGCGGGGCGGTCCGCGCGGCCGTCGAGGAAGCCGGGTACCAGCTCAGCGCCTGACCCACCCGGGCGCCAGGAGCCCGGCGGCAGGCAGACAGGGAGGAGCGCGCGATGACGTCGGAGGTCACCGACGGCGGATCGGTGTCGACGGAGGCACCCCGGAACGAGGTGGAACTCGCGATCAGCGGGATGACGTGTGCGTCGTGTGCCAACCGTGTCGAACGCAAGCTCAACAAGCTCGACGGGGTGCGGGCCACGGTCAACTACGCGACCGAGAAGGCCACCGTCAGCTACGCCGACGGGGTGACCCCGGACACGCTGATCGGCCGGGTCGAGGCCGCGGGATACTCGGCCGCGCTGCCGCCACCCCCGGCCGACACCGGGAACACCACGACCGAGGGGGAGGCCGGTGCCGGGGCCCGCGGCGGCACGTCCGGGGATCTCACCGCGAACGCGGAGGCGGACACCGACGACACGGCACTGCGCTCGCTGCGGCAGCGCCTGATCGGCGCGGCGGTGCTGTCCGTGCCGGTGATCCTGCTGGCGATGGTCCCGCCGCTGCAGTTCACCTACTGGCAGTGGATCTCGCTCACCCTCGCCGCGCCGGTCGTGGTGTGGGCGGCGTGGCCGTTCCACCGAGCGGCGTGGACGAACCTGCGGCACGGCGCCGCGACGATGGACACGCTCATCTCCATGGGCACCCTCGCGGCGCTGCTGTGGTCGCTGTACGCGCTGCTGTTCGGCGGGGCCGGGGTGCCGGGGATGACCCACCCGTTCGAGTTCACGATCGAACGCGCGGACGGTGGGACGAACATCTACCTGGAGGTGGCGGCCGGGGTCACCACCTTCATCCTGGCCGGGCGGTACTTCGAGTCGCGGGCGAAGCGGCGCGCCGGAGCGGCCCTGCACGCGCTGCTCGAACTCGGCGCCAAGGACGTCTCCGTGCTGCACGACGGCGTCGAGCACCGGGTTCCCGTGGCGGAGCTCGCGGTCGGCGACCGGTTCGTCGTCCGGCCGGGCGAGAAGATCGCCACCGACGGGGTCGTCGAGGACGGCAGCTCCGCCGTGGACGAGAGCATGCTCACCGGCGAGTCCGTGCCGGTGGAGGTGGCGCCGGGGGACACCGTCGCCGGCGCCACCGTGAACGCGGGCGGGCGCCTGATCGTGCGCGTGTCCCAGGTCGGCAGGGACACCCAGCTCGCGCAGATGGCGCGGCTGGTCGAGCAGGCGCAGACCGGCAAGGCGCGGGTGCAGCGGCTCGCCGACCGCGTCTCCGGAGTGTTCGTCCCGATCGTGATCGCACTGGCCCTGGGCACCCTGGCGTTCTGGCTGCTCTCCGGAGCGCCCGCGTCGGCGGCGTTCACGGCGGCGGTCGCCGTGCTGATCATCGCCTGCCCGTGTGCGCTCGGGCTGGCCACGCCGACGGCGTTGCTCGTCGGCACCGGGCGCGGTGCGCAGCTCGGCATCCTGATCAAGGGGCCCGAGGTGCTCGAATCGACCCGGCGGATCGACACGGTGGTGCTCGACAAGACCGGCACCGTGACCACCGGCCGGATGGAACTGGTGGACGTGCACACGGCCGACGGCGAGGACCCCGCCGGGGTACTGCGGCTGGCGGGCGCGCTGGAGAACGCCTCGGAACACCCCGTCGCGGCGGCGGTGGCGCGGGGTGCCACCGAACGGGCCGGTGCGCTGCCCGCGGTGGAGGAGTTCACCGCCGTCGAGGG
>NZ_KB912580.1 GCF_000383775.1 Saccharomonospora halophila 8
CTGCTCGCCGCGCCGGCACGGTCCCCCGGCGGACACCGGCTGTATCCGCCGGAGACGGTCACCGTGCTCCGGGGCATCAAGGCCGCCCAGCGGCTGGGCTTCACCCTCGACGAGGTCGCCGACCTGCTCCGGGTGGGCTCCCACCGCCCGGGGCGGACCGGCGCGGGGCTCCACCGCCGCGCGGAGGACAAACTCGCCGAGATCGACGCGCGAATCGCCGACCTGGACGGAGTGCGCCGGGTGCTGATCGACGCGCTCGAAGCGGGCTGTGCCGACCTGGCCGTGTGCGCCGCGACTCCCCGGTGTCCGCTGCCGTTCGCCGAGGCCGCCGATGCCGCCGATGCCGCTGCCACCGGGGCCGCGGAGACCGCCCCACGTTCCGCTGCCGGGGAACGGGTCGGGACCGGCCGTCGGTAGGCGGGAGGCACGGCCGGTCCCGCCACACGAAGCGGCAGAGGTGGACGGCATCAGCCGACATCCATGGATGAAGCTGAACAGGACAGCACAGAGTGAAGTCAGATCCTGCTAGAATCCCGGCGATGAAAACGATCACGTTGCGGCTGTCCGACGCGGCGTACGCGGCGGCCAAACACCATGCCGAGGTTGAGCACAAGTCGATGAACGCCTGGATCGAGAGTCTGCTCGACGCCGAGGACATGCGCCGTCGGTGTGCCGAACACGGGGAATGGATGGCGGGCGACCCGGACGCGGTGGCCTTCGCCGAGGCCTGGGCCGACCGCAACTACGACGAGCTGGCGCAGCGGTGAGCGGTCCGCGCCGGGGCAGCGTCTGGACCACCGACGGCGGGGTCACGGTCCTCGTGTTGTCCTCGACCGTCTACAACGAGATCGGTAGTGAGCCCACCGTGGTCGTGGTGCCGGTTTTCGACCGGGAGCCGGGCAGCGGATTCGGTGTCGCACTCGGGGATGATCGGTGGGCCGTGGCGGGTCTGGTGACCAGTCTCCGCAAGGCACGGTTGCGCGAGGAACGGGAGCCGGTGAACACACAGACATTGACCGAGGTCAACACCATGTTGTTCAAGATCCTCGCCACCCCGGAACGCTGACCCGGGCCGTTCCCCGATGCCGCCGGGGCCGCAAAGACCGCCACGCGTTCCGCTGTCGGGGAACGGGTCGGGACCGGCCCTCGGTAGACGGGAGGCACGGCCGGTCCCGACCCCGACGTCTCAGAGCCGTTCGGGCTCGGACACCCGTTCGGGCTGACCGTCCCAGCACTGCACCCCGTCGACGTCCGGCATCGACTCCCGCAGGAACACCGGGTCGAGCCCCCGGGCGCGCTGCTGCCGGTAGTCGTGCAGCAGCCGGACGGCGAGCATGCCGAGCGGGGCCACGGCGACGAGGTTGACCACCGCCATCAGACCCATGGTGACGTTGGCGAAGTCCCACACCAGCTGCAGCGAGCTCACCGCGCCGAGGAACAGGATGCCGATCACGGCGAGCCGGAAGATCGGCAGTGCGCGCTCGTCGGTGGTGAGGTACCGCAGGTTGGCCTCGCCGTAGTAGAAGTTGCCGAGTACCGAGGTGAAGCACAGCAGCACCACGATGAACGTCAGCAGGTGCAGCGACCAGGTGCCGAGGGTGTTCTCCAGGGAGTTCTGCGTCAGCGCCGCGCCGATCTCCTCGCCGTAGGTGGGGTCGGAGGTGAGGATGATGAACGCGGTCACCGAGCACACGATCAGGGTGTCGAAGTAGACGCCGAAGGTCTGCGCCAGGCCCTGCTTGACCGGGTGACTCACCCCGGCGGTGGCGCCCGCGTTCGGGGCCGAGCCCATGCCGGCCTCGTTGGAGAACATGCCGCGCTGGATGCCCTGCATGATGGCGGTGCCGACGGCGGCGGCGCCGACCTCGCGGAAGCCGAAGGCGGAGCCGACGATGTCGGCGAGCACACCCGGAACCTGGTCGATGTTGATCCCGACCACCACCAGGCCCATGAGCACGTAGAACAGGGCCATGAACGGCACCGTGGCCTGCGCGACGGTGGCGATGCGGCGCACGCCGCCGAACACGACGAGCGCCACGACCGCGACCAGGGCCAGCCCGACCACGGGCGCCACCCAGCCCGCGGCGGTGTCGTCCCCGGTGACCGCAGACACGGAGTTGCCGACCACGTCGGTGATGCTGTTGGCCTGCACCATGTTGAAGGTCGCGCTGAACGTGAAGATCATGACGACCGCGAACAGCGCACCCAGCCAGGGCTTCTTCAGGCCGTACCGCATGTAGTAGGCGGGGCCGCCGCGGTAGCCGGCACGGTCGCGGACCTTGAACAGCTGCGCCAGCGTGGACTCGACGAACGAGATCGAACCGACGACCATCCCCATGATCCACATCCAGAGCACCGCGCCCGGACCGCCGAGTGCGATGGCGATCGCCACACCCGCCACGTTGCCGGTGCCGACCCGGGCCGCCGCGGAGATGGAGAACGCCTGGAACGACGAGATCGCCCGTTTGCCGTCCGGGGCGCGTTCCGGGCTGCCGCGCAGGTTCCGGATCATTTCCGGGACCATGCGGAACTGCACCCCGCCGGACCGGACCGTGTAGTACACGCCGACCAGCGCCAGCAACGGGATGACGAGATAGGTCCAGAACACGTCGTTGACCGCGTTGATCGCGTCCAACAGGGGACTCGTGTCCTCCTCCATGCCACACTCCTTCGTCGGTGTCGGGGCGACGGGACCCCCGTGCCCCGTCGTCACCGCGCCCGTGAGGCGCCGAGGGATCGTACGCACGCTCGCGGCCGGGTGCGTACATCCTTTCGTCGTACACCGGAAGTGTGAAGCCGGTGTGCGTCCGTGCGGCGGTGCCGACGGTGGGGCGTCAGGGTGTGCCCGCGCCGTCCGGGGCCGCGCGGTGCCGGGTGGTATAGACCCCGGTCGGGACGGCGTGGTACCCCTTCGCCCCGACCGCCCCGGCCAGCGGGCTGCGGGGCACGTCACCCGCCCGCACCCGGTCGACGACCGCCCGGAAGTCGTACCGCGGTGTCCAGCCGAGCTCCGCCCGCGCGCGGGCGCTGTCGTAGACCCGGTCCAGGGTGGGAAACATCCGCCACCCCCAGCGGGTGTAGTCGTCGGCGACGTCGGGGAACCGGCGCCGGAACACCGCGGGCGCGTCGACCGCCAGCTCCGCGAGGTCGTCACGGGTGAACGGGGTGGGGGCGCTGACGATGTAGCGGCCGAACCCGAGCGCGGGCGCCCGGTCGGCGGCGGCCAGGTGCGCCTCGACCACGTCGGCGAGGTCCACCCGCCGGTACAGGAACTCGTTGACCTTGACGTTGGTGTCGTCGTAGGCGGCGCGGACCGCATCGCGGTCGTCCTGCTCGGGGAAGAAGCGGGAGGTGCGCAGCACCACCACCGGCAGGCCCTGCTCGCGGGCGGCGAGTGCGCACAGGTCCTCGGCGGCGACCTTGGTGGCGCCGTAGATGTTGCGCACCACCGGGGAGACGTCCTCGTCGATCCAGGCGGCCGGCTCACCGGGCGCCGGGGTCAGTGCCCGGCCGAACGCGCTGGTGCTGCTGGTGAACACCAGGCTCGCCACCCCGGCCCCGGCGGCGGCCTCCAGCAGCGCCAGGGTGCCGGAGACGTTGGTGTCGACGAACTCCTGCCGACGGTGGGAGCCGACGTGCGGCTTGTGCAACGTGGCGGTGTGCAGCACCCGGGTGACCCCGCGCAGGGCGCGGCGCAGCACGGCGGAGTCGGTGACCGAGCCGACCACGTCGGTGTACGGCGAGGCCAGCGTGTCCAGCCCGACCACGGGCACACCCCGGTCGCGCAGTGTCCGTACCAACGCCTCCCCCAGGTGCCCGGCGCTGCCGGTGACGAGATACCTGTCCATGATCGGCGACCGTAGCAGCGGGGGACGGCCGGACCCGCGTCGTCGTCCCGTACGCGAGGCACGAAGGTGGGAAGACGAACCGGATCGTCACCGCGTATCCGCACGGGACCCGGTGTTGATCACTACGCCGGGGAAGGGGACCGTCGAACACGACGACGCGGGCAGTGCTCTCGAAGGGCGTGCGGAGCGCCCCTGGTAGCGCACCGGCCGGACATCGGGAACCGCCCGACACCCGGCCCGGCAGGGGGCGTATTGACCTGACCGGGTGGTCGCGACGCCGGAAGCCGGCACGGGCACGTTCGTGCCGATAGGATCTCCGACCTCGGCCTCGGACCGTGCGGGCCCGGCCGCGTCCGGTGAGGTGTTTCGACGGGGACACGCCGGGGGACACGACTCAGTGACAACGACACACCCGCACAACCCCGCGGGGGCCACACACGTCCTTCCGGGGGAGTCGAGCTTGGTGGATTCTTTCGGAGGTGTGATGCGTTCCCGACAGACGCGTGCGACGGCCGCCGGGATCGGGGTCGCCGCGGTGACTGCGGCGGCGACGGTGACGGTGGCGCCGACGGCCAGCGCCGACCCGGCCCC
>NZ_KB912581.1:0-5003 GCF_000383775.1 Saccharomonospora halophila 8
CGCGTGCCCCGGCCACAGCGCCGCGCGCACCCGGCTGCCGAGGCCGTCCGCTCCCACCACGAGATCGGCCCGCGCCGTGTCGCCGTCCCGGTAACTCACTTCACCGTCCGTGGTCACCGCGACCACCTCGGTGCCGGTGCGCAGCGCGTCGTCCGGCAGCGCCGCCCGCAGGATCTCCACCAGCCGTGCCCGGTGCAATCCCACCAGCGGCCTGCCGAGCCTGCGTCCGAACTCGGCGCCGTCGATGCGGGTGATCGCCCGGCCGTGCGGATCCCGCAGCCCGCCGGAGGCCTGCGGGGCCAGCAGTGGGCGCAGCGCCTCGCCCACACCGAGTTCGTCGAGCGCGCGCAGCGCGTTCGGCCACAGCGTGATCCCGGCCCCCACCTCGGTGAGTTCCGGCGCCCGCTCGGCCACGGTGACCCGCCAGCCCGCCTGCCGCAGTCCCACCGCCGCACTGAGCCCGCCGATCCCACCGCCCACCACGATCGCGTCCGGCACGTCCATCTCCCCTCGGCCCCGCACACCTGCCGGGTCAGCCTACGACCACGGTCGGCGCGGCCGGAGAGACCGGGATGGACAGCAGGTCCTGCACAACGGTGGCCAGCGGCCCCGACCCGTACCCACATCAGCCGGTCGGGAAGCACGAGGCCGTGGGCCGCCCGTCTCGTCCACCACTGCCAGGCAAGGTTCACCCCGGCGCACCGCAGTCCAGGCAGCCACTTCCTCGTCGGTGCCGAGGGCCACCACCGGGGGATCGGTGTCCCTCACGTCGGCCACCGTCGTCCCCGGTGCGGCGGCCAACAGTCCCTCAGTCGTGGCCAGTCCGACCAGCCGCCCGTCCCGGCACACCGCCACGACGGCGGCGCTGTCGAACCGTCGCCCGCGCAGCCCGGTGGGCACGTCGTCCACCGTCTCCTCCGGCCACGCGGTGGGGACAACGCGGGTGGCGTGCGCGACGGCGGTGCCGACGAAACCTCCCGCAGTGGGAGCGGCGGCGTCCGGCTGAGCACTCATGCCGTCGTTCTACGGCAGCCGTCCGACACTCGCGACCCGGAGTCGTGCCGCCGCCGGAGCGCATCACCGCGACCGGGCGGGTGACACGGGGTCACCGTGCGCGGTGGAACAGCCTCCTGGACCAGAGGTAGCCGCCGAGGGCGATGAGGGCGCACCACGCGAGTGCGATCCAGGCGTCGTGTCCGATCGGTGTGTCGAGCAGCAGGCCGCGCAGCGTCTCGATGACGGGCGTGAACGGCTGGTACTCGGCGAACCAGCGCAACCCGTTCGGCATCGAGTCGGTGGGAACGAAGCCGCTGCCGAGGAAAGGCAGCAGGGTCAGCGGCATGGGCAGGTTGCTCGCGGTCTCGATACTGGAGCTCACCTGGCCGAGCGCGACGCACAACCAGACGAGCGCGAACGTCACGGCCACGAGCAGGCCGGCCGCGGCCAGCCACGCACCCGGCCCGGCGGTCGGCCGGAACCCGACGAGCAGCGCCACACCGGTCACGATCGCCAGGCTGAGCACCGCCTGGAACACACTGCCCAGCACGTGCCCGGTGAGCACCGAGACCCGGGCGATGTTCATGGTGCGGAACCGGGCGATGAGGCCGGTGGTGAGGTCCGTGGCGACCGAGATCGCGGTGCCCTGGACCGTGGCCGCCACGGTCATCAGCAGGATCGCGGGTGCCACGTAGTTGACGTATCCGGCACGCCCACCGGACATGCCGTCGAGCCCGGCACCCAGCGTGCCGCCGAAGACGTAGACGAACAGCAGCAGGAACACGACCGGCATCCCGACGAGCGTCACCGTCATCGACGGGTACCGCACCATGTGCCTGAGGTTGCGGCGCAGCATCGTCACCGAGTCGCGCAGCGGGTGGGACCGGACGCCCGGTGAGACATGCCCGGAAAGACCGCGGGTCGGAGTGCCCATCACGTGGTCACCTTCCTGGTGTCGGGCTCGCTGGTGAAGGCGAGGAAGACGTCGTCGAGGTCGGGGGTGTGCACGGACAACTCGTCCACCGCGACGGCCTGTTCGTCGAGCCGGTCCAGCAGCGACTTCACGGACCGGAGGCTGCCGTCGCCGGGCACCCGCAGCGTGAGCGTGTCGTTGTCCCGCGAGGCCTGGCAGAGTACGCGCTCGGCCGCGTCGAGATCCTGCTGATCGGCGAACCGCAGCCGGACGTGCCCCCCGGGAATGCGGCGCTTCAGCTCCTCGGCGGTGCCCTCGGCGACGAGCCTGCCGTGGTCGAGGACCGCGATGCGGTCCGCGAGTTCGTCGGCTTCGTCCAGATATTGCGTGGTCAGGAAGAGGGTCACACCGTCGGCCACCAGGTCCTGGATTATCCGCCACATGGCCCGGCGGCTCCGTGGGTCCAATCCGGTGGTCGGTTCGTCGAGGAAGATCACCCGGGGGTCGCCGACGAGTGTCATCGCGAGATCGAGACGCCGCAGCATGCCCCCGGAGTAGGCCGAGGCCGGTTTCCCGGCCGCGTCGACGAGGTCGAACCGGTCGAGGAGCCGGGCGGCGCGCTCCCGGCCGTCACGCCGGGGGAAATGGTGCAGATCCGCCATCAGCCGCAGGTTCTCTTCACCGGTGAGCAGGCTGTCCACCGCCGAGAACTGACCGGTGACGCCGATCGCCGCGCGCACCCTGTCGGGTTCGGTGGCGAGGTCGTGTCCGCCGACCCGCGCGCTCCCGCCGTCGGGATCGAGCAGGGTGGACAGGATCTTCACCGTGGTGGTCTTGCCCGCGCCGTTCGCACCGAGCAGCGAGAACACCGTTCCCTGTGGGATGCTCAGGTCGAGGCCGTCGAGTACGACGTGGTCGCCGAAGCATTTGCGCAACCCGGTCGTCGTGACGGCCGGTCGAGTGGTTCCCATGTTGTTCCCCTTCGAGTGGAGCGCGGGTCCGGTCAGCAGCGGCGGATCGTGATATCGCCGTACGAGGTGCGTGCCCGCACGTTGACGACCTCGTCGGCGTCGTCCGGCCGGGGCGTGCTCTCCAGCAGGTTGTGCACCTGCCCGAAGCCGGTGCCCGCGTCGACCCATGCGGCGGTGCCCTCGGCGACGCCGAGTTCCAGCGAGCCCATCGCGGTGGACAGGGCGACCGCACCGCGGGCCACCTCACCCAGCCGGATGGCGCCGTTGGCGGTCCTCACGTCGACATCCGCGCCCGCCCGGTCGACGGCGATGTCGCCGTTGGCCGAGCGGATCCGCGCGTCACCGGTGACCGCGTCGACGTCGACGTCGCCGTTGGAGGTTTTGACGATCGCGGTCCCGTCGATGCGGCCGATGCTCACCCTGCCGGACCCCGTGTGGATCTCCGTGTCGCCGGTGGCGTGATCCACGGTCACGTGCCCGGTCGCCGTGGTCAGTTGGAGCGCGCCGGTGCGTTCGACATGGAGGTCCCCGGTGCCGGACTTGAACCTGGTTCGGCCGAGCGAGCCTGCACAGTGGAGGTTGCCCAGCTGCACCGTGCCGGAGAACGAGGACTCACCGGGCAACTCGACGGTGACGTCGACCGACCTGGTCTCCCGGGAGAAGTCGAAGGGGCGCGCCTTCGGTCCCCTGATCCGCAGTGTCCCGCCCGCGTACTCGACGCGGACCCGTTCGGCGGCCCGCACATCGGAGGTGTCGGACGCATCGCTCGGGCGCACGTCGACCTCGGTGTCGGTCCGGTCGGTGGCGATGAGCCGCACGCGCCCGGTCGCGCCGAGTTCGAGCTCGACCGCGATCGGTTCGGGTGTGTCGAAATTGGGCATAGTCGTCCCCTCAGTACGAGTAGGTTGCGCATCCCCGCTGGTCAGGGATGTGTGTGGGGCTGCGGTGTGGTCAGCGCAGCCAGCCGGTGAAGCGTTGCTGGGACCGTTTCCCGGGGCTGCTCCGTTCGGTGCGCCGTGACTGCTCGGGGTTCTGCAGTGCGGCGGCCGCGGCGCGTACCAGCCAGGCGTTGACCGAGCGTCCCTCCTGTGCGGCGGCCTCCTCGATCGCCGCCTTGAGCTGTTCCGGAAGTCGCACGTTGATCCGGGTAGCGGGGCCGTCCTCGGCGATCGGGGGAACGCCGCCCGAGGTGTCCTCCGTGCCGCTGGTAGCCGCGTCGTCCGAGGGTTCGGCTAGTGGCGCGGTGACGACGAACTCCGGGTCGCGCCCGCGCAGGCGCAGTTCGACCGACCCGGGGGCCAGCTCTCGGGTGACCTCGTCGGCGGCTGCTGAAAGCACGTCCAGCAGGGTCATCCGGATCGCCGATTCGAGCGGCCCGGCCAGACGCTCCGCCAGCTCCCGCGCGTCGTCACCACCGGCTTCGGCGAGCGTGGCGAACTCCCGGCCCAGGCTGCCCACGTGCACGTTCAAATCCATGGCACCACTTTGGCACATTAATGGCACCATAGCAAGCAAGTCTGGCTCAGGATGCGCCTCGGCTGGTGCCATCCTGCGCGGGCACCATCTACAAGAGCTGACCGCGCCGATGTCGGTGCCGTCGATGCCGCCCTTACCGGCCACGGTGAAGCCGAGTTCGAGCACGAGCAGGCCGGCCGTGTGGATTCCGCAGCCCGCCGGAGGCCTGCGGGGCCAGCAGTGGGTGCAGCGCCCGGCCCATGCCGAGTTCGTCGAGCGCGCGCAGTGCGTTCGGCCACAGTGTGATCCCGGCCCCCACCTCGGTGAGTTGCGGCGCCTGTTCGACGACGGTGACCCTCCAGCCTGCCCGGAGAAACCAGGATGGACAGCGGATCCCGCAGCCGGACTCCGGCGTGGGCAGGGCGTTCGTCCGGTGAGCCGATTGTGTTCCGTCGAGTCGACCGGAAATATCGGAGGTCTACTGGCGGGACGGACGTACTGGGGGACGACACGCCATGATCGAAAGTGCTGACCGGCGCCGGAGACGGCGCGGTGGCCCCCGGGCCGGACTGGTGTGCGGAGTCGTCCTCGGCGTGGTGCTGAGCGGCGTCGGCACCGCTCCGGCAGCGTGGGCGCGGGAGCGGGCGGTGACCCCGGAGGACCGGGCC
>NZ_KB912581.1:5103-10533 GCF_000383775.1 Saccharomonospora halophila 8
CCTCGGCGCGGGCGAGGTCGCGCGGGGACGGCCACCGCGGCACGCGCGGCAGCACGTCGGTAGGCGGCTCAGCCCGGTCTCCTCGTGGGTGTCGGTGTCGGGTCACGCGAGGCCGAGCCGGGTGCGGATCTCGTGGTCGCAGGTGGGGCAGGTCGGGCGCAGCCACTTGCCGACGTCCTCGCGGCTCGTGGTCACCTCCGCCCCGCACAGCGTGGGGAACGTGACGCCGAGATCGAGCGGCGTGCGGTGCGCGTCGTAGGCGTGCCGCAGCCCCTCGGCCTGTTGCCACAGATACCGCCGCATCCGCGCCTCCCTCCGGTCGGAACTATCGCGCTACATGGTCAACCGAACACCCACCGTCACCACGTGGGGCAGGTGTGGGAACCAGCTCTCACCTCGAAAGTCCTGGACACAACGACAACTCCGGCTACGCTGGACAACAGGTCGGACACGCACCGTCGATCACGGGGGGACCATGGCGCGCCTGCCGGAACCACTCGCCGAACTCCGCCGGGAACTCGGGCGGACATTGGCCGCCTACCGGGAATCGACCGGCATCAACCAGACCGAACTCGGCCGCCGCACCGGCTACACGCGCTCGTCGATCGCGCACATCGAGAAGGCCCGCCAGTTCCCCGGCCGCCGGTTCTGGGCGGCCGCCGACCGCACCTACCGCGCGGACGGCGCACTGCTCGCCCGGTACGACGCGGTCGTCGCCGCCGAGACCCGCTGGCGCGAACTGGACGAGCTGCGCCGGGACGAGACCGCGCGGCGCTGCACCCACGGCGCCGACGTGACCGGCGCCGAGGTCGTCGCCGACACCGAGAAGGAGGACGACGTGAACCGTCGAACACTGCTGGCGCTGCTCGGCCCTGCCGCCCTGGGCGGGCCGGTCCTGGAGAACCTGGAACAGGCCCGGCGCGGCCTCGACGGGGTGCTCGGCGTCCCGGCGGCCGACCGGGACGCCGACGAGTGGGAACAGGTCGCCGCCGACTACGCCCGGCAGGTCCAGTTCCAGCCACCGTCGCGCACCCTGCCCGCGCTCACCGCCGACTTCGCCGACCTCCGCGAACGCATCGCCACCGCACACGATCCGGCACGCACCCGGCTGGTGCATTCCGCCGCCCAGCTCGCGGCGCTGACCGCGTTCAGTTTCGTGTTCCTGCGGGAGCACCTGGCCGCGCAACGCTGGTGGCGCACGGCCGGACGGGCCGCTACGACCGTGGGCGACCCGCGGCTGTCCGCTCGGATCGGCGGGAAACAGGCCATCATGTCGCTCTACAGCGCCACCCCGGAGCGCGTGCTAGCCCTGGCCGACCGTGCGATCGCGCTGGGCGAGTCGAAACCGTCGCCCGGGGTGCTCAGCGGCTGGTCGGCACGCACCCAGGCGCTGGCCCGGATCGGGCGGGACGACGACGCCCGCGCGGCCGTCGACCGGCTCACCGAGCTGTACGAACGCCTGCCGGAGCAGGATCGGGGGGAGAATACGAGTGTGTGGCGCTGGACGAGCCAGCAGTTGTACTTCGTTCGCAGCGAGGTGTACTCGCTCGGCGGACGGGTGGATAGCGCCTTCGAGGCGCAGGATGCGGTGCTGCCGCTCTACGCGCCCGATAGTTTCCAGGGGCCGACGCAGATCGAGACCCACCGGGCGCGAGCTCTGATTCAGTCCGGCGAGGTAGAGAACGGTGTCGCCCACCTGACCGCGACGCTGGACGCACTGGACGACTGGCAGCGCGCGGACGGCCTCGTCCACCGCACGGCCGTGGACACCCTCGACGCCGTTCCGGCGGACGAGCAGCGCAAACCGTACGTCACCGACGCCCGCACCCTCCTCGCACCGACGCCCGCCTGAGTCTCACCAGTGGAAGAGCCCGGACAACGGCCAATCTTCCTTCGCGCGTTCTACCTGTTCGTTCAAATCCTGGGCGCTGTTGGCCTGGTTGTGATCCTGGTGGTCCTGGGAGTGGCAAATACATCGCCTTCGACATCCATGCGCCTTCCTTGGCGTTTCTCATGTTCGGCGATATCCTGAGTCGCCGAACGCCACCCCGAGGAAGCAAGCATGCGTGGGCGACAAAGAGCAGGATCGAGGTCGGATGGTAAAAGGGGAACCGCCGAGGACGAGGAAGCAGGAGATATTCTTCCTTCTGGGGATTCGGCGGGTTGTCGACCGGGGCGGTCATGAATCCTGTGGAAGGTGGAGTAAGCATTGTATGGCTGGTTCTGTGGATCCCCGGGACCGTGTTCCTTACGGTTTCCAACCATCTCCGTGTCAAGCAACTTGACGAATACCGCCCATAATAGGCCGATGGTGGCGGGGTGGGCGCTGCGTGTCACATCGTTTCGAACGGGGTCTCCCGGTAGCGAGCCCGCAACTCCCGCAGCGCCGGATGATCCTGCGGTCGGTCCGTGCCGTCGATGCTGGTCACCGCGCGGACGCCGATGGTGGCATTGGTGGCGAACACCGCGTCGGCCGTGGCCAGGTCGGCGAGCGTGACCGGTTCGTACCGCACGGAGGCACCCCATGCCTGGTCGAGCAGCCGCATCGTGACCCCGGGCAGGTGTGGCTCCGACGGCCACACCAGCTGCCCGTCGCGCACCGTGCCGAGGTTCGAAGTGGCGAGCTCCGAGACCGCCCCGTCCGGGGAGGTGAACACCACGTCGTCATAGCCGTCGCGTTGCGCGGCCCGGCGCAGCCGCAGCGCGCCGTACAGGCCGACGTGTTTCACCTCGGGGGTGTCGCGGCGGTAGACGGCGGAGCGCAGCCGCAGGGGCGGTTGTTCCCCGTCGGCCGCTGCCCGTGTCGTCACCAGGACGTCAGGGGTGGCCTCGGTGGCGGGCCTGGCGACGGACAGGGCCGGGTCGAACACCGTCACGCGCACCACGACGGGGCCGGCGTGGCCGTCGATCGCGTGGCGCACCAGGTCACGCACCCGGTCGGGGTCGAGGTCGGCGTCGAACACCGCGCGGCAGTTCCGCACCAGGCGGTCGAGGTGCCGCGACAGGCCCCGCACGCCGCCGCCTTCGACCCGCATCGTGGTGAAGTGCCCGTAGTTGGTCAGCGCCAACGCCTGCATCTCCGCCACGCCGACCGGGGCCCCGTTCAACTCCGCCATGCGGGCCAGTCTGGCACGACCGCCGGTCGTCGCTGTCGACTCGCGTCCGGCAGGCACAAGGGGCGGCCGCATGGCATGGTGAGACGCCTCGACGACGTATAACTCAAACTCAGTCTCAGTTTCGTGCGACCGCGGTACACGAAACTAAAACTGAGTATGAGTTTTGTGCTGCTAGATCAAGGTCGTGCTGCCGGAGCCTCGTGGTTCGCGGGAGGTGCTCTGGTGTGTCGCCGCGGAGCAGTGTGCGGCTACTTCGCGGCGGCACAGGCGCTGGACGCCGGATACTCTGACCAACCTGCGGCCTGCATTTCATGCACGCTGGGGAGTCCCCGACACACACCCATCGCGAGACAGCTGTAGCACCGTCGGGAACTTGCACTGGCGTGACCAGATGCGGTTCCGTGCGCGACACGTTGGCCCAGACAGACGTTGTGCGGCGCCGGGACATGAGGAAACATCAGCGATCGACTGATGTGGCGGGTCCACTGGGGGGATGACAGTCATGAGCAGGCGAGAGCGCCCGACCCGAAGACTACGCGGTGGCCTCTGGTTCTGGTTGGTGTACGGGGCCACGTTGAGCGTGCTGGTGAGCGGGACGGGTGCGGTCTCGGTGGGTTGGGCACACGAACGGGGGTCGACTCCGCCGCCGGAACGTCAGGAAAGGGTCGACGACCTCGATGACAGGATCGCCGAACTGGAAGAGGACGAAGGCGGTCGGGTGGAGTGCACGGTCAAGGTGGTCCTCACCACGACGTCAGTGGGAGCTGTCGGGGGCGCCGTAGGGGCTGGGGCTGTCAGCGCTGGCACGGGAACCCTCATCGGTGGCGGGCTCGGCGGTATCGGTGGCATGAGGTACCCGGCCAACCGGAGGCAGAGCGCGAATCGCGCGGTCGGTGGGACGCTGTGGTTGATGAGTCACCGGATGCTGTTCCTGCCGATCGGTTTCGACGCTCGTCTGGGCGGCAGGCGATGGTCCACCACGCGCGGCACCATCGCGGACGTCGAACTCCTCGGTGTGAAGTGGCTGAAATGCTTCAGCGGAGGGTTGCGAAAGCGGCTGAAGGTGGAACTGCGCGACGGTGGGGTGAAATCTTCGTCGTGGGTCAACTGTGGGTCCCGGGCCAGCTGCACCAGATCGCCCGGGAGGTGAAGTCCTGGAACGCCTCGTCGGCGAGTTGGCGTCGCGGCGTACGTTGCTGATTCGATGATCTTCGGGATACGTCCACACGGGTGCTCCAGGACTCCAGGAAATTTGTGGTTCGCCGAGCCCGTGTGATCCGCCCTGTCATGACCTCGAAAGAATATGTGATGGCTTCAACCGGAAAGCCCGCTGGACGGCATATCAGCGCATTTCGGTTTTGACTGGTATGGTAGGCGGATGCGGATGCGGAAGCGCAATTCACGATCAAGACCGGCATTCGAGGGAGCCGAACAGCCCGGGTGTCCGGCCGGGTAGGGCGACGTGCACGTGGTGCCACATGTCGCCGTAGTGGATGCCGCTGCCGACGCGCAGGAACCCCAGCCGTTGTGCCAGCCGCAGGCTGGGCGTGTTGTCGGTGTGCACCAGCGCCCACACCGAGTCCAGCCCGAGGTCGCTCAAGCCGTACCGGAGCAGGGTGCGGGCGGCCTCGGTGGCCAGCCCGCGGCCGCCGTGCGTGCGGGCGAGGTACCAGCCGATCTCGGGCAGTTCGTCCGGCAGTTCCCATGACGGCCGCAGGTGCCCGAGCCCGACCACCGCGCCGTCCCGTACGAACGCCCAGTGCCCCAGCTCCGGTGGACCGGAGTAGGCCAGCCGCTGCCGCACCATCCCCTCGGCGTTCTCGCGCCGGGTGAGGTCGCCGGGGTAGTAGCGGCTCAGTTCCGGATCGGCGAAGAGGTCGACGAGTGGCTCGGCATGGTCGGCCCGCAACGGCTCCAGCGTCAGGTGGTCGGTTGCCAGTATCGGTTGCTCACTGCCCACGGGGCGGGACCTTCTCACGCGACCCGGCGGTGCTCACCCGAGGTCGGCCAGCAGGCCCATCTCGCCGAGGACGGCCTGCGCGGCGCGCAGGGTCGGCACCGCCTGCACGGCGCCGCTGCCTTCGCCGAGGCGCAGGCCGAGGTCCAGGATCGGCTCCAGACCGAGCGCCTTGAGTGCGAAGGCCTGGGAGGGTTCGGTGGAGCGGTGCCCGGCCAGCCACCAGCGGGGCGCGTCCGGGGCGAGTCCTGCGCCGACCAGGGCGGCGGCGCAGGAGAACACACCGTCCAGCAGTACCGGGGTGCGGCGTTCGGCGGCGCGCAGCACGAACCCGGCGGTGGCCGCCGCGCAGGCACT
>NZ_KB912581.1:10633-13759 GCF_000383775.1 Saccharomonospora halophila 8
GGTGCCCGCCCCGTCGACGCCGACGGGATCCACCGCGAGGATCAGGGCGTCCGGGTAGTGGCGGCGCACCCGGTGCAGGTACTCGCGGTAGGCGGACTCGACGGCGGGTTCGTCGGCACCGTCGAGGTCGTCGTTGGTGCCCTGGTTGAGCACCACGACCTGTGGTGTCCACGGCTCGGTGGGCACGTCCGCACAGGTGTGGTCCACCGTCTCCATCGCCGGGGGGACACCGCCGCTGCCGCCCGTGGTGACTCCCTGGCCGCCGAAACCCACCTGCTCCAGACCGGCGTCGAACGCCGCGGCCACCAGCCACGGGTAGGCGAGCGTGGCGTCGGAGCCGTCCGGGCCCGACTCCGTGCCGAGGACGTTCACGCCCTGCGTGATCGAGTCACCGAGGAACGTCAGCCGCGTCTCAGGTGCTGGTGGGGCGTCGTGCACCACCGACCCGGCGGGCAGGTCGAAACCGGTGAGGCGCAGGGCCGACGTCAGCGGTGGTGTCCACCGTTCGCCGCGTTCGTCGACGTCCTTCACCGCGAGCATCAGCTCGTGCGCACCGGGCCGGGATCCGTCCGGAGTGAGCCGGATCCGGTCGCGGCCCACGACGACGGGCGCGCTGCACACGCCGTCGACGACGGCGTAGACCTGCGGCGGGTACGTGATGCCCGTGGTGTCGAACCGGGCCGTGACCCCGCCGCCGGAGAACCGCAGGAACACACGCGACCCGCTGGTGACCGTGGTGGCCGCCCGCGTGCGGACGTCCCACCGGCCCTCGTAACGCAGCACCGGACTGTCCGGGCGCACCACGGTGACGGGCGGGGGAGCGGGCTCCCCGTCGTCTCCGGTCACCGTGGTGGCCTCACCGCCGGTGCGGTCGCCGGACCCCCGCACCGGACGTGGCCGTCGTCGTGGACGCACGTGCCGTCCGCCGAACCGGTTCCCATGGGCAACCAGTACACCGGGGCGCCGCTGCGGGGCATCCCCGTGTCCCTCGTCCGGTGCACGGAGAAGTGGGTGCGGTAGGAGGTCCCGTCCGCGTACGTCCCCCGCAGGTGCAGCCGGACCGTCCCGTCCGCCGGGCGGGTCACCGAGATGATCCCGGGCATCGAGTCGTCGGGTACCAGGTTTTTCCGCCACGCATCCCGGAGCAGCATCTCGCAGATGCCTGCGCCGTCGGCGACGTCGCGGCACAGCCCGCCGTAGTCGTCGGCGCGAACCCGCCGCACCGCCTCAGTCAGCAGCGCCTCCGCTTCCGCCACGGAGACCGGGCGGGGCGGCGACCCGGGATCCCGCTCCTTCACCGACACCAGCGTGGCCACGACGGCGAATCCCGCCACGAGTGACCACGCCACGACGACCCGGGCACCCGGACGTCGCCGTGTGACCACCGTCCCTCTTTCCACGCTCGCAGGCGTACTCAGGCCCGGTCGGCGGACTCGGGGACGAGCTCGAACACGGGGTGATGGTCCGCCTCGGCGGTGAAGTCGTCGACCGGGCTGTCGGGCGAGGCCGCGAAGTACGGCCGGGTCGCGCCCGCGATGCGGACGTAGCGTTTCAGCACGGGACCGGCCTCGGTTGCGCCGACCTCCCGTACGGCGTAGTCCTCACGCTCACCCCGCCGGGTCAGCGTGACCCGCCCGGCGGCGCGTGCGTTGTGCACCCAGGACACCGTGCCGTACGGGGAGACCAGCCACTTCTGACCGTCCTGTTCCACCACGGTCGCCGCGGTGGTGCGCATCCGGCCGGTACGGCGGCCACGGGTGTGGAGCAGATAGGTGTGCGGCACCACCCCCGCCCGGATGAACACGCGCATTACCGCGTCCCCGATGCGGCGGGCCCGCGTGTTGCGGAAGCGGCGCGCAGGGGTGCCCCCGCCCTCGCCGGGATTCTCGTGCGGCATCGACGGCTCCTCGGGGAGTAGCACAGCTCCGGCGTGTCGTGCGCCATGCGAGACGTCCCGTCCCCCCGCCGCACGCCAGCTCTCGTGAAGGGCACCTTACCTGCGTCGGACGCAGCGAGGGGCACTTTCCCCGCACTCAACGCAGCGAAGGACCCCTTCACGGCACTCAACGCAGCGAAGGGGTCCTTCACGGCACAACCCGGAGGAGGACCGGGTGTCAGGAGAGGGGGCGGTCGGTGGGGTTGATGGGGCGGGGGAGGACGTCGCGGTCGGTGAGGTAGGCGTCGACGCCCGCGGCGGCCGAGCGGCCCTCGGCGATGGCCCACACGATCAGCGACTGGCCGCGGCCCATGTCGCCGGCGACGAAGACGTTGTCCTCGCTGGTGCGGTAGGCGGAGTCGCGGGCGACGTTGCCGCGCTGGTCCAGCTCGACGCCGAGCTGCTCCAGCAGGCCCTCCTTCTGCGGGCCGACGAAGCCCATCGCCAGCAGGGTGAGCTGCGCGGGGATCTCCCGCTCGGTGCCCTCCACGGGGACGAACTTCCCGCCCTCGTTGCGGACCTCGACCAGCTTCAGCGCCCGCAGGTCGCCCGCGTCGTCGGCGAGGAACTCCTGGGTGTTCACCGAGTACAGCCGTTCCCCGCCCTCCTCGTGCGCCGAGGACACCCGGTAGATCATCGGGTACATCGGCCACGGGTGCGCCTCGGAGCGGGACTCCGGCGGCTTCGGCATGATCTCCAGCTGGGTCACCGAGCGGGCGCCCTGTCGGTGCGCGGTGCCGACGCAGTCGGCGCCGGTGTCGCCGCCGCCGATGACGACGACGTCCTTGCCCGCCGCGCTGATCGGCGGCTCGGCCAGCTCACCGGAGGCCACCCGGTTCGCCCAGGGCAGGTACTCCATCGCCTGGTACACGCCCGGAGTGTCGCGGCCGGTGGTGGGCAGGTCCCGCCACGCCGTCGCGCCACCCGCGAGCACCACGGCGTCGTACCCGGCGCGCAGCTGATCGACGGTGACGTCCACACCCACGTTCACGTTGGTGCGGAACTCGGTGCCCTCGGCCCGCATCTGGTCGAGCCTGCGGTCCAGCCGGAACTTCTCCATCTTGAACTCGGGGATGCCGTAGCGCAGCAGCCCGCCGATCGCGTCGGCCCGCTCCAGTACGACGACGTCGTGCCCGGCGCGGGTGAGCTGCTGCGCGGCGGCCAGCCCGGCCGGGCCGGAGCCGACCACG
>NZ_KB912582.1 GCF_000383775.1 Saccharomonospora halophila 8
ACCGGCCACCGACGGCTGACCGTCCGACCCGGGTCCGCCCCGGCCCCCGGATCGCCCGCCGCCACCACTCACCGTGACCGCGCCACACCGCGGTGGGGCGCGGTCCGCACTCCGCCACAGCGGTCGACCGTTCTATCTTGCTGACCATGAACGGTCCCGAACGGAAGAAGTACAACCCGGAGAGCAAGACCGGGTACGAGTACGTGCTGCTCGCCGACCATCTGGCGGAGTTCATCGAGCGGGGCGAGTGGCCCCCGGGCAGCCGGTTGCCCGGGGAGCGGTCGCTGTCCGCGGAGTACGGGGTCGCCCTCGACACCATCCGGAAGGCGACGCAGATCCTGCGGGACCGCGGGCTGGTGCAGACCTTGCGTTCCAAGGGGACGTTCGTGGCGCCGGGAGGCCGGACGACCGACCCGTGAAGGCTGTCACCCGTGCGTACCGGCTGACCACGGCGGGCCACCACCGCCGAGTAACCTTGACGGGATGTCGTTCGCGCGGACCGATGCTCCCGAGGAGCTTTCCCGGATGGTGGAACTGTGCAACTCGGCACGGCTTCTGGCCACCGAGGACGCCCTCATCACGCCGACGAGCTCCTCCGCCTGGCTGAGGTCCCAGGACGTTCCGGTCGAGGAGTTGGGCCGCAGGGACCACGAACTGCTGCTGCGGGTGCGGGAGTGCCTCCGGGACCACGTCGAGGGCCGGGACACCACCCGGGAGCTCAACAAGCTGGCCAGACAGCTGCTGGGCGCGCCACGGTGGTCGTCCGACGGCGAACCGGTGCTGCCACCGCGGCGGACCGGCCCACTGGCCGGGTACCTGGCCGGGATTCTCGGCACCGCCTTCACGGCGGGGCTGACCGGTGAGCGCGACAGGCTCAAGACCTGCCGCAACCCGGACTGTCGCTGGGTGTTCTACGACCGGTCACCGGCGCGGAACAGCGAGTGGTGCGCGCTGGAGGTCTGTACGGCGCGTCGCACGCCCCGGCGGCACCGTTCGCGGCACGCCGGAGGGTGAGCCACGCGGGGTTCCGCGGGTCGGCACCGGAACCGATCAAGCCGCCGTCACGACGACAGCGCGAGCCGCCTGCCCGACCCGGTGATCACCGTGAGCGCCTCGGCGAGATCCGCGCACACCGGCATACCGACATCGAGGCCGGTCATCCGCATCGGGCGCAGCACCACGGAAGGACAGACCAGTGCCCGGCGCACCCCGCGACGGGCGGCGGTCGTGGACACGTGCCCGAGGGCGGACAGGCCCGCGGCCCCGAAGAACACGACCCCGGAGAGATCCAGAACGACGCCGCGGACGCCGTCCGGTACGTCGTCCAGGCAACGCCGGAGCAACGGCGCGCCCGCGAGATCCACCTCCCCGGACACCCGCACGACCGCCGTGCCCCCGACCGGACCCTCGATCCGGATGTCGGCCCCCGTACGCGCATCGCGGTCCATGGTCGCCGCCTCCCCTGTCGTCTCCGGTCCGGCGTGGCGGGCAACGGCCACCGCCCGGGACGGTACGCACACGCGAGTCCGGACCGCAACCACTCCGTTACGGTGAAGATCCGGCGACGCGACGGTCCGGGGACGGTACCGCACACGGCACACACCCCCGCGGTTGATTCATCCACTGTGGACTGAACGGGCGGTGGCGCGGCCGGCGGTGTCCCGATCCGCCCACGGACCCGGAACCGCCCCGCAGCACCGGAAAATCGGCACTTCGGGGTGAACTCCACGGTGTGCGGACGAAGATCGGGGCAGGCGTCACGCTGCCGTCCCCGGTGTCAATCCCGGGGTCGGGCACCGCCCGGCGGCCGGGTGTGGCCGACAGGGGCCCGGGGTAGTCACGGTTTCGTGACCCCTGACGAGCAATCCCACACGGAGGGGCGCGAGCATTCAGGCGGCTACGAGGATCTCGCTCCACTGTTCAACACGCTGGCCGAGCTCGCGCCGGACGACCCGAAGCGGGCAGTCGTGCGCGAGGAGATCATCACACGGTGCCTGCCGTTGGCCGAGCACATCGCCCGGCGTTTCGTCGGCCGCGGCGAAGCCCGGGACGATCTCGTCCAGGTGGCACGGCTGGGACTGCTCAACGCGATCGACCGGTTCGACACCTCACGGGGTACCGAGTTCGTCGCCTTCGCGGTTCCCACGATCATGGGCGAGGTCCGCCGGCACTTCCGCGACTCGAGCTGGGCGGTCCGGGTGCCCCGCAGGCTCAAGGAGCTGCACCTGTCGATCAGCCAGGCCAGTGGCAAGCTGGCGCAGCGGCTCGGGCGGGCACCCACGCCCAGCGAGCTCGCCACCGAACTC
The DNA here is from genome assembly GCF_000383775.1 of Saccharomonospora halophila 8. GTDB lineage: Bacteria > Actinomycetota > Actinomycetes > Mycobacteriales > Pseudonocardiaceae > Saccharomonospora > Saccharomonospora halophila. The sequence continues at coordinate 2,307 of NZ_KB912582.1, forward strand.
GGCCTCGCCGCGGAGGACGTCTGGGACGGGTTGCTCGCGGGCAACGCCTACCAGTCGGTCTCGATGGACGCCGCCTACGACGACGAGGGCACCCTTCCCCTGGCCGAGACGGTGGGCTCGGACGACGCCGAACTGGAGAACGTCGAGTACCACGAGTCGCTGCAACCGCTGCTCGCCGGGCTGCCGGAACGCGAACGGCGGGTGCTGATCCTGCGGTTCTTCGGCAACATGACCCAGACCCAGATCGCCGAGCGGGTCGGGATCTCCCAGATGCACGTCTCCCGGCTGCTGGCCCGGACCCTGGAGTTCCTCCGCGGCCGGCTCACCGAGTGAGCCGGCCGGGACCACCCCCGCAACCGCCCGACGGCGCCGTTTGGTGCGAGCGGGTGCGGGGTACGTCCAGTGCGCCGCCGCCAACGGGTCCCGACGAGTCGCATGGGGTGTCATGGAATCGCCGATCACGCTCACCGTGGACGGTCGACGTCGCACGCTGTCGGTCGACACCCGCGTGACCCTGCTCGACGCGCTCCGGGACCGGCTCGACGTGCCCTCGGTGAAGAAGGGCTGCGATCACGGCCAGTGCGGCTCGTGCACCGTGCTCCTCGACGGCAGGCGTGCCACCACGTGTCTGACGTTCGCCGTCGCCCGGGACGGCGCGGAGATCGTCACCGCCGCGGACGGGGAGGACCCGGTCCTGCGCGCACTGCATCGCGCGTTCCTGGAGCACGACGCCTTCCAGTGCGGCTACTGCACCCCCGGCCAGATCTGCTCGGCCGCCGGTGTCCTGGCGGAGCTCGGGTCGGGTGAACCGAGTTCCGTCACCGCCGACCTCCGGTCGACCCGCGCGGACGACAGCGCCGAGATCCGCGAGCGGATGAGCGGCAACCTGTGCCGCTGCGGTGCCTACGGCAACATCGTGGCGGCGGTGTCCCGGGTCGCCCGGGACCGGGCCGCGGCGGGCGGGGGCGCCGACAC
>NZ_KB912583.1 GCF_000383775.1 Saccharomonospora halophila 8
GTCACGGCCGCCGCCTACCGCCGCCTGCCACCCGGACTCGTCCCGCACGGCACCACCGCCCTCAGCGTCGTGCAACGGGTGGGCGGAGCGTTCGGGACCGCGGCACTGTTGACGGTCGCGCAACACGGCCTCGCCGGCGGTGCCCCGGCCGCCCCGGCGTACGGCACCGCCTTCGCCTGGACCGTGGCGTTGTCCGTGCTCGCACTGCTGCCCGCGGCACTCGTGCCGTCCGGACGGACCGACGACTGATCCGGACTTCGTTTCCTCCCCGAGGGAGGGGTTTCAGGCCTCTCCCGGAGATTTCGGCAGGGTTTGCCGTCACTTCCGTGACCTTCACTGTCGCCGCTCTCTCCTCCCCCCGCTCCCGGCCGTATCGAGACTCTCCGACACAGCGACGACCCGTCGGGCAACTTCCTGAAAGTTGCTGCAAACTCTTGCACACTCCCCGTCCGGCTGGCTACGGTTCGCTGCCGATCCCGGTCTCAGCGAGGAGAGCGCATGAAACGGACCAGCAGAATCGCGGCACTGGCCGCGGCCACCACACTCGTCGCCACCGCGTGCGGTGGTGGAGGTCAGAGTGACGCCGAGGCGCGCGTGGCCGAGGCGGTCGAGCAGGCCCGGCAGGACCCGCAGTCGGTGTCCGGCACGGTGACCTGGTGGGACACCTCCGACGCGACCAACGAGGCGCCCGCGTTCGAGGAACTGGTGTCCCGGTTCGAGGACGAGTACCCGAAGATCGACGTCGAGTACGTCAACGTCCCGTTCGACGGTGCCGACGACAAGTTCAAGACCGCGGCGCAGAGCGGTGACGGCGCACCCGACGTGATGCGGGCCGACGTGGGATGGACCCCCACCTTCGCCGCGCTCGGCTACCTGCAGCCGCTCGACGACACCCCGGCGCTGTCCGGCGCGGACGACTACCTGCCCGTGCCGATGCAGAGCTCGGTCTACGATGGACAGACGTACGGAGTTCCGGAGGTCACCGACACCCTCGCCCTGCTCTACAACAAGGAGCACTTCGAGCGGGCGGGCATCGAGCAGCCGCCGGAGACCTGGGGTGAGCTGCGCGAGACCGCCAAGAAACTGGAATCCGAGATCGACGGCACCACCGGGTTCTTCGTCAACGCGGACTCGTACTTCCTGCTGCCGTTCGTCTACGGGCAGGGCGGCGACTACGTGGACACGGACGCCGAGAAGATCACCATCGACAGCCCCGAGGTGACCGCCGCGATCGAGACCGCGCGGGGCCTCACCACCGATGGCGTGGGCACCACCGACACCAGCTCGAACAAGTACACGAACATGCAGAACGGCTTCAAGGACGGGTCGGTCAGCATGATCCTGAACGGCCCCTGGTCGGTGTCGGACGCGCTGTCCGGAGACGCCTTCTCCGACGCGGACAACCTCGGGGTCGCCGCGGTGCCCGCGGGGCCCGAGGGGCAGGGCGGCCCGGTCGGCGGGCACAACCTCACGATCTACGCGGGCACCCCAGACCTGGCCGCGTCGCTGCTGTTCGTCGAGTACCTGAACTCCGCCGAGAGCCAGGCGTACGTGGCCGAACAGAACAACACCCTGCCGACCCGGAAGTCGGTCTACGAGCGGCCGGAGGTGGCGGAGAACCCGGTGATCTCCGCCTTCGCCGAACCGGTCGAGCAGGCCGTGCCCCGGCCCTCCGCGCCGGGCGCCGGTGACCTCTACGACCTGTTCACGCCGCACTACGAACGGATCCTCGGCGGCGACACCTCCCTCGCCGAGGGGCTCGCCGACGCACAGCGGGAGGCGGCCGGCGCGGTTCCGGGCTTCGACTCATGACCTCGACGGTCACGAGTCCCCCGACCGGGGTGGCGCCGGACCCGGCGCCACCCCGGCGGCGGGGACTACGGCTGTTCACCCGGCACTGGTACGCCTGGGCGATGGTGGCCCCGGTGGTCGCCGTGCTGTCCGTGCTGGTGCTGTACCCGCTGGCGCAGGGCGTCTACCTGTCCCTGACCGACGCCGACGAGATGAACAGCGCCCGCACCATCGGGGCCAACGAGATCCCGGCGACGTACGAGTTCATCGGGCTGGACAACTACGTCGACATCCTCTCCGGCGCCGAGGGCACCTTCTACCCGAGACTCGTGTGGACTCTCGTGTGGACGGTGACCTGTGTGACGCTGCACTACTCGCTCGGTCTCGGGCTGGCGATGCTGCTCAACCGCGCGCTGCGCGGGCGCGGCCTGTACCGGATGCTGCTGATCCTGCCGTGGGCGGTGCCGCCGTTCGTGGCGGCGTTCGGCTGGCGGCTGATCCTCAACGATTCCGGCGGGGTGCTCAACGCCGTGCTCACCACGGTGGGCATCCCCGGGGTGGACTGGCTGGGACAACCGTTCACGGCGAAGGTCTCGGTCATCCTGGTCAACGTCTGGCTCGGGGTGCCGTTCATGATGGTCGCCCTGCTCGGCGGGTTGCAGACCGTGCCGCACGACCTCTACGAGGCGGCCGAGGTGGACGGCGCCTCGCCGTGGCAGCGCTTCCGCGCCGTCACCCTGCCGGGGCTGCGGCCGGTGTCCGGCACGGTGATCCTGCTCGGCACGATCTGGACGTTCAACCAGTTCCCGGTGATCGCGATGCTCACCGGCGGCGGCCCGGGCGGGGCGACGAACATCCTGGT
>NZ_KB912584.1:0-2252 GCF_000383775.1 Saccharomonospora halophila 8
CCCGGCGCGCCGCCGCGGACGCGGACGGGCCGACGGGGTCGGCGGACACCGGTGGCCGACGGGCCGGCAACCGTCGCTGAGCTGGATTTGCGTAGGTCTACTCACGGGTTACTCGGTGTCTTCACGCTGTCGCCACCCCCGCTGTCCCGGGCACGCTGAGGACAGCCTCGGACGAGGTACCCGGGTCCGGTCACCGGTCGCCAGCTACTGGGGGTCTGGCGAACGACACGCCGGACCGGCACGGGTGCCCCACCGGGGTCCCGCCGCCCGGCCGGAGAGGGGGAGCATTGGGGGAGCACCCGGCCGGGCGGGCCGGCCCCGCCCTTCGGGTCGTCTATCCTTGGAGGGCGTGGTCGGCCCGTGGGCCGACGCGAACAACCACGACCCGCTGGAGCGTGCACCCCGTGTTCGACACACTCTCCGATCGGCTCACGTCGGTCCTGCAGAACCTGCGCGGCAAAGGCAAGCTCACCGACGCCGACATCGACGCCACCGCCCGGGAGATCCGGATCGCGCTGCTGGAGGCCGACGTCGCGCTGCCGGTCGTGCGCGCGTTCATCAAGCAGATCAAGGAGCGGGCCAAGGGTGTCGAGGTCTCCCAGGCGCTGAACCCCGCCCAGCAGGTCATCAAGATCGTCAACGAGGAACTCGTCGGCATCCTCGGTGGCGAGACCCGCCGGCTGAACCTGGCCAAGAACCCGCCGACGGTGATCATGCTCGCGGGACTGCAGGGCTCCGGCAAGACCACGCTGGCGGGCAAGTTGGCGCTGTGGCTCAAGCAGCAGGGGCACGCCCCGATGCTCGTCGCCTGCGACCTCCAGCGGCCGAACGCGGTGACCCAGCTCCAGGTGGTCGGCGAGCGCGCCGGGGTGCCGACGTTCGCGCCCGAACCGGGTAACGGGGTCGGTGACCCGGTCGACGTCGCGCGCCGCTCGATCGACGAGGCCGGCCGCGCCCAGCACGACGTCGTGGTCGTCGACACCGCGGGCCGCCTCGGTGTCGACGAGGAGATGATGCAGCAGGCCGCCGACATCCGGGACGCGGTCACGCCGGACGAGACGCTGTTCGTGGTCGACGCCATGATCGGTCAGGACGCGGTCACCACGGCCGAGGCGTTCCGGGACGGCGTCGGGTTCAACGGGGTGGTGCTCACCAAGCTCGACGGCGACGCCCGGGGCGGTGCGGCCCTGTCGGTGCGGCACGTCACCGGCGAACCGATCCTGTTCGCCTCGAACGGGGAGAAGCTGGAGGACTTCGACGTCTTCCACCCGGACCGGATGGCGAGCCGGATCCTCGGCATGGGGGACATGCTGACCCTGATCGAACAGGCCGAGCAGGCGTTCGACCAGGAGAAGGCCGAGGAGGCCGCGGGCAAGCTCGGCTCGGGCGAGCTCACCCTGGAGGACTTCCTCGACCAGATGCTGGCCGTGCGGCGGATGGGCCCGATCGGCAACCTGCTCGGCATGCTGCCCGGGGCCGGGCAGATGAAGGACCAGCTCTCCCAGGTCGATGACGCCCACCTCGACCGGCTGCAGGCCATCATCCGGGGGATGACGCCCGCCGAGCGGGAGAACCCGAAGATGATCAACGCCTCCCGCAGGCAGCGCATCGCCCGGGGTTCGGGTGTCACCGTCCGCGACGTCAACGACCTCGTGAACCGCTTCTTCGAGGCCCGCAAGATGATGCAGCAGATGGCCGGTCGGTTCGGCATCGGCGGCGGGGGCGGCGCCGGCGGCGGCGGCAAGAAGGGCAAGAAGGGCAAGAAGGGCAAGAAGGGCAAGAACCGCGGGCCCACGCAGCCCAAGATGCCCGGCGGCTTCCCCGGCGGGCTCCCGCAGGGGCCCGGCGCCGGTGGCGGCGGCACCCCCGACCTGTCCCAGCTCGGTGGCGGCCTGAACGACCTGCCGCCGGGCTTCGACCCGTCGAAGTTGAAGCTGCCGAAGAAGAAGTAGGCGGGGCACGGGCGCGGCACACCCGCACGCCCCCGACGCCGCCAACCGCCAGCCGGACGGAAAGGTCGCGGACGACGAGCCGATGTATCACCTGCGAGGGGTCGTGCTGCCCGACGGGGCCGAGCGGGACCTGTGGATCGACGACGGCCGTGTGCACGTCCACCCACCGGAGGGAGCGGAGGCGGCCCGCAGCCTCGCGGGCGGGTTCGTCGTCCCCGGTCTGGTGGACGCGCACTGCCACCCGGGCATCGGCCCGGACGGGCCCACCACCCTGGACTCCGCCGCCGACCAGGCGCGCCG
>NZ_KB912584.1:2352-4971 GCF_000383775.1 Saccharomonospora halophila 8
CGGACGCGGCGCCTGCGCCGGGCCCCTGGTGGTGGCCGCCTGTGTGTTGCGGCGCACCGACTCCGCGCGGCTGGCGGAGCTGACCGACTCCAAGCTGCTCACCGCCGCCGCCCGCGACCGCGTGTACGAGCAGATCCTGCGCCGGGCCCTCGACCACTGCGTGGTGGTGGTCCCCGCCGCGGAAGTCGACGCCTACGGCATCCACGTCACCAATCTCGAGGGCATGCGGCGCGCGGTGGCCGGCCTGGCGCAGCGGCCCGGATACGTGCTCACCGACGGTTTCCGGGTGTCCGGCCTTCCCGCGCCCAGCCTGTCCGTTGTGAAGGGCGACCGCGCGGTGGCCTGCGTCGCGGCCGCCTCGGTACTGGCCAAGGTGACCCGGGACCGGATCATGGCGGGTCTGCACGGCGCGTATCCCGTGTACGGCTTCGCCGGCCACAAGGGTTACACGACGGCCGACCACGGCGCGGCGCTGTCCGAGCACGGTCCCTGCCCGGAGCACCGGTGGTCGTACACGAACGTCGCCGCGGCGGCCGCCGCACACGGGCTGCGGGCACCGCACCGCGTGCGCCTCAGCGTCGCCGCCCTCCAGAACGGGGTCGCCGCCCTGCCGGAGCGGGGAGAGGACCTGGGGGACATGACGAAGGCGGGGGACATGGTGAACGCGGGGGATTCGGTCGGTCCGGTCGGGGACGGTGTCCCGGGCGGCGACGGGCCGGACACCGGGCGCGCGACCGTACGCGCAGCGGCGCAGTATGGTGCGGGCACGGACGACTACGGGAACCACGGCGCGGCGGGTGCCGGGACGGCGGCCGTGCGCGAGAATGGAGCTTCCGCCGGCGACCGGTTGACAGGAGTGCGAGGAGGGGCCCGGGTTTCATGAGTGCGGAGGATCTCGAGAAGTACGAGACCGAGATGGAGCTGTCGCTGTACCGCGAGTACCGCGACATCGTCGGGCAGTTCTCCTACGTGGTGGAGACGGAGCGGCGGTTCTACCTGGCCAACGCCGTGGACGTGCAGGTCCGTGACGGGAGTGGCGAGGTGTACTTCGAGGTGCGGATGTCCGATGCCTGGGTGTGGGACATGTACCGGCCGGCCCGCTTCGTCAAGAACGTCCGTGTGATCACGTTCAAGGACGTCAACGTGGAGGAGCTGGACAAGCCGGAGCTGAGTCTGCCGGACGAGGGACCGTTCGGCGGCGGCTGAGGGTCCCCGGTCCTACCGCGCCCGCGGGAGCGCGTCCGGATCGACGTGCAGCGGCACCGGGTCGGTGGTGCTGAAGACCCGGGTGACCGCGGGGGCCGCCAGGTACCCGAACTCCCCGGCGAAGTGGTGGGCCACCAGGCTGACCGGGTCGTCGAGGTCCACGACCCAGTAGTGCGGGATGCCCGACTCGGCGTACTCCGACGTCTCGGTGACCGTGTCGGTGCGCTTCGAGCCCGGGGAGACCACCTCGATCGCGACGAGCACGTCCGCGGCGCGTAGCCGCCGGGTCGGGCCGTCAGCTCTCGTGACCACCACATCAGGTACCCGGACCGTCGGAAGAGGGCGGTCGCGGATCAGTACCTCGAACTCCCGCAGACCTTCGACCCCGGCGGGTAGTTGATCGTCCAGCACACGGACGAGTCGGGACACCGCACGGCTGTGTCGCCGGTCCGGTCGCGGACTCTCGATCAGCCGGCCTTCCCGGAGTTCGACATGCGCGCTCTCGTCCTCGGGTAACGCGTCCCAGTCCGTCAGCGACAACGGCCGGGGTCGGTGAGCGCCGGTCATCGCGTGCCTTTCGTCGTGGGAGGGCCCAGAGTAGTCGACCACTCCCGGTCCCGGTGGTGTGTCGGTCACCGTGTGTCGCCGTGCGGCGGCGCGGTCCTCGCCGTTGTCGTCCGTGCCGGCACCGCACGGTCCGTTCGTGACTCGGTTGTCCACACGTCCCGGTTGTCCACAGGCCCGGTCCGTTCGTCCTGGTCGGGGGGTGTCCTCCCTGGGAGTGTCAGCGGTGACCGACGCGACCCGACGAGCACCCTGGGGGTGACGTGAGTGGACATCGAGGTGCGGCGTGCCCGCACACACGGCGACAGACAGGCACTGGGACGTGCGGGCGAGGACCTCGCGGCCGAGCATCTGCGCAGGCGGGGACTCACCGTCCTGGAACGCAACTGGCGCTGCCGGGAGGGCGAGCTGGACATCCTCGCCACCGACGGGACGACGCTGGTGGTCTGCGAGGTGAAGACCCGTTCCGGCCGGAACTTCGGCAGTCCCGCGGAGGCGGTCACCGAGGACAAGCGCCGCCGTATCCGGGGACTCACCAGCCGGTGGCTGGCCGCGCGCCGGGTGGCGTGGTGCCCGATCCGCTTCGACGTGGTCGCGATCGACCACCTGCCCGGCGAGGAGCCGGTCGTGCGGCACATCGCCGGGGCCTTCTGATGCCCCTGGCGCGGGCCCGGTCCGTGGCGGTCGTCGGCATCGAGGGCCGTGTGATCGAGATCGAGGCGGATATCGGCGCGGGCATGCCGGGCACGAAGCTCGTCGGCCTGCCGGACGCGGGACTGCGCGAGGCCAAGGACCGGGTGCGCGCGGCGGTCCGGAACAGCGGGCGGGCGTGGCCGGACACCGCCGTGA
>NZ_KB912584.1:5071-7293 GCF_000383775.1 Saccharomonospora halophila 8
CATCGGCCCAGGGTGCCGCGGGTGGCGGGACGGTGCGTGCGGCTCGCGCCGGACCGGCCGCGAACTGTGGACAGAGGGGGGCGTGACACGGCCGGGTGGGGACGGTTCACGGGTGGTGCCGCCCGCGGGTCGAGGGCCACCGGGCGTCGGCGTACAATCCAGGACGCGACCTGTGTGCGCACGGGTTGACTTCGCGTGTACGTGCTGTCCCCCGCGGACCCGGTGTCCGGATCCGACACGGGACAGGGTGCCCGGCGGTCTCCACGGTGGCCGACACCGTGGGGTCCGGGCGTCCGCACGGCACCAGGGCGGTGGGCCACCCGGCCCCCGCGACAACCGGCCACCGCGTCGTCGGGCCCGCGCCCGGCGCGCTCAACACAGAAGAGGTGCGAATCCGGCCATGGCCGTCGTCACCATGAAGCAGCTGCTCGATTCCGGCGTGCACTTCGGGCACCAGACCCGCCGCTGGAATCCGAAGATGAAGCGCTACATCCTCACCGAGCGCAACGGCATCTACATCATCGACCTGCAGAAGACGCTGTCCTACATCGACCGCGCCTTCGAGTTCGTCAAGGAGACCGTCGCCCACGGCGGCACGATCCTGTTCGTCGGCACGAAGAAGCAGGCGCAGGAGGCCATCTCCCAGGAGGCCCTCCGGGTGGGCATGCCGTTCGTCAACCAGCGTTGGCTCGGCGGGATGCTGACCAACTTCCAGACCGTGCACCGCCGCCTGCAGCGGCTCAAGGAGCTGGAGGCACAGGAGCAGACCGGCGGGTTCCAGGGCCTGACCAAGCGTGAGATCCTCACTCTGACCCGGGAGAAGGACAAGCTGGAGCGGACCCTCGGCGGTATCCGCGATATGTCCAAGGTGCCGAGCGCGGTGTGGATCGTCGACACCAAGAAGGAGCACATCGCCGTCGACGAGGCCCGCAAGCTGGGTATCCCGGTGGTGGCGATCCTGGACACGAACTGCGACCCGGACGAGGTCGACTACCCGATCCCGGGCAACGACGACGCCATCCGGTCGGCCGCGCTGTTGACCAAGATCGTCGCCGAGGCCTCCGCCGCGGGTCTGATGGCGCGCTCCGGCCGCAACGGGTCCGCTCCCGAGGGGGAGGAGAAGCCCGAGGCCGGGGTCGCGACGGACGAGCCGCTCGCCGAGTGGGAGCAGGAACTGCTCGCGGGCTCGGAGGCGGGCGCCGCCCAGCAGTCCGGTGAGCAGCCCGCCGAGCAGTCGAGCGAGCAGACGACCGCGTCCTGATCCCTGTCCCGGAAGACCGTACGAAGGAACGGAAAGACTTACTGACGATGGCGAACTACACCGCGGCAGACGTCAAGCGCCTCCGCGAGCTCACCGGCTCGGGGATGATGGACTGCAAGAAGGCGCTGGAGGAGTCCGAGGGCGACTTCGACAAGGCCGTCGAGTTCCTGCGCATCAAGGGTGCGAAGGACGTCGGCAAGCGTGCCGAGCGGGCCACCGCCGAGGGCGTGGTGGCCGGTGACGGCGGCGTGCTCGTCGAGCTCAACTCGGAGACCGACTTCGTCGCCAAGAACGACGAGTTCCTGACGCTGGCCGACCGGATCGTGGACGTGGCGAAGGCCGAGCGTTCGAACGACGTGGAGCAGCTCCGCAACGCCGAGCTGAACGGCCAGACCGTCGCCGAGGCGATCCAGGAACTGTCCGCGAAGATCGGCGAGAAGCTGGAGCTGCGCCGGGTCGCGGCCTTCGACGGGCAGGTGAGCACCTACCTGCACCGTCGGGGCTCCGGCCTGCCGCCCGCGGTCGGTGTGCTGGTGGAGTACACCGGCGACGACGCCGAGGCCGCCCGGAACGCGGCCCTGCAGGTGGCGGCGCTCAAGCCGCAGTACCTCACGCGCGACGACGTGCCGTCCGAGCTCGTGGAGAACGAGAAGCGCATCGCGGAGCAGACCGCCCGCGAGGAGGGCAAGCCGGAGCAGGCACTCCCGAAGATCATCGAGGGCAAGGTCAACGCCTTCTACAAGGACACCGTGCTGCTGGAGCAGCCGTCGGTGACCGACAACAAGAAGACGGTGCAGAACCTGCTCGACGAGGCGGGTGTGACCGTCACGAGGTTCGTCCGGTTCGAGGTCGGCCAGGCCTGACCGGCGACCGGCACCGTGCCCCGTCTCCCGCCAGGTCAGGAGGCGGGGCACAGCCGTGAGACAGGCGGGAGAATCGTCCCGTCGGCCCGCCCCGCCGG
>NZ_KB912585.1:0-3296 GCF_000383775.1 Saccharomonospora halophila 8
GCAGTGCCCGCAACCCGAACGGATCGTCGACCTCCGGCGGGAAGTCGAGCGGATTCGTGATCCCCGCGCCCTCGCACAACGGCAGGGGCAGGCGCTCGCACAGCCGGGCCGTCGTGGGGAACTGGGAGAGATTGGTGGAGAGGTCGAGCCGGATGCGCAGGCGGTCGTCCCCGGTGAGGGCGCGGTCGAAGTTCTCCAGCGCCAGCGGGAGCGTGTCCAGCGTCTCGGCGAGCTGGTTGCGCCGGGCCACCAGGGTGGTGCTCACCTCGGCCAGCCGGGAGACGTCCCCGGTGAGTTCCGTGCCGTGCCCGTCGAGCAGTCGGCTGAGGCTGCCGAGCGCCTCGGACAGCCGGGTCAGGGCCCGGGCCACGGAGTCCTCGTGTTCGGCGAGGTCCGCCGACGCGTTCGTGACCGCCTCGGTCACCGAGTCGATCGTGCGCCGGTGGTCGGCGACCAGAGTGACCAGCGAGTCCACGTCCTCGACGAGCGCGCCCACCTCGGGCGCCCCCTCGGCGAGCACGTCGGTGGCCCCGGCGAGCCCGGCGATCGCCTCGCGCAGTGCCGCTCCGTTGCCCTCCAGTGCGTCCGCCGTCCGGCGCACCAGCGTGGCCAGGTCACTGTCCCCGTCCGGGTCGGTCGGGGCCACCGCGTGCAGCAGCGTGTCCAGCGAGGAGGTCAGCTCGTTCCACGTGACGGGGGCGTGCGTGCGTCCCACCGGGATCACGGACCCGTCGGGGAGCCGCTTCCCGCCGGTGTACGCGGGGGCGAGTTCGACGAACCGGTCGCTGATCACGGCGGGGTTCATGATGTAGGCGTGCGCGTCGGCGGGCACCGTGGTGTCGCCGGGCAGGGTCATCGTGACCCGCACGGTGGCGCCGCGCGGGTCCACCGACTCGACCGTGCCCAACGGCACGCCGAGCACGGCCACGTCGCTGCCCGGGTGGATCCCGCTCGCCGAGGCGAAGTCGGCGGACAGGCGCAGCCGCGGCTCGGGACGGATCAGGACCGTACCAGCCGCTCGCGGCCACCAGCGCGAGCACGCACAGCACCGCGAGCATCCGGGCCGGTCGGCGGATCATCGGCATCCCTCGATCAGCTTGACCACGCACAGGAGGTTGTCCGGCAACGGCCCCGCCGGGCCCGCCACGTCGCCCCACGGTCCGTTGCCCGTCGCGTCGGCGAGATACCGGCTGCCCGGCCCCAGCATCCGCAGCGTCTCCGAGATCTCCTCGCTGCCGCGGCGCAGTGCTGCGGTGATCGTGTGCAGATCGGACAGCAGCGCGTCGAGAACGGGTTCGTTGTCGACCACCACCCCGTGCAGCGCGTCGGTCAGTTCGGTGACGTCGTCCAGTAGCGCCCGGATCGTGTCGCGGCGACTGTGCAGGATCCCGGCCACCGTCCCGGCGTCACGCAGCAGCCCGGCGAGTGTGTCCTGCTGTCCGGCGAGCGAGGCGGTCAACGACCGGACCCCGGACAGCAGGGTGTCGATCTCCTCCTGCCGGTCGCCGATCAGCGCGCTCGCCCGGCCCACCCCCTCCAGCGCGTCCCGTACGAGTTCGCCGTCCGGTGCCGAACGGGCGAGCGCGCCCACCGCGCGCCGGATGCCGGCGGTGTCGAGGGCGTTTCCGGTGTCGACGGCGTCGGCGGCGAGGTCGTCGAGGGCGTAGGGGACGGTGGTGCGCTCCTCCGGGATGGTGCCGCCCTCGGGGAGGGCACCGGGGCCCGCGGGGGTCACCGCGAGGTAGCGGGTGCCGAGCACGGTCGCCAGTTTCACCGCGGCGGTGGTCCCGTCGCCGAGCCGCTGTCCCCGGTCCAACCGGAACCCGACGCGCACCACGTCCCCGGCGAGGGCGATGTCGGTGACCTCCCCGGCGGGTACCCCGGCGACGAGCACGCCGTCGCCCGCACTCAGTCCGGCCGCGCCGGCGAACTCGACGGTGTAGGCGCGGGTGTCCGCCACGAACGCCAGCCGGGGCGCCGTCACGGCGAGACCGACCACCAGGGCCACCACGACGATCCCGACCGTGCCGTCGACGGCGGGTCCCCGTGCGCGCAGGTGCCGGATGCGGCCGGACAGGGTCTTCGGCACGGTCATCGGCACACCTCCGAGTTCGGTCCGTCCGGAAGGTCGAGATCGTGCCCGGCGACGTCGATGTCCAGGGCGCAGACGTAGACGTTGACCCAGGACCCGTAGTCGAGCGTGCGCCCCAGGGTGCGGGTGAATCCGGGCAGGTCCTGAAGCAGCGCGGTGAACTCCTCCTCGCTGTCGGCCATCGCGCCGGTCACCGTCTCCAGCGTGGCGAGGTCGCGGTCGAGGGAGGGGCGGAGGTCGCCGAGCAGGCGGGTGAGCGAGTCGGCGAGCCCGGCCCCGCTGTCCAGTGCCGCGACGATCCGTTCCCGGGAGTCCGCCGCGAACGAGGTCAGCTCGCCCACCCCCGCGATCAGTCGGCGCAACTCGTCCCGGCGGCCGTTCACGGTGCCGAGGACGGACGAGAGGTTGGACAGTGTCTCGTCCAGCACGTCGCTGCGGTCGGTCACCGTGGACGTCAGGGACACCACCCGGCGCAACAGTGCGTTCACCGACGTCTCCCCCTGGAAGACGGCGACGATCTCCGTGGCGAGTGAGTCGACCGCGGCCGGGTCGATCGCGTCGAACAGTGGGCGGAACCCGCCCAGCAGAGCGGTCAGGTCGAGGGCGGGGCGGGTCCGCCCGACCGGGATGGTGGACCCGGGTGCGAGTGCGCCCGCCCCGTCGGTGAGGGCGAGGTGTCGGCCGCCGAGCAGGTCCGCGTAGCGGATCCGCGCCCCACCGTCCGCGGGCACCCGCTGCCCGGTGCGTACCTCGAAGGTGACGTGGGCGTGCCCGTCCACCAGGCGCAGGTCGGTGACCGTGCCCACGCGCACCCCGGCGACGGTCACCTCGGAGCCGGGCGTGAGCCCTTCCGCATCGGTGAACCGGGCGTGGTAGGTCTCGGTTCCTCCGGGCATCGGGTCGCGCAGCGTGTTCACCACCAGCACCCCGGCCAGTGCGCACACCAGCGTGAACACGGCCAGCCTGATCCCGAGCAGGTGCAGCTTCACGGGATCACCACCCGGTTGCCCCGTAACAGCGGACCGAGCATCAGGGTGAGCAGATCCGTGGACCGGTCGTCAGCCCCGGCACCGTCGACGTCCGACCCGTGCGGCAGCAGGGGTGCGAGGGCGCGGACGACGTCCTTCTCGGCCGCACCGCCCACGGGGCCCACCGTCCCGCCCGCCACCGTCCGGTCGCCGTCGGCACCCGCGCCGTGGTCCAC
>NZ_KB912585.1:3396-14314 GCF_000383775.1 Saccharomonospora halophila 8
CCGTCGTCCGGCGCGTGGGACGTGCCGCCGCGGGCGGTGCGTCCCCGGGCGCGGCCGCGCAGGATCAGTCCGTACGCCAGTGGTGCGTACCGCAACGGCTCCGGCAGATGGCGGTGCACCGCGCCGACCACCCGGGCGAACCGGCGGAACGCCCGCTCGTCCCGGGCGGTCCAGGAAATCCCGAGCCGTTGCCGCAGGACCGGGGGCAGCGCCCCGACCGTGGTGAACCGGACGAGTCGTCCCGCCGGTCGGATCGCCGCCCGCCACAGCGGTTCGGGCAGCATCCGGGTCGGTCGCGCCGGGTGGGTCAGCGCCCGGAGCACGTCCGTCGTGCTGTCGTTGGCCTCCAGGGTCTCCCGGACGGTCCGGTCGAAGACCTCCTCCGCCTCGGCCCAGGTCGCGGCCATGTGGTGCGACTTCAGGCCCAGCGCGAACCCGATCGCGCGGAACTCGGCCCACATGGTCTCCCGCTCGTCGGCGTCCATCGGGGGGCCGAACGTGTCCGCGGTGTCGGCCAGGTAGCGCGCCAGCGTCAGGTGGACCCAGGCGTAGGCCGCCGGATTCAGGGCGTGGTAGCGCCGTCCCGCGTCGTCGACGCCCTTGATGTCGCGGTGGACGTCGACGAGCCTGCGTCCCTCGACATCGGCGCCCCCGCCCATGCCGTAGAGGAACCGCAGGGTGGACAGGTGGGTGTCCCACGCCCGTTTCCACGGCCTGCGGCGGAACTCGGAGTGGTCGCGGACCCCCGCACCGACCACCGGATGTGCCACCTGCAACAGCAGTCCCGTGCCCGCGAGGAAGACACCGGGCGCGACGCCGAACCGTCTCCAGCTGACCGAGCCGGGGCCGGGCAACGACTCCGCGCCGGTCGGGTCCCGGTGCGTCATGCGACCCTCCGATCTTCGCGCCGATGCGAATGGTGATTAACCATGTGGGCTTGCGGTGAGGCTTGTCAAGACCACGGATGGTGCTCGAGTAGAGTCGTTTGTCCCGGTGTGAACCGGATTTACTCACCGCGGAGGGCGAGGATGTCCGAACGAAGTACCCGAGAACGGACGCGGGACGGTTCCCGGGTGGACCGCAAATGGCAGATTGCCACGATCGCCGCGGAGCTGTTCTGCAGGCGGGGGTACTACACGGTCGGACTCACCGAGATCGCCGCCGAGGCGGGCATCACCGGCCCCGCCGTGTACAAGCACTTCCCCAGCAAGCAGGCGATTTTGGCGCACGTGGCCGAGGAGGTCTCCGGACGGCTCGACGAGCTGGTCGCGAGCGCGCGGTCGGCGACCGGGACACCGTGGGAGCAGCTCGACGCGCTGATCCGGGGCTGCGTGCGGCTGGTCGTCGAACGCCGGGGCAGCGTCGCGCTGTACCAACGGGAGAGTCGCTACCTCGCACCGGCCGAGCACACGCGGTTCACCGAGGCGATCGAGACGGTGCTCGGAGTGGTCGCCGACCGGCTCGCGGCGGCCCGGCCCGAACTGTCCGCCGAGGAGGCGCTCGCCGTCGCGTCGGCCGCCTGCAGCGCGATCGCCAGTCTCGGGGTGCACCGTATCCCGGTGTCCGCCCGGACCGCGGGAGACGGGCTGCGGGAGATCGCCGGCCGTGTCCTGGGGACCGAGCTCCCGTCCGCGGCCACGGAGGTGTCCCCTGTCCGGGACGCGGCGCGGGGCGAGTTCCTCTCCCGGCGGGAGCGACTTCTCGTGGCCGCGCCGCGACCGCTGCGGGAACGCGGATTCCACGGGGTCACGATGGAGGACCTCGGCGCCGCCGCCGGGATCGGCGGGTCCAGTGTGTACCGGCACTTCCGTGGCAAGGCGGACCTGCTCGCGGCCGTGTACTACCGCGCCACCGACCGGCTCGCCGTCACGACGGGGGAGGCGATCGACGGTTCCGCCGACGCGGACGAGGCGTTGCGCGGGTTGATCGAATCCTATGTGGACTTCGCGTTGCGGCACAGCGATCTCGCAGCGGTGTATCTCACCGAGTCCGAGAACCTGCCCGACAACGACCGGCACGCGTTGCGCCGGGCCCAGCGGGACCACGTCGACCAGTGGGTGCGCCTCGTCGCCGCCCGGCGGGGCGGGCCGCGGTCGACCCGGGTGCGGCTCGCCGTGCACGCCGCGCTGAACATTGTGCACGATCAGGCGATGAGCCGGGAGCGGATCGCGAGCCCGGAACAGGTGGCCGCGTTGGCGGCCGCGGCGTTACCGTCCTGAGCGGGATCGGCCCGTCCGGTGGCCGTGCGCCCCGGTGTCACACCAGCGGCGCGCCCCGGCGCAGCCTGCGGCGCAGGTCCCACAGAGAGGCGTTGTACGGGAACTCGCGCAGCGGCCGGGGCAGGCGCAGCACCGTCGTGCCGATCAACCGCATGAGCCGGTCGAAGCGCCGTTGGTGGCGCGGTGACCAGTCGAGCCGCATCCTCTCCCGGAATTGCGGTGGGAGGAACCCGGTGGTGACGAACGCGTTGAACCGTCCGAACAGCAGGCTCACCGGGCGGGGGAACATCCGCAGCCGGGCGATGCCGAGCAGGTGCTCGCGCACGGTGTCGTCGATGTCGATCGCGGACAGTGATTCCTTCCAGTACCGCTCGAACGCCGCACGGTCCGCGGGCCACATCTCGGGACGCACCTGCAGCGTCGTCCCGAGGGCGGCCGAGTGCCGGTAGAGCTCGTCGGTGGTGGCCGGGTCCGGTTCGCCCACGAACGCCCGGTAGACGTCCTCGACCCCCTTGTAGAGGCAGGCCGCCACCCACCGTTGCAGGTGGGGGTCCATCGCGTGGTAGCGGACCGGGCTCGACGGGCCGGACCGGACGTGCCGGTGCTGCCGGTCGACGGCGCGCCGGTACGCGGCACGCTCCTCATCGGTGCCGAGCATGGCGACGGCGAGGTAGGTCAGGGTGGTCCGGGTGCGTTTGACCGGATGCTCGTAGAGGTTTCCGTTGTCCACGGTGCTCTCGACTACGCCGTACCCGACCGCGGGCATCGCGAGTTGCATGATGACGTTCGCCCCGCCGGCCAGCAGGCCCGCTCCGAGGATCGTCTTCCGTCTGGTGTCCGGGCTCGTGGGTGTGGCGCTCACGGTGTCTCCTCCCCGGGGACCGCGGTGCTGATCTGAATACGACCGTTGGCAGATAGTGGACCGTGGTGAGCACGGGACTGTCAAGGGTGGGGTGTCAGGATGGGGGTATGGAACGGACCTCCCTGCGCACCTACGGCGGCGTCGCCGGGGCGGACCGGCAGGCCGGGCGGCACGCCCGGTTCCTCGAGGCCGGACTGGAACTGCTGGGGGCGGCCGAGGGGGACCGCGGGTTGTCCGTGCGGGGCGTGTGCCGGCAGGCGGGCCTGGCTACCCGCTATTTCTACGAGAACTTCGCCGACCGGGACGCGCTGGTGGCCGCCGTCTACGACGACGTGGTCGCCACGATCGCCGAGCGGACCCTGGAGTCGGTGCGGGCCGCGGAGGGTGCCGAGGCGAAGGTGCGCGCGGGCCTGGGCACGCTGGTGCGCCGGATCGCCGAGGATCCGCGTCGTGGGCACCTGTTGTTCTCCCCCGCCCTCGACGACGCGGTGGTGGCCCGCCGCCGGGTCGCCTCCACCCGGCTGTTCGTCCGATTGCTCGTGGGGCAGGCGCGGGAGTTCTACGGCCTGACCGACCCGGACCCCACCGACCCGGACCCCACCGACCCGGACCCCGTCGACCCGGATCCCACCGGTCCCGCCGGCGACACGGAGCCCGCCGACGCGACGGCGCTCGACCTCACCGCCGAACTGCTCGTCGGCGGCCTGGCCCAGGTGCTCTCGTCCTGGCTCACCGGCGCACTGGCGGTGACCGAGGAGGAGGTCGTCGACCGCTGCACCACCCTGTTCGTCCGCGTCGCGAACGCGGACTGACACTCCCGTCCCGCGAGTCGCCGGTCACGAACCGCGAGTCGACAGTCGCGGGCCGTGAATCGACACCCGACGACGCGGAGTCGGTGCCCGGACGCCGCGCGTAGTCTCGCGTGGCTCCGTGAGCCGGTCGTCAAATTCGCGTGTTGACCCGCCTTGACGTGGGGATCCGGGTATCGGGAGCCGATGATCGTGGACGGTGTTTCACCCCTTTCGGAGTACTTGACGCCGCCCCGGTGCCGTCTCACACTGTTGTGTATATCACAACGTGATGCACATAGCGCAACAACTTCAGCGACAACTCGTCCTTTCCGTGATCTTCGTCCGCGGAACTCCGGGCGCGAATCGAGGTGCCCCCATGGCTGATGTCATCCACCCCACGTTCGACAACACCGCCACCGCACCGGCCACGCCGACGGTCACCGCCACCGGCGGTGTCGTCGAGAACCCGGCCGTGATGCTCTACACCAGGCTGCGCAAGTCCCCGTACTTCTGGAAGTCGCGGGAGCGGGGCGTGGCCGCCTACAGCGTCTACAACCACACCTATCACCCGCGGCACTACGGCGACCCGGTCGGCGAGTACTGGTCACTGCTGCACGGGGTGACGGTCTGGGACGTCGGCGTCGAACGCCAGCTCGAGATCTCCGGGCCGGACGCGTTCGACTTCACCAACATGCTGGTCCCGCGCGATCTCACCAAGTGCGACGTCGGCCAGTGCAAGTACGTCTTCGTCACCGCCCCGGACGGCGGCATCATCAACGACCCGGTGCTGCTGCGGTTGGAGGAGAACCGGTTCTGGCTCTCGCTGGCCGACAGCGACGTCGGGCTGTGGGCGCAGGGCCTGGCCCACGCCGGCGGCTGGAACGTCGAGCTCCGCGAGGCCGACGTCGCACCGCTGCAGATCCAGGGCCCCCGGGCGAAGCAGGTGATGACCGACCTGTTCGGCGCCGACATCCTGGACGTGCCGTACTACCGGCTGCGCGAGTTCGAGCTGGACGGGATGCGTGTGGTGGTCAGCCGCACCGGCTACTCCGGCGAGGTCGGCTACGAGATCTACCTGCACGACGCCTCCCGGGACGCGGGCAGGCTGTGGGACGCCGTCTGGGAGGCGGGCGAGCCGCACGGCCTGCGCCCGATCGGTCCCTGCCACATCCGCCGGATCGAGGCGGGGATGCTCGCCTACGGCTGCGACATCACCCTGGACACCAACCCGCTTGAGGTCGGCTACGACTACCACTGGATGGTGGATCTCGACCAGGAGGCCGACTTCGTCGGCAAGGAGGCCCTGCGGCGGGCGCGGGAGACCGGCATCAGCAGGCTGATGGTCGGCGTGGAGATCGGGGGCAGGCCGCTCGGCAGCTACAACGACGGGTCGATGATCGAGCCGTTCCCGGTCTACTCCGGCGGTACCACCCCGGTGGGGTCGGTGACCAGCGCCTGCTACTCGCCCCGGCTGGACCGCAACATCGGACTGGCCATGGTGCCGATCGGGCTCAGCACCGCCGACACCGAACTCACCGTCGGCACGCCGGACGGGGCGCGGGGCGCCCTGGTCGTCGAGAAGCCGTTCATCGATCCCCGCAAGGAGACGCCGAAGCTCTGAGCAGCGACGGCGGAAAGGGGTGCCGACCATGCTACGGCGTCAGGAGCCCGGCGGGCGGGCGACCGAGGGCCTGCGGGCCCTCGGTCCCGCGCTCGACCGCGTGCGCTACGAGGTATTGCCCCTGACCGGGGTGCTGGAGCAGACGGCGATGTTGCCGGAGCGGACGGTCGTCACCGTCACGTCGTCGCCGTCGAAGGACCTCGAGGCGACCCTGGAGGTCTGCGAGAAGCTCACCGCCCAACGGCTGTGCGCGGTGCCGCACCTCGCGGCACGACAGCTCCGGGACGCCGGGCACCTGCGGGAGGTCCTCGACCGGATCGAGGGAGCCGACATCCGCGAGGTGTTCGTCGTCGGGGGCGACGTCTCCGACACCGGTGGTGCCTTCCCCGACGGGCTGGCACTGCTGCGGGCGATGACCGAGTCGGGCAGGCGACCCGACCGGGTGGGGGTGCCGTCCTATCCGGAGGGACATCCGTCGATCCCGGACGAGGTGTTGTGGCGGGCCCTGCGGGACAAGCAGGCCTACGCCGACTACACGGTCACGCAGATGTGCTTCGACGCCACGGCCGTGTGCCGGTTCATCGGCCGCGCCCGTGAGCACGGGATCACCCTGCCGGTCGTGGTCGGGCTGCCGGGTGCGGTCGAGGTGGGCAAGCTGCTCACCGTGGGGGCGCGCATCGGTGTCGGGGACTCGTTGCGGTTCGTCCGCGCCAACCGCTCCACGCTCGGCAGACTGGCCCGTCCCCGGAACCACCGGCCCGGGGATCTGCTGGCCCGGCTGGGTACCCGCGGTCGCGAGGAGGGGTGCGAGGTGGCCGGGCTGCACTTCTACACGTTCAACAGAGTCGGTGCGACCGCGCGGTGGGTCGGCACGACCCGCAGGCGGGTCGAGTGAGAAAGGGCGGAAGAACATGCCGTCGAACCTGGAGATCTCGCGCGGCGCGGTGCGCAAACCGCTGACCGACGTCGCCGCCGACATGGGCCTCGGGCCCGACCTCGTCGAACCGTACGGCAACACGGCGGCCAAGCTCTCCCTGGACGCCGTCGGTGCGCTGGCGGACAGGCCGAAGGCGAAGTACGTGGTGGTCTCCTCGATCACCCCCACGCCGCTGGGGGAGGGCAAGACGACCACCACCGTCGGGCTCGGGCAGGGGTTCGGACACCTCGGCAAGCGGGGTGTCGTCGCCATCCGGCAGTCCTCGATGGGGCCGACCTTCGGCATCAAGGGGGGCGCCGCGGGTGGCGGCTACTCCCAGGTGGTGCCGATGGAGTCGATGAACCTGCACCTGACCGGGGACCTGCACGCCGTGGGCGCGGCGCACAACCTGCTCTCCGCGATGGTGGACAACCACCTGCACAAGGGCAACACACTCGACCTCGACCCGTTCGCGATCACCTGGCGCCGGGTGCTGGACGTCAACGACCGGGACCTGCGCCAGATCGTCACCGGGCTCGGCGGCAGGCAGGACGGCATCCCGCGGCAGACGGGCTTCGACATCACCGCCGCCAGTGAGGTCATGGCGGTGCTGGCGCTGTCCACCTCGCTGCGGGACCTGCGGCACCGGCTCGGGCGCATCGTCGTCGGCTACGACCGCTCCGGCGAGCCCGTCACGGCCGAACAGCTCCGCGCGGCCGGGGCCATGTGCGTGCAGCTGCGCGAGGCGCTCAAACCGAACCTGATGCAGACCGTGGAGCAGACGCCCGTGCTGGTCCACTGCGGACCGTTCGGCAACATCGCGCACGGCAACTCCTCGGTGCTGGCCGACCTCATCGGCATCCGCGGCGGAGACTACCTTGTCACCGAGGCCGGCTTCGGGGCGGACATGGGCGCCGAGCGGTTCTTCAACATCAAGTGCCGGGCCTCGGGGCTGGTCCCCGACGCGGCCGTCGTGGTGGTCACCGTGCGCGCCCTCAAGGCGCACTCCGGTCGCCACCGGGTGGTGGCCGGCAAACCCCTGCCGGAGGAGATGCTCGCCGAGAACCCCGACGACGTCCGCGCGGGTGCGGCGAACCTGCGCAAACAGCTGGCCAACATCGCCGCGCACGGCGTGCCCGCCGTCGTGGCGGTGAACGCCTTCGACACCGACTTCGACAGCGAACACCGGGCCATTCTGGAAATCGCCGCCGAGGAAGGCGTGCACGGCGCGGTGAGCACGCACGTGGCCGAGGGTGGCAAGGGCGCGGCGGAACTGGCCGAGGCGGTGGCCGCCGCGTGTGACCGGCCGTCGGGGTTCACGCACCTGTACCCGGACGAGATGCCGCTGACCGACAAGATCGACACGGTCGCGCGCCGGATGTACGGCGCCGACGGCATCGACCTCTCCCCGACGGCCCGCAGGCAGCTCGACAGCTACACCCGCTGCGGGTTCGGCTCGCTGCCGGTGTGCATCGCCAAGACGCACCTGTCGCTGTCCGACGACCCCTCCCGCAAGGGCGCGCCGACCGGCTGGCGGCTGCCGGTGCGGGAGGTCCGCGCCTCGGCCGGGGCCGGGTTCGTGTACCCGATCTGCGGCGAGATGCGCACCATGCCCGGCCTGTCGTCGTACCCGGCGGCGGAGAACATCGACATCGACGACGCCGGCCGGGTGGTGGGGCTGGCGTGACGAAGGAGGGATCGAGATGACCGACCTACCGGCGCGCGCCGACGTCGTCGTCATCGGAGCCGGCATCGTCGGCAACTCGGTGAGCTACCACCTCGCGGAGGCGGGGTGGCGCGACATCGTGCTCGTGGACAAAGGGCCGCTGCCGGACCCCGGCGGTTCCACCGGGCACGCGTCGAACTTCATCTTCCCGGTGGACCACTCCAAGGAGATCACCGCGCTGACGCTGGACTCGATGCGCCAGTACGAGAAGCTCGGCACGCTGACCACCTGCGGCGGTGTGGAGATCGCCCGCACCCCGGAACGGGTGGAGGAACTGCGGCGCAGGATGGCCTCGGCCACCGCGTGGGGCGTCGAGTCCGAACTCGTCGACGCCGACCGGGTGGCCCGGTTGGTGCCGTTCGTGAACCGGGATCTGATCCTGGCCGGGTTCCACACCCCGTCGGTCGCCGTGGTCGACCCGTTGCAGACCGGGGCGCTGATGCGGCAGCAGGCCCTCGCGCAGGGGGCGCTGACCGTGCTGCCGAACACCGAGATCACCGGCGTGCACGTCGAGGACGGCCGGGTGCGGGGCGTGTCCACCGACGCCGGGGACATCGCCACCGGCACGGTCGTGCTCGCCTGTGGTGTGTGGAGCCCGAAGATCGGGGCCATGGCGGGCGCGCGCATCCCGCTGACCCCGGCGGTACACCAGATGATCGACGTGGGGCCGATCCCGGAGCTGGCCGAGACCCACACCGAGATCGCCTACCCGATCGTGCGGGACATGGACGCGATGATGTACGAGCGGCAGAGCGGGGCGGACCTGGAGGTCGGTTCGTACGCCCACCGCCCGATCCTGCACCGCGCCGAGGAGATTCCGTCGATCGAGTCCGCCGCGTTGTCGCCGACCCAGCTGCCGTTCACCCAGGAGGACTTCGACCCGCAGCTGGAGGACGCGCTGGAGCTGTTCGGGTCCGTGCTGGACAACCGCGAGGCCGGGGTGCGGCACGCGATCAACGGACTGCTGTCGATGACCCCGGACGGGGCGCCGGTGCTCGGGGAGACCCCGGAGGTGGCCGGACTCTGGTCGGCCGCCGCGGTCTGGATCAAGGAGGGCCCCGGCGTCGGGCGGGTGCTGGCCGAGTGGATGACGCACGGCACCACCGAGGTCGACCTGCACGGCGCCGACATCGCGCGGTTCTACCCGCACCAGCGCACCCAGGACGTCGTGCGCGCCCGCGCCGACGAGGGATTCAACAAGATCTACGGCATCGTGCACCCGCGGGAACAGTGGGACTCGGCCCGCGGCAGGCGGTTGTCCCCGTTCCACGCGCGCGAGGTCGCGCGCGGGGCCGAGTTCTTCGAGGTCGGCGGGTGGGAGCGGCCGCACTGGTACGAGTCGAACCGGCCGCTGCTGGACGAGTTCGGCGCGCAGGTCCAGCACCGCGCGCGCGAGTGGGACGCGCGCTGGTGGTCCCCGATCACCGACGCCGAACACCTGGCGATGCGGCAGCGCTGCGCGATGATCGACCTGTCCGCGTTCGCGCAGTTCGACGTCCGCGGACCCCGGGCCCGCGACTGGCTCCAGCACATGGTGCTCGCCCAGGTGGACCGTCCGGTCGGCCGGCTGATCTACACGCCGGTGCTCACCCCGGACGGTGGCTTCCGCAGCGACCTCACGGTGGCGCGGCTGGCGACCGATCACTACCGGGTGATCACCGGCGGCGCAGACGGTGCCCGGGACCTGTTCTGGTTCACCCGGCACCTGCCCGGCGACGGCGCGGCCACCCTCACCGACGTCACCTCGGCGGTGTGCACGCTCGGCCTGTGGGGGCCGCGGGCACGGGACGTGCTCGCCGCGGTCACCGACGACGACGTGTCACACGAGGGATTCCCGTTCGGCACGGCCAGGTCGATCGTCGTGGGCGGAGTGCCGGTGCTGGCGCTGCGGGTGTCCTACGTCGGCGAACTCGGTTGGGAGCTGCACGCCCCGTTCGAACAGGGCGCCCGGTTGTGGGACGTGCTCGCCGAAGCGGGACAGCCGCACGGACTCGTGCCCGCGGGGATCGGCGTCTACGGCACCACCGGCCGACTGGAGAAGGGCTACCGGCTGATGGGCGCCGAACTGGACGCCGAGCACGACCCGGTCGAGGCGGGGCTCGCACTGCCCAAGGTCAAGTCCCCCGACTTCATCGGTAAGGAGGCCTACCTGCGCGCCCGCGAGGACCAGCCCGCCGCGCTGCTGTGCAGCCTGCTGATGGGCCCTCCGGAGACCCACACCGACCCGTCGGGCGTGGTCCGCTACCCGCAGGGCGGCGAGCCGGTGGTCACCCCGGAGGGCGAGCGGATCGTCGACCGCAAGGGCCGCGGCTCGTACGTCACCAGTGCCGGCTCCGCCCCGTCGTTGGGGACCCACCTGCTGATGGCGTACCTGCCGCCGACGGTCGCCGTGGAGGGCACCGAACTCGGTGTGCGCTACATGGAACAGCGGTACCCGGTGACCGTGGCGCGGGTGGGCCGCGCCCCGCTGTTCGACCCGGACGACACACGCATGAAGTCGTGAGCGAAGGCAGGTGTGGAATGGACGTGCTGGTCTGCGTCAAGCGGGTGCCGGCCTTCGGCGCGAAGGTGCCGCTGCAGGGCGACGGCACGGTCGACACCCGGCACCTCGGATTCACCCTGGGCCCGCACGAGGAGTGCGCCGTGGAGGAGGCCGTGCGCCTCGTCTCGGCGCACGGCGGCACCGCCACGGTGCTGGCCGTCGGGCCGCCGGAGACCGAGGAGCAGGTGCGCTACGCGCTGGCGATGGGCGCCGACCGCGGGGTGCTGGTCGACACCGGCCG
>NZ_KB912585.1:14414-18208 GCF_000383775.1 Saccharomonospora halophila 8
CGGGCCGGGTCGTGGAGCGCACGCGCGCCGCGGGCGGTGTCACGCTGGCCTCCGCCCCGGTGGTGGTCTCCGGCGGACGCGGGGTCGGTGGCGCCGACGGGTACGCCGTGCTGGAGGAGCTGGCGGGCCTGCTGGGTGGTGCGGTCGGCTGTTCCCGGGTGGCCACGAACAACGGGTGGCGGCCGCACTCCGACCAGGTCGGACTGACCGGGACGAAGGTGGCCTGCGACCTCTACCTGGCGTGCGGCATCAGCGGCGCGACCCAGCACTGGGTGGGCTGCATGGACTCGCGCACGATCCTCGCGGTGAACACCGATCCGGAGGCACCGATGGTGTCCCGGGCGGACTACGCGGTCATCGGGGACGTCCACGAGGTGCTGCCCGCCGTGGTCACCGAACTCCGGGCCCGGCGGGAGCAGCGGGCCGGGCAGGGCGAGGAACGGGTGCTCACCCGAGGGTGAGGTCGGCGGGGTGTTCACGAGCGGTCGGCGCTGCTTTTCCTCCGGCGTCCGATGAGGGACTCGGCGACACCGATCAGCAGCACCGCCGCGACCACCGCGATGATGAACCCCAGCACGTTCAGTTCGAAGATGTCGCCGGTGCCGAGCAGGTTCGCCACGGTACCGCCGATCACCGACCCGACCAGGCCCAGCAGCAGCGTGGCCAGGATTCCGAGGTCCTGCTTGCCGGGTTTGATCAGACGCGCCAGCGCGCCGATGATCAGCCCCGCCACAATGAACCCGATCATGGTTGTCGTCCTTCCTGTCGGTGACGCGGTGTCCCGCCGCCGGATATCCCGCGCCCGGGGGAGTGAAACGGTACGGGGTCCCGCCGTTCCCGGCACGGCGGGGCCGCTACCCGTTCCCCGCCGGGTCACCAGCGGCGCAACGTCCGCCCGAAGGCGGCGATGATCGTGGTCGCCAGGACCCAGCCGGCCACGGTGAGCACCAGCATCATCCCTTTGGACCACCCGAGCACGTCCCAGGCCGTGGCGTGGCCGAGGTCCACGACGGGGATGAGGACGTCGAGGGCGTAGAGGAACGGGTCCCAGGTGGGATGCTCGTCGACCCGCACCGGGCACGGTCCCGGAACCGCCGTGCCGGACCGCAGGCACGGGCCCGTCCCCCATGCGAACGCCACGGCGCCGGACGACCAGGCCAGCAGGAAGAGGACGACGGCCCGCAGCGGCCGGTACCCGTACCCGAGCACCAGATCCTGCAGGGTGCCCCAGAACCGGTAGCCGTGCGCGACCAGGTGGCGCAGGATTCCGACCATCCGCGACGTCCACCGGGCGTGCGGGTCGGGCCGGGCCCGGGACACGCCGGGCCGGTCCCTGTTCGTGAGTTCCGAGTAGGACCGGCGGACGGCGGTCAGCCGGGTGGTGCGGGCCTCGCTCTCCTCTCCGGTCGCGGACAACGCGGCGGCGAGTCGCTCGTACGGCCCGGGCATGAACGGATCGGTCGTCGCCGCCCGCACCCACTCCAGGCGCCGGGTCAGGGTCATCCCGCCGTCGAGGCGGTCGTAGGCGCACTCGGTCAGGTCGAGTGACTTCGGGCCGTACGACCACGCCTCCGCCCGGTCCCGCAGGGTGCCCAACCGGGCGCGGGAGAGGTCCACGCGTCCCGTCGGAGCTTGCGCGGGCAGGAAACACAGCGTGGAGGCGGTCAGTTCGGCGGCGTCGAGTGCGAGGTTCCGGTCGTCGAGCACCGTGCCGTCGAGGTCCACGTCGCCGTGCACGGTGGTCGCCGCGAGCCTGACCGTGCGGCTGCCGCGGGTCCCGGACAGGAACAGGTGGCGTCCGATGGTGGTGCCACCGAGGTCGAGTGACAAGGGTGGGTCCGTCGGATCGGTGTGGCCGCCGGAGAGGACGCAGTCGGTGACGGTGAGGAACTGGGCGACGTGGGAGTACGCCACGCGGACCGCTCCGTCCGCGGTCGTGCGCGCCATCTGGAGGTTCTTGCCGACCGACAGGGCCGACACCTCGAGTGCGACGCCCCGGCCCTGCTGGTCGTGTCGTGGCGCGTGCAGGCGGGCACCGCTCAACAGGTGGCTGCCCTGGACGGTGTTGTTCCGGAGGCGGATGCGGCCCAGTGCGTGCACACCGTCGAGGACCAGGTCGCCGGAGACCGTGTTGCCGGTGAGGTTGAGTGCGGCGCCGTCCTCGTCGCCCAGCAGGACACCGCCGGTCAACCGGAGGGTGCCGGTGTGACAGTCGGTCAGCCGGATCCGGCCGGTGACCCGGGTGCGACCGACGAGTGCGAACTCCGCGCGGACGGTCGCCGCGAAGGCCGAGATGCTCACGGTGCCGGTACCCGCCGAGAGTTCCGCGGACTCCATCCGGAACACACCCTCCACCCGGGCACTGTCCAGCGTGATCCGTCCGGCGACGTGCGTGCGGGACCTGGCGGTGATCCCGCCGGACACGGTGGCGTTGGCCAGGGAGAGGGCGTGGTCCGCGGTGTCCACGTCGGCGTCGTCGAGCCGCACGTCCCCGGTGACGGTGGCGTGGTCGAGGATGACCCCCATCGGGGCGCGGCACGTGAACCCGTTCCGGAGCCGGACCGTGCCGAAGATGTCGGCCCGGTACAGGTTCAGTCCCCACCCGGCCTCGGCGTGCAGCTCCGCGCCGTCGAGGCGGATGTCGCCGCCGACCCGGGCGCCGCGGAAGGCGAACCCCTTGACGGTGGTCGCCTGCTCGGCGTACATGCCGAGGCCGATCCGGGAACTCGATCCGTCGACCGCGCCCAGGCGGGATCCGGACAGCCACAGGAACTGCTGTACCTCCGCGCCCGCGAGGAACAACGCACCGGGGGAGCGGAATCCGGTGACGTCGAGCGTGCCCTCGACCCGCACCGCGAGGAGGTTCACCGTGGTCGTCTCGTCGCCGTCGACCACGGTGCGGGCGAGGGCGACGTCGCCGGTCACCCGTGCGGAGCTGAGATTGAGCGCGTGCCCCTCGGCCGCGAGGTGACAGTCGGTGAGTTCGACTCCGCCGGAGATGTGGGCGTCCTCCAGGTTCACGGTGCTCGTGTCCCGGACACCGTGCAGCATGAGCGACCCGGAACACCGCAGTCGGGGCGCGACCACCCGCGGGACGACACAGTCGGTGAGTTCGACGCGAGCCGTCGCCGCGTCGGAGAGGTCGAGATCCCCGCGGAACCGGCAGTGTGCGAACACCACCGGGAACCGCAGGACCGAGTCGGCCAGGTCCAGGTCGTCGACGATCTCGGCGCCGTGCAGTTCGAGCCGTCGGCTGCGGGCATGCACCCCCTCCTCCACCAGGAGAAGGTAGGCGATCGCGCTCGCCCGGACGAGGTGCCCGGCCTGTCCGGGGGGCGGAACGGTGTCGCCGAGGATCAGGGGCCTGCCGTCGTGCAGGGCAGTGCGCAGTGCCTGCTCCGTCTCGGTGAACTCCGGTGGTTGGTCCCGTCTCCCGAACGGATCGTTCAGACGGAATCGCGCCATCACTACCCCCAGGACACGCCGTGGCCCGTCAACGTGAACCCACGTGTGTACCACGGAGGATGTCGCGAAAAAAGATTCCCGCAGAATGTCTGTCCCGATCGCCGCGGGCACGGGAAGCGGACGGATGTGAGCGCCGACTCGTCGGCCCGGAACGGGCGGTTCGCCCGTGTTACGGTTCGCACCGATCGTGACCGTGCTCTGATTGGAGTGTGCGGATGCCGGACGACGGCAGCCGGGTGCCGGTGCTCGTCGGGGTGGGGCAGGTGCGGGGCAACACCGCCCGCGCGCCGGAGGCGGCGCGGGAACCGCTCGCGCTGGCCGAGGACGCC
>NZ_KB912585.1:18308-27285 GCF_000383775.1 Saccharomonospora halophila 8
GGTGCGCGTGTCCGCGGGCGAGGCGTTCCTGGAGGTCGCGCCCGCCGGCTGAGTCCGCGCCCCACCGGTCCGGCGGCACCGCGGGCGGGTGGGACCGTGCCGTCCGTCGAAAAGCACCGGACTCCGGTGCACGGACCGGCCGGGACAGGGCACACTGGGTGTGTACCCGTTGGTAGATCTCGGCGAGGAGTGTGCGGATGTCGGCGAACAATGCCGACCGACTGGCGGAGTCGGTGGACAAGGTGTCGGTGGGGCGGGTGTACGACTACCTGCTCGGTGGTGTGCACAACTACGCCGTGGATCAGGCGTTCGCCGAGGAGCAGCTGCGACTGATCCCCGACATGCGGGACTTCGCACGGTCGAACCGGGCGTTCCTGCGCCGCGCCGTGCGCTACGCCGTCGAGCGCGGCGTACGGCAGTTCGTCGACATCGGGTCGGGTCTGCCGACCCAGGGCAACGTGCACGAGGTCGCCGACGAGGTGGCACCGGGGCGGTGCCGGGTGGTCTACATCGACAACGAGCCGATCGCGCGGGCGCACGCCGAGGTCCTGCTGGAGCGGACGGCGGACCCGGCGCGGCACCGGGCGATCGACGCGGACTACTTCGAGGGTGCCCACCTGTGGAAGCGGGTCCTGGAGACCGGACTGATCGACGAGACCGAGCCGGTCGGCCTGCTGCTCGTCGCGTTGCTGCACTTCATGCCCCCGGAGACGGAACCGGAGCGGGTGCTGGCGTACTACCGGGACCGACTCCCGTCGGGCAGTCTGCTCGCGTTGTCGCACATCCACGTCGACCCGTCGGACTCCGAGACGCTCGCGTTGTCCGAGAAGGTGACGGAGTCGTACCGGACGAGGGCGAACAGTACCGCCGCACCGCGCTCCCGTGCCGAGATCGCGGCGTTCTTCGACGGTCTCGAACTCGTGGAGCCGGGGTTGGTGTGGTTGCCGCAGTGGCGGCCGGACGGCGCCGACCCCTACGACGGCGCCCCGGCCCGGTCGCACGGGCTCGCGGGCGTGGCGGTCACACGCTGACCACCGACGGCGGGCGCGGACGCGCGGTCGTACCTGGAGTGGCGACTCGCTGACCTGGAGTGGCGACTCGCGGGCGTGGAGTGGCGACTCGCGGGTCAGGTCGGGGGGAGGCGGGCCTCGTGGGAGGTGCGGTCCGGGCGCAGGCCCCGCCAGGACGGGTGCCGCAGCCTGCGGTCGGCGGTCCATTGGCGGTGCTCCACCTCGCCGACCAGGTCGGGTTCGACCCAGTGCGCCCGACGGGCGCGGTCCCGGGGCACCGGGGTGCCGAACGGGCTGGACGGACGGTGCAGCGGGGCCAGACGTTCGCGCATCTCGTCGAGAGCGGTGTCGCTGAAGCCCGTGCCCACGTGCCCGACGTAGTGCAGTGTTCCGGTGTCGTCGTAGGCGCCGAGCAGCAGTGCGCCCAGCGTGCCCGCCCGGCGGCCCTCGCCGGGAACCCATCCGCCCAGCACGACCTCCTGGGTCAGGCGCAGGGCGGTCTTGACCCAGCTCCGGGACCGGGTCCCGGGACTGTAGGTCGAGGTACGCCGTTTCGCGACGATGCCCTCCAGGCCGTGCTCGGCGGCGACCCGCAACAGGTCCGCGCCGGACACGTCCACGTAGTTGTCCGGGGTGCGTACGACCGGGGGCGCGGACAGTCCGAACTCCAGCAGCCGCTGCCGGCGCCGGTCGTACGGTTCGGGGCACAGGTCCCGGTCGTCGACGGCGAGGAGGTCGAACACGTAGTAGGCGACCGGGATCTCGCGCAGCAGTCGCGCGGTGGGGCGGTGGACGTGCATGCGCGACTGGAGCCTGTCGAAGTCCGGTCGTCCCCGCTCGTCCAGAGCGACGATCTCGCCGTCGAGCAGCACCGTGTGCCGGGTGAGTTCGGTCAGGGCGTGCAGTTCGGGATAGGACTCGGTGATCACCCGCCGGTTCCGGGAGTGGGCGACGACCCCGCCGTCCGCCACGGCGACGGTCGCGCGGACCCCGTCCCACTTCCATTCGAAGGCCCACCCCGGTCCGTCCGGGGGTTCGCCGGACACGGCGAGCATGGGCGGCGGTGGTGTGGGCGGTGTGCGGGCACCGGGACCGTCCTCGGTGGCCGGCACGGGTCAGAGCACGGACTGGTAGATCCGCGCGTACCGTTCGGCCATCATCGCCACGTCGAACCGCAGCTCGGCCTCGGCGCGGCAGTCGTGCGGCGAGATCCGGTCCACCTCGCCGATCGCCTGCGCCAGTTCACCGACGTCGTTGCAGACGTAGCCGGTGCGGTCGTGGGTGATGACCTCGGGGATCGAACCCCGCCGGAAGCCGAGGACGGGGGTCCCGCAGGCCATCGCCTCCACCATGACGATGCCGAACGGTTCCTCCCAGCACACCGGGAACAGCAGGCACCGCGCCGCCTGGAGCAGTTCGACCTTGCGGGCACGGTCGGCCTCGCCGAGCCACTCGATGTCCGGCCCGAGCAGCGGGGCGACCTCCCGGTCGAAGTAGGCCTTCTCCTCCGGCTCCCGGCACTTCGCCGCGATCTTCAACCGGATGCCCGCCTCCCGCGCGGCGGCGATCGCCTGCGGGATGCCCTTCTCCGGGCACGCGCGGCCGAGGAACAGCGCGAAGTCCTCCTTGTCCGACCGGAACGGGAAGCGGTCCACGCTCACAGCATTGTGGACGGTGCCGACCCAGTTCAGGTCCGGCGCCAGGCGGCGTTGGGCGTCCGAGACGGCGACCAGGTGGACACTGTCGCCGAGACCGCGGTAGTAACGCCCCATCTCGCCGTTGACGGGCCCGTGGGCGGTGACGACGGTCGGCAGGGTGCGCCCGCGCGCCATGAGCGGTCCGGCGAGACTGTGGTCGTGGACGAGATCGGCGTCGAGTTTGTCGATGATTTCGGTCAGTGCCGCGGCGTGGGTGACCTCGGGCAGAACCTGCCCGAGCCGGTCCTCGTTCGCGCGGTCGCACGTCGGCACGAAATCCGCCGGGGTCCCGTTGGTCCCGACTCCGATCAATGTGATTTCGGTGCCCTGCAGGGACAGTTGTTCGATCAGGTCGCTGCACATCGCTTCGATGCCACCGTAGGCGGTGGGTGGGAGGTCGAACCACGGAGGTGCGACCATCGCGATCTCGAGTGGACTCATGTTCGCCCAATTCCCCCGGCGGCAGCGGGCGAAACAGTGCGTCAGGAATGTACTACGTCCTAATGAACGTTTCCCCGGACCAATTCCACGTCCTCCGGGAGATGCCCCACCCGAACCCAGCTTCCGCGCGCCTCGATGGAAATGCGACCGCCGGTCAACGGAACGTCGTCGATCAGTAACGTTCCGAACGATTCCGGGAGTTCCGGCGCGATCCGCAATTCCCGTCGGTGCATGCCCGGTTGCACCCGGAGCAGGGTGCGCAACAGGTGTACCGGCGCCGCCGAGGACCACGCCTGCGGCGAGCACGACGTCGGGTAGGGGACCGGGGTGCTGTACTCGTCGCGGTCGAATCCGCACATCAACTCGGGCAATCGCCCGTCGAACGCCTCGGCCGCGTCGAGGACGGCGGTGGCGACGCGCTGCGCGTGCGCGACGAAGCCGTAGCGCATGAGCCCGGCCGCGACGAGCGCGTTGTCGTGTGGCCACACCGAGCCGTTGTGGTAGCTCATCGGGTTGTAGGCGCCCATCTCCGACGACAGGGTCCGCACGCCCCAACCCGTGAACATCGCCGGGGACAGCAGACCGTCGGCGACCGAGGCGGCGCGGTCGGGGTCGATGATCCCGGTCCACAGGCAGTGCCCGATGTTGGACGTGACGGAGTCGATGGGGCGTTTGTCGGCGTCCAGGCCGAGCGCGTACCGGCCGGGCCCGGGCATCCAGAAGACGTCGTTGAACCGCTGTTTCAGGTCCGCGGCGCGGTCGGACCAGTACCGGGCCGTGTCGTGGTCGCCGAAGTACTCCGCCAGGCACGCCCGTGCCCGGAACGCGGCGTAGACGTAACCCTGCACCTCGCACAGTGCGAGGGGGGACCGGGCGATCTCGCCGTCGGCGAAGTTCACGCCGTCCCATGAGTCCTTCCACCCCTGATTGGCCAGACCGGCCTCGGTGGCGCGGTGGTACTCGATGAACCCGTCGCCGTCGCGGTCGCCGTAGGTGTCGATCCACTCCAGCGCACGGTCGGCGTGGCCGAGCAACGCCCGCACGTTCTCCGCGCCGATGCCCCACCGGGCCAGTTCACCGAGCAGGAGCACGAACAGGGGGGTGGCGTCGACGGTGCCGAAGTAGATGTGACTGCCGCCGAGCGCGAGGGAGGCGTCCGCGCCGAACCGGACCTCGTGCAGGATGCGGCCGGGCTCCTCCTCGCTGTCCGGGTCCACCCGGGTTCCCTGGTGCCGGGCCAGGGTCTGCACGGTGCCCAACGCCAGGGTCGGGTCGATGGCCAGCGACATCAGCGAGGCCAGCAGCGAGTCCCGGCCGAACAGGGCCATGAACCACGGTGCCCCCGCGGCGATGGCCACGTCCTCCGGGTTCTCCGGGTCGAAGATGCGCAGCGCCCCCAGATCCTCCCGACTGCGTTGCAGGGTGCGCGCGAGCGCACGGTCGCCCGAGTGCCGCAGGACGGGGCTCTCCTCGCGCCAGCGCCGGGTGAGCACCGCGGGCCGGGAGTGCTCGACCGGGCGCTCGCGGGGGAACAGCGGGGTGACCGCGGCACCGTTGACGGTCGGCAGCGCGGTGACCGAGCCGTACCACTCCTCCCCGGCGGGCAGCCAGACACGGAAGGTGATGCGGTCGCGGCTGTACTCGGCGCCGTCACCCACGAGGGTCTCGCCGGTGATCCGGACCCCGCGGCTGTGCGCGCCGATGTAGCGGGTCAGGTACAGCCCGGTTCCCGCGACCTCGACGGCGTGGTGTCCGGTGTCGTTGATGTGGCCCTTCTTCACCTCGAAGACGTCGGCGAAGTCGGCGGCCACGCGCACGGTCACGGTGCAGGCGACGCGCCCGCGGCCGTAGTTGCGGAGGATGAAGTCCTCCCGCATCCCCCCGCCGATGTAGCGCTCCCGGCGCACGAGCAGGCTGCTCTCCCCCTCACCCTCACCCGAATGGGCGCGGCCGACGAACCGGGCGTAGAACGGTTCCGGGGTCTGCACCGTGATGGGTTCGACGGGGTGCCCGTCGATGCGCAGGTTCCATCCGGACAGGATGCGGGTGTCCTGGTAGAAGGCCCCCTGCGCGGGGGAACCGCGCAGTTCGCCGTCGTTGTCACAGACGCAGAACGACGTCCCGTGGACGAGGGTCACCGTCATGCCCGACCTCCTGGTGTCCGCGCTCGCGTGTCCGGCGGACGCTGCCCGCCGGGGATCGGCCACGCGACGGTGGGCCCACCGGATCGGGACGACTCGGGCCGGGCCGGCTCAGTGGGTGTCCCGCGGCCCGCTCTGCCACTCGTACACGCCCCCACCGAGGGCGTAGGAGAGATGGCCGCCGAGCGCGCCACCCGCCGCGACCGCGGTCAGGCCGAGCAGGGCCCACACGACACCCGCCCCGTGGGCACCGCCGACCCGGTGGCGGTGCGACGTAAGGTAACACGCCTGCGCGGCGACGTTGGCCACGAGATGGAGGGCCCCGACGCGCCGTTGCGGCGTCGTGAGCCGGGAGAACTCGGCCAGCCCGGTGACGACGGCGACCGGGGTGGCGGTGACCCCGATCGCCACGAGCCTGCGGGCGGCGTCGCGGTGTCCGATCGCGTCGAACGCGGACGCGCACACCCAGGCCCCGAGGGGCACGGTCACCACAAGGGGGTGTACCGGGTGGCCGATCCAGGAGCCGCGCAGCGCACGGTCGGTCGTCGTGCCCTCCAGTATCCGGCGCAGCCGGCGGGCCAGGAGCTCGGCGGGCCGGTCGAGCCCGGTCACCGAATCGGATCGGCGCAACAGTCGGTCCAGCATCCGGAGGGGCTACCCGGTTCCCGGCCGGTGAACCGGGAACCGTCCGAGGTGACACGAGCGGGTGGTTCGGACCCGTTGTCGGAGCCGCGTGTCGCCGACCCGGCTACCATCGGCGCGTCCTTGATCGCGGTGAGCTTTGTGCCCAAAGTGGTCCTGCGAAGCGCCCGAAGCGGCCTACGAGGCGGTCCCGTGTGACGGCGGGGATTCCTCGGGGCAGGTGTCGAGGAGGTCGGTGGCGAGTGCTCTGGCCGTGGGTTCGAGTTCGGCGTTGAGCCTCCGGAACAGGTGCTGTGCCTGCTCGGCGGGCCAGTCGCCGGGCAGGTGTTCCCGCGGTAGTCGCGGATCGGTCCGCACGATGCGCAGCCAGTCGGTCTGCAGCAGCAGATGCCGGGCGAGGGTGTCCGGGGTCCGCCGCCGGGGGTCGTCGGTGGACCAGTGCGCCATGAAACGCCGGTACCGGTCGGCCAGGGAGTCGAGGTCCCACGCGTCGTGGACGAGTTCGGCCACGTCGGTCGGGGGCAGGGCACGGGCCTGGAACACCTTGACGTGGTCGGCGGCGTCCAGCCCGCGCAGCAGTGGTTCGACCGGAACGGTCGACGGGGCGATCCACAGCCCGCCCTGCAGGCTCCCGAACCCGGCCCACAGCAGCCGGGACCGCAGCAGGTGCCGCTGCCGTTGCCAGGACTCGGGCATGGAGAAGCCGAGCAGTGTCCAGGTGCCGTCCCAGTGGGTGTTGACCGCGCCGATCCGCCAGATCCGGGTCTCCCCGTCGCGCAGGATGGCCTTCGACCGCCCGGTCAGTCCGAGGTAGACCCGGCGGCCCCTGCGGTCGCGGTCCAACAGGTCCCGGCGGGCCATGCGGCTGAGCGTGGAGCGGGTGGCGTGCTCGGAGACGCCGAGCCTGCCGAGGACGTCGAGCACGCTGCCGGTGGCGACGCGGATCCCGCGGCCGAAGACGTGGATCCCGAAGAAGGCCAGCAGCAGGGTCTGGGGCCGCCGCACGGCCGCGTCGTCCCGGTCGGCCGCTCCGCCGACGTCGGCGTACTCGTCGGTGTCGGTGAACTCGTCGGTGTCGGCGGGGTGGGGGAGGCCGTCGCTGTCGTCCGGGAGGCCGTCGGTGTCGGGGAGGTCGGACTCGGTACGCACACCGCCATCGTAGGGGGAACGAGTTTGGGCAGTTTATTGACTAGCGTGACGGTACTGCTTAGTTTTGCCGGGTGCGGTGGCGCAGCCGCACGGCAGGCGGTCTCGACGGAGAGGCAGGACGGTGGCATGACACAGGGCGGTGACGGGACACGGTCCCCGGGACGGTCGGCGCACTCGGCGACGCAGCTCAGACGGGCGGTGCTGTCCAGCTACCTGGGCAGTGTGATCGAGTACTACGACTTCCTGTTGTATGCGACCGCGTCGGCCGTGGTGTTCAGCGAAGTGTTCTTCGCGAATCTGGATCCGCTGGTCGGCACGATCGCGAGTCTCGGCACCTTCACCACGGGTTATCTCGCCCGCCCGCTCGGGGGAGTGATCTTCGGCCACTTCGGTGACCGGCTCGGCCGCAAGCAGATGTTGGTCATCACCATGACGATGATGGGTGTGGCCAGCACCCTCATCGGACTGTTGCCGACCCCGGGGCAGGTCGGGGCATGGGCGCCGGTGCTGCTGGTGCTGCTGCGGGTCGTGCAGGGAATCGCGGTCGGCGGGGAATGGGGCGGTGCGGTCCTCATGTCGGCCGAGCACGCGAAGACCCGCCGCGGGCTGTGGGCCAGCTTCACCAACGCGGGTGCGCCGAGCGGCATGGTGCTGTCGACGGTGATGCTGACCCTGACCAACGCCCTGACCACCGAGGAGGAGTTCCTCGCCTGGGGCTGGCGGGTGCCGTTCCTGCTCAGTGTGGTGCTGCTCGCGGTGGGCCTGTTCGTGCGGATGAAGGTCACCGAGACCCCGGTGTTCGCGACGGCCGAGCAGCAGACGACGGCACGGGCGGCGAAGACCGGGAAGGCCGGCGGGGCGGAGAAGCCCCCGTTCGTGCAGGTGCTGCGCAACCACCCGCGCAACCTGGCGCTCGCGGTGGGGGTCGGATTCTCCGCGTTCGTCGCCCAGGGGACGTTGACGACCTACCTGATCGCCTACGCGGTGGGGGAGGGCTTCGCACGGCAGACGGTGCTCAACGCGTTGACGGTGTCCTCGGTGGGCGCGATCGCGGGCATCATCGGCTTCTCGGCGCTGTCCGACCGGGTGGGCAGGCGTCCGGTCGTGCTCTCCGGCGCGGTGACCATGGCCGTGCTCGGGTTCGTCCTGTTCCCGCTGGTGGACACCGGGTCCGCGGTCCTGCTGACGGTGGCGGTGGTGCTGGGGCAGTCGGTGGTGCATCCGGCGATGTACGGGCCGCTCGCGGCGCTGTACACGGAGATGTTCGGCACCCGCGCCCGCTACACGGGAGCGTCCCTCGGTTATCAGATGGCCGGGCTCGGTGCCGGCGTGGCGCCGCCGGTGTTCGCGGCGGCCAGCGCCGTGGGCACGGTGCTGACCTCCACGTTGATCGCGGTCTGCTGCGTGCTCACGGTCGTGTGCATCCTGATCACGAAGGAGAGCCACCGCAACGACCTGGCCCACGAGCCGGACGACGGCGGCCGCGGGAGGGCACGCACCAGCCCGGAAAGCGTATAACGACCTATACGTCGGGGCTCTGTTCCCGGCCGGTGCGGGAGTATGCACCCTTCGTACCGGGTAACCGCGATCATCACAGCGGTATCGGCATCGAAACGGCCGAGGAGGGACTCGCACGATGGGGTTACAGGATCTCTGGATCGCGACGCTCAGTGACGGGTTGATCCGAGCCGATCACGTGACCGGCATCGAGAGCCACCAGACTCCGGCGCTGACCGGGAAACCGTCCCGGTGGCTGGTCGACGTCACACTCGCCGTCCCGGCGGGCAGCGGCAGCGGCGACGGGTGGGAGGTGTCGCAGCTGCACCGGACGCTCGTGCAGACCGACATCCGCCCGGACGCGGCGCCGGAGGCGCTCGCGCGCAGGCTGGACGCGCTG
>NZ_KB912585.1:27385-31331 GCF_000383775.1 Saccharomonospora halophila 8
AGGGCCAACGCGGCGAAGGCCGCACTGGCCCGGGCCGGGTTCGGCGGGGCCGCCTACGCCGCACTCCTGCGCAGGCTGCACGCCTCGGTCTACGCCGACTGACCTCCCGGGTCCGCGGTCGCACCCGATGGCGGGTGTGGACCGGCCCGCCGCGGGTATCCGACGGCATGTCCGGTCCCGGTCTCGTGCTGTCCACCTACCTCAACGACCACTACGCGGCGGCGGTCGCCGCGGCCGAACTGGCCCGGCGGATGGCCGCGCAACGGCGGGGGAGTTCCGACGCGGGCGAGTTCTCGGCGCTGGCGGGCGAGGTCGCCGACGACGCCCGCGCCCTGCGCGTGATCCTGTCCGAGCTGGGTGTGCCCGTGCGCCGGTACAAGACGGTGGCCGCGTGGCTCGGGGAGAAGGTGGGCAGGCTCAAGCTCAACGGCCGCGTGCGGACCCCGTCCCCGGCGAGCCCGGTGGTGGAACTGGACGGCCTGGGCATGCTGATCACCGCCCGGGCGGGCGTGTGGCGCAGTCTGCTGACCGTCGCCCGGCACGACGACCGCCTCGACGAACGGGAACTGATCGAGCTGCTGGGCCGGGCCGACCGGCAGGCGGACACGGTACGCCGGCTGCAGGCCCGCGCCGCCGAGACGGCGTTCGGCGCGTCGGAGGAAACGGTCGGCTGACGCCGTCCCGTTCCGTCCCGTTCCGTCCCGTTCCGCGGGCGGTGTGCGCCGGAATGGACGGAACGATTCCGTGCGGTGGCCGGGTCGGTGTTTCCGGGAATTTCCCGTGTGGGGTACACAGGGTGATCGGTATGATCGTCGGTGTAGCCACGGAGCGGGAGGTCGGATGAGCATCGCCGGAACCAGGGTGGTCCGTGTCGAGGACCAGAAGCTGATCACGACGGGCGGGACCTACCTCGACGACCTGCGGGAACCGGAACTGACCGGCGCCGTGCACGCGATGTTCGTCCGCAGCCCGATCGCGCACGCCACGATCACCGCGATCGACACCGCGCAGGCCCGCGCCGCCGACGGGGTGGTCGCGGTCTACACCGCCGCCGATCTGGACCTGGAACCGGGTGCGGCGGGGCCCGTGCCGCAGCCGTGGCTGGCCGACGGTGTGGTCCGCTACGTCGGCGAACCGGTCGCGCTCGTGCTGACGGAGCGGCGGTACCAGCTGGCCGACGCCGCCGAACTGGTCGACGTGGACTACGAGCCGCGCGACGTGGTGTCCGGCCTCGACGCGGCCCTGACCGACGACACCGTGCTGCACCCGGAGATCGGATCGAACACGGTACAGACCCACGGCGGCGACTTCGCCGACGACACGTTCGACGGCTGCGAGGTCGTGGTGACCCGCACGCTGGACAACCAGCGCGTCGCCCCGGCACCGCTGGAGGTGCGGGGCGCGGCCTGCGCCTGGGGCGACGACGGCAGGCTGACCGTGTGGCTGTCCACCCAGAACGCCCAGTTGGCCCGCGCCGCGATCGCCCAGGGGCTGGGCACCGACCCCGAACGGGTCCGGGTGATCACCCCGGGTGTCGGCGGCGGATTCGGCGCGAAGATCGGCGCGGACCCCGAGGCGGTCGTGCTCGGCTGGGCGGCCTCGGCTGCGGGCAGGCCGGTGCGCTGGACGGAGGACCGCAGCGAGAACATGACGGCGATGACGCACGGCCGGGCCCAGCGCAACACCGTCACGATCGGTGGCCGTCGGGACGGCACGGTCGAGGCGGTGCGGCTGGAGGTCGTGCAGGACGCGGGCGCCTACCCGCGCACCCTGTTCCTGCCGATGCTGACCGAACTGATGGCCGCCGGTGTCTACCGGTTCCCCCGGGTCGAGACGGCCAGCCGGGCGGTGGTCACCAACACCACCCCGATCGCCGCCTACCGCGGCGCGGGCCGGCCGGAGGCCACGGCCGCGATCGAGCGGGTGCTGGACATCTTCGCCGCCGAGATCGGCGCCGATCCGGCCGAGGTGCGCCGGACGAACTTCATCCCGCCGGAGGAGTTCCCGTACACCACGCCCACCGGCGCCACCTACGACACCGGCGAGTACGCGGAGGCCCTGAACCGGGTGCTGGAGGCGGGCGGCTACGCGGACCTGCGGGCCGAGCAACGGCGCCGACGCGAGGCCGGGGATCCGGTCGCCCTCGGACTGGGCCTGGCCAGCTATGTGGAGATCACCGGTGCGGACCGGGGCGGGGAGAGCGGCCGGGTGGACATCCACCCGGACGGCTCCGTCACCGCCTACACCGGCAGCTCCCCGCACGGCCAGGGGCTGGACACGACGCTGGCGATGCTGCTGTGCGACCAGCTCGGCGTGCCGATGGACCGGATCACCATCCGGCACGGCGACACGGACGAGGTGCCCGCGGGTGTCGGCACGATGGGGTCGCGATCGTTGCAGGCCGGCGGCTCCGCCGTCCGGCGCGCCGCCGACGAGGTGATCGAGAAGGCGCGGAAGATCGCCGCCGAGCACCTGGAAGCCGCCCCGGACGACCTGGAACTCGACCCGTCCGCGGGGCTGTGGCAGGTGCGCGGCGCCCCCACCGCGGCGACCGTCACCTGGGCCGAGGTGGCCGCTCGGGCCGCACCGGGGGAGTTGTCGGCCGACGTGTGGTTCGGTGACGGCGGATCCACCTACCCGTTCGGCGCGCACCTCGCGGTGGTGGAGGTGGACACCGAGACCGGTAAGGCTGCGCTGCGGCGGATCGTCGCGGTCGACGACGCGGGCCCGGTGATCAACCCGGTGACGTTCGCCGGGCAGCGGCACGGCGGTCTCGGCCAGGGTGCGGCGCAGGCGCTGCTCGAGGTGATGGACTACGACGCCGACGGCAACCCCACCACGGCCACGCTGGCGGACTACTCCTTCGTCACCGCGACCGAGCTGCCCGATTTCGACCTGGTCGAGATGGCCACCCCCACCCCGGAGAACCCGTTGGGGGTGAAGGGCATCGGGGAGGCCGCCACCATCGGATCGACCCCGGCGGTGCACAACGCCGTCGTCGACGCGGTGGCACACCTCGGAGTGACCCACATCGACATGCCCACGACCCCGCTCCGGGTCTGGCAGGAACTCGCACGAGTACGGGAGGCGGACTGAACGTGCGCATCACGATGGACATCAACGGACGGACGGCCTCGGCCGACGTCGAGGACCGAACTCTGCTCGTGCACCTCCTGCGCGACGAGATCGGGTTGACCGCCGCCAACATCGGCTGCGACACCACCTCGTGCGGCGCCTGCACCGTGCTGCTGGACGGCGAGTCGGTGAAGTCGTGCACCGTGCTGGCCGCACAGGCGGACGGGAACGCGGTGACCACACTGGAGGGACTGGAGGGTTCGGACGGCGAGGAACACCCGGTGCAGCGCGCGTTCCGCGACCAGCACGGCCTGCAGTGCGGATTCTGCACCCCCGGCATGATCATGGCCGGGGTGTCGCTGCTCGCCGACAACCCGCGGCCGACGCGGGAGCAGGTGCGGTCCGGCCTGGAGGGCAACCTGTGCCGGTGCACGGGGTACCACAACATCGTCAACGCGGTGATGGACGCCTCGGGGCAGGAGGTGCGGCAGTGATCCCGGCCGGACTGGAGTACCGTCGTGCGTCCTCAGTGGACGACGCGCTCGGTGTGCTCGCCGAACACGGGGACGACGCGAAGCTGCTGGCGGGGGGACATTCCCTGTTGCCGTTGATGAAGCTGCGACTGGCCGCCCCGGAGCTCGTCGTGGACGTCGGCGCGCTGGACGAGCTGCGCTACGTCCGGGACGAGGGGGACGCCCTCGCGATCGGCGCGTTGAGCCGCTACCGCGACCTGGAGCGGGACCCGGTGCTGGGCGCCCACGCGCCCCTGCTGGCGCACGTCTCCGGCGAGATCGGTGACCGGCAGGTACGCCACCGCGGCACCCTCGGCGGCTCGGTGGTGCACGGCGACGCCGCCGCGGACCTGCCCGCG
>NZ_KB912585.1:31431-34403 GCF_000383775.1 Saccharomonospora halophila 8
CGCCTGCGCCACGCCGACCGCGCCCGCCGCGACGGAGATCCGGCCGCGGGAGAGGGCCCCCAGTGCGATCCCGAGTCCCTTGCCGACCGGTCCGAGCCGGGCGGAGTCGGGCACCCGCACGTCGTCGAGGGCGAGTTCGGCGGTGGCCTGGCCGCGCAGTCCGAGCTTGCCGTGGATCTCGGTGGCGGTGAACCCGGCCGAGTCGGTCGGCACCAGGAACGCGGTGACCCCGTCGTCGGTGCGGGCGAAGGTGAGCGCGACCTCGGCGCGGGTTCCGTTGGTGATGAACATCTTGCTGCCGGACAGCACCCAGTCGTCGCCGTCCCGGGTGGCGCGGGTGCGCAGCGAGCCCGCGTCGGACCCGGTCTCCGGCTCGGTCAGGGCGAAGCAGCCCAGCGCCTCGCCCGCGGTGAGGCGGGGCAGCCACCGGTGCTTCTGCTCCTCGCCGCCGTGCGCGAGGATCGTCTTGGCGACCAGGCCGAGCGAGACGGACACGATGCCGCGCACGGCGGAATCGCCCCGCCCCAGTTCCTCGGTCACCAGGACGGACGACACCATGTCGGCCTCGACGCCGCCGTAGGACTCGGGCACGCCCAACCCGAGGAAGCCCAGTTCGCCGAGCCGGGTGACGAGGGAGTCGGGGACACGCTCGGCGCGGTCCCAGTCGCGGGCGTACGGGGCGATCTCGGCGTCGACGAACTCGGCCGCCATCCTGCGGAAGTCGAGCTGTGTCCCGGTCAGCCCGAAGTCACGTGCCAGCACGGTGCTCCTCTCGGTCGGTGGTCCCCGGTGCGCGGTGCTTACGCGGACGGACGCCCGTCCGCGTGGGGATTCGTCGTGCGGGGGTCAGCGCAGGTACACCCGCCCGGGGTCGATCTCGGTGCGCAGCGTCGCCAGTTCCGCGTCGGTGGGGTCGGCGAGGGTGACCGGGTCGGCGGCGACCCGCAGGAGCCACCCGGTGGCGGCGCGCACCCGCTCCACGCGCACGCCCCGCCGGAGCGCCGTGAGGGTGAGTTCCCGCCCCACGTCGTCCCGGGACAGCACACCCAAGTCGGTGATCACGCGGGTGACGCCGCGTCCGGCGGGGCGGACGCCGTCCGCGAGTGCCCGGTCCGGGCCGGGTGAGGTGCAGAAGTCCAGTTCGTCCACGAAGGACCGTGGGTCGTGTCTGCGCATGACGACGAACACCGCGTCCGCGCCCGCCATCACCTCGGTCGCGCCTCCGGGACCGGGCAGCCGCACCCGGGGCGCGTGCCAGTCGCCGATCACCGACGAGTTGAGGTTGCCCCACCGGTCGATCTGCGCCGCGCCGAGGAACCCGACGTCGATGGTGCCGCCCTGCAGCACCGACCCGAACAGGGTGGGCACGTCCAGCACGGCCTCGGCACCGGTCACCAGCACGGCGTCGGCGATCGTCTCGGGCAGGCCGTCCGGGTGCGCACCGCACACCCCCGACTCGTAGACGATCTCCAGATCGGGGGCCACGGTGCGGTGGGCCAGTGACGCCGCCAGGGTCGGCAGTCCGATCCCGGCGAAGACCGTGCCGGTGCCCGCCAGTTCCCGCGCGGCGACGACGGACACGAGTTCGGAGGAGGTCGCCGGGTGCACCTGTCACAACCGCCTTCCGTAGTTCACCGGTGCGCTCGACGCGTCGCCCACAGCCAGCCGGTCCCGGACGTCGCCGCCCAGCTTGGCGACGTACTCGGCGTGCTCCCGCGTGCCGTACACCCATTCGGTGAGCCACTCGCGCAGGCGCCGGGGTTCGGCGCTGATCGCCGACCACGAGCGGTAGAACGCGTTGTCGCGGTCGTAGTAGCCCTGGGCGAACGAAGGGTGCGCGCCGCGCGGGCATTCGACCACGGCGTCCACGGCGTGCGCGGGGATGAGGGTGCGGTTCGGGGCGGAGCGCACCACCTCGTCCGCGACGACCTCCTCCACCACCACGACGGCCTTCCCGGCGGCGAACACGGCCTCGGCCTGCACCCCGGTCAGGCCCCACAGCTGGGTGTTTCCCGCCCGGTCGGCGCGTTGCGCGTGCACGATCGTCACGTCCGGGTGCACCGGCGGCACCA
The DNA here is from genome assembly GCF_000383775.1 of Saccharomonospora halophila 8. Classification (GTDB taxonomy): domain Bacteria; phylum Actinomycetota; class Actinomycetes; order Mycobacteriales; family Pseudonocardiaceae; genus Saccharomonospora; species Saccharomonospora halophila. Next base: position 33,504 of record NZ_KB912585.1, read on the forward strand.
CGTGGATGTGCTCGGTGCCGCCGTCGGGACCGGGGAACGGGGAGGCGACCTTCCGGATGCCCGGGTTGACCGACGGCAGATCGCTGCCCGCGTACGAACGCAGCGGGTAGAACGGCAGCCGCTGCGCCCCGGCGAGGTAGCGCAAATCATCCCGTAGTGGCTGTACTCCTCGTACTCCAGCGGTGCGGGCACCCCCCGCTCGATGCGGCCGCGCAGGTTGCCCAGCGATCCGGCCGAGGAGTTGCCCACGAACGACGACACCAGCTTGCGCACGCACCCGGCGGCCAGCATCTGGTCGACGACGATGTCTGCGGTCATCCGCACGACGGTGAGGTCCCGCCGACCCTGCCGGATGATCTCGTGTCCGGCGGCCGTCGGGATCAGGTGGGTGAACCCCTCCAGGGACACGGTGTCGCCGTCCCGGACGTGCGCGGCGATCGCGTCGTGCAGGGACGTCCTCTTGTCCGCTCTCCGGCCCGGCATCGGCGGCTCCTCCCGCGGTCGTGTGCTCACCGTGCCAGGGCGTATTCATCGCCGTCCAATACTCGATTAGGCTCGAACCGAGACCGACGGCATATCAGTTCCCGATCCGGTGGGGTAATCCGTGGAGATCCGTCATGTCGCCGCGTTCCTGGCGGTGGCCGAGGAGCTGCACTTCGGTCGCGCGGCGCGCAGGCTGCGGATGGCGCAGCCGCCGTTGTCCCAGCGGATCCGCGCGCTGGAGCGCGAGCTCGGGGTGCCGCTGTTCGAACGCAACACCCGGTCGGTGCGGCTGACCAGCGCGGGGCAGGCGTTCCTCGATCCCGCCCGCCGGGTGCTCGACGACCTCGACCTGGCCACCCGCGCGGCCCGGGCGGGCGGACGTGGCGAGTACGGGCGGGTCACCGTCGGGTTCGCCGG
>NZ_KB912585.1:34503-43941 GCF_000383775.1 Saccharomonospora halophila 8
GCCGACGCGCCGCGCGAGTCGGCGGGTGTGCCGGTGCGGTACTTCCCGGTCAGCACGCCCCGCCCCAGCGGCGCCCACGGCAGCATCCCGATGCCGTGGTGCGCGGCGGCGGGCAGCACCTCCCGCTCCACCCCCCGCTCCAGCAGGGAGTACTCCGACTGCACGGACACGAGCCTACGGCGGGCCGACGAGGAAGCGGCGGCCGTGGCCAGCTGCCAGCCGGTGTAGTTGCACACCCCCACGTACCGGACTCGGCCGCTGGCCAGCACGTGTTCCACGGTCTCCAGGGTCTCCTCCACCGGGACGGCGGAATCCCAGGCGTGCAGCTGCCACAGGTCGACGTGGTCGACCCCGAGCCTGCGCAGTGAGCCGTCCAGCGCCGCGAGCAGGGAGCCGCGTGAGGCGCCCCCACCGAACGGCCCGTCGGCCCGGCGGGCGGCGGCCTTCGTGGCCAGCACCACCCGCTCCCGGGGCACGACCTTCCCCAGCAGCGTCCCGAGCGTCCGCTCGACCTCGCCGTCGGCGTAGATGTCGGCGGTGTCGACCAGGGTGCCGCCCGCGTCGACGAACGCCGCGAGCTGGTTGGCGGCGTCCTCGCTGTCGGCGCTGCGCGCCCAGGCCAGGGTGCCCAGACCCAGGCGGGACACCCGCAGACCGGAGGTGCCGAGCTGACGGCTTTCCATGGGGTGAGCCTATCGACCGTGTCGGGCACCGGTGACGAAGGCGTGTCGCCGAGGCCCGACACGGGGCCGATAGTGTCGGGCCTCGTGCGATTGGGACTGAATCTCGGCTACTGGGGCGCGGGCAACGACGCCTCCAACCTGGCGATGGCCAAGCAGGCGGACGAACTCGGGTACTCGGTGGTGTGGGTCGCGGAGGCCTACGGCTCGGACGCGCCCACGGTGTTGGCGTGGGTCGCGGCGCAGACCTCGTCGGTCGACATCGGCAGCGCGGTGCTGCAGATCCCCGCGCGGACCCCGGCGGCCACGGCGATGACGGCGGCCACCCTGGACACGCTGTCGCAGGGGCGGTTCCGGCTCGGGCTGGGAGTGTCCGGGCCGCAGGTGTCCGAGGGCTGGCACGGGGTGCGGTTCACCGCTCCGCTGGCCCGCACCCGCGAGTACGTCGACGTCGTGTCCGCCGCGCTGCGGCGGGAGAAGGTAAGCTACGAGGGCGACCACTTCACGCTGCCGCTGCCGGACGGCCCCGGGAAGGCGCTGCGGCTGACGGTGCACCCGGTGCGCGAGCACATCCCCACCTACCTGGCCGCGATCGGGCCGCGCAACCTGGAACTCACCGGCGAGATCGCCGACGGCTGGCTGCCGGTGTTCTTCTCCCCGGAACACGCCGCGACCCAGCTCGACCACCTCCGCGCCGGGGCGGAGAAGGCGGGACGCGGCCTCGACGCGCTCGACATCGCCCCCACCGTGCCGCTGGTGCCCGGCGACGACTGGCGGGTGTGTGCGGATTCGGTGCGCGCCTACGCGGCGCTGTACCTCGGCGGCATGGGCAGCCGGGACCGCAACTTCTACAACCGGCTGGCCTGCCGGATGGGCTTCGCCGACGCCGCGGCCGAGGTGCAGGAGAAGTACCTGGCCCGGGACTACGAGGGGGCGATGGCGGCGGTGCCGCTGGAGTTCTTGGACGCGACCTCGCTGCTCGGCCCCACCGACCGGATCGCCGACCGGATGGCCGCCTTCGCCGGGGCGGGGGTGACCACGCTGACCGTCGCGCCGTTCGTCGACCCGGCCGCGGGGGCCGAGACGCTGCGCACCGCCGTCCGTGCGCTCGACCGGTCCGGGGTGGCCTGAGATGGGCTGGTTCGAAGCCCTCGTCCTGGGCCTGGTGCAGGGGCTGACCGAGTTCCTGCCCATCTCGTCCAGCGCGCACGTACGGATCACCGCGGCCTTCGCCGGGTGGGACGACCCGGGCGCCGCGTTCACCGCCGTCACCCAGATCGGCACCGAGCTGGCGGTGCTGCTCTACTTCAGCCGCAAGATCGGCCGCATCCTGCGGAACTGGTTCCTGTCGCTGACCCGGCCGGAGTACCGGGGCGACCCGGACGCCCGGATGGGCTGGCTGATCATCGTCGGCTCGATCCCGGTCGGGGTGCTCGGCCTGCTGTTCGAGGAGCAGATCGAGAGCGTGTTCCGCGACCTGCGGCTCACCGCGCTCACCCTGATCGTGTTCGGCGTCCTGCTGTGGGTGGCCGACCGGATCGGCAGCAGGCACCGCGAGCTGGACCAGCTCACGGTGCCGCACGGCCTCGGGTACGGCTTCGCGCAGGCGTTCGCGCTCATCCCGGGTGTGTCCCGCTCCGGCGGCACGATCACGGGCGGGCTGCTGCTCGGCTACAAGCGCGCCGACGCCGCGGAGTACGCCTTCCTGTTGGCGGTGCCCGCCGTGCTGGCCTCCGGCTTCTACAAGCTCACCGACATCGGCGACGGCTCCGCACCCGGGGTCGGGCCCACGGTGCTGGCCACCGTCGTCTCGTTCGGGGTCGGCTACGCGGTGATCGCGTGGCTGATGAACTACATCCGGAAGAACAGCTTCACCCCGTTCGTGCTCTACCGGGTGGTGCTCGGGCTGCTGGTGCTCGCGCTGGTGTTCACCGGCGTGCTCGACCCGGACGCGGGGCCGGTCGTGGTCGAAGGTCAGCAGTGACCCCGTAGGGTGGCCGGTGTGGGTACGGTGATCCTGCTGCGGCACGGCCGCTCGTCCGCGAACGGGTCCGGTGTCCTCGCGGGCCGCAGCCCGAGGGTGGACCTGGACGCCACCGGCCGCGGGCAGGCCGAGGCCCTGGTGGACCGGTTGGCCGGGGTGCCCCTGGCGGCGCTCGTGACCTCGCCGCTGCTGCGGTGCCGGCAGACGATGGCCCCGCTGGCCCGGCACCGGGACCTGGAGCGCCGCTCGGAGTCGCGGCTGTCCGAGGTGGACTACGGCGACTGGACCGGCCGGGAGCTGAAGACCCTGGCGAAGGAACCGTTGTGGCGGGTGGTGCAGTCCCATCCGTCGGCGGCGGTGTTCCCCGGCGGGGAGGGGCTGGCGCAGATGCAGGCCCGCGCGGTGGAGGCGGTGCGCGAGCACGACGCGCGGATCACGGCGGAACACGGTGAGCATGCGGTGTGGGCGTTGTGCAGCCACGGCGACGTCCTCAAGGCCGTGCTCGCCGACGCACTCGGCCAGCACCTCGACGCGTTCCAACGGCTCGTGGTCGACCCCGCGTCGGTCTCGGTGGTCCGCTACACCGAGACCCGCCCGTTCGTGCTGCGGCTCAACGACCACGGCGGGGACCTCAGCGGCGTGGTGCCGGAGAAGCCGAGGAAGAAGAGACGACGTGGCCGCACACTGTCCTCCGACGCGGAGGTCGGGGGCACCACCGGAGGAAAGGATCGCGCGTGACCGGCCGGGAGAATCCACTGCTGACACCGAGCGAGTTGCCCTACGAACTGCCGCCGTTCGACCGGATCACGGCCGGGGACCTCGAAGCCGCGTTCGAGGCGGGCATGGCCGCCCACGCCGACGAGGTGGCCGCCGTCGCGGTGAACCCGGAGCCCCCCACGTTCGACAACACGATCGTGGCACTGGAGCGCTCGGGGGAGCTGCTGAACCGGGTCTCGCAGACCTTCTTCAACCTGGTGGCCTCGCACACCGACGACGACCTGCGCCGGGTGCAGGCCGAGGTCGCGCCCCGGCTGGCCGCGCACGCCGACGCGGTGCACCTGAACGCGGACCTGTTCGCCCGGATCGACGCGCTGTACGGGCGGCGGGAGTCGCTGGACCTCGACGAGGAGTCGGCGTGGCTGCTGCGCCGCTACCACCGTGACTTCCGACGCGCCGGTGCCGGACTCGGCGCCGACGACCAGGCGCGGTTGCGGGCGCTGAACGAACGCCTCTCGGCGCTGTCCACCCGGTTCCAGGACAACCTGCTGGCCGACACGAACGACGTCGCCGTGCTGGTATCCGACGAGGCCGAACTCGCCGGGCTGTCGGAGGACGCGATCGCCGCGGCGGCCGAGGCGGCCACGGCGCGCGGCGAGCCCGGGCGGTACGCGCTGACCCTGTCGCTGCCGACGGCGCAGCCGGTGCTGGCCTCGCTGGAGAACCGGGACCTGCGGGAGCGGGTGTACCGGGCGTCCCGCGGCCGCGGGCACCGGGGCGGCGAGTACGACAACACCGGCGTGCTGACCGAGATCGCGCGGTTGCGCGCCGAACGGGCCGCGCTGCTGGGCTACCCGCACCACGCGGCCTATGTGGTGGAGGAGCAGACCGCGGGCACGGTCGAGGCGGCGCTGGGGATGCTGCACCGGCTGGTCCCGGCGGCGGTGGCCAACGCCCGGGAGGAGGCGGCCGACCTCGCCGGGGAGATCGCGGCCTCCGGTGCCGACCACGACCTCGAACCGTGGGACTGGGCCTTCTACGCCGAACGGGTGCGCCGGCGCCGGTACGACCTCGACGACGCGGAGCTGCGGCCGTACTTCGAGCTGGAGCGGGTGCTGCACGACGGGGTGTTCTTCGCGGCGCACCGGCTCTACGGTCTCACCTTCACCGAGCGGCCGGACCTGCCCACGTACCACCCGGACGTGCGGACGTTCGAGGTGTTCGACGCCGACGGCACCGCCCTGGGCCTGTTCCTGGCCGACCATTTCGCGCGGCCGTCGAAGCGGGGCGGTGCGTGGATGAACACCTACCGGGACCAGTCCCGCCTGCTCGGGCGCGCTCCGGTGGTGGTGAACAACCTCAACCTCGCCCGGCCGCCGGAGGGCGGGCCGGTGCTGCTGTCGTTCGACGAGGTGGAGACCGCCTTCCACGAGTTCGGACACGCACTGCACGGGTTGCTGTCCGACGTGCGGTATCCGACGTTGTCCGGCACCCACGTGCCGAGGGACTTCGTGGAGTTCCCGTCGCAGGTCAACGAAATGTGGGTGCTGCACCCGGAGGTGCTGGGCAACTACGCCCGGCACCACCGCACGGGCGAGCCGCTGCCGGAGCGGACGGTGCAGCGGCTGGTGGAGTCCCGCGCGTACGGACAGGGTTTCGCGACGACGGAGTATCTGGCGGCGGCGCTGCTCGACCTGGCCTGGCACACCCTGGACGGGGACACCCGGGTGGACGACGTGGCCGGGTTCGAGGCGCGGGCCCTGGAGAAGGCGGGGGTGGCGTTGGACGCCGTGCCGCCGCGCTACGGCAGCACCTACTTCGCGCACATCTTCAGCAACGGCTACGCCGCCGGGTACTACTCCTACATCTGGAGCGAGGTGCTGGACGCGGACTCGGTGGAGTTCTTCCACGGCAACGGGGGCCTGACCCGGGACAACGGGGAGCACTACCGCAGGCGGCTGCTGGCGCGGGGCGGCAGCACCGACCCGATGGCCGCGTTCCGCGACTTCCGCGGCCGCGACCCGGAGATCGGGCCGCTGCTGCAGCGGCGGGGTCTGACGGGCGCGTGATCACCGGTGCCCGGCGTCGCGGCCGTCAGCGGTCGGTACTCCCGGACGTGCGCACGCGGTCCGTTCCGGTGCGGCGGGGGCGCCGGGTCCAGGGCCAGGTGAGCAGTGCCCACGCGGCGAGGATCAGTGCGGCCTCGGGCAGCAGGTACCACGGCCACGGGCCGAGCAGGTCGAGCACGGAGCCGGTGGCGGGTCTGCCGTTGAGGAACCCGAAGTTCGTGCCGGTGACGCAGTTGAACACGAACGCGGCACACGCCCACGCGGCGGTGAGCCCGACGGCGACGGCGTAGTGCCGCCATCCGGGCCGGATGCCGAGCCCCCAGGTCAGATAGACCGCGGCCCAGACGACCAACAGGTGCAGGGCCCAGAACGCGAGGAACTCGTGGTGCGGGAAGTCGGGGGAGTCGAGCACGGGGGAGACGAGCGCCTGCGCGCTCAGGGTGAGACCCCAGTAGTAGGTGAGCGCGAAGGCCCAGCGGCGGTGGGACCACAGGGCGTAGGCGGCGACGAACCCGGCCAGGTCGGACAGGTGCAGGGGGACCGCGTCGAAGGAATGCCAGTGCCGGGTGGCCACGGTGTAGAGCTGGGCGCTGACGTGCAGGCCCAGCAGCAGGAGGGCGAAGCCGCGGGTGAACCGGCGTCGGACGGTGGGGTGGTGGCGGTGCCGTCGGCCGGACAGGACGAGGGCGGCGACACCGGCGGCGAACACGACCAGCACGGCCCAGTGGGAGGCGCCGTAGGCGCTGAACTCCTCCTGCGCCGTCGTCCGTGTCACGTCCCCGCCCGGCCTCGGTGCCCGCTCGTCGTGCCACCCATGGTGCCAGTCCACGGACACCGGTGTGACGTATAACGACCTATACCCACGGGAGTGGATGTATACATTCCGTTCCGGGTCCGGACACCACACCACTCACCATCAGGCAACGGAGGTCGGAAGAGCGGCCGGAGCGGTCACCCTCCCGACCTCCGGGAACGGTCGCCTCAGACCAGGCCGAGGTCGCGGACGGCGTCACGCTCCTCGACGAGTTCGTTGACCGAGGCGTCGATACGCGGACGGGAGAACTCGTTGATCTCCAGGCCGCGCACGATCCGGTAGCTGCCGCCCTGGCAGGTGACCGGGAACGAGGAGATGATGCCCTCGGGCACGCCGTACGAGCCGTCGGACGGGATGCCCATCGACACCCAGTCGCCGTCCGGGGTTCCGTTCACCCAGTCGTGCATGTGGTCGATGGCGGCATTGGCCGCGGAGGCGGCCGAGGAGGCGCCCCGCGCCTCGATGATCTCGGCGCCGCGCTTGGCGACCCGCGGGATGAACTCGTCGGCGAGCCACGCCTCGTCGTTCACGGCCTCGGCGGCGTTGGTGCCCTTGACCTCGGCATTGAAGATGTCCGGGTACTGGGTGGCCGAGTGGTTGCCCCAGATGGTCATCTTCTTCACGTCGGCCACCGGCGCGTCGAGCTTGCGGGCGAGCTGGGCGATCGCGCGGTTGTGGTCGAGGCGGGTCATGGCGGTGAACCGCTCGGCGGGGACGTCGGGCGCGTGAGCCTGCGCGATGAGCGCGTTGGTATTGGCCGGGTTGCCCACGACGAGCACCTTGACGTCGTCGGCGGCACCCGCGTTGATCGCCTCGCCCTGCGGCTTGAAGATGCCGCCGTTGGCCTCCAGCAGGTCGCCGCGCTCCATGCCCTTCGTGCGGGGGCGGGCGCCCACGAGGAGGGCGACGTTGGTGCCGGCGAACGCCTCGGCGGCGTTGTCGAAGATGTCGATGCCGTGCAGCAGGCCGAACGCACCGTCCTCGAGTTCCAGGGCGGTGCCCTCGGCCGCCTGCACCGCCTGTGGGATTTCCAGCAGGCGCAGCCGCACCGGCGTGTCCCGGCCCAGGAGCTGGCCGGAGGCGATCCGGAAGAGCAGTGCGTATCCGATCTGGCCGGCCGCTCCGGTGACCGTGACGTTGACAGGGGCCTGGGTCATGACGTTCTCTCCTGCTGACGGGTTCGGTGTTCGGTCACGTGCAGCGTGTTGACGCTGGTATCGGGATGCTATCCGCCGTCGGTGGTGCGCAGGCGGGTGCGTCACCTCACCCGGCACGGCCGGGAAGGCGCGGGACGGATCCGGCACGGTGGGCCCGGGCACTGCCGCTCCCGCCGTGCCCAGCCGAATCGCCGGATCCGTCCGGACCCGTCCCGGTCCGGGGTGGACGGTCGGATGTCACCGAGATCACCTCTCGGAGTGTCGGAGCCGGTCTGCGCGCGGGTCGCGGGGACGGATCGCGGCCTTGCCCGCACCCCGGTGGATGTGGTGATATCGGTGTGAAGTCACGGTGGTGGTGCGAACCCGCCGTCGGTGCGGGCGCTCGGGCCGGGTGTCGGTGTACCGTCACCGAGCGAATGCGGTGTCGGTGTGTAACCTCAGTGACCAGTATGGCCACCACCACCGATTCCGCACCGGGTTCCGAGACGCCCGCCGCCGGGCAGGAGCGGTCGTCGACCCCTGCGCACGCACAGTCCCGGTTCCCCGTCCGCACGACCGTGCTGGGGCTCGTCGGCAGTCTGGTGCTGCTGCTCGCCTCGTTCGGTGCCGGGGGGATCCTGGTACACGATCCGGTGCTGGGGTCGTCGCCGTTGTCCTGGATCCGGTACGGGCACGGGCACGCGCTGGCGACGGCGCTGCTGTACGTGGGTTTCGGCCTGGTGGTGTGGGCCTGGGTGCGGTTGGGCCGGCACGTCCTCGCGGGCCGGGTCGGCAGCAGGCCGGTCGTGGTGGCGGCGTTGACGTGGATGGCCCCGCTGCTGGTCGCGCCGCCGCTGTTCACCCGGGACGTGTTCTCCTACCTCGGACAGGGCGCACAGCTGCTGCACGGTCTGGACCCGTACGACTACGGGCCCGCGGCACTCGACGTGCTGCCGAACGTGGTGGAGAACGTGCACCCGCTCTGGCAGACCACGCCCGCCCCGTACGGTCCGCTGTTCCTGTGGGTGGCCGAGCAGATCGTCGGCGTGACCGGGAACAACGTGATCGCCGGGGTGATCATGACCCGGGTGGTGCTGCTGGCCGGGCTGGCCGGGCTGCTGTGGGCGCTGCCGCGGCTGGTGCGGCACCTCGGGGGGCGGTTGCCGGTGACGATGTGGCTGGCGATCGCGAGCCCGATGACGGTGATTCACCTGGTCGGTGGGCCGCACAACGACCTGCTCATGCTGGCGCTGTTGGCGATCGGACTGTTGGCAGCCCTGGAGGGGAAACACGCGCTCGCGATCGCCCTGGTCACCGTGGGAATGTTGATCAAGCCGACGGCGGCGGTCGCACTGCCGTTCCTCGTGTGGATCTGGGCGAATCACCTGGACGGGTCGGAGAGTCTGGTCCGGAGGTTCGTCCGGACCGTCACACCGTCGCTGGGCATCTTCGGGGTGGTGTTCGTGGTGGGCACCTGGGTGTCCCTCGGATCGGTCAACCTCGGCTGGGTGACCGGTCTGCAGGCCCCGCAGATCATCGCGAACTGGTTGAACTTCCCCACCGGGATCGGTGAGGTGTTCCACACGTTGGTGAACCTTGTGGTCGACGTGCCGGTCTCCCCGTTCGTGACGGTGGCGCGGGGACTGGCGTGGGTGGCTTTGATCGGGGTGATGGTGTGGCAGTGGTGGCAGGCCCGGCACGGCGGCCGCGAGGCGGTGCTGCGCATGGCGGTGACCCTGCTCGCGGTCGCGTTGTTCGCGCCGCCGACCCTGCCGTGGTATCTGACCTGGGGATTCGTGATCGCGTCGGCGTTCCCCTGGCGGCGCACCCACCTGGCGGTGGTCGTCGGGGTGTCGATGTTGCTGGTGCTGGCCTACTACCCGACCGGGGAACAGAGCCTCTACGACTGGTGGTTCGTCGCCGGGGTGGTCGCGGCGAGCCTGTACGGGGCGGTGTCGCTGCTGCGGCCGGACCCGTTGGGTCTGATCACGGTGTGGCCTCGCACACTACTCCGAACCAGACGGACTGGAGGAGCGAC
>NZ_KB912585.1:44041-48696 GCF_000383775.1 Saccharomonospora halophila 8
GGACGAGCGCGCGGCCACGAGGGCCGGCGCCGGGGTCGGCGGCACGGTCAGTGCGACGGATCGGGAGCCGACGCCGCCCAACCACGCCACGTCGTGACCGCGATCCGGATGAACGGGCCCCGGGGTGGTTCGTGGCGGTACTGGGGGTACTTCGCCGACAGTGCCGCCGCGGCGGCCGGGTCGGTGTCGGCCACGGTGGCGAGGCCATCGGCGCGTACCCACCACAGCCGGGTCCAGTCGGTGTCGTCGTAGTGGTCCACCAGCAGGGACACGCCCGGGTGGGCGGCGATGTTGCGCAGTCGCCGCAACGAGGTGGTGCGTTTCGGTTTGCTGTCCACGGCCGTGACGAGGTCGTCGGGCGGATCGGTGGTGCCGGTGTCGAGGGCGAAGGTCACCGGGACGAGGTGCGGCAGGTCGTCCGCACCGACCGTGGCCAGGCGGGCCACGCGGGCGGCCGCGAACCGTGCCCGGGCCCGTGCGGGGTCCATGCGCATGGACCCAGACTAGTCGGCGCGGGGAGTGCGACCCGGGCGCGCTCGGATGCGGGTGTTGACATAGGGTCGTAGGTGCCATGGCTCGTGTGATTCACGTTTTCCGTCAACCCGACCGCTTCGTCGCGGGCACCGTCGGGGAACCCGGCGACCGCACGTTCTACCTGCAGGCGTCGGAGGACACCCGGACGGTCAGTGTGACCGTCGAGAAGCAGCAGGTCTCGGTGCTGGCCGAACGGCTCGGCTCGTTGCTGGAGGAGATCTCCGGCCGGTTCGGTGCCGAGGTGCCGGACGAGGTGGCCGAGGAGCTGGTCGACAACGAACCCCTGGACGTGCCGGTGGAGGAGGAGTTCCGGGTCGGCACGATGGGGCTGGGCTGGGACGCCGAGAGCAAGGCGGTGGTGATCGAGCTGTTGGCGATCACCGAGGGCGAGGTCGACGAGGCCGTCGTGCTGGACGACACCGAGGAGGGGCCGGACGCGGTGCGGGTGTTCCTCAGCCCGGCGGCGGCCCGCGCGTTCACGACGCGGGCGGACCGGGTGGTCAACGCCGGCCGCAAGCCGTGCCCGTTGTGCGGGGACCCGTTGGACCCGGCCGGGCACATCTGCCCGCGGCAGAACGGCTACCGGCGCAACGCCGACCTGACCGGCACCGACACGACCACCGACCTCGACGAGGACTGACGGCGCGGTGACGGAGTACCCGGATCCGACCGATCCGGCCGCGTTCCCGCTCGTCGAGCGGGGCGGCCTGGAGGTGGAGGGCCGGCTGGTGGAGGCCTCGAACACGACGCTGCTGTGCCGGGTGGAGTCCGACGGCCTCGCGGCGCGGGCGGTGTACAAGCCGGTGACCGGGGAGCGGCCGTTGTGGGACTTCCCGGACGGCACGCTCGCGGGTCGGGAGGTGGCGACGTATCTGATCTCCGAGACCGCGGAGCTGGGGCGGGTTCCGCCGACGGTGCTGCGCGAGGGCCCGTTCGGTGAGGGCATGGTGCAGCTGTGGGTGGAGACCGCCGACGACGAGCCGGTGCGGGTGTGTGCGCCGGACGAGGTCCCGCCAGGCTTTCGCGTGGTGTTGCGCGCGGTCGACGAGACGGGGGACCCGGTGGTGCTGGCGCACTCGGCGGATCCGGCGGTCGCGGAGTTGGCCGTGCTCGACGTGGTCGTGAACAACACCGACCGCAAGGGCGGTCACCTGCTCTCCGGTGTGGACGGGCGGATCTACGGTGTCGACCACGGGGTGTGCCTGCACCGGGATCCGAAGCTGCGCACGGTGCTGTGGGGCTGGGTCGGTGAGCCGCTGCCGGACGGGGTGGTGGACAAGCTGCGGAAGCTACGGTGGTCGCTCGACCACGGTCTGGGTGAGTCGCTGGCCGCCCATCTGACGGTGGCCGAGCGGGAGGCGCTGGTGCGGCGCACCGACGCGTTGCTCGCGGCGGGCGTGTTCCCCACACCGGGCGACGACTGGCACGCGATCCCCTGGCCGTTGTTCTGACCGGTCCGGGCGGCTGTTCCGGCCGGACCGCGCGGCGTGGTGCCGTGACGAGGCACGGCGCCGGGACTACGGTCGGCGGCCGTGCATGCCCATTCGTATGACGACGTGTCCCTGGATCCCGCGGCGCGGCGTGCCCGTCGGGCGGTTCGGGAGGTCGCGGCCGAACCGGGGCTGGTGGTCGAGGACCGGGCCGGGGGGTTCTGCGGCGCGGTGGTGCGCTGGGAGCACGGTGGTGTCGTCCTGGAGGACCGGCGGGGGCGGCAGCGGGTGTTCGCGGCCGGGTCGGGGGCGTTTCTGCTGGAGGGGGAACCGGTGACGCTCGTGCGGCCTCGGCGTGCCGCCGACCCGGTGTCGGCCCGGTCGGCGTCCGGGTCGGTGCGGGTGGCCGGTCTGCGGGCGCGCACGGCGCGGGACTCGCGGATCTGGGTCGAGGGGGCACACGACGCCGAACTGGTCGAGCGGGTCTGGGGGCACGATCTCCGGGTCGAGGGGGTCGTGGTGGAGCGGTTGGACGGGGTGGACGGTCTCGCCGAGCGGGTGGCCGGGTTCGGTCCGGGACCGGGGCGCAGGCTCGGGGTGCTGGTGGACCATCTCGTCGCGGGGAGCAAGGAATCACGGCTGGTCGGCGGAGTCGACGGGGTCGACGACGGGTTCGTGCTGGTCGCGGGGCATCCGTACGTGGATGTCTGGCAGGCGGTCAAGCCGGCGAGTGTGGGGATCGGGGCGTGGCCGGAGGTGCCGCGGGGTGTGGAGTGGAAGCGTGGTGTGTGCGCGGAACTGGGGTGGGGTGATCCGGGTGCCGGGTGGCGCCGGGTGTTGTCCGGGGTGCGGGACTTCCGGGATGTGGAGCCGCCGTTGCTGGGGGCGATGGAGCGGCTGATCGACTTCGTGACGTCGGACGGTGGGTGAGCCGTGTCGTGCCCGCCTGCCCGCCGGAGGTCACGCCTCGATCACAGGGTGCGGACTACTCGGTGTCACGATCGTGGGTCTGGGAGTATGAGCACATGACAGCGGCCCTTATCTGGCTCCTCGTCGGACTCGGTTTGATCGTGGCCGAGGTGCTCTCGGGCGAGTTCGTGCTGGTCATGCTCGGTGCCGGGGCGCTCGCCGGTGCGGCGTCGGCGACGGTCAGCGGGAACCCGATCATCGACGTGCTCGTGTTCGCGGTGGCGTCGGTGGGTCTGCTGGTGCTCGCCCGGCCCGCGCTGAAACGGCGGTTCCTCGCCGGGTCCGGTCTGCGGACGAACACCGACGCGTTGATCGGCACGGGCGCGGTCGCGGTGACCCGGGTGGACCACTCCGGGGGGCAGGTGAAGATCTCCGGGGACACCTGGTCGGCGCGCAGTGTCGCCGAGGGTGAGGTGATCGAGCCGGGGACCACGGTGACGGTCGTGGAGATCTCGGGGGCGACCGCGGTCGTGTCGGCGCTGTGACGGGACCGTCTCGGCCGGTGCGGACCGCGTGAGCTGATCCTTCCGAACGACAATAAGGAGCAGGTGATGTCGACAGCGGGTTACATCGTCGTGGCCGTGCTGGCACTGTTCGTGGTCATCGTGGTCACGAAGGCGTTAATGGTGGTGCCGCAGGCCCAGTCGGCGGTGGTGGAGCGGCTCGGCCGGTTCCGCACGGTGGCGTCGCCGGGGTTGAACTTCCTGGTGCCCTTCCTGGACAAGGTGCGGGCGAAGGTGGATCTGCGGGAGCAGGTGGTGTCGTTCCCGCCGCAGCCGGTGATCACGCACGACAACCTGACGGTGTCGATCGACACGGTGGTGTATTTCCAGGTCACCGACGCGCGGGCGGCGGTGTACGAGGTGTCGAACTACATCGTGGGTGTCGAGCAGATGACCACGACGACGTTGCGGAATCTGATCGGGGCGATGTCGTTGGAGGACGCGTTGACCTCCCGCGATCAGATCAACAGCCAGTTGCGGGGCGTGTTGGACGAGGCCACCGGACGGTGGGGCATCCGGGTGGCGCGGGTCGAGCTGAAGGCGATCGACCCGCCGCCGTCGATCCAGGACTCGATGGAGAAGCAGATGCGCGCCGACCGGGAGAAGCGCGCGATGATCCTCACCGCGGAGGGTGAACGCGAGTCGGCGATCAAGACGGCCGAGGGGCAGAAGCAGAGCCAGATCCTGGCCGCGGAGGGGTCGAAGCAGGCGGCGATCCTGGAGGCGGAGGCCGATCGGCAGTCGCACATCCTGCGGGCGCAGGGTGAGCGGGCGGCGAAGTACCTGCAGGCGCAGGGGCAGGCGAAGGCGGTGGAGAAGGTGTTCGCCGCGATCAAGGCGAGCAGGCCCACGCCGGAGGTGCTGGCGTACCAGTATCTGCAGACGCTGCCGCAGATGGCGCAGGGGGACGCGAACAAGGTGTGGCTGGTGCCCAGCGACTACGGCAAGGCGCTGGAAGGGTTCGCCAAGCAGTTCGGCGCGCCGGGTGAGGACGGGGTGTTCCGGTACGAGCCGTCGGAGCAGCAGGCTCCGGCGATGCCGTCGCTGGAGGACGACGAGGTGGCGAGCTGGTTCGACACGGCCACCGACCCGAAGGTGGCCGAGGCGGTGCGTGCGGCGGAGGCCGTGGCGCGGCAGGAGGTGCCGGACCCGATGAGCAGCGGGGGAAGCGCGCCGACGCCGCCGTCGGCGTTGTCGACCCTGGGTGGTGCGGGCCGGT
>NZ_KB912585.1:48796-57039 GCF_000383775.1 Saccharomonospora halophila 8
GGGCCGGTCGCCCGCCGCGCCGGGGAACGAGCCGGAGGCGTCCCCGCAGCCGCCGCAGAGTGGGCAGGCTCCGCCGCCCGGGGGGCTGCCCCAGCAGTAGGAGTACGTCGGCGATCCGGGGTCGGGAGCACGACCCGCGACACGGCAGGTGCCCTGTGGACGGGGCACCTGCCGTTTTTTCGTGTGTCGGCGTCCTCGGGTGTGCCCGGGTGGGCTCCCGGGCGGACGGTACCGGACCGCGCACCCTCAGTTGCCGCAACAGGTGTGCCGATACCGCAACTAGCGTGTGTGTCGTGCCGCGTCGGTCGGTGTGTGGAAGCCGTGAAAATTTCTTCACGCCCGGCGGTTGCGGGGTGGATGGCGTGGTCAGAACGCTTTTGTGGGAGTCGTCGCCGACCGTGGAATTGTCCGGCCGGGTTGACAGGTTTGCGGCCCCCTGCCTAGATTGCCACAACCAATTTGCGCGTGAAGCAACGCAATGAGGCGGGTCCACACGATTCCGACGATGTCCGGGCATGACGGCGCAGGTGGTGGTGTCCGTGGACAGGGAGACGCATGGTTTCTGGCCGTACCCGGCGTGGTGACGCCGGACACGACCCCGATTATCCGCTCGAGGCCGTCCCGACGGCGGCGCGCCGATCGCCCGCGGGCCTGTTCGTCCTGCTCGCGAGTTTCTTCTTCTTCACACCCACGATGCTGGCCGGGGGGCAGACGTCGGTGGGCTTCCGGTTCAGCGACTACCTGCTGATCGCGCTGGTGGCCGCGACGGTGCTCGCGCTGTACGCGGCGCTGATGGGAGTGATCAGCTCCCGCACCGGGCTGAGCACCGTACTGATCACCAAGGCCACGCTGGGGCGGGCCGGCGGCAAGTGGGCGGCCCTGCTGCTGGGCGGCACCCAGGTCGGCTGGTTCGCGGTCACCCTGGCGGTGCTGGGCGATCTGATCGGGCGTGCGCTGTCGTTCGACACGACCTGGCCGCTGGTGCTGGTGTTCGGGGCGGTCACCGCCACCGCCGCCTACATGGGCGCCAAGGGGCTGGAGATGTTGGGGTGGGTGGCCATCCCGCTGCTGCTGGTGCTGTGCGTGTGGATCGCCCAGCGCGCGATCAGCGACGTCGGCGGCTGGGGTGAGCTGATGGCGACCGAGCCCATCACCGAGATGAGTGTCGGTGCCGCGCTCACCGTGCTGATCGGGACGTTCGTCAGCGGGTCGACCCAGGTGGGGAACTGGTCCCGGTTCGCCCGCAGCGACCGGGGCGCCCTGATCGCGATCTTCATCGCGGTGATCGGTGCCCAGTCGGCGATGTACTTCTTCGGCGGCCTGGGTTCGGCCGCCTACGGCGAGCCGGACTTCGTGCTCGCGCTGTACGAGATGGGGCTGGTGGCCGCGGGCGCCGGGCTGTTGCTGCTGGCGTTGTGGACGACCAACGAGAACACCGCCTACGCCTTCGGTGTGGCCGGGGCGGAGCTGTTCTCGGTCAACGACAAGCGTCCGTTCGTCGCGGGCGGTGCGGCGCTGGGCGTGGTGCTCGCGCTCACCGGTATCTACGAGTCGCTGACGGTGTTCCTGACACTGCTGGGCACGCTCGTTCCGCCGATCGGTGGCGCGATCATGGGCCAGTTCTTCCTGGTGTGGCGCGGCAGGCTGCCGCGGCGGTACCTGACCGAGAAGGGCGGCGTGACCGGCGTGCCGATGCTGCGGTGGAGCTGCGTGGCCGCGTACCTGGTCGGCACGGTGGCCGCCGGGCTGGGATCGGCGTTCGACCTCGGCATCCCGGCAGTGCAGGGCATCATCGTCGCGGCCGTGGCCGCCCCGCTGTTGCACCTGCTGCTGTCCCGGGGCCGTGGTGCCGACACGGGCGCCCCGTCCGAGGCGGCGGGCACCCCGGACGCGGCGGACGCGGTGGACGCGGGGAGCGCGGAGCCCACGCGATGACGACGAGAGGAGAGGACCCGGTGGCGCACGGACACACCTGGCCGGAAGGGGTGCGGGCGGCGGCGTCGTTCACGTTCGACGTGGACGCCGAGTCCTGCGCCCTGGCGGCGGACCGATCCACCCACGACCGCATGTCGCTGATGTCGCACCAGTCGTACGGGCCGCTGGTCGCGGTACCCCGGCTGCTGGGGATCCTGCACCGCCAGGAGATCCGGGCGACGTTCTTCGTGCCGGGGCTGACCGCGGAGATGTATCCGGACATGGTGCGCCGGATCCGGGACGCGGGGCACGAGATCGCCCACCACGGGTACACGCACGAGCCGATGGGGTCGCTGACCCGCGACCAGGAGGCCCGGGTGCTCGACCGGGGCCTGGCGGCACTGGAGTCGGTGGCCGGGGTGCGGCCGTCCGGCTACCGCGCGCCGTGGTGGGAGCTGAACTGGCACACCCCGGAACTGTTGCTGGAGCGGGGCTTCTCCTACGAGACGAGCCTGCTGGACGGCGACCGTCCGTACGCGCTCGGCCCGGTGACCGGGCCGGACACCGGGGAGTCGCTGGTGGAGATCCCGGTGGACTGGGCTTTGGACGACTGGGAGCAGTACGCGTTCTACCCGGGCTGGACCGGCAGCGGCGTGATCGAGTCGCCGGCGAAGGCGCGGGAGCTGTGGCGGTTGGAGGCCGAGGCGATGCACCGCGAGGGCGGGTGTTTCGTGCTGACCAACCACCCGTTCCTCAGCGGGCGGCCCGGCCGTGCCCACGCGCTGGAGGAGCTGATCGAGCGGGTGAAGGACCTCGAGGGCATGTGGGTCACCACCCTGGACGAGATCGCGCGGCACACCCGGTCGCTGGGGCTGCCGCCGTACCGGCACCAGCGGATGTCGACCGAGCGGGTGCGGGACGCGTTCGCGCACCTCGAGGACTTCAGGGAGGCGTGATGGGTCCGGTCCCGACTCTCGACGAGGCGGACGCGGCGGGTCTGGAGGCGGCCTACCGGCAGGCGCGGGACGGGTTCGCCGAGGGCGGTGTCCCGATCGGCGCGAGCCTGGCCGAGGACGGGCGGGTGGTGGCCACCGGCCGCAACCTGCGGGTGCAGGAGGGTGATCCCACCGCGCACGGCGAGATCACCTGCCTGCGTCACGCCGGCCGCCGCACCGGGTACCGGTCCACGGTCCTGTACACCACGTTGGCGCCGTGCGCGATGTGCGCGGGGGCGATCGTCCAGTTCCGCATCCCGCGGGTCGTCATCGGTGAGGCGACCACGTTCGGCGGCCACCTCGACCTGCTGCGCGCGCACGGCACGGAGGTGCTGGTGGCCGACGACCCGCGGTGCCGCGACCTCATGGCCGAGTTCCAGCGCCGGTCCCCGCGGGTGTGGGTCGAGGACATCGGCGACTGACCGGCCGGGCGCACGATGCGCGATTCCGTGCCATGCGCACGATGCCCGATCCGACGGGGCCGGCCCGCGGCACGGGTGGTGCCGGCCGACGAGTTCCGTCCGCACGACACGGCGGACACGACACGCAGGAGGAACGATGAGCGAGACGCTCGAACGGCTCAAGATCATCCACAACGGTGCGAAGGAACCGCGCACCTTCTCCGACGCGGAGATGCGGCGTCGGCTGTCGACGCTGCGCAAGATCATGGCCGACGACGGGGTGGACGTGGCGCTGCTGACCTCGTACCACAACGTCAAGTACTACTCGGACTTCCTCTACACCGCCTTCGGCCGGAACTACGCCTACGTGGTCACCGCCGACGACGCGTTCACGGTGTCGGCCAACATCGACGGCGGCATGCCGTGGCGGCGCACCTACGGCGACAACGTCGTCTACACCGACTGGCAGCGGGACAACTTCTTCCACGTCATCTCCGAGACGCTGCGGTCGCGGGGCGTGCGGGCCCGGCGGGTCGGCGTCGAGGACGACACGCTGCCGGTGCAGCTGCGGCAGCAGTTCCAGGACACCTTCGACGACGCCACCCTGGTCGACATCTCACGGGCGGCGATGCGCCAGCGCATGATCAAGTCGCCGGAGGAGATCGAGGTCATCAAGCACGGCGCCCGGATCGGTGACCTCGGCGGTGAGGCCGTGAAGGCCGCCCTCGCCGAGGGCGTGACCGAGTACGAGGTGGCGCTGGCCGGAACCGAGGCGATGGTGCACGAGATCGCCCGCACCTTCCCCGCCAGCGAGATCCGGGACACGTGGGTGTGGTTCCAGTCCGGGGTGAACACCGACGGTGCGCACAACTGGCCCACCACGCGGACGCTGCGGCAGGGCGACATCCTCAGTCTGAACTGCTTCCCGATGACGTCGGGCTACTACACCGCGCTGGAGCGGACCATGTTCCTCGGTGAGCCGGACGCGCGGTCGTTGGAGCTGTGGAACATCAATGTGGACGTGCACCGGCGCGGTCTGGACCTGATCCGGCCCGGCATCAGCTGCGGCGAGATCGCGCACACGCTGAACGAGATCTACATCGAGCACGGTCTGCTCGGTAACCGCACCTTCGGCTACGGCCACTCGTTCGGCGTGCTCAGCCACTACTACGGCCGGGAGGCCGGACTGGAGCTGCGGGAGGACATCGAGACGGTGCTCGAACCGGGCATGGTGGTCTCCATGGAGCCGATGATCATGGTTCCGGAGGGTGAGCCCGGCGCGGGCGGCTACCGGGAGCACGACATCCTGGTGGTCACCGAGAACGGCGCGGAGAACATCACGAAGTTCCCGTTCGGCCCGGAGCACAACATCGTCCGCGGCTGACACGGGTCCGCCTCCGCCGCGCCCGCCTCGCCCCCTGGGCGGGTGCGGCGGAGGCACCACCGGGTGACACGAGAGGATGTCGGCATGGTGAACGACGTCGCGGACGCGGGCGAGCGGCCCGGTGGCGAGGGCCGGGCGATGTCGGTGCTGTCCAACGGCATCGCCGTACTGGGGGCCTTCAGCAGCGAGGAACCCGAACTCGGGGTGACCGAGATCGCCGCCCGGGTGGGGCTGCACAAGAGCACGGTGTCGCGCATCCTGGCGACCCTGGAACGGGAGAACCTGGTCGAGCGGGACGAGCCGTCGCGGCGGTTCCGGCTGGGGCTGGGGGTGCTGGCGCTGGCCGGGCCGTTGCTGGCCGACCTGGACGTGCGGCGGGCGGCCTACCCGGTGCTGGCCGACCTGACCCGCCGTACGGGGGAGACGGCGGCGCTGATGGTGTGGAACGACACCGAGTCGATCTGTGTGGAGCAGGTGGCCAGCCCGCACCAGGTCAAGCACACGACTCCGCTGGGCACCCGGTACAACACGGCGGCGAGCTCGTCGGTGCAGGTGTTCTGCGCCGCCCTGGAGGAGAACCGGGTGCGGGGTTTGCTGGAACGCGGGGTGCTGCACATGCCCGGTGTGGACGAGCACACCGTCGCCGCCTACGTCGACCGGCTGGCCGAGGTGCGCGAACTCGGCTACGCGGTGAACTACGGCGAGACGTCGCTGGAGGAGGCCGGCCTCGCCGCCCCGGTGGCCGACCACCGGGGCGAGCAGGTGGCCGCGGTGCTGCTGTCGGCGCCGCGGTTCCGGGTCTCGCGCGACCAGCTCGACCTGTACGGCGAGGTGGTGCGGGAGGCCGCCACGGCCATCACCGCCCGGCTCGGCGGACCCTGACCCGACGGCGGCGGCCTCAGGTGGACGGCAGCCGCAGCAGATTCCCGGCGACCTCCACGAGATCGGAGCCGGTCACGTCGGCCGCGGTGAAGACGTCGCCGTAGCGGCCTTCCAGGCGGGCGCACCAGCCGGCGAGGCAGCCCGCGCGTGTGGCTCCGTGGCAGTCCCAGGCGTGCACCGCGACCAGCGCCA
Source organism: Saccharomonospora halophila 8 (assembly GCF_000383775.1). GTDB lineage: Bacteria > Actinomycetota > Actinomycetes > Mycobacteriales > Pseudonocardiaceae > Saccharomonospora > Saccharomonospora halophila. Next base: position 54,565 of record NZ_KB912585.1, read on the forward strand.
TGGTGGCCGGGGTGACCCCGAGCTGGTGTGCGGCCACGCGGTAGATGGACGGGGCGGGTTTCCAGATGCCTGCCTGCTCCGCGGTAATCACCTGGTCGACGTGGCGCGCCAGTCCCGCCTGTTCGAGGAACCGTGTCGTGTTGTCCGCGCTGCCGACGGTGAGGCAGCCGATGCGGATCCCGGCCTCGGACAGTTGCCGCAGCGCGGGTTCGGCGTCGGGGTGGGCGGGCAGCTGTCCGAAGCCGGCCAGGACGTGGTCGATGTCCTCTTCGGTGGCGGTGTGCTGCGTGTCGGTGCGCAGCGCCTGCCGGGCGACGGACTCGAAAGTCCCGAAGTCGCCGGCCAGGGTCAGCGCCATGGCGTCGCGCTGGAACCGCAGGAACCACGGTTGCAGCAACTGCGCGGGCTGGCCGATCTCCTCCAGGCGTGTGCGGAGAGGCTCCAGGTTCAGCAGCGTTTCGAGTACGTCGAACGCGACGGCGTGCGGGCGAGTGGACACGGGACCTCCTCGGTCGTGCAGGTCGACGGGCGCGGTGACGGCCGCACGTCACCGGACCGGGAGTACCCCACCGGCGGCGGAACGCATCCCGGCCGCCGCATCCGGGTTGTGCCCCGGGCGCGGCGGCCGGGCGACGGGTTTCACCTGCGGGCGAGTCGGTCGCTGACCAGACGGTTGAGGCTCACACCTTCCTCAGCGGCCTCGGTGGCGAGCCTGCGGTGCAGCGTCTCGGGGATACGGACGTTGAACCGCCCCGAGAACTGCTGGTCCGCGAGTGGGACCGGGATCTGCTCACCCGCCTCCCGCAGGTCCGCCACTGCCTCGGCGGCGACCCGCTCCACCCCGATCAGCGCGTCCTGCGGTGTCGCGGCGAGCCAGGACAGCGACGGGAGTTCCAGGCACGTCGCGACGAATTCCCCGTCTTCTGCCGACCAGGTGACACGGTAGGTGTAGTGCGAGGGATCAATCGCCGTCATCGTTGCCACCTTCCCCTCGGTCGATCGCTTGTACCTGGCGGACCTGGTATGCCTTCGCCTGCCCACGATCGGATTGGATGTTCACGCGCGGGTCACCGCACCACGGCGTCACGTGTTGGTCGGTGCGCGCCGCATCGCTGCCACGATCGAATCAATGGCTACCATCGCCCTTATAGTACCATTATTGACACCACCTGGGCGGGCTCACCTGCAGTCGTTCCCTGCATGCACCGTTCAGGCGTGTTCGGGAGCTGCGACGGGTGGGGCCGCGCAGCCCCAGGGTGCGGCGGACCGCACGCCGGAGTTCACCGGTCCACGGTCGCGAAGGCCCGCACCGGGAAGGTGGCGAGTCCGCGCACCGCCACCGGGACGGCGGTGAATCGGGCCCCGGTCGCCGGGAGAGCGTGCAGGCCGGTGAGGTGTTCGACGATCGGGATGTCGGCGGCCAGCAGGGCGGTGTGCGCGGGCCGTTCGCCGGTGCGGGTGTCGTCGATGTTGACCGAGTCGATCCCCACGAGCGCGGCGCCGCGGGCGGCCAGGTGCTCGGCGCCGGTCCCGGTGAGATGCGGGTGTTTCGGGTCGCCATACCGGTCGGTGCCCCAGTGCCGGTCCCAACCGGTCCGCAGCAGCACGGCGCATCCCTCGACCTCGATGTCGGCGAACGCGTCGGGATCGAAGGCGCCGTCGCCGTCGACGACGACGGTGGGCAGCAACGCGCAGCGTTCCAGCGGTAGTGCGCCGAGGTCGTGGCCGTCGCGGAAGCGGTGGGCGGGGGTGTCGAGATAGGTGCCGGTGTTGCCGACCATACTGATGCGGCCGATGGTGAACTCGGTGCCCTCCGCGTAGTGCGCACGCGAGTCCTCGTAGCTCAGGTGGTCGGCGATGTCCGGTCCCGGCAGGCCCGGATAGGTGCTCATGCCCGGTTCGAGGGCGTGGCTGAGGTCGAGAAGCCGCATCGCCCCATCATCACAGGGATCGCCGCACTCCCGCCGGTTGTATCTGCCGGCGTTCGAGGCGGCCGTTCGCAGCGGCGTGGGGACGGTGATGTGTGCCTATCCCCGGGTCAACGGCGCCCCTCAAGGACGAGTGGGGGGTCGGCGGCTTCGTGCTGACCGACTACGGCGCGGCCAAGAACACCGTCAACTCACTGAACAACGGTCTGGACCTCGACATCTGGCCCGGTACGGTGTACAGCGCGCCCGCGGTGAAGGCGGCGTTGGCGGCCTCGCAGGTGTCCGAGGCGACGATCCACGAACACGTGCGTCGCATCCTGATCCTGCGGACCCTGTTCGCGCACGGCTTCTTCGACCGGTCCGCGTTCGTGGACGACCCGTCCCGCATCGACTACGAGGCCCACGACGCCGCGGCGGGCCGCCTCGCCGAGCAGGGCCTCGTGCTGCTGCGCAACGCGGGCGACGTGCTGCCGTTCGACGCGGAGCGGCTCGGGACCCTGGCGGTGATCGGCCCGGAGGCCGACGTGATCAACAGAGGGGGCGGGTC
>NZ_KB912585.1:57139-60270 GCF_000383775.1 Saccharomonospora halophila 8
GCCGAGGGCGGGGTGCAGGCCGTCACCATCGACGCCGTCACCCGCACCGCGGGCGTGGCCCGCGCCACCCTCTACCGGCACTTCGCCACCGGCACCGACCTGCTCGCCACCGCCTTCGAACAGCTCCTGCCCCCGGTGGCGCCCGCGCCGGACAGCGGGCCGCTGCGGGACCGCCTGGTCACCCTGCTGACCGGGCAGGCCCGGCTGCTGGAGGACGCCCCCCTGTACGCGACCGTGCTGTCCTGGCTGGGCATGGACACCGTCCCGGCCGCCGACGACGAACGCCCCGGACGGCGCAGGCTGCGCCGCCGCATCGTCGACCAGTACCGGCAGCCGTTCGACGCCGTGCTCACCAGCCCGGACGCCGCCGCCGAGCTCGGGGACGACCTCGACGTGGCCACGGCCCTGGCCCAGCTGGTCGGCCCGCTGATCTTCAACCGGCTGGTCACCCACGAACCCGTCGGCGCCGAGTTCTGCGCCCGCATCGTCGACGACTTCCTCACCGCCCGCGTACACCACCGCTGATCCGCCCGCACGGGCGGCTGGGTAGGCTCCGCGGATCGTGGAAGGAAACGGCACCAACGGCACCACCGAGCCCCGGCGCCGCATCGTGGTCGTGGCGCACAACATCCGTTCGGCACACAACGTCGGTTCGCTGTTGCGCACCGGCGAGTTCTTCGGCCTCGACCGGGTGTGGGTCACCGGGTTCTCCCCGTACCCCGCCTACGCCGACGACCCGCGGGATCCGCGGCTGCGCGACCTGCAGACCCGCCGACTGGCGAAGGCCGCCGCCGGGGCCGAACGCACCATGCCGTTCGACCGGCACGACGACGTGCAGGCCCTGCTGGAATCGCTGCGCGCCGACGGCTACACCGTCGTCGGTCTCGAACTCGACCCGGCCGCGGTGCCGCTGACCGACTACGCCCCACCGGAGCGGGTCGCGCTCGTGCTCGGCGACGAGGTCACCGGCATCACCCCGGAGATCCGGGACGCCTGCGACCGGCTGGTGGAGATCCGCTCCCACGGCCGCAAGGACACCCTCAACGTCAGCGTCGCCGCCGGCATCGCCCTGCACCACCTCCGCCTCGCCTGAAGCACCCTCACTCCCGCGAGTCGTCACTCCCCGCCCGCGAGTCGACACCTCCGGACGGCGAGTCGACTCCCCGGTCCCGCGAGTTCACGCTCCCGGAAGGGGCGTCAGCACTCTCCGACGGGGCGCCGTCCCCGTCATCGGTGAATCCGGGCGCGGCGGGTGCCGCGGGCGGGGCGGTGGTGCCGCGGGTGCGCACCCAGCTGGCCACGATCGCTCCGGTCAGCACCGCAGCCACCACTGACAGCGACAGCCACGTGGGGATGTGCACGACGTCGAGCAGCAGCATCTTCACGCCCACCCACACCAGCACGACCGCCAGGCCGGCCTTGAGGTAGACGAAGCGGTGCATCACCTCGGCCAACAGGAAGTACATCGCCCGCAACCCGAGGATCGCGAACGCGTTCGAGGTGAACACCAGGAACGGTTCCCGTGTCACCGCGAAGATCGCCGGGATCGAGTCGACGGCGAACACGATGTCGCTGACCTCGACCAGCACCAGCACGGCCAGCAGCGGAGTGGCCACCCACCGGCCGGCCTGCCGCACGAAAAACCGCTGCCCGTGGAAGGTGTCGGTCATCGGCACGACGCGGCGGAAGGCGCGCAGCACGATGCTGCGGTCCGGGTCGACCGTGTCGTCGTCGCCCTGGCGCGCCATCTTGAACCCCGTGTAGACGAGGAACGCGCCGAACAGGTACAGGATCCAGGAGAAACTGGCGATCAGGAACGATCCGGCGGCGATGAACGCGGCGCGGAACACCAACGCCCCCAGCACGCCGTAGAACAACACCCGGTGCTGATACCGCCGCGGCACGCCGAAGTAGCTGAAGATGATCGCGAAGACGAAGACGTTGTCCACCGCCAGCGACTTCTCGATCACGTAGCCGGCGAAGTACTGGCCCGCGAACTCGGCGCCCCAGAACCACCACACGACGAGCCCGAACGTCACGCCGAGGGTGACCCACACGCCCGACCAGGCCAGCGCTTCCCGGATTCCCACGACGTGCGCCGTGCGGTGCGCGATCAGATCGACCGCCAGCATCAGCAGAATGACCGCGAGCACACCGGCCCAGGCCCACCACGCGACTGTCACCACGACCTCCGGTTCCACCTCACGGGACCGGAGGTCTCCCCTGCATCACGGTGTCGCGTGTGATGCGCCGGGACCGGGCTGCCACGTCGGGCTGCCGTAATGACGACCCCGGCGGGGCGGGTACTCCCCTCCGTGCGCTCCAGCCTGGCGGAGTCCGCGCCGGGTGTCAAAGCGGGCGAAACCCACGTCACCTTCCGCCCGGCCGCGGCCACACCGCTCCCGACGCACTGCTACCCTCCCGCACATGGGGACCTTGTTCCGCGCCGTCTTCTTCGCGCGGCTGCGCCGCGCCTGACGGCGAGCTGACCACTCTTCGGCTCGGCCGCACCCAGCCCGGCCATACCGGTGCGGCGATCTGACGCTGCCCGGTTCCACCTCTCTCCGTGACCGGAGTACCCCCATGTCTTCTGCCCCTCCGGGCGGTCCGCACGAGCTCGGCCAGAACTTCCTCGTCGACCGGTCGGTGATCAACGCGGTCACCACCCTCGCGGCACGCGTCCCCCACCCGATCGTCGAGATCGCCGCGGGCGACGGCGCACTGACCCGACCCCTCAGCCGCCTCGGCCGCCCACTGACCGCCGTCGAGGTCGACCCGCGCCGTGCCCGGCGACTGCACCGCCGTACCCCGGACCACGTCGACGTCGTCCACGCCGACCTGTTGCGCTACCGCCTGCCCCGCCGTCCGCACGTGCTCGTCGGCAACGTGCCGTTCCACCTCACCACCGCGGTGCTGAAACGGCTGCTGGCCGCGCCGCACTGGCACACCGCGATCCTGCTCGTGCAGTGGGAGGTCGCCCGCCGCCGCGCCGGGATCGGCGGTGCCACGTTGCTCACCGCGCGGTGGTGGCCCTGGTTCGACTTCACCGTCGACCGCCGGGTGCCCGCCCGGGCGTTCCGCCCGGCACCGTCGGTGGACGCGGGCCTGCTGGTGGCCCGACGCCGGCCCCG
>NZ_KB912585.1:60370-63327 GCF_000383775.1 Saccharomonospora halophila 8
GTGGCGGGACACCTCGGCGCCCGGCGGGCGGGCCGTGCTCGCCTACTACGTCGCCGACGAGCTGCACGACACCGCGGTGCTGCGGCACCGCGACGTCACCGGCGGCGACTGCGGACGGCAGGGCGACGCGTGGCGCTGCACCGTCGGGTTCGACGAGGCCATGCACGGCTCCGGCGCGTTGACCGCCCTGCTCACCGGGGACGACGGCATCACGGTCAGCGACGAACTGGTCGGCAACGCCCCGGGGGCGGAGCTGGTGCGGCTGAACGGCGACGGCAGGCCCGACCTGGCGCTGCGGCAGAGCACCTACGAGCCGAACTACGCGGAGGCGCCGCAGTACTGGGAGACCTACGTCGAGGTGGGAGGCACGTTCCTCCGCACCGGCTGCACCGTCCCGCGGCACGACGACGCCCCCGCCCCCACGGAGCCCGCCTACGGCAGCTGCTCCCACCCGGGATGGCCCGGCGCCACCTTGTCCGGCACACCGGTGTGACCCGGGGCGAAGCGGTGCCGATCGCCGACTCGGCCCCCGCGTTGCGCCGCGCGCCCGGCCTGTTCGGCCACGACCCGGGTGGAACGCCGCCGACCCGCTGAGCACCGCGCCCGCCTCGGCGTCCTCGCCGCCATGGTGGCGCGGCCGATGCGTTTCCCCGACCCGTCGACGGGAACAGGTTCACGGGGGAGGCCCTCACGCGCCGCCCGTGACCGCACCGTTCGAGGAGAGGGGAACCCATGCCGATCCAGCGCACCCGCGACGGCGTCGAACTCTTCTACCGGGATTGGGGGCAGGGGCGTCCGGTGGTGTTCCTCCACGGGTGGCCGCTCAACGGTGACGCGTGGCAGGACCAGTTGAAGGCCGTGGCCGACGCCGGATACCGTGCCGTCGCGCACGACCGTCGCGGCCACGGCCGCTCCACCCCCGTCTACGCCGGTTATGACTTCGACACCTTCGCCGACGACCTGCACGACCTGCTCACCGGGCTGAACCTGTCCGACGTCACTCTGGTGGGGCACTCGATGGGCGGGGGAGAGCTCGCCCGCTACGTCGGCCGCCACGGCACCGGTCGGTTGCGTTCGGTCGTGCTGCTGTCGGCGATCACCCCGCTGCTGCGGCACAACTCCGCGAACCCCGCCGGGGTGCCACAACACGTGTTCGACGACCTCAAACGGGGACTGGCCACCGAACGGTCCCAGTTCTGGCAGGACACCGCCGTCGCGTTCTTCAGCGCCGACCGCGAGGGCACCCGGGCAACCCGGGGCAACCGGGACGCCTTCTGGTACATGGCCATGGCCGCGACCCTCGAAGGCGGCCTGGCCTGTATCGACGCGTTCGCCGGCACCGCGTTCCACGAGGACCTCGACGCCATCGACGTGCCCACGCTGGTCGTCCACGGTGACGACGACCGGATCGTGCCGATCGACGCCACCGCCCGCGCCACGGTGCGACTGGTGCCCGGCGCTACCCTGTCGGTCTACGAGGGCGGTTCGCACGGGCTGGCGATGGTGCCCGGGGACAAGGACCGCTTCACCGCCGAATTGCGGGACTTCCTCCGCCGCTGACCCGCACACGGACGCCGCGGGACGGGTGGCGGGATCACACGAGCCCGCCCGGGTCGGCGGGCACGTCCACCGCGTGTTCCCGCAGCCGCTCCAGCGGAACCTCCTCCAACGCCCGCTCGTGCGTCGCGGCCAGCACGACCGGCGGCGCCACCCCCGCGTCGTCGGCCTCCTGCCAGCGGGCGGCGCAGACGCACCACCGGTCACCGGGGGAGACCCCGGCGAATCCGTACTGCGGAACCGGCACCCGCAGCTCGTTACCCGACCGGGCCTGCTGGTCGAGGAACTCGGCGGTCGCGACCGCGCACACCGTGTGATTGCCGAGGTCCTCGGGTCCGGTGTTGCAGCACCCGTCCCGGTAGAAGCCGGTCACCGGATCGGTGCCGCAGGATTCCAGTTCACCGCCGAGGACGTTGCGTTGCGCAGCCATGTCGCCAGGGTGCCACGCCCGTGGCCTCCGCGGCTCGACTCGCCCTGGCCACCGAGGGCCACCGGGCCACCGCGAAGCGCGGTTCCCCGGTCGGCGGCATCGCCCGCGGCGCGTTATCTACGCTGGTGAAGCGTCCGTACCCAACCGAGTGAGGAGGTGCGCGTGGTCGCCTCCTGGCAGACGCTCGCGCTCGTCGCCGTGTCCACCGTGGCCGTCTATCTCGCCCTGATCGGGTTTTCCCGGGTGGCGGGGCTGCGGTCGTTCTCGCAGATGACCAACTTCGACTTCGCCGCCACGGTGGCGTTCGGGTCGATCATGGCCACGACCGCGACCAGCCCGGACATCTCCCTGGCGCAGGGCGCGCTGGCCCTCGGGGTGCTGTTCGCCACCCAGAGCCTGCTCGCGTACCTGCGGAAACGCCCCAGGGTGGAGCGTCTGGCGGACAACCGTCCGCTGCTGTTGATCCAGGACGAACACGAGCTGAGCGAGAACCTGGACCGGGCGCAGATGACCCGCAACGACCTCTACGCGAAGCTGCGTCTCGCCGGGGTGACCCACCTGGATCAGGTGGACGTGGCGGTGCTGGAGACCACCGGCGAGGTGTCGGTGCTGCGCGTCGATCCCGACGGCCGCCGGGTCGATCCCCGGCTGCTCGCGAACGTCGAGGGCGGCCGGACACCGTCGACCGTCGTCCCGCCCGCCCCGTCCGAGGCGTCCCAGGGCACCGAACACGACTGACGCCCCCGGATACGGTGCCGGGAATGACGCAGCACGTGCCCGAGCTTCCCGACCTGCCGGTCCGCCCGTACCTGGGCACGATCGGCGCCGAGCTGGACCGTGGCGGAACCGGGGTTGTCGTGGCCCCACCCGGAACGGGCAAGACGACCCTGGTGCCGTTGGCGCTGGCCGGGCGGGGACTGCGCGTGGTGGTGGCCGAACCGCGCAGGCTGGCGACCCGCGCCGCCGCGGG
>NZ_KB912585.1:63427-75743 GCF_000383775.1 Saccharomonospora halophila 8
GGATCGACGCCGGGCAGGCGCTGCAGCGGCTGCTGCCGTGGCCGGAGGCCACCCGGCTGGACGAACTGGCACCCGCCCGCATCGCCGTGCCGTCCGGCGCGCGGGTGCCGGTGGACTACGAACCCGAACAGCCCGCGCTGCCGGTGCGGCTGCAGGAGATGTTCGGCTGGACCGAGGTGCCCACCGTCGGTGGGGGACGGGTGCCGCTGGTGCTGCGGCTGCTGGACCCGGCCGGGCGTCCGGCCGCCGTCACCGGGGACCTCGCGTCGTTCTGGCGCGACGGTTACCGCCAGGTGCGCGCCGAACTCCGCGGCCAGTACCCGAAACACGCCTGGCCGGACGACCCGCTCACCGCGCCCCCGAGCCGCCCCGGCCGACCGTGAGCACGGGCGGCGGCACGGGGACGTTCTCCCCGCCGGGCCCGTGGGTATGCCCCGGGAACCCCGCAGGCGTCGACCGGAGAGGGCACTCCGATGGCCAACCCGACGATCAAGGACCGACGTCCCCCGGTGACCCCGGCCGGGCAGGGCAAGGGCGCCTGGCTGGGCACCCTGGAACAGGGCGCGAACCTGCTGCAGGAGACCACGCCGCTGCGCGGGTTCGACGTGTACGTGGTGGGGTTCCACTGCGCCAAGGGCCGGCCGGAGATGCAGATGGAGGCACACCACTACTGCCGGGTGGTCAACGACGACCTGCTGCAGTGCGTCATCTTCGACGGCAACACCCGCGACGCGAACCTGATCGGCATCGAGTACATCGTCTCCGAGCGGGTGTTCGACCCGCTGCCGGAGGAGGAGAAGGACTACTGGCACCCGCACAACTACGAGGTCCTGTCCGGGCAGCTGGCCGCTCCCGGACTCCCGGACGCAGCGGAGAAGGCGTTCCTTCGGCTGCTGCTGAACAGCTACGGCAAGACCTGGCACACCTGGCACACCGGCCGCCACGACGGCGAACCCGGCACGGACCTGCCGCGGGGTGAACCGACCCTGATGTGGTCGTTCAACCGCGACGGCGAGTGCGACGAGTCCCTCGAACAGGACCGGAACACGACCATGAACCTGGACACGCAGACCAAGCACGAACAACGGCGGTCCTTCGTCGACCTCGCGCACCCGCAGCGGGGCGTCGACACGATGGCCGACGACTTCACGGACACGACCCCCATCCCGGGCGTGGTCGACGTGCGCCACCGCGGTGGCGCGACCGACTGACCCGGCCGCAGTTTCGCGCCGGACGCTGTCCAGGGTGGGTGACCCCCTCCACCCGCCGGTCGAGGACCCGATGCGGTGCGTCAGTGGCCGTCGCGGCCGACGGGCTCCGCGGACGGCACCTCCGGATGGGCGGGCATGTCCCGGGATCCGGTGGAGGGAACCAGAGTGAGCAGGAAGGACAGCACCAACAGCGCGCAGGCCACCACGGGGACGAACCTGGCGTCCGTGGCGGACAGGACGATCCCACCTGCCGCACCCGCGACACCGGTGCCGAGGTACAACCCCGAAATGTTCATCGCCAGCGCGGGCATGGCGGCGTGCTCGCCGGCGGCGGCCATGACACTACCCTGTACCGGAGGGTTCAGGCCCCAGGCGAACACCGCCCACAACGCGATCACCGCGAGCATGACCACCAGAGCCACCGCGCCGTCGACGGACGCGAAACCGAGCCCGGCGGCCAGCATCAGAGCCAGCGCATGCCCGCCGATCACCCCCCGCAGACTCACGCGATGCCCCAGTCGATCGTCGGCACGCCCGGCCAGCACGGCACCGGCCAGGCCCGCGAGCCCGACCACGGCCAGGACGACCGAGAGCAGGGCACCCGATCCGGAGGCGGTGGTGGCCGCGTAGGCGCTGAGATAGGTGTAGAACATCAGCCCACCGCTCGCCGCGAGGAAGGTGACGGTCACCAGCCGCAGCACGTCCGCCCGGCGCAGCGGTGCGAGCCGTTCCCGCAGCGGAGCGGGCACGCCGCCGGGCACGCTGGGAGCGGTGGTCCACACACCCACAGCGGCGATCGAACCGACCGCGGCGATCAGCCAGAAGGTGGCGCGCCAGCCCAGCGCGTCACCGAGCCACGTCCCCACGGGGACGCCGGTGAACAGTGCCGCGGTCATCCCGGCGGTGGCGACGCCGAGATAACGCCCCTGTTGCCCGGCGGGCGCCCCGGTGGCCGCGGTGGTGAAGGCCGCCGAGGTGACCGTCGCCGCCGCCAGCGCGGCGACGACGCGGGAAGCCAGCAGAGCTCCATAGCCGGAGGCCATGGCCGCGGCCACGTTCGCCAGCACGAAGACGGCCAACCCGGCCACCAGCACCGGACGTCGTGGAAAGCGGTCGACGACCACGGCGAGGGTGGGCGCGCCGACGGCGTAGACCACCGCGAACACGGTGACCAGTTGGCCTGCCGCGGAGACACCGACCCGCAGGTCCGCGGCGATCTCGGTGAGCACGCCCGCGATGATGAACTCGTCGGTTGCGGTGACGAGCAACGTCAGAAAAAGGACGAACAGCCAACTCGGCAGGGTTGGTCGAGTCATGGGTCACTACCTCCTCGGGTGCGGTCCTCCGCACGCTAGGTAGTGACACCGGTGTCAAGGTCAAGCGTGTCGGCGCAGCAGGCTCGCGAACTCCTCGGCGTCGGAGGCGCTCGCCCGCAGCCGGGCGAGGCGATCCACGAGGTCGGTCCGGTACCGCTGTAGCTCGGCGGCCTTGGCGTCCAGGTCGGACAAGCGCCGTTCGTACATCGCGATCGTGCCCTCATCCGGGTCGTCGCAGTTCAGGAACTCGGAGGTCTTCCTGTCCAGGCACGGGGAGACCTGGCGTATGTCGCTCAGGGACAACCCCGCCTTCAACAGCTCCCGCAGGTTCAGCACACGGTTCACCGCGAGCTCGTCGTACTCCCGCCAGCCGCTGCTCGTCCGCCTCGGTTCGAGGAGGCCTTGTTGCTCGTAGTGGCGGATCGACCGGCGGCTCGCGCCGGTCCGCTCGGCCAGCTCACCGATGTGCACCGTCCTGAGTCCTTTCCCCCGGTTCGACAGGTCACGGACCACAACGTCCCGTCCGTCGCCACTATTCCGGACATCACCACGGTCCGGGGTGTCACAGGCGGGGTCGCTGTCTCGTCCACCGGGGGACGAACAACCTCGATCAGGGAGTGGACGATGGACCTCGCGTTGTGGATCGCCGCCGGACTGTTGGCCGCGGTGGCCCTCACCGGCGGCCTCAGCAAGACCTTCGTGCCGAAACAACGGCTGGAGACCATGCCGGGTGCGGGGTGGACCGCGAACGCCCGTACCGGCTCCGTGAAGACGCTCGGTGTGTTGGAACTGCTGGCCGCGGTGGGGCTGATCCTGCCCGCCGCGGTCGGCATCGCCCCGGTTCTGGTTCCGGTGACCGCCGTCTGCTGGGTCCTGCTGATGATCGGCGCGATGATCACCCACGGCCGACTCGGGGAGCCGAAGCTCGCGGCGGTGAATCTCGTGTATCTGGTGGTCGCGGCGTTGATCGCCTGGGGCCGGTTCGGCCCCGCGTCCTTCGGCACGGCCTGAACGGCGGGCAGCGGTGAGGGTCTCGGTCGGCTCGTCTCCGACCGAGGTCCCGTGCACCGTGTGTTCCGTCAGCCGCGGTGGCCGAGTTTCCAGGACTCACGCACGTGGCAGTCGTGGTTGGCCCACCACTGCAGATCGACCCGGTCGACGTGGGTCCGGACCGGCAGCAGATGGCGCAGGTCGCGCTCGACGCTGTCCAGGGTGATCCCCTCGGCCCGCCGGTCCAGGGTCAGGTGCGGCACCGGGTCCGGAAACGTCCCCGCATACGGCGGGCACTGGGGGAACGCCTCCGCCAGGGCGGCGGTCAGCGCCCGGAACGGTTCCTCCGGCTCCGGGCGCAGGTGGATCAGCCCGTTGGGGAAGGTGTCGACGGTGGCGAGGGTGGCCTCGAACGGTTCGGTGCGCGCCATGATCGTCGCGACGGTGTCGAGGTCGGTGCGCGACGGCTCCGACAGCCACGGCCCGAGCAGGGTGATGTGCGCGTGCACGAACGCCGGGTCCGTCGCGAGGAACGAGGCGTCGTAGTGGGCGGTGCGGGCCCGGACGTCGTCGTCGAGTTCCGGGACTCCCACGACGAGCACCGAGTGCCCCTCGGACCACACGGGCGACCACTCCCCACGAGTTCGTACCGACGGAGGGAACGGCGAATCTAGCAAGTCGCCGCGTCGGCCGCCGTGCCTCCGCGGAATCGGCGGCCGACGCGGTGTGACTCGCCGACGCGTCAGTGGCAGTGGCCGTCGCGGCCGAGGGTCTCCACGGGTGTGGCGCCGGGGCGGGTCCACTGTGGTGTGGGGCGGCTGGTCGGGCCCCAGGTGGCGTTCCCGTCGGCATCGGTGCGCCAGTACCAGCAGATCGGCGCGCCCTTCCCGCCGACCGGCGAGCCGGCCTGCGGAGCCTCGGGCCAACCCTCGGGGTTGGCCTCCCAGCCCTCGCGGCGGCCGTAGGGCGTCATGTCGAGCAGGCCGAGGGACCCGGTGACCGGTTCGTTGCCCCGGCCGGTCGTGGAGTAGGTGAGGAAGACGCGGTCGCCGTCACGCAGGAAGCAGGCGATGTAGCCCATCTCCCCGCCGACCGGCTCGTCCAGACCCCGGACCGAGTACCAGGGCTGGGTGTAGCCCATGAACTCGACGTAGGGCGCCACCTCGTCCCAACGGCCCGTGGTCAGGATGGCGAACGAGACGCCGCGGGCGTGGAGGTAGACCGCATCCTTCATGTGCCAGGCCACGGTGGTGCAGCCCTCGCACTGTCCCTGGTGCGGGGCGCCGTCGTGCCACATGTGCTTGTAGACCACGAGCTCGTCGCGGCCCTGGAACAGGTCCAGGAACGGCACCGGACCGTCGGGGCCGACCACCTCGACCGTTCCGTCGAACTCCACCATCGGCAGCCTGCGGCGGGCCGACGCGAGGGCATCGCCCTCACGGGTGTGGGCCTTCTCGCGGACCAGAAGCTCGTCACGGGCGGCCTGCCAGGTGGCCAGGTCCACAACGGGTGGGCGGCCGTGCGGCGTGGTGGTCGGGTCCTCCGGTGTCGTCGTCATGGTGTCCTCCTCGGTGTCTCGTGACTCCCGCGTGGTCCTGCCCCCGGCTCACGAGGAGCCTTCCGAGGGTGCGGACCGTATGTCCCTGGGTGACGCCGAGGACGCTACCCGTCACCACCGACACCGAGTCCTCGCTTTCATCATCTCGGACGCGATACTCAGCCGTGTGGCACGGTATTCGGCACAGCTCGACGGCGTGTTCGTCGCCCTTGCCGACCCGACCCGGCGGGCCGTTGTCCGGCGTCTGAGCCGTGGGCCTGGCAGGAGCGCACCGACCGCCTCGAACAGTTCGTCTCCGATCACCAGGAGCGACCGCAGTGAATCCTGATTTCGACCTCGCCCTGGAGCGGGTGATCCGCGCCCCGCAGGGGCGTTCGTGACGCGGATGAGTGACGACGGGGCAAGTTCGTCGCCCATCTCGACGGGTGTTTCTTCGCCGTCGACGACCCGGAGCGCATCGTGTTCACCAACGCGATCGACAGCACCTGGCGACCGGCGCACCCCGCCCCGGTCGCGATGACCGCGACGATCACCGATGGACGACCATCCGGACGACACCGACTACCGCATGGTCGTCCGGCACGCGGACCCGCAGGCACGCGCCCGGCACGAGAAGCTCGGGTTCACCGAAGGCTGGGGTTCGGTCGCAGGCCGACTGGCCGCGTTCGCCGAAGGGACGGCCCACCGCGAAGATCGCTCTCACCGGGTTCGTCACGCTCGACGGGGTGAGCCAGGGGCCGGGGTCGCCGGACGAGCACACCAGCGACGGCTTCACCAGGGGCGGTTGGCTGGTGCCACACATCGACGGGATGTTCGTCGAGCGCACCTCCGACGGGCTCGACCCCGCCGACGGCCTGCTGCTCGGGCGACGCACCTACCAGGCGTTCGCGCGCGACTGGCCCGAGATCACTGACCCGGACGATCCGTTCACCGAGCGGATGAACACGCTGCCGAAGTACGACGTGTCGAACACCCTCACTGAGGGGACCTGGCACCCACGGCCCCTGCTCACCGGCGACCCCGGCCGGACGGTGGCCGAACTCGAGGCCCGACCGGGACGGGAACTCCGAATCCACGGCAGCGCCCTGCTGGCGAACGCGCTGCTGCGAGCGGGCCTGATCGACACGGACCGCCTCGTGGTCGCCCCCACGGTGCTCGGCACCGGGCGGCGCCTGCTGCCCGGTGCGGACACCTCGGCCGGTTCCCGTCTGATCCACCACGACGCGACACGCAACGGGCTACTGCTGCTCGAATACGAGACCACCGGGTACGCCCACCACGGCGAGTACGACGGCGTCACGGCCTTCGCTCGCCGAGCAGGTCGGCCCCACCGCAGCGCGGCTGTCACGGTGCTGGCGACGTAGCAAGCTCCGCATCAGGGGCGGCTCGCTCAGACAGCTGCTGGCCTTTCGCGAGTCGGCGCTGTTCTCGGTGGGGGCGGGGCCGGGACCAAACGGTGGCGGAGTCCCACAGCGGGGTCCGGCCGATGCGACGGGCGTGTCGAGGGGCCTGTCCTCGGTGACCCACGTCCCCCGCTCGCGACGCCTGCCCGGTCACCGCACGGCGACACTCGACGCGCGCACGTCGGCGTAGTCCTCGGCCACCGTGACCGAGGACGCCGTCCACGCGCGGCGAAGAGGGTAGTTGTGGCGGTTACCTCTGGACGACGATGCCCCGGAGCGAATGTGTCGGTGATCGTCGTTCCCGGTGGGCAAGGATGAGTGCACCGGTGAAGACGATCAGGTAGGCGTTGCCGTAGAGGATTCTTAGACCGTGCCACGGCGGCAGGGTGCTGATGCCGAGCACGGGGAAGTGAATATCCATGTTGAGGATGACGTGCACTGGCCAGGCGAAGGTCAGTACGGCCAGGCACACCAGCATCACGCGTGATGCGTGCGTGGCGGCCAGCACTGTCAGCGGCGCGAGCCACACCCAGTGGTGGCTCCACGAGAACGGAGAGATCGCGGTCGCCGTCAGCCCGCACAACGTCAGCCCGAGCAGGACGCGGCCGTTTCGGTGGGCGGCGGTGGCCACGGCGAGTCCGATGATCGCGACGGTGATCGCGAGCACGAGCCAGACCACGCGTTGGGCATCGCCCACGCCCATGAGTCGGGCCACCACTCCGTTGATCGACAGGTTCCCCGTGCTGTCGGTGGCCTCGAAGCGGGTGTTGTCCAGAAAGGTCCCCGCCCAGTAGCGTGCGGAGTCCCCGGGAGCGATCAGGAAACCAAGACCGACGGTGGCCGCAGCGGTGGCCATCGCGGTGCCCGCGGCCCGAAACCGCCGTGTGCACAGCAGGTAGACGATGAAGAAGCCGGGGGTCAATTTGATGCCGGTGGCGATGCCGACCCCGATGCCGGCCCACCGCCTACCGGCGGTGAGATCGAACAGCACGATGGCCAGCAGTATCAGGTTGATCTGGCCGAGCCACATGGTCCAGGTGATCGGTTCCAGTAGGAACACCACCGCGGTCAGTGCCACCGTCGCCCGGCGCAGTTGGCGAGTGTCCGGACAACCCATCCACCGTAGACATCGCTGGACAACGGCCGCCAGCAACACGACGTGCACAGGAATCACCAGTGCCTGGCACAACCACGCCGGTACCAGTGCCAGCGGCACGAACACCACGGCCGCGAATGGTGGGTAGGTGAACGGGAAACTCCCCGTACCGACTTGCAGGGCGGTCTCGTAGAGCGGTTCGCCGTGCAGCAGCGCGGCACCGCCGGCCCGATACACGGTCACGTCGAGGAAGTCGCCGACGATCAACGTTCCCGTGAAGGCCCACTGCAG
The DNA here is from genome assembly GCF_000383775.1 of Saccharomonospora halophila 8. Taxonomy (GTDB): domain Bacteria; phylum Actinomycetota; class Actinomycetes; order Mycobacteriales; family Pseudonocardiaceae; genus Saccharomonospora; species Saccharomonospora halophila. The sequence continues at coordinate 71,293 of NZ_KB912585.1, forward strand.
CAGCGGCGGAACGACGAACACCGCAGCCGAGACCATGATCACGGCCGTCATATGGTGCGATAGCCACCGCAACCGTCGGGGCAACTCAGCCTTTTCGCTGTCCGAAACCGAAACGTGCACAAGCATCCTTCGAGGTGAGCGACAGTCGGATCCGAATTCGGGTGACGACGCCGGATCCGAGCGCAGATACGCCAGGGGACGGATCACTGCGGTTGCCACATGGTCCTCATCCCCACCGGACCTCCTGCCGTCGAACGGCTATTGCCTCCTGGGCGGCTACGGTCAACGCGTTCGACCGTAGTCACCCCAGGAGTGGTACTCGAGACTACGTCAGCACGCCCTGACGCCGTCTAACCCCCGGGAAAACACCGAAGAAGTGCCCCGGCGCGTAAGCGACACTTTCCGGTGCCGTGGAGTGTCCGATCGGCGCCCACTCGCGGCCGGTCCAACACCTGGACAGAACAACTGAGACGGCACCGCAAAAACCTCCACTCAGGCGAGACGCGAAGCGCACGGACTTCCTATTGATTCCCAGTGAACTCAACGAAGATACGGTATCCGCTGGTCGAACTGATTCTTCGAGTCATCTATTCGATAGTGGGCAGTTCCTCGGAGGAGTCACTTCGCCGCATATCGGGGGGCTGTGTTCACCCGAGTGGACGCCAGGAGAGTGCGCCTCGCGCGGGCCTACCGGAGGCATCATCCCGTGCGCTGCCAGGGTCCGATCGGCGCGCTGTGCGACACGCCGACCTCCGGTGTGCTCTGCACGCCCTGGGCCACGCTAGTACCGAGCAGCACCGCCGCGCTGACCTTGGACTGGTGACCGGCCTCGGACGAGGTCGCCGATTCGGCGGTGCCCAACGGATCGTTTCCCACTACAGCGCGCAGGACACCGTGCTCCAGCACTGGGACACCGGCGCCGGGCCACCGGGTGGTGGCCCGGCACGACGACCTCGCATGGTCAGGGACACCGACCTCGTCCAGAGGTCGACGCCGCGAGCCGACGGGTGCGTGCTGGTCGGCGCCGACTGGGGCACGTGGTCCGGCGCTGTGGTGCTGGACAGGCCAGAAGTGCAGCAGCACGATCCGTCCGGCGGGACGATCTCGCGGTCGGCCGTCGCGGACCGTGCCGACGTGCCTCGTCCCTCCTCGCTCATCAACTACTCCTTCTGTCGATTCTGCTTCAGGTCGCGCACCTAAGCGTCCAGCCGGTCGGAGCTGTCGTTCCAGAATCGCTCGAACCCGCCGGTCCACTCATGGACCGGCCGCAGCCCGCCGGCGTCCAAGCCGTACAGCGCTGCTTGCCGGCCTGGCGGTCCCGCACCAGTCCGACCTCCCGCAGCACCCGCAGGTGTTGGGACGCCCGCGGCTGAGTGATCCCCAGTTCCCGCGCCAGCTCGGTCACCGGCCGCGCACCCGCCCGCAACAGCACCAGGATCTCTCGGCGCTGCGGCTCGGCGATCGTGTTGAAGACGTCCGACGTCGTCGCCGCTCGTGGTCACTTTCGCGTGTCCGGCCTCTATGGCGCCTCGCGGACCCCGCCCACCGCCACACCGTGATAAGAGGCATTATCACGGGTTCTCGGTCGGAGTTAGTTTCACTGTTTCGCGACGCGCGTTACTGGTTTAACGATCGCGTGCGCGAAACTATGCCCACGACGGGGCGGCGAAATGGAGGAAGAGGGCAGAGGGAGAAGGCAGGGGCGGTCGGGGAGCCCCTCCGAGGACCGTCCGCGGACACCACCCGGGAGGAGGTCGCGGCGCGCGGCTCAGCACGGCACCGGAGGAACGCGGGAGTCCGTCACCGTGACGAAACGCTCACGGGTGTCCGGATGGTGTGGAAGCCCGGGGGAGAATCCGCGAAATCGCAGGTCAAGCACTTGGTCGCAGGTCAGCGTGCGGTGTCCGGTCGGGTTCCCCTCCGGGATCCGGTGCGGTCGCCGCCGACGACCCTACGATCACTGCGCCCCGGCTTACGGCGATGTAGTCTTCCTCGTACGACCGGTCACCAGGGGTGACGGAGCCCGAGGGGAGCACGATGTCCAGCTCGAGGAACGACTCCGCGAGCATCGTCCGTGGCTTCGGTGTGCGGAGCTCGACGCGATGCTGATCTACTCGATGGGCGTCTCGGTGGACGGCTTCATCGCGGACCGCGAGGGTGCGTTCGGGTGGATGGTTCCTGATGAGGAGTTGTTTCGCTTCCACCTCGCGCGGGTGCGCGGGCTTGGCTGCTACCTGTTGGGCCGCGAACTCTACGAGACGATGTCGGTGTGGGAAACGGACCCTTCGATGCGTGATACCGAACCTCACGCCGCGTTCGCGGACGTCTGGTGCGCGCTTCCGAAGGTCGTCTTCAGCCGCACGTTGGACAGCGTTCCCGGCAACGCGCGACTCGCCGAGCGGTCGGTGGCCGAGGAGGTCGCTGCCGCGCGCGACGCGACGGACAAGGACATCGAGATCGGCGGCGCCGGCCTGGCGGCCGTGGCGATCGAACTCGGGCTGGTCGACGAGCTGCGCATCTTCCGCTTTCCGATCGTCGTCGGTGGCGGCACGCCGTTGTTGCCACCGGTCACCGAGAAGATCCCGCTGGAGCTGGTCGAAACCAGAACGTTCGGCTCGCGCGTGGTCTACGAGCGCTACCAACGCGACCGCGACAACTCGCTGATCCAGTGAGCGGTCGGCTGCACCAGGACGGTTCATGACGGGCGGGACCACACAGGTGGATTGACTTCGAGCAGAGTCGAGCTCGTAGCGTCGTCGTCATGGACACAGAAGCGCCCGACCTCCGTCCGAGCGAGTCCGACGACCGCACCATCCGCCGGGTCGTGTCCCGGGCTCAGGACGCACAGCGTGACACGGACGCGCTGATGAGGCTGCACACCCCGGACACCGTCATCGTGAACATCGCCGGGCGACGAGTCCTCGGGCGCGACGACTTCGCCGCGGCGATGACCGCCGCGCTCTCCTCGTCGCTCGAACAGGTCCGGACCGAGCTGGATGTCCTCGACATTCGCCTGGCCACTCCGGACGTCGCCCTCGTCAGTTGCACCAAGACGGTGCACGACGGGCGGAACCACGCGGACAGCACGACCGTCCTGCCCGCGACCGGTACGCTCACGTACGTCCTGGTTCGGGATCAGGGGACCTGGCGGATCGCCCTGGCGCAGACGACACCGGTGGCCACCACCGGGACCTAGCAGGATGCCCCGGGATCGACGTGGCCCTTCGGCCGGAAGCGGTGGGTCTCGCCGTGGGTGAGGGGGTGGAAACCCGCGGTGGTCGACGATCGGGAATCTCCTTCCGGGGATGTCGAGGATGCGCGTCCGGCTCCGTCCCCCGGGTGGAACGGCCACACTGGGCCGTACGGACCGAGGAGGACATGATGACCAAGTATCTGCTGCTCAAGCACTACCGTGGCGCGCCCGCGCCGGTGAACGACGTGCCGATGGAGGAGTGGACCCCGGAGGAGGTCACCGACCACATGCGGTACATGAACGACTTCGCCGCCCGGCTGGAGGAGACGGGCGAGTTCGTGGACGGTCAGGCGCTGGCGCCGGAGGGCACGTTCGTCCGCTACGACGGCGAGGGGCGCCCGCCGGTCACCGACGGCCCGTTCGCCGAGACCAAGGACCTGATCGCGGGCTGGATGGTCATCGACGTCGACAGCTACGAGCGGGCGCTGGAACTGGCCGGTGAACTGTCGGCGGCGCCGGGCGCCGGTGGGAAACCGATCCACGAGTGGCTCGAGGTGCGCCCGTTTCTCGGCGCACGGGAAACCGTCACGGAGTGAGCCCGCGGTGGACGGGACACTGCTGCGCGGCCGCATCCCCACGGTGATCGGGATCCTCGTCCGTCGCGGAGCCGACTTCGCGGCGGCCGAGGACGCCGTGCAGGACGCGCTGGTGGAGGCTGTGCGGGTGTGGCCGCAGGAACCCCCGAGAGATCCCACGGGGTGGCTGGTCACCGTGGCGTGGCGCAAGTTCCTCGACGCCGCCCGCGCCGGCACCGCCCGGCGGCAGCGCGAGATCCGCGTGGTGGACGAGCCCACGCCCGGCCCGGCCGTGGACGCCGACGACACGCTGTGGCTGTACTTCCTGTGCGCGCACCCGTCCCTGACCCCGTCCTCGGCGGTCGCGCTGACGCTGCGCGCGGTCGGCGGCCTGAGCACACGGCAGATCGCGCGGGCCTACCTCGTGCCCGAGGCGACCATGGCGCAGCGCATCAGCCGGGCCAAACGGACCGTGTCCGGCGTGCGGTTCACCGAACCCGGGGATGTCGCCACGGTGCTGCGGGTGCTGTACCTGATCTTTAACGAGGGCTACTCCGGTGAGGTGGACCTGGCCGCGGAGGCGATCCGGCTCACCCGCCGTCTGGCGGCCGCGGTCGCGCACCCCGAGGTGTCCGGGCTGCTCGCGCTGATGCTGCTGCACCACGCGCGGCGGGCGGCCCGCA
>NZ_KB912585.1:75843-79041 GCF_000383775.1 Saccharomonospora halophila 8
CGGCGGCGACGCTGCGGGACCGGCATCCCCGGCTGGGGGTGCGCGTCATCGAGGCCGAGCCCGCCCGCTGCTTCGACCTGCTGCTGGCCGGCGACGCGGACCTGGCGTTGCTGACCGCGACCGCCGACACCCCGCCGACCTCCGACACCCGGTTCGACCAGCGGGATCTGCTCGACGACCCGCTGGACCTGGTGGTGCCGGCCGGGCACCGGCTCACCGGACGGCGGACGGTCACGCTCGCCGACGCCGCCGACGAACAGTGGATCCTGGGCCGTCCCGGCAGCACCTATCACCAGCTGGTGCTCACGGCCTGCCTCGGCGCCGGGTTCACCCCGAACATCGCCCACTACGCCGACGAGTGGGACACCGGCACCGCCCTGGTCGCCCACCGGTTCGGCATCATCCTCGTGCCCCGCCTCGCACGGTTGCACGAGGACCGGCCGGTCGCGCGGATCCCGCTGCGGGGTGAACACGCGCCCGCGCGGCGGATCCTCGCCGCCACCCGGCGCGGCAGCCGGGACCACCCGCTGGTGACCGCCGCGCTGAGCACGATCAGGACCACCGCCGACGCCCTGCACCCGCCGCCGACGGCCTCCACCCCCGACGTCACTACGCGCGAGTGACCATGGTCGCGCTGTGTCGTTGTCCCTTCCTATGACGCACTCCCGGCGCGCCGGCGCGGCACCTTCCCGGAACAGGTCACCCCCGGACGTCCCCGGCGCGGCGAGGAGGGCACCGTGCCGGAGCTGAGTCGACGGGTCCCCCTGCTCGCCGGGGCGACGGCGGCCGCCGCGCGGGCACGCCGCATCGACACCCGGATCGGCGAGATCGCGGGCTTCGGCTCGGTGGAGCTGGACACCACCTCGCCCTGCCCCCCGAACACGTGGCACCCGTTGGGCGGTGCGTCGAGGGGCACGGTCTGTGACCGGCCGGCCGGGTGCGGGGGCAACTCGGGCTGTACGTGCTGGAGGGGTCCCTGCTTCCGGATACCGCCGCGGCGTGCACCCCGTCGATGACGATCGCCGCGGTGGCCGAACGGGCGACCGACGAGCTCCTCGCGCACGACGTCGGCACGGTGTTCTGACACGCACGGTTCCGACCCGCGCGGCCCACCCGGCACGCCCGAACCGCCGGAGGCGGATGGGCACGCGGTGCCCGCGGCGGGGAATGCGTGGGGCCGCTGATCCGTTCCTTGGAGCGGGGCCCACTCGCTGTGGTGACCCCACCCGTATCGAGGAACGTGAACCGACGGAAACGAGGACGGCACTGCCCATGGCACAGGTTCCGACCATCACCCTGAACACCGGCGCGGAGATGCCGCGACTCGGCTACGGCGTCTTCCAGGTCCCGGCCGACGAGGTGTTCGAGCCGACGCTGGAGGCGCTGCGAGCGGGCTACCGCAGCATCGACACCGCCACGATCTACGGCAACGAGGAGGGCGTCGGCAAGGCGATCGCCGCGTCGGGTGTGCCCCGGGAGGAGCTGTTCGTCACCACGAAACTGTGGAACGACAGCCAGGGATACGACAACACGCTGGCCGCGTTCGACGCCAGCCTGGCCCGTCTCGGCCTGGACTACGTCGACCTGTACCTGATCCACTGGCCGATGCCCGGCCAGGACCGGTACGTGGACACCTGGAAGGCGTTCGAGACGCTGCACGCCGAGGGCCGGGCCCGCGCGATCGGGGTGTCCAACTTCCACAGCACGCACCTGCGGCGCCTGTTCGACGAGACGAGCGTGGTGCCCGCGGTGAACCAGATCGAGCTGCACCCGAACCTGCCGCAGGCCGAGCTGCGTGCCTTCCACGCCGAGCACGGCATCGTCACCGAGGCGTGGAGCCCGCTGGGTCAGGGCAAGGGCCTGCTGGACGAGCAGACGTTGGTGTCGCTGGCCGACAGGCACGGCAAGACCCCGGCGCAGATCGTGCTGCGCTGGCACTTCCAGCTGGGCAACGTCACGATCCCGAAGTCGGCCACCCCGTCGCGGATCCGGTCCAACCTGGACATTTTCGACTTCGCGCTCAGCGAGGACGATATGGCCGCGATCGCGGCGCTGGACACCGGCGCCCGCGTCGGCCCGGACCCGGACGCCTTCGGCGCCTGAGCCGGTTCCACGCCGTCCGTTCGCGCTCGGGCGGAGCAGCCGCAGACCGCGCTGTTCCACCCGGGCGCGTCGCGTCCCGGCGTCGAACCCGGTCGCTGCGTCGCTGCGCGGTTCAGACCTTCTTGCCGACGCCGCCGTAGACGATGGCGTCGGTCTCGTTGCGTGGCACCGGCCCGTCGGGCCACCAGTCGGCGGCGGGCACCAGTCCGGGTTCCACCAGTTCCAGCCCGTCGAAGAACGACCGCACGTGGTCGTACTCGCGGAAGTAGCCCGAGTCCATGCCCTTGTCGCGGATGCCGCGGCGCAGCTCGTCGACCATCGCGCGGCCGGTGCCGTCCGGGTCGTCGGCCGCGGGCGGGTAGGTGATGTGGGTCAGGGACACGTAGCTGCCGCGCGGCAGCGCGTCCACGTAGGTCCGCATGATGTCGGCGACCGGGCGGGGTTCGTCCGGTTCGTGGTGCAGGGTGAAGCACTGGATCATCGCGATCGGCCGGTCGAAGTCGAGCAGCCGCCGCACCGCCGGGTCGTTCAGCAGCGTATCCGGGTCGGTGAGGTCGGCGGCGACGAACACCGACCGGTCGTTGTCCTCCAGCAGCGCCCGGCCGTGGGCCTGCACGGTCGGGTCGTTGTCGCTGTAGACGACGCGGGCCTCGGGGTTGAGCCGCTGCGCCACCTGGTGCACGTTGTCGTCGGTGGGCAGTCCGGAGCCGCAGTCGAGGAACTGGTCGATGCCGGCGTGGCGGGTCAGCCACCGCACGACGCGGCGCAGCCAGCGCCGGTTCGTCATCGCCGAGGCGTACGGGTCCTTGAAGGTGTCCTCGAGGAACTTCACCACCGCCAGGTCGGCGGCGTAGTAGTCCTTCCCGCCGAGCAGGTAGCTGTAGGCGCGGGCCACGCTCGGCGTGTTCGGGTCGATCGTCGCCACGTCCGGTGTGGTGTCGGCTGAGTCCACGGGTGTGATCCCCTGTTCGTTCGGTGTCCGGTGCCCCCCTGCGCGGATCATGATGGCGCACCGGCGCGCGGCGTGGGGGCGGAGTCGGTGAACGGTCGCGGAGTCGGTGAACGGTCGACGACCGCCTCCCGGCGGGCCGCCCG
>NZ_KB912585.1:79141-82444 GCF_000383775.1 Saccharomonospora halophila 8
GCGGCCGCGGGGTCGGGGGTGGTGGCCCCGGGGTCGGCGCCGACGTCCCGGGTGTGCGGCGTGGGCGGTGCCGAGCCGTCGTCGTCGAGGTCGAGGGTCTCGCGCAGGGGTTGTTCCCGGATGAAGGCGACGGCGACGACGGTGACCAGGGCCGTGCAGGCGGCGATGAGGAACAGGGTGCCGGTGGCGTGGCCGTAGGCGGCGCGCACAACCTCCCGCACGGGCGGGGGCAGCGCGTCGACGTCGAGGGTGCCGCCCCCGCCGTTGAGGGCGTCGCCGACGGGCAGGCCACGGGCGGTGAGGGTGCTGGTGATGTGGTCGGCCACGCGCATGGCGAGCACGGCGCCCAGCACGGACACACCGGAGGAGCCGCCGAGGGTGCGGAAGAAGGTGACTGTGGCGGTGGCGGCGCCGACGTTGCGCATGCCGACGGTGTTCTGCGCGGCCAGCACGAGGTTCTGCATCATCGAGCCGACGCCGGTGCCCATGAGCGCGAGGAACACGCCCATCCACACGAGGTCGGTGGTGTGGTCGACGGTGGACAACAGGGACAGCCCGGTGAGCAGCACCAGCGACCCGGCCACGAGGAACGGTTTGGTGCGGCCGGTGCGGGACACGATGCGGCCGGTGAGGGTGGAGGAGGCGACCAGCCCGCCGACCATCGGCAGGGTGAGCAGCCCGGCCACGGTGGGGGAGTAGCCGCGGGCGATCTGGAAGTACTGCACGAGGAACACCGCACCGCCGAACATGGCGGTGCCCACGGCCAGCGACGCGAGGATGGCGAGGGTGAAGGTGCGGTCGCGGAACAGCCGCAGCGGCACGACCGGTTCGCTGACCCGGGTCTCGACGAACACGGCCAGCGCGAGCAGGCCGAGGGCGCCACCGACGAACCAGCCGGTGGTGGGCGAGAGCCACGCGAAATCCTGCCCCGCCAGGGAGAACCACACCAGCAGCAGGGTCACCCCGGACACCAGCAGCAGCGCACCCAGCCAGTCGATCCGGATGTCCCGTTTGACGACGGGCAGTTTCAGCGTGCGGCCGAGCACGACGAACGCGGCCACGGCGATGGGCACGCCGACCCAGAAGGTGAACCGCCAGCCCAGCGGCGAGTCCACGATCAGCCCACCGATCAGCGGGCCGGACGTGGTGGCCACGGCGAAGGTGGCGCCGATGTAGCCGGCGTAGCGGCCACGCTCCCGCGGGGTGATCATCGCCGCCATCACGGCCTGGATGAGCGCCTGCAGCCCGCCCATGCCGATGCCCTGCAGGGCGCGGAACCCGATGAGCTGCGGCATGGTCTGCGCGAACCCGCCGAGCACCGACCCGAGCGTGAAGATCACGATCGCGACCTGGTACAGCAGCTTCTTGCTGAACAGGTCGGCCAGCTTGCCCCAGATCGGGGTGGTGGCGGTGGAGGTCAGCAACATCGCGGTGACCACCCACGCGTACTGGCTCTGCGTGCCGTCCAGGTCGGCCAGGATCGTGGGCAGCGCACTGGAGACGACGGTCGACGACAGGATCGCCACCAGCAACGCGAGCAACAACCCGGTGAACGCCTTGAGCACCTGCCGATGCGACATCGGCCGCTCGGGCGGTTGCCCCGCAGGCGGCGGCACGGGCTCGGCGTCGGACACGGGTCGCTCGGGCGTGGACGTGGCGGGACTCCCTTCACAGTCCGGAAATCTTTTCCGAAGCTAACGAAAAAAGTTGTGTGATGCAACTATGCTCCGGGGTGTGGCCCGGCGCACCCGGCCGCCGCGCCGTCCGGGTTGACCTCCACCGCGCTGCAGGTGTGACGCTCACACCGTGACCACCACCGCACCCACCCCGGCACCCACCGACACCGACGAGTGGGGCGTCGACGCGCTCGACCTGGACGCCTACCTCGCCCGCACCGGACACCGACACACCCCCGCCGCCCCGTCGGCCGAGGGGCTGCGCGCACTCCACGAGGCGCACGTGCGCACCATCCCGTTCGAGAATCTCGACGTCGTGCTCGGCCGCACCCCGAGCCTCGACCTGGAATCGATCACCGCGAAACTCGTGCACCGGCCCCGCGGCGGCTACTGCTACGAACACGGCCTGCTGTTCGCCGCCGTCCTGCAGCGGCTCGGCTACCCGGTCGTGCGCGGCGTGGCCCGCGTCCAACCCGACCACCCCGGCCCCAAGACGCACATGATCCTGCTGACCCGTGTCGACGACGTCGACCACCTCGTCGACGTCGGCTTCGGCGCCGGTGTGCTGCACCCGATGCCGCTGCGCCACGGACACGTCGTCGACCAGGCGGGCTGGCCCCACCGGCTCAGCCACGACGGCCGGTCGTGGCGCCTGGAGAAACACACCGACGACGGCTGGACCGCGCTGCACGCCTTCGACACCACCCCGCAGCGCCCGGTCGACTACGCCGTCGGCAACCACTACGTCGCCACCCACCCGGACTCGCCGTTCACCGGCCGCCCCGTGGTGATGCGCCTCGACCCCGGCCGCTGCCGCCGCCTCGTCGGCACCGAACTGCACACCACCCATCCCGACGGCCGCCCCGCCGACCAGGTGCCCGTCCCGCCGGAGCGGCTCGACGCGACCCTGCGCGGGCTCGACATCACCCTCGAACCGGACGACCTGTCCCGGCTGCGCGACCGGCACGGCGGGTGACCCGGCACCCGCCCGCGCGGCTCACCCGGCGGGCATCAACTCCGTGATCAGCCGGGACAGCTGACGCACGTTGCGGCACTCGTGCATCGGCACCACCCGCGCGTAGTGGTGGGCCGCCGAGTCGCCCGTGCCCCACAGGTTCTCCGGCTCCGGGTTCAGCCAGTACACGTGCCGCGCCGCGGCCGCCACCTCCCGCAGCGCGGGCAGGTTCGGATCACCCCCGTTGGTGCGGCCGTCCCCGAGAATCAGCACGCTCGTGCGCGGCCCCACCGCATCCGGCCACCCGGACACGAACGAGTCCAACGCCCCGCCGTAGTCGCTGTTGCTTCCCCACGTCGTCACCCGGGCCTGGGACAGCACCCGCACCGCGAGGTTGCGCGGGTCCTCACTCCCGTCCCGCACCAGGTCGGTGACCTCGTCGGTGACACCGACGAACGCGAAACTGCGCACCTTGCGGAACTGGTCGGACAACGCCTGGATCAGCAGCAACGTGAACTGCGCGAATCCGGCCACCGACCCGGACAGGTCACACAGCAGCACCAGCTCCGGCCGGTGCGGACCACGCCGCCGCAGCGCGGGCCGCATCGGCACCCCACCGGTGGCCATCGACCGGCGCAGCGTGCGCCGCAGATCGATCCGCCCGCGCGCCGC
>NZ_KB912586.1:0-3669 GCF_000383775.1 Saccharomonospora halophila 8
CGGGGACGGGCCCGGCCGTCGTCGCCGCCGGTGGCGGCGGCGTCCCCGGGCGCGGACGGTGATCGCCACCGCACTGGTCGTGGCGGCACTGGTCGGTGCGGGGTTCGTCGGGGTGGACTACTGGTCGCTGCGTGCCCGGGAGACCGCGCGGACGGAAGTGCTCGACGCGGCCACCCGGTTCGCCACCCAGCTGGCCTCGTACGAGTTCGACACCCTGGACAAGGACCTCGACGCCGTGCTCGACCACGCGACCGGGGATTTCGCCGAGCAGTACCGCCGCGTCGGCGACGACCTCAGCGAGCTGATCCGGGAGCACGAAGCGGTCTCCGAGGGGGAGACACTGGCGGCGGGCGTCGTGCGTGCCGACTCCACCGAGGCGGTGGTGCTCGCGTTCGTCGATCAGACCATCACCAACACCGACAACCCCGAGCCGCGGATCGACCGGAACCGGATGCGGCTGACCCTGCGCCACGAGAACGACCGCTGGCTCGTGCACCAGGTCGAACTGCTCTGACCACACACCACGGGCTGTCGACGCGGGTCCGCGCCACGACGACCACATGCTCGTCGACGTCTCCGGCGGACCGGGGCACCGGGTCGTCGACCGGCCCGCGCGGTGCGGCGGGTGAGCCCGCCCGGGAGCCACTACGGTGAGGACCGTGACGTCCGCGAACTGGTACAAGGTGCTCGACGAGCTCATCAACCGGGGGCACCTGGCCGCCGGGGGTGACCTCGGACGGATCGTCCGGGACGCCCTGGCCACCCACGTGGGCGTCGACGGACTGCTGTACGTCTCCGACCTGCCCCAGCGGCACCTGCACCCGCTGGGCACCGACGCAGCCGCCCCGGTGGCCCCGATCGCGATCGACGGCACCCGTGCGGGCCGGTCGTTCCAGCGGGTCGAGATCTTCCGGGACCACGACCCGGAGACGGGCACTCCCGTGCTGTGGGTTCCCGTCCTGAACGGCACCCACCGGATGGGGAGTCTGCGGGTGGTTCCGCCCGAGGGTGCGGACCCGGACGACGCGACCCTGCGGCAGCACTGCTGGACCGTGGGCGGCCTGCTCGGACACCTCATCATCGCGAAACTCGCCCAGAGCGACGCCCTGCACCGGGCACGCAGGCCCCGGCCACTGACCGTCTCGGCCGAACTGCTGTGGCAGCTGCTGCCCCCGCAGACCTTCGCCACCCCGGACATGACGGTCAGCGCGGTCGTCGAGTACTACGACGAGGCGGGCGGCGACGGGTTCGACTACACGGCCGACGGACGGCTCGGCCACGTGGCCGTGTTCGACGCCACCGGCCACGACCTCCAGGCCGGCCTCGTCTGCTCGATGGCCATGGCCGCCACGCGCAACGCACGCCGCGTCAACGAGACGCTGGCCGGCATCGCCCGCAGGGCCGACACGGTGTTGCGCGAGCACGCGGCCGAGACCCGCTTCGCCACGGCCGTGTTGGCGACGGTCGATTTCGACTCGGGGGTGCTGTCGTACCTGAACGCGGGACACCCGCCACCCGTTCTGCTGCGGGACGGCCGCATCCACAAGATGCTCGACGAGGGCAGGCGCATGCCTCTGGGCCTGCAGCACCTCGACGACGCCGATCCCACCCTCCCGGGACGGGAACAGCTGCGGCCGGGCGACCGGATCCTGCTCTACACGGACGGTGTCACCGAGGCCCGCAACGACCGCGGCGAGCACTTCGGCATCGACCGGCTGGTCGACATCGTCGAACGGGAGAGCGAAGCCGGACTCCCTCCACCGGAGACACTGCGTCGGGTCGTTCACGCGATCCTGCACCACCAGCGTGGCGAGCTTCACGACGACGCCACCCTCCTGCTCCTGGAATGGCCCACGCCGCGGCACCCGAAGCTGCTGCCGTCCGAGGCACTGCGCCCGGCGGACGACCGGGCCGTCGCGCACGGGCACCCCGCCCGCTCCCCCGGCCGTCTCGACCCAACGTGAAACGGCCGTCTCCGGACCACGCGACACGCCCGTGTCCCGCCGTAGGGCGGGATAGTTTCGCCCACGTCGGTGGAACCGGAGTCGAGGGAGAACGTGATGCCGATCAGTACGCGGGGCGCGGTCCTGCGGGAGTCCCCCGGGCGCTACGAGGTCGTCGACCTGGAGCTCGACGACCCGCGGCAGGGCGAGGTGACGGTGCGGCTCGCCGCGTCCGGGTTGTGCCACTCCGACGACCACGCCGCGACCGGCGACCTGCCCGTCGGCATCCACCCGTTCTGCGGCGGGCACGAGGGCGCGGGCGTGGTCACCGCGGTCGGCCCGCACACCCCCGGGTTCGCCCCCGGCGACCACGTCGTGTTCTCCTTCCTGCCCGCGTGCGGCACGTGCGAGTTCTGTGCCCGTGGCCTGCAGAACCTGTGCCACCTGGGCGCGACCCTGCTCACCGGGGCCCGCGCCGACGACCCGACCAGCTACCGGCTCAGTCTGGACGGGCGCCCGGTGGGACAGCAGTGCGGCATCTCGACGTTCGCCGAGTACACGACCGCCTCGGTGGACTCGCTCGTCCGGATCGACGAGGACGTGCCGCTGGAGCTGGCGTGCCTGCTCAGTTGCGGGGTGCCCACCGGGTGGGGCGCGGCCGTCAACACGGCGGGCGTCCGTCCCGGCGACACGGTGATCGTGCTGGGCATCGGCGGCATCGGGGCGAACGCCGTGCAGGGCGCGGCGCACGCGGGGGCGAGCACCGTGCTGGCCGTGGACCCGGTGGAGTTCAAACGGAACAAGGCTCACGAACTGGGCGCCACGCACGCCTACGCCGACCTCCGCGAGGCCGCCGAGCACGCCCGGTCGGTCACCAACGGACAAGGGGCGGACGCCGTGATCGTCGCCGTCGGTGTCACCGGGGGCGAGCACCTCGCCCGGGCGCTCGGGGCGATCCGCAAGGCCGGGACGGTGGTCCTCACCGGTCTGGGCAGCCACCGCGCGACCGACGTCCCCCTCCGGCTGAACGACCTGGTCCTCATGCAGAAGTCGGTAAAGGGGTCGCTGTTCGGTGAGGCCGCACCGGGGTGTGACATCCCGGCACTGGTGCGGCTCTGGCGGCGGGGCGTGCTCAACCTGGACGACCTGGTGACCACCCGGTACCCGCTCGACGACGTGGCGAAGGCGTACGACGACATGCACGCGGGCCGCAACATCCGCGGCGTGCTCGTCTTCGACTGACCGACGCGGGTGACCGTCCCGTCACTCGCCGTATTCAACCGTGACCGGCTCGTCTCCCGGTCGTTCACCGGGTCGGACCGGTGGCGTCGTCGAGACGATGACTTTCCGCGAGATCGTGTGTCTTGACACCGCGAACCGGGTGATCTTCGATACGGTGCCGCCGTGTCCACGGTGGCCGGCACGGTTGTTCGACAGTGGGGAGAACGAGGCAATGGTCGCTTCCGACCCGACGGATCTGGACCGGCTGCTGGACGGCCTGGTGACCGGTCTGGACCGGGCCCGGCACGCCGTCGCGCTCTCGACCGACGGCATGCTGCTCGGCCGGTCCGGGCAGCTCGGCCCCGACGACGCCGGACACCTCTCGGCGGTCGCCTCGGCGTTCCGGAGCCTCGCGGACGGCGCGGGTGTGCAGTTCGGCGGCGGCGCCGTGCGGCAGACCGTGGTGGAGCTCGACCGGGCGACGCTGTTCGTCGCCGCCGCGGGC
>NZ_KB912586.1:3769-15047 GCF_000383775.1 Saccharomonospora halophila 8
GGTCGGCCTGGCCACCGCGGTCCACGCCGGCGACCAGCCCGCGGTCGAGTACAGCGTCGGCGTCGTGGCCATGGACGGCCTGGACACCGCCACCGCCGCCGACGCCGTCCGCACCGCCGCCCACGACCTCACCCACCTCCTCACCTCCTGACCCACCCACACCCCACTCCCCCGGGAGGGTGTGTGCCGTGAGGGGCACTTTCCCTGCGTATGACGCAGCGAATGTGCCCCTCACCGCGTCCGGCGCAGGGAATGTGCCCTTCACGGCAACCTCCGGGCCCGCACATTCGACGGCGGCACCGGGTCTTGACGTCGGTCAGCGGGGTACCTAGCCTCTGCGCAGTTCGCTTATCGCTACAAGGTGTGCGATATCGGTAAATGAGCAGCTCACGGAGGCAGTGTGGCCATGAGCACAGGGGCATGTCCGTTCAGTGACCGGGCGGCGGCGTTCGACCCGTTCGGCGACGAGTACCAGGCCGACCCGCCGGAGGCGGTGCGGTGGTCCCGGGACGAGGAGCCGGTCTTCTACAGTCCCGCACTCGGCTACTGGGTCGTGACGCGCTACGACGACGTCAAGGCCGTGTTCCGGGACAACGTCACCTTCTCGCCGTCGATCGCGCTGGAGAAGATCACCCCGGTCTGCGACGAGGCGACGGCCGTGCTCGAGAAGTACGACTACGCGATGCACCGGACGCTGGTGAACGAGGACGAACCGGCGCACATGCCCCGCAGGCGCGCCCTACTCGACCCGTTCACGCCGACACACCTCGTCCACCACGAACCGATGGTGCGCCGGTTGACCCGCGCCTACGTCGACCGCTTCGTCGACACCGGGGAGGTCGACCTCGTCGACGGGATGCTGTGGGAGGTCCCGCTCACCGTCGCGCTGCACTTCCTCGGCGTGCCCGAGGAGGACATGGACACCCTGCGCCGGTACTCCATCGCGCACACGGTGAACACCTGGGGCCGCCCCTCCCCCGACGAGCAGGTCGCCGTCGCGGAGTCGGTGGGCCGGTTCTGGCAGTACGCGGGCGAGGTCGTCGACAAGCTCAAACGCGACCCGTCCGGCCCGGGATGGATGCCCTACAGCATCCGGCTGCAACGCGAGATGCCGGAGATCATCACCGACTCCTACCTGCACTCGATGATGATGGCCGGGATCGTCGCCGCCCACGAGACCACCGCCAACGCCGCCGCCAACGCGATCAAGCTGCTGCTGGAGAACCGCGCGGTGTGGGACGAGCTGTGCGCCGACCCCGGCCTCATCCCGAACGCGGTCGAGGAGTGCCTGCGCCACTCCGGTTCGGTGGCCGCGTGGCGTCGACTGGCCACACGGGACACCACCGTCGGCGGTGTGCCGATCCCGGCCGGAGCGAAACTGCTCATCGTGAACTCGTCGGCCAACCGCGACGAGCGGCACTTCGACCACCCCGACACGGTCGACATCCGCCGGGAGAACACCACCGACCACCTCACCTTCGGCTACGGCAGCCACCAGTGCCTGGGCAAGAACCTCGCCCGGATGGAGCTGCAGATCTTCCTGCAGGAGCTCACCCGCAGGCTCCCGCACCTGGAACTGGCACCGGACCAGCGGTTCACCTACGTGCCGAACACCTCCTTCCGCGGGCCCGAACACCTGTGGGTGCGGTGGGACCCGGCGGCCAACCCGGAACGCCGGGACCCGGCCGTCCGCGACGTCGACCCGCCGGTCACCATCGGCGAACCCGCCACCCGCGCCCCGGCCCGCACCGTCACCGTCACCGACCTCACCCGGGAGGCCGACGGCGTCGTGGGCGTGACCCTCGCGGACGCCACCGGCGCACCGCTGCCGTCCTGGTCCCCCGGCGCGCACGTCGACCTCGACCTGGACGGCCTCACCCGCCAGTACTCGCTGTGCGGGGACCCGGCCGACACCGCCCACTACCGCATCGCCGTGCTGCGCGAACCGGACAGCCGCGGCGGGTCCCGGTTCGTCCACGAGCGACTCCGCCGGGGCGACACCCTCACGATGCGCGGGCCACGCAACCACTTCCGCCTCGACCCGGACGCCCGGCGCTACGTCTTCGTCGCGGGCGGCATCGGCATCACCCCGATCGTGGCGATGGCCGACCATACCCGCGCCCGCGGCGTCGACTACGAGATCCACTACTGCGGTCGCGACGAGCCGGGGATGGCGCTGCTCGACCGGCTGCGCGCCGACCACGGCGACCGCCTGTACCCGCACGTCTCCGCCACCGGCGGCCGCCTCGACGTCGACGCACTGCTGGTCCGACCGGACGACGCCACCCGGATCTACGCGTGCGGTCCGCAGCGGCTGCTCGACGCCCTGGAGTCCGCCACCGGCCACTGGCCCGACGACGCCCTGCACGTCGAGCACTTCACCACCACGCGGCAGGCGCTCGACCCGTCCGTGGAGCACGAGTTCGACGTCGCACTCGCCGACTCCGACCTGACGGTGCGGGTCCCCGCCGACCAGACCGTGCTCCGGACGCTGCGCGCGGCCAACATCGACGTGCCCAGTGACTGCGAGGAGGGCCTGTGCGGCACCTGCGAGGTGCCGGTCCTGGACGGCGACGTCGACCACCGGGACGTGGTCCTCACCCGGTCCGAACGCGCCGAGGGCGGCCGCATGATGGCGTGCTGCTCCCGCGCCCGCGGAGGGCGGCTCACCCTCGGCCTCTGAGTTCGGGCCGCACCCCCCCGACCCGACCGGTGCCGCGACGGCGCGACCCGGCGGCACCGTGCTCCGATCCTCCGAGATCCCAGGTTTCCCCGACCCAGGAAAGGCATCCCGACAATGACGTCACCCGTCGAGCAGAAGGCCGCGCAGGCCGGAGCTCCCGCTCCCCCGGCCGCCCGCGGCTTCCGGCGTGTCCTGGCAGGCAGCATGGCCGGGGCCGTGCTGGAATGGTACGACTTCGCCATCTACGGCATCCTCGCCGCGACCGTGCTCGGCCCGCTGTTCTTCCCCGGCGAGGGCGAGGTCATGAAACTGCTGATGGCCCTGGCGACCCAGGGAATCGGCTTCGTCGCCCGCCCGCTCGGCGGAATCGTGTTCGGCCACCTCGGCGACAAGTTCGGCCGGAAACCCATGCTGGTCACGACCTTCCTCCTGCTGGGACTGTCCACGGCGGCCATCGGACTGCTGCCCACCTACGGGCAGATCGGCATCACCGCCACCGTCCTGCTCGTGCTGCTGCGGCTGACGCAGGGCTTCGCGCTCGGCGGCGAGTTCGGCGCGGCGGTGCTCATGGTCAGCGAGTACGGCGAGCCGCGGCGGCGCGGCTTCTGGGCCTCGTGGCCGCAGGCGGGCGCCCCGATGGGCACCGTGCTCGCCACCTCCGTGGTCAGCGTGATCACCCTGTTCGTCTCCGACGCGGCCTTCGACTCGTGGGGCTGGCGGCTCGCGTTCCTCGTCGCGCTCCCCCTGCTGGTGATCGGCTTCTGGCTGCGCCGCAGCGTCGAGGAGTCCCCGGTGTTCCAGGCCGCGCAGGCCCGTCAGGAGACCAGGACCGTCACCCCACGGAAGCGCTCCAGCATCCTCGACGCGCTGGCCAATCCGCGTCAGGTGTTGCACGGCCTCGGCGTGCGGCTGGGCGAGAACATCGCCTTCTACATCTACACCGTCTTCGTGATCGCCTACGCCACCACCTCGTTCGGCTACGACCGCGGGGACGTCGTGCTGGCGGTGACGTTCGCGTCGCTGTTCCAGTTCGTCGGGATGCTCGGCGGCGGACGGATCTCCGACAGCGTCGGCCGTAAGCCTGCGATGATCGTGCCGTCGGTGATCCTCGTGGCGTGGGCACCGCTGTTCTTCTGGCTCGTCCAGTTCGAGAGCCTGCCGCTGCTGTGGCTCGGGGTGTGCGTCGGCGCGTTCTTCCACGGTGTGCTCGCCGGCACCGAGGCCGCGTGGATCACCGAACTGTTCCCCACCCGTCACCGGTTCGCGGGTTCGTCGTTGGTGTTCCAGGGCTCTTCGATCATCGCGGGCGCCCCCGCTCCGTTCATCGCCGTGTGGCTGATCGACCGGTTCGGCGTCGCCAGCGTGATCGCCTACCTGGTCGTCACGATGGGCATCACGGTCGTCGCCGCGGCGACCAGCCGGGAGAGCAGGAACCGCGATCTCGACGCGATCGAGTGAGACCCGGGCACCGCGCCGAGCGACAACGGAGTTGGAGGACGCGACGTGGCTCAAGCCTACGACAGCATCGGCACCGGCGACCATCCCGTGCTCGTGGTACATGGATGGTTCGGCTCGGCCGGGGCCTGGCGGCCCGTGCTCGACCACCTGGACACCGGCACGTTCCGCTACCTGGTCCTCGACCTGCGCGGTTACGGGCGACGCCGGGACGAGCCGGGCGAGCACACCCTCGCCGAGGCGGCCGCCGACGTGCTCGCCGTGGCGGACGAGGCCGGTCTCGACCGGTTCTCACTCGTCGGCCACTCGATGGGCGGCGCGGTCGTCCAGCGGGTGCTCGCCGACGCCCCCGAACGGGTGCGGTCGGTGGTGGGAATCTCCCCCGTCCCGGCGAGCGGGGTGCCGTTCGACGACGAGGGCTGGCAGCTGTTCTCCGGCGCGGCCACCGACCCGGGCAACCGGCGCGCCATCATCGACCTGACCACCGGCAACCGGTTGACCGGGGTGTGGCTGGACGCGATGGTGCGGCACTCCCTGGAGAACTCCACCGAGCGGGCCGTCGCCGACTACCTGCGCGCGTGGTCGGGCACCGACTTCCACACCGAGGTCGAGGGCAGCACGGTGCCGGTGAAGGTGCTCGTCGGCGAGCACGACCCGGCGCTCGGCGAGGACACCATGCGGCAGACGGTCACCCGGTGGTACCCGAACTGTGACCTGGAGGTACTCGCCAACTGCGGCCACTACGCCATGGACGAGACCCCGGTGGCCCTGGTGACCGCGATGGAACGGTTCCTGAACACCGTCTGATCCCCCGGCCCGGCCACCCACCGACCCGGACTCCCGCGGCCCCTGCCACGGGGAGTCCCGGCACAACGGCTCCCGACCGGTGACGAGGTCCCGGGGCGGCACCGATCCGTCGGCTCCGCCCCGGGACCGCTCCGTCGTGCCCGGAAAGCGTGATGGGCCTGCGACGCCGGGTGACGATCTCTACCCTGGACAGCGGTGTCGGCCGACACCGGACAGGTCAGGGTGCCGTGTGGGCGGGAGAGGCTGGAGCTGAGGAGATGGTGCTCGCCCTCGCGATCGCGCTGGCCGTGATCGGGGCGTTGTTCATCGCCGTGGGATCGGCCCTGCAGGAGCGCGTCGTCGTGCACACCCGGCTCTCCGGCGGGCAGATCCAGTTCCTGCTGCGGCTGCTGTCGGAGTCCCGGTGGTTGTGGGGCGGGGTGCTCGCCGGGATCGGGGTGGTGCTGCACGTCGTCGCGCTGAGCCACGGGCCGGTGAGCATCATCCAGCCCGTCGGCACCGCCGGACTGCTCTTCGCCGTGGTCACCAAGGCGCTGCTGGACCGGCGGCCGGTGACCACCCGCGAGCTGGTCGGCTCCGGGGCGATCATCGCCGGACTGGCGGGCCTGCTGACGGCCCTGCCGCACGCCCCGAAGGACTACCGGCTCCCGGACGGGACCGCGCTGCTGCTCGGCCTCGCCGCCCTCGCCGCCACCGGCTTCGTCGTCCTGGTGGCGTGGTGGGTGACCACCGGCAGCGCCAAGGCGGTCGCGCTGGCCCTGGCCGCGGGCGGCGCGTTCGGCGTCGGCTCCGCGTTGATCGGCCTGATCGGCCACCGCACGGTGCAGAACCCGGCCGCCGTGCTCGACTGGCCGACCCTGGTCGTGGTGCCCATCCTGGTTCTCGGGGGCGTGTCCCAGCAGCACGCGTACCGCATGCGGCGATTCGCGCTGGTCTTCGCCCTCCTGGAGGTCAGCGACCCGGTGACGGCCTCGGCCGTCGGGGTACTCGTGCTCGGCGAGCCGATGCCGGACACCGTCGCCAAGGCGGCCCAGATGGGGGTCTCCGCCTTCGTGATCGTTTTGGGGGTGGTGGTGCTGGCCCACTCGTACACCGCCCTCACGTCCGCGGAGAAGGACACGCCATGAGAATCCTGATCTCCACCGACACCTACCCGCCCGACGTGAGCGGCAGTTCGTTCTTCGCGCACACCCTCGCGGTGGGCCTCGCCGACCGTGGCCACGACGTGCACGTGGTCTGCGCCTCCGACGAGGGCCCGCGCCGGGACGTGCGGGAGGACGGGGTGCTGCTGCACCGGCTGCGGTCGGTGCCCCTCGTGATACACCCGGCCGTGCGGTTCGTGCCCCCTCCGGGAGTGCCCGCACAGCTGCGCCGCCTGGTTCCCGGGATCGCCCCGGACGTCCTGCACACCCAGGACCACTTCACCATCGGGCGCGCCGCCGTGCGGGCCGCGCGCCGGCACGACATCCCGGTGGTGGCCACGCACCACTTCATGCCGGACAACCTCCTGCCGTACCTGCCGCGCCGGGTGCACGCCCCGATCGCCCGGCGGGCGTGGACGGACTGTCTGCGCGTGTACGAGCACGTCGACCACGTGACCGCGCCGACCCGCACGGCCGCGGAACTGGTCACCGGCCGGGGATTCGACCGCGTGGTGGAACCGGTCTCCTGCGGTGTCGACACCGACCGGTTCCGGCCACCGGACGGTCCGCGGGGGCCGCTGCGCAAGGAACTCGGGTGGCCGGACCTGCCCACGGTGGTGTTCGTCGGCAGGCTGGACGCGGAGAAGCGGCTCGACGAGCTGATCCGCGCGTGGCCCGCCGTGACGCACCACGTCGACGCCCAGCTCGTGCTGGTCGGCACCGGCACGCGGCGCGGCGAGCTGGAGCGGCTGGCCGAGCACACCGGCGTGCGGCACCGGGTGCGGTTCCCCGGCTTCGTTCCCGACGCGCTGCTGCCCACCGTCTACCGGGCGGCGGACGTGTTCGCGATCCCCGGCGTGGCCGAGCTGCAGAGCATCGCCACGCTGGAGGCGGTGGCCTCCGGCCTGCCGGTCGTCGCCGCGGACGCGGTGGCCCTGCCGCACCTGGTCTCGCCCGGCCGCAACGGCTTCCTGTTCCGGCCGGGCGATGTCGACGGCCTGGCCGGGTCCCTCGTGCGCCTGCTCACCTCGGACGACCTCCGGACCCGCATGGGCACCGCGGGCCGCACGGTGGCCGCGGCCCATTCCCGCACCCGGACTCTGGAACGCTTCGAGGAGATCTACCGCACACTGCTGCGCTGAGTACCGGAACGGCTCCCGCTCACCCGACCACGTGCCCCGATTCTGATCTCGATCACACTCGGCGCCCGCGTGTGTTTACCGACAGGTAGAGTCAGCGTCCGGCGCTGCGAGCCTCACCGGAGCGGCTTGCCGTTTCCCTCCTCTTCTTTCCCCCGAGACTGAAAGTAGCTGATGTCGCCTCCTGCCTCGCTGCGCTCGATGCCCGCTGTCCTCCGCCGCCGTCCCGCCTGGCTGTCCCCCCGGGTGCTGCGCACCGAGTCCCTGGCCGGGCTCGTGGTCGCGCTGGCACTGATCCCGGAGGCGGTCTCCTTCTCGATCATCGCGGGTGTCGACCCGCGCGTGGGACTGTTCGCCTCGTTCACCATGGCCGTTACCCTCGCCGTCACCGGCGGACGCCCGGCCATGATCTCGGCGGCCACGGGTGCCATCGCGTTGGTGCTGGCGCCGCTGGTGCGGGAGCACGGCGTGGAGTACCTGCTCGCGGCCGTGGTGCTCGGCGGTCTGCTCCAGGTGGTGTTGGCGGTGTCCGGGGTGGCGCGGCTGATGCGGTTCCTGCCGCGCAGCGTCATGGTCGGCTTCGTCAACGCCCTCGCGATTTTGATCTTCCTCGCGCAGCTGCCGTATCTGACCGACGTCGCATGGCCGGTGTACGCGCTGCTCGCGGCGGGCCTGCTGATCATGGTGGGGCTGCCGAGACTGACGAGGGCGGTGCCCGCGCCGCTGGTGGCGATCGTGGTGCTGACCACCGTCACGGTCACGATGGGCGTGGCCGTTCCCACCGTGGGCGACCAGGGTGATCTCCCCGGGACACTGCCGGTGCTGGGCGTGCCCGCCGTGCCGTTCACGTTCGACACGCTGGTCACGATCGCACCCTACGCGTTCGCCATGGCCCTGGTGGGGCTGATGGAGTCGCTGATGACGGCGAAACTGGTGGACGACCTCACCGACACCCACTCGGACAAGACCCGCGAGTCCTGGGGGCAGGGCGTGGCCAACATCGTCACCGGGTTCTTCGGCGGCATGGGCGGCTGCGCGATGATCGGCCAGACAATGATCAACGTCAAGTCGGGGGCCCGGACCCGCGCCTCGACATTCCTGTCCGGCGTGTTCCTGCTGGTGCTCGTCGTCGCACTGGCACAGGTGGTGGCGCTGATCCCGATGGCCGCCCTCGTCGGCGTCATGATCATGGTGGCGGTCGGCACGTTCGACTGGCACAGCATCCGCCCGCGGACCCTGCGCCGGATGCCGCCGAGCGAGACGGTCGTGATGGTGACCACCGTCGCCGTCACCGTGGCCACGCACAACCTCGCGATCGGCGTCGTCGTCGGGGTGCTGGTCGCGATGGTGGCCTTCGCCCGCCGGGTGGCCCACCTCGTCTCGGTGGACAGCGTGCTCGACCCGGACGGCAGCACCCGCATCTACCGGGTCACCGGCCAGCTCTTCTTCGCCTCCAGCAACGACCTGGTGTTCCGGTTCGACTACGCGAACGACCCGCCCACCGTGGTGATCGACCTGTCCGACGCGCACATCTGGGACGCCTCCAGCGTCGCCGCGCTCGACGCCGTCACCACGAAGTACCGGCAACGGGGCACGGAGGTCACCATCACCGGGATGAACGACGACAGCGAGCAACGGCACAACGCCCTGGCGGGCACGCTCACCGGCGCCCACTGAGCGCGTCCCGGACACCGGGACCTCCGGCGGGACCGGTTGGACCGCCCGCGCACCGGGCACCATCCGGACGTGCGGGAACGGACGGGACGGTGACCGGATGACGACCCCGGCCGAACTGGCCCGGCAGGTGGCCGCGCACGGGGTGACCGACGCGCGGCTGCTCGCGGCGGTGCGCGCGGTGCCCCGTGCCGCGTTCGTGCCCGACGAGCACGCCGGGCGGGCCTGTTCCGACGAACCCGTTCCGATCGGGCACGGCCAGGTGAGCACCCAGCCGTCACTGTCCTGCCGCATGATCGAGGGCCTGGCGTTGTCCGGCGGGGAGCACGCGCTGGAGATCGGCACCGGTACCGGCTACCAGGCGGCCCTGCTCGCCCGGTTGGCCGCCGACGTGGTGAGCGTCGAGTACCGCGCCGATCTCGCCGCCACGGCCCGCCGGGTCCTCGCCGGGCTCGGGGTGGACACGGTGCGGGTGCTGACCGGCGACGGCACCCTCGGCGCCCCGGAGTTCGCGCCGTTCGACGCGGTCCTCGTCTCCGCCGCGTATCCCCGGGTGCCCACTCCTCTGGTCGACCAGCTCCGCGTCGGAGGGCGGCTGGTGCAGCCGATCGGCACGGGCGGGCACGAGACGGTCGTCGCGTTCGAGCGCACCCTGGAGGGGCTCGTGCGCCGGGAGGAGCTGCTGCCGGCGCGGTTCGTCCCGCTGCACGGGCGGCACGGGTTCCCCGAACCCGAGTGAGGCCGGCCCGGCACCGGGAACCGCCGACGTCGGCCCCCGTAGACTTCTCCGGTCCGTACGACGACCGCACGACGGGGTGGGCATGCGTTTCGAGGAACTGGACTGGCGGCGGACACCGCTCGGCGAGCTCACCCTGCGGCGGCGGTGGGACCCCGCCGTGCACACGGACATCTATGAGATCAAACTCGACGACGAGTTCCTCATGTCGAGCCTGTTCACCGTCTCCGAGACCCGGCTCGGGCAACTCGCGGTGGCCGAGGCACCGGGCGGGGAACTCGACGTGGCCGTGGGTGGTCTCGGCCTCGGCTACACCGCGCTGGCCGTGCTGGAGGATCCGCACGTGCGCTCGGTGGCGGTCGTGGACGCACTGGGCGAGGTGATCGAGTGGCATCGGCGGGGGCTGATCCCGGCCGGGCAGCGGCTGGGCACGGACCCGCGCTGCCACCTGGTGCACGCCGACTTCTTCGCGCTGATGCGCACCGGCGCCCCGCTCGACCCCGACTCCCCCGGACGCCGTTACCACGCGATCGTGGTGGACATCGACCACTCGCCCGCGCACCTGCTCGACCCGTCGAACGCCGACCTCTACGAGTCCGAGGGGCTGCGCCGGATCGGCGAACGCCTCACCCCGGACGGAGTGTTCGCGCTGTGGTCGAACGACCCGCCCGACGACGGGTTCACCGCACGGCTGGCAGAGCACTTCACCCACGCCCGTGCCGAGATCGTCCGTTTCCCCAACCCCCTCCAGGGCCGCGAGGCGACCAGCACCGTCTACCTGGCGAGGACCCCGCGCGACTGACCGCCGCGCACCGCGACCGGTTCCGCACTTCCGGGGCGGGCGAGCGACCACATCGTGGGATCGATGGAGCGGGCGCGGCACACATGCCTAGCGTCGGACCGTCCCCCGCACACCACGATGGAGTCACCCTGCCCATGTCCACCACAACGGATCCCGCCTCCCGACGCGACCTCCTGACCACCTCGCCGACGTCGTGCCCGCCGCCGCGCCCGGCGCCCGAGGGCCCGGTGCGGACGGCGCCGCTGGTCGTCTCCGGCCTGCTGGCGGCCGGGTCGGCCTGGTACGTGTGGGCCGGGCACGGCGAGCGTTTCGCCGCCCTGCTGCTGATCGGGGTCTTCCTCGGGGTGGCGCTGTTCCACTCCCGCTTCGGGTTCACCTCGGCCTGGCGGCAGCTCATCGGGGTCGGCAACGGCGAGGGCATGCGGGCGCACGCGCTGCTGCTGGGCACCGCGGCGACCCTCATCATGCTGATCGTGGCCACCGGGGTGGGGCTGTTCGGCGCCACCCCCGAGGTCAGCCCCGGGCCGATCGGCGTCCCGCTGTTCGCGGGTGCGGCCCTGTTCGCCGTCGGGATGCAGCTCGGTGGGGCGTGTGCCTCGGGCACGCTGTTCGCCGTCGGCTCCGGCCAGTCGACGATCGTGCTCACGCTCGGCGGGTTCATCGCCGGATCCGTGTTCTACACCTGGGCGTTCCCGGCGTTCGACGGCTGGCCCGAGGTGCCCGGGCTGCTGCTGGCCGACCACGTCGGCTGGGGCGGCTCATGGGCGATCACCGTCGCGCTGCTGCTCGGCCTCGTCGTGCTGACCCGGGTGGTGCAGGCCCGGCGCACCCCGCCGCCCC
>NZ_KB912586.1:15147-26932 GCF_000383775.1 Saccharomonospora halophila 8
GGTGCGCACGTCCACCAACCGCCGCACCCCCGCCCCGCGCAGCAGCCGGACCAGCTCGTCGCCGCTCGCGGTACCGTGGCCGACCGTCAGGATCCGCACGACCGGCCGCCTACCCGCTCCCGGGTCACCCGACACCCCGACCGGGCCGCACCGCCGTGCCGTGCGGAACATCGACGGCACCGAACCCCAGGGAGGAACACGCACCATGGTGAACCGCGACACCGCCGCACTCGACGACCCGGTGGGCGGGTCACTGCGCGGTCACCACGCACACCTCGCCCGGCGACTCGGACGGGCCGCGACCTACCTGCCGGACGTCGCGACCTTCACGACACTGCCCGCCGAGCCGAAGCCGGACGACTGGGCCGAGCTCGCCCACCTGCTCGGCCGGGGCGGACTCGCCGACCTGTTCAGCCACCCGGCGACACCGCCCCCGGACTGGGAACCGGTCTTCACGCTCGACGGCCGCCAGATGATCCTGCCCGACACCGGCCCGGCCGCACCGTCCGCGTCCGAGGCCGACAGTGGTGTGGTCGACAGTGGTGTGGTCGAACTCGGCGCGGACGACGTCCCCGAGATGCTCGACCTGGTCACCCGGACCCGACCGGGACCCTTCCAACCCCGCACCCACGAACTCGGTACCTATCTCGGCGTCCGGGACAACGGCACGCTGGTGGCGATGGCGGGCGAGCGGCTCCGCCCGCCGGGGTGGACCGAGATCAGCGCCGTCTGCACGGCCCCCGAGGCACGCGGGCGCGGCCACGCCGCGGTCCTGGTCGAGGCGCTGGTCGCCCGGATCACCGCGCGCGGCGAGCGCCCCTTCCTGCACGCAACCGAGACGAACACCGGCGCGATCGCCCTCTACCGACGACTCGGTTTCACCACACGCGGACCGGTCACGTTCCGGGGCTTCCGGATCCCCTGACGACCCCGGAACCGGCGCCGCATGCTCAACCCGTCAATGGGGGACCACACTGATCACACAGCGAGTTCCCGGTGCCCGTGCGAGGCGCGCATCGGCGGTCAGCAGACCGCAGTCGAGGAATTCCGCGAGGGCGACGTAAGAGGCATCGCACGCAGAAGCATTGTCCCGTAGCTCCCATACCCGATGAAGTAGCGGAAGCGTCGCGTAACGCATCACCCCGAGCCGCTGCCATACCCGCAAGGCGTTCCAGGCGGCAGCTGCCTCCACTTGCCCAGCAGCGACTCGACGCCGCAGTGCGCTCGCGATCTCGGCATCGATGAGATGGGGCACGTGGAGCTGTTGCTCACCTAGAGCGCGGCGAGCGGGACCGTTCCTGAACAGTGCCGAGAGCGCCGCTGAAGCGTCAACCACGATCACCGGTCAGCTCGTCCAGCATCCAGGTCGTCGAGAATCGTGGTCGTATCCACGTCCAGATCAGGAAGAGTATCGAGGAGAGCGGGGTTGTCCGCCCGGCGGGACACCGCAGCAAGCTCCCGTACCGCGACAGCGCCGACAGACGGCGTCCTGTGCAGCCAAACGCTCCAATCGCTCCACCACCTCGTCCGGCACATTTCGCAGGTACAAAGTCCTCATGTCGCAGTGTGCTAGCACGTATATCGCGACAGGTAACAATACCGGGCGACCCGGTAGACGAAGTACATCCGGGGTCGGCACTACCGCGAGGGCTGTGCCGACCCCGGATCCCTCACAGCGTGTCGGCCAGGGTGTCGGCGAGCAGGCTGTTGAAGCGCTGCGGGTCGGCGAGTTCGCCGCCCTCGGCCAGCAGGGCCATGCCGTGCAGCAGCTCCGCGGTGCCGACGAGCTTCGCGTCGTCGGTGTCCGCACCCTGCTCGTGCGCCGTGCGCAGCCGGGTGACCAGCGGGTGCGACGGGTTCAGCTCCAGGGTGCGCTTGCTCACCGGGAGCTCCTGACCCGCCTGCTGGTACAGCTTCGCCAGCGCCGGGGTGATGTCGTAGGTCTCGCCCACCAGGCAGGCCGGGGAGGTGGTGAGCCTGCTGGACAGCCGCACCTGCTTGACGTGCTCGCCGAGCTTGTCGCCCATCCACTCGCACAGCGCGGCGAAGTCGTTGCCCTCGGCGTCGGTGGCCTTGGCCGTGTCCTCGCCGTCCTCCGAGTCCTCGGAGTCCTCCCCGAGGTCGACCTGGCCCTTGGCGATGCTCTGGAAGGTCTTGCCCGCGTACTCGCCGACGCGGTCGACCCAGAACTCGTCGATCGGGTCGTCGAGGATCAGCACCTCGATGCCCTTGTCCCGGAACGCCTCCATGTGCGGGGAGTTCTCGATGACCTGCCGGGAGGCGCCGGTGAGGTAGTAGATGTGCTCCTGGTCCTCGGGAATCCGGTCGACGTAGGAGCGCAGGGTGGTGAGCTGGTCGGCGTCGTGGGTGGAGGCGAACGAGGCGATGTCCAGGATCGCCTCCTGGTTGTCCGGGTCCTCGACCAGGCCCTCCTTGACCACGCGGCCGAACTCGCCCCAGAACGTGTCGTAGCTCCCCCGGTCCTCGTCCATCATGGCCTTCACCGAGGACAGCACCCGCTTGACCAGGCGGCGCCGCATCATCCCGATCTGGCGGTCCTGCTGCAGGATCTCGCGGGAGACGTTGAGCGAGAGGTCCTGCGCGTCCACCACACCCTTGACGAACCGCAGGTAGTCGGGCATCAGCGCGTCGCAGTTGTCCATGATGAACACGCGCTTGACGTAGAGCTGCACCCCGCGCTTGGCGTCGCGCATGTGCAGGTCCATCGGCGCGCGGGCGGGCAGGAACAGCAGCGCCTGGTACTCGAAGGTGCCCTCCGCCTTGACCGGGACGGTCCGCAGGGGGTCGAGGAAGTCGTGGCTGATGTGCTTGTAGAACTCGGCGTACTCCTCGTCGGTGGCCTCGTCCTTCGACTTGGTCCACAGCGCCTTGCGGGAGTTGATCGTCTCCCACTGGCGCGTGGTGCCGCCGTCCTCCTCGCTGGTGCGCTCCACGCGCATCCGGATCGGCCAGGTGACGAAGTCGGAGTAGCGCCGCACGATTTCCCCCAGCGTGTGCTCGGAGGTGTAGTCGTGCAGCTTGTCCTCGTCGTCGGCCGGCTTGAGGTGCAGGGTGACCGCGGTTCCCTGCGGCGCCTGCGGCACCGTGTCCAGGGTGTAGGTGCCGGAACCGTCCGACTCCCAGTGCGTGCCCTCGGTCTCCCCGGCCTTGCGGGTGAGCAGGGTGACCTTGTCGGCCACCATGAAGCTGGAGTAGAAGCCGACGCCGAACTGCCCGATCAGTTCGTTCGCCGCCGCGCTGTCCTCGGCCTCACGCAGCTTGCGGATCATCTCGCCGGTGCCCGACTTCGCGATCGTGCCGATCAGCTCGACGACCTCGTCGCGGGACATGCCGATGCCGTCGTCGCGGACCGTGAGGGTGCGCCGCTCGGGGTCGGTCTCCAGGGCGATGTGCAGGTCGTCGGTGTCGACGTCCAGGCTCTTGTCCCGGAACGCCTCCAGCCGGAGCTTGTCCAGGGCGTCGGAGGCGTTCGAGATGAGCTCCCGCAGGAAGATGTCCTTGTTCGAGTAGATCGAGTTCACCATCAGCTCCAGCAGCTGACGCGCCTCGGCCTGGAACTCGCGCGTTTCGGTCTGCGCGGACACGCACAACCTCCCCTGAATACGACGAAAACACCGTGGATCGCCACGCCGTGCGTGGCCGTCACCCACAGTATCCCCTGCCACCCCACCATCCGGTCACCGACTCCGGTGAACCGGTGTCCCCATGACAGTCGACATGCTCGAAGCATCGTGTCACCACATTCGTGGTAACATTCGGCTATGGAGTCTGTCGGTATCCGCGAGCTCAGCCATCACACCAGCCGCTATCTGGCGCAGGTTCGAGCTGGCAAGTCTCTTGAGATCACCGAGCGCGGCAGAGTTATCGCCGTCATGAGCCCTGCGGAGGACAGCGAGGGACCGCGGACGCCCCGACCGCGGATCGGGGGATACCGGAGCGAAAAGCCGTTGACTGCCGAAGAGATCGACGAGGAACTCGCCCGAGGCTTCGGGGCTGATGATCGTCGTTGACACGGGTGGGGTGTTGGCTTCGAGAGATGAGGCCCATCCCGAACACGCCACAGTAGCCAGGCTGCTCCGCAACAACAATGAGAACCTGCTCCTGTCACCGTTCGTGCTCGCCGAGTGTGATTACATGCTCGCAACCCGTCTGGGCGATGGCGCCGCACGAGAGTTTCTCGACGATGTCGCCAACGGCGCATTCCAGCTCGTCGAGTACGACGCCGGGGACGTGGCGACTGCTCTCGGACTGATCGACAGGTACCGGGACCTCTCCCTCGGTATTACTGACGCCTCGCTGGTCGTCATCGCCGCGCGCTATGAGACCACGCGTATCCTCAGTTTCGATCATCGACATCTGCGAGCTGTCTCACCGTTGTGGGGAGCGCCGAGTTTCACACTTGTGCCGACGGATGAAGACGAGCGGTAAAAGCACCGAAGTGGGTCGCCGAAGGCCGCCGAGCTGCACCCCAGCCTGGGCGGACCGGATGTCCTGCGTTGTCCTCTCCTCTTTCGTGGGGCATCCCCACCGGGGGCGGTCGTCACCCCACCCGGTGACGACCGCCCCCGGTGGGGTCAGATGCCCGCTTCGGTGAGGAGGATGTCCACGGCGTCGTCGTTGCGGGTGGTCTCGCGGTCGATCACCTCGTCCGGCGGGTAGAAGCCGTCCATCCCGCCGCCACTCGCCGGGTACATCTCGAAGGTGAAGCTGAAGATGTCGTGCTCGCCCCACATCCAGTCGTTGATGCCACCGTCGGTGATGTAGAGGTCGCTCGACTGCTGCGGCGTGTAGCCGTTGGTGGCGGCCATGCGGGTGCCGACGTCGGCGAACCGCTCGGCCTCCTGTCGGGTCATGCCCTCGGCCGTGTCGTCGTAGGTGTAGCCGTACGGCCACAGCACCAGCTCGGAGTAGCTGTGGAAGTCCAGGTGCGCGGTGATCTGCTGCTCACCGTCGACGATCCGGGACTCGACGAAGTCGGCCACGGCCGCCGTCTCCGGTGCGGAGAACGGCGACGACCCGCGGTAGGTGTCGCTGAACTGCCAGCCGCTGGAGCCGCCGCAGCAGCCCCACTCGTAGCCCCAGTTGCGGTTGAGGTCGGTGCCGTCCCAGCCCTGCCGGTTCTTGCGCCAACCCTGGTACCGCCCGCCGGAGATGTCGTACTCGGCACCGTCCGGGTTCATGGTCGGCACGACCAGGATCTCCCGGGTGTTCACCAGCTCGGTGACCGCCGGGTCGCTGCCGTAGTCGTCGGTGAACCGCTCCACGATGTGCAGGCACATCTCGGTGGTCAGGTGTTCCCGGGCGTGCTGGTTGCAGGTGAACAGCACCTCGGGTTCGTCCTCGTCGGCGGCCACGTTGTCACTGATCTTCATCAGGTGCAGCGCGCGCCCCTCGTAGGACTCGCCCACGCGGGACAGGCTCGCGATGTCGCCGTGCTGGGCCTCGGCGGTGGTGAGCGTGTCGGTCAGTTCGGTGTAGGTGTGGTAGTCCTCGTCCCCGGCCGGGAACTCGTCGGCGGCCGCGCGCAGGTCCGTGTCCGGGTTGCGGTCGGCGAGCGCACGGTCGAGGTCCCCGGTGCGGTCCAGGTCGATCCCGTCGGCCCGCAGCTTGCGCGCCTGTTCGGGGGTGGCGACCAGGGTGACCGTGCCGTCGGCCACGCCGAGCACGTCCACCCCGGCGCGCACCAGCTGGGTGCGCTGGGCGGCGTCCGTGCCGTCCACCTCGTAGATTCCACTGTCGGTGTCGGAGGCATTCGCCGGCACGGCGGTGGCACCCAGCAGGGCCACTCCCGCGAGTCCGATGAACACTCTGCGTATCTTCCCCATGGGATCAGGCTGGTGGTGCGGACCACACGCGGACAACCGCCGAAAGTCGGGACCGGCCCCTCCGGCGGCAGGTTCCGACGTCTCCCGGGGTGCCGGGGAGGGCCGCCCGGATCGACGGCCCTCCCCGTGTCATGGCCGGGCGACCTACGCCCGGGCACGGCGGCGCCGGGTCAGCAGCACGGCACCGGCGCCGGCCAGGAGGGCGGCGAGTCCCGCACCACCGAGCGTGACGGCGTTCACCCCGGTGGACGCGAGTCCGGTGCTGTTGCCCTGCGGCGGGGGGGTCTTCCAGGGACGGCTCCGGCGGCTCCTCCGTGATCGGGTTCTCCCCGCCGTCGCCCCCTTCACCGGGAAGGGGCTTGTCCGGTCCGGGCACGACCGCGAGCGACTGCGCCGCACCGTCGTGCCAGGTGGACACCCGCACGACGGGTTCGCGGTCGTCGACCTCGGCGAACCGCCACGGGCCGTACACCGCAGGCCGGTACAGGCCGACCGGCATCTCGCCGAACTCCGCACGGCCGTCGTCGTCGGTGACCGCGGTCCGGACCACCTCGCCGGTGTCCGGGTCGAGCAGCGACACCACCGACACTCCGGTGCGACCACCACGGTCGACGTCTTACGTCGCGGCCCCCGCCGACCTAGGATCACCGCGTCACGGACCGACCCACGCCGCCACCGCGGCGTGCCGACCGACAACGGAGTCGCGATGTCCGAGCCCCACGCCGCCGCACCCCGGCGGCGCCTGTCCACCGAGGAACGCAAGGTGCTCGCGAGCACCCTCGCCGGAACCTCGATCGAGTGGTACGACTTCTTCATCTACGCCCAGGCCGCGAGTCTGGTGCTCGCTCCCCTGTTCTTCTCCCCGCTCAGCGCCGACTCCCCCGGCCTGGCCGACCTGATCTCGCTGGCCACGATCGGCATCAGCTTCCTGTTCCGTCCGCTCGGGGCGGTCGTCGCGGGCCGGTTCGGGGACCGGCTCGGCCGGAAGAAGATGCTGGTGTTCACCCTGGTGACGATGGGTGCCGCCACGACGCTCATCGGGCTGCTGCCCACCTACGGCGACATCGGCGTGGCCGCGCCGCTCGTGCTGGTCCTGCTGCGGATCGTGCAGGGGTTCTCGGCCGGCGGCGAGTGGGGCGGCGCCGCGCTGATGTCGGTGGAACACGCCCCGGTGACGCGGCGGGGCCTGTTCGGGGCCTATCCGCAGATCGGGGTGCCCATCGGGCTGATCCTCGCCACGGGCGTGCTGTGGCTGCTGACGACGGTGACCACGACGGAACAGTTCAATTCGTGGGGCTGGCGGATCCCGTTCCTGTTCTCCGCCGTGCTCGTCCTCCTCGGCTACCTCATCCGGCGGGCGGTCGAGGAGAGCCCGGTGTTCCAGGAGATGCTGCGGCGCCGGAAAGCGTCGTCCGCACCCCTGCGGGACCTGATGCGGCGCAACCCGACGCAGGTCCTGCTCACCGCGCTGATCTTCGTGGCGAACAACGCCGCGGGCTACCTCGTCATCGCCTACTTCCTCTCCTACGGCACGCAGACACTCGGCTTACCGCGGTCGTCGGTGCTGGTGGCGACCGTGTTGGCCGCCGTCGGGTGGCTGGCCTCCACCCTCTACGGCGGCGCGCTGTCCGACCGGATCGGCCGGGTGCGCACGTTCCAGATCGGCTACGCGTTCGTGTTCGTGTGGATGCTGCCGCTGTTCCTGCTCCTCGACACCGGGCACATCGTGGCGTTCGGCGGCGCGATCCTGGTGCTCACCCTCGGCCTCGGCCTGTCCTACGGGCCGATGTCGGCGCTGTACGCGGAGATGTTCCCCGCCCCGGTGCGCTACTCGGGGGTGTCCATCGGCTACGCCTTCGGCGCCATCCTCGGCGGCGCGTTCGCCCCGACCCTCGCGGAACTGCTGATGCAGAAGACCGGCTGGTCCGGCTCCATCGGTGTCTACATCATGCTGCTGTCGGTGATCTCGTTCGCCGTGGTCACGGCGGTGCGCGAGACGAAGGGCGTCGACCTCGGCGTCACCGGGTCCGCCACGACACCGAGCCCGGAACACACGTTCTGAAACGACGGGCCGACACGGCCCTGACCGGACGACACGCCGGAGCCGGGGACCCTGCCCACACGGTCCCCGGCTCCGGCCTCACCGGCACCGTTCCCGGTCCGGCCGTCCGTCGGTCCGTCAGTCGGTCACCCGCAGTACGAACAGGCCGCGGTCCATGCTGGAAACCCCGACGACATCCCGCTTGAAGTACGGATAGTTGCTCCAGGTGCCGCCCTCGAAGGAGGCGTTGTCGTTCTCCGGGTACAGGTCGAAGTGGCCGACCTCCTTCAGCTCGCCCTCGTCCACCTTGCCGGTGTGGTAGACGCGCAGCCCCGAGGTATAGTTCGAGGCGAACGCGAGTTGCCGCTCGGTGTAGATGTTGTGGTCGATCGAGGTGGTGTCGTTGTCGAACGACCCGGTGTGCCGGGGGGCGTCCAGGTCGGTCATGTCCCAGATCCGGGTGCGGGTGTTGTTGCCGTGGTCGAGCTCGTCCAGCTCGTCACCGTGCAGGAAGTGCCGCTGGTCGGGGGTGAACCACCCCTGGTGGCTGTAGGCGTTGTCGTCGTAGGACATCCGCGCCAGCACGGTCGGGGTGAGCTTGTCCGTCACGTCCACCACGGACACGTAGTTGCCGTCCGCGGCGGCGTTCGAGTTCACGCAGATCTCCCGGCCGGCGTGGTCCGCGTCCGGGCCGTGGTAGGTGACGCACTGGGTGTCGTGGATGTAGCCGTGCCCGGCGAAGCACCCCGCGAAGCCGGGTGCGGTCGGGTCCGAGATGTCGACCATGTGCAGCCCGCCCCCGCACGTCGAGGTGCCGACCGCGTAGGCGTAGCCGGTGTCGGTGTTGATGGCGACGTTGTGCGCTTTGCCGAACCCGGCGTAGTGCGCGTCGGCGTCGAACGTGCCGCGTTCGTCCCGCAGCCGGGTCAGGTCGAACACCTGCATCCCGTGCGGGATCTGTTCGGAGACGACGAAGGCGTGGTCGTCGAACACCTTGATGTCCCGCCACGAGGTGCGCTGCGACGTCGGGACGTGCCGCGGCAGCATCCCCACCACGCTCGCCTCGCCCGGGTCGCTGATGTCGACGAACACGGTGCCCTCGGCCCCACCGACGAGGGCGTAGTCCCGGTGGGTCTCCGGGTCGGTCCAACCCCACATGTCGTTGGCGAAGCTCAGCCCGAGGTCCTCGAGCCAGAGGTGGTCCACCATCTCGACGTCGTCACAGGCGTAGGTGTCGGCCGCCGTGCCGTCGACACACTTCGCCTGCCCGTCGGGCGCGGATTCCAGTTCCGCCTGCCGCTGTTCCATCGTCGGCGGCGAGACGGCGTCGAAGGACTGTTCGTGCGCCGCAGCGGTCGGCGCACCGAGGATGGATGCCGCCAACACCACGGTCGCCGTGGTCGCGAGTGTCGCTCTCATGGGACCTCCGGTCGTTTCCTGCCGCGGACGGTCGTGTCCGCGGCAGGAGACACCCAACAGCCACCGGCCCCCACCGGACAAGCCACTGTTCAGGGAACGACCGTGTTGCTTTCGGTAGGTCACGCCCGTGCGGTCGGCGGCGTGGAACACCACCCAGCGTGGGCGGTGTGCTCCACGCCGCCGGTCCACCTCCGGCGAACGGCTCGCCTCAGCCGGTCACCCGCGCCCCGGTGTGCAGGGCGACACCGTCGTGTGCGCCGATGTCGGCCCGGAACCAGCCGTCGGCGTTGACCTGATAGGTCGGCCCGGTGCAGCCGCCGTCGACCGGGTCCCCGTGCAGCACGTCGCAGTAGGTGCCCTGCGGCAGATCGGTGGCGAACCATCGGCCGCCGACCGACCCGGCCTCGTCGTTGAGCACCACGTAGCCGCGGTCTCCCCGGCCGAAGGCGATGGTGTCGCCGCCGTTGTCCCACCACCGCGTCACGGGCGCGTCACCGACCTCGTTGTGGAAGCCGACCATGTTGCGGATCGGCTGCCAGGCGTGCTCGCACTGCCAGGCCGCCGAGGAACAGTCCGCGTCGAGGGTGTCGCCCGCGACGTCGGACGGTGGGCCCTGGTCGAAGTCGGTGAAGCTGTAGCTGCTCATCACCCGCGGCGTGCCGACCGGCCAGGCCAGCATGAACGCGTTCGCCAGCGAGAAGCGTGCACCGTCGCGGAAGGACAGTGTGGAGCCTCCGCGCTGGCTGTCGTGGTTGTCCACCCCGGCGATCACCTGCTCGGACGGCACGGCGGTGCCGAAGTCCCGCAGGTAGGCCAACCGTTCGGAGTCGAAGATCCGGGCGAGGTCGCGGGCGTAGCGCTCGTCGTAGACGTCGCCGTTGCCGAGATACTCGTCCGGGGTGACCGGCTCGCCCGCGCCGTGCAGCACCTCCTGGTAGATGTAGGCGGGGCCGTCCAGCCGGTCGAGCACGGCCGCGACGTCGCCTGCGGCCATGTGCTTGGCCGCGTCGACGCGGAACCCGTCCACCCCGAGCGAGAGCAGGTCGTTGAGGTAGCCCCCGATCCGGTCCCGGACGTACGGGGCGCCGGTGTCCAGGTCGGCGAGGTTGAGCAGTTCGCAGTTCTGCACCTCGTAGCGGTCGTGGTAGTCGGCGACCATGGCGGCGAACGCGGCGCGGTCGCCGCGCCGGTTGTCGAGTTCGTAGGACACCGGCTGGTAGTCCTGCCACCACGGGTGGCCCTCGCCGCCGAGGACGACGTGCTCGGACGGCGGGGACACCTGCACCGCCCCGTACCCGGCGGGGCCGAGCGTGTCGCGGCACTCGCGGCCGACGCTGTCCCAGTTCCACTGGAACAACTGCGCGATCACGTCGCGTTCCCCGGGTGGCGCCGCCGCGGCCGGGGGTGGACCGCCGGGTGACGGAACCGTTAACAGCGCGGCCACCAGGGCGACCGCGACCAGGACACGTGGGAACATCCTCGAACCTTTCGTGTTCGTGTGCTGGGAACGGCCACCGGTGGTGCGGGTATGACAGCGGACCGGACGCGGCCGAGTCAAGAAACTTGCAGAAAACTTGCAGAACTCGGGTGTGCGACGCGCTGACCTGCATGTCCGCGTCGGCGTCTTGCAACACGCGCCGGTCGGGCGGCATCCCGACACGGCGAAGGGAAGGATGCGATGACCGGCACCACCGACGTGGTCGTGATCGGCGGCGGGCAGGCGGGCCTGGCCGCGGGTTACTTCCTGCGCCGCACCGGGCTGGACTTCGCCATCCTGGACGCCGCCGAGGCCCCGGGTGGTGCCTGGCGGCACGCCTGGGAGTCGCTGCGGCTGTTCTCCCCCGCCGAACACAGCCCGCTGCCCGGCTGGTGGATGCCCCGGCAGGACGGCGAGGCCTACCCCACGGCGGACCACGTCGTCGACTACCTCACCCGCTACGAGCGGCGCTACGCCCTGCCCGTCCACCGGCCCGTCCGGGTGCGCTCCGTGCGGGACGCCGGGGACGGCCTGGCGGTGGAGTCGGACCGGGGCACCTGGCACGCACGCGGGGTCGTCAGCGCCACCGGCACCTGGGCCGCGCCGTTCACACCGGACGTCCCCGGCCGCGGGGAGTTCGCGGGCACGCAGTGGCACACCGTCGACTACCGCACCCCGGAGCCGTTCCGCGGGCGACGGGTGGTGGTCGTGGGTGGCGGCAACTCGGCCGCCCAGATCCTGGCCGAGGTCTCCACGGTCGCCGCCGACACCTTGTGGTGCACCGCGCGCCCGCCCCGGTTCATGCCCGACGACGTGGACGACCTCCTCGTGTCAACCGATCCACCTATAAAACTTGCCCGAGCAACCATATGCGGTGTTCTACACTGGGCGGGTGAGCACGACGAACGACGACGCCGTCGAGGGCGCCCCGGAGTCAGGTGGTCGCCGGGTGGCCAGTGCCGGACCGGTGAGCCATGCGATCTTCCGGGTGGCGCGCATTCA
>NZ_KB912586.1:27032-33243 GCF_000383775.1 Saccharomonospora halophila 8
GCCGCCCGCGAGTCGGGCACCGAACCCGGTCCCGGCGTCGGCGGCCTCGGCGACATCGTGATGGTGCCGCCGGTGCGCGACGCCCGCGACCGGGGTGTGCTGCGCGCGCATCCGATGTTCACCCGGCTCACCCGCGACGGCGTCGTCCTCGACGACGGCGGCGAGTATCACTGCGACGTGGTCCTCTGGTGTACCGGGTTCCGCCCGGTACTGGACCACCTGATCGGACTGGACCTCTCGTGGCGGGACGGGCTCCCGGTCACCGACGGCACCCGCTCGGTCGACGAACCCCGGCTGCATCTGCTCGGCTACGGCGACCGGACCGGCTTCGCCTCGGCCACCCTGATCGGCGCGGGCCGCACGGCCAAACCGGCCGTGGCCGGCCTGGCCGCGCGGATTCGCGCCGATCGGACGGCCGATCGGTGAGGACCCCGCCTACCGGCGCTGGTACTCCTCCCAGGTCACCTTCGCCACCCGCGGACCGTCGTCCGGGCCGTTGTTCGCGAGGCCGTTACGCCCCTCGAAGTAGATCCCCGTGACCCTCTTTTCGAAAGGAACACGATGAGCACCACGACCAGCATGCTGACCGCCGAGGACCTCGAGTTCCTCTCACGCCCCCTGCACGGGTTCCTGACCGTGACCGGGGGACCGCAGCCGCCACAGCCCCGGCCGGTGTGGTTCGAAGCCACCGCGGACGGGACGATCCACTTCTTCACGCTGCGGGACTCGCCGAAGATGCGGCGTCTGCACCAGGACCCCCGTGCCTCACTCGTCGTGGCCGCCCCGGCAGGCGAACGCGAACGCTGGGTGTCCGTCACCGGACGCACCGCCGTGGCCACCGACGGAGCGTACGACCTGGTCTCCCGCCTCGCCGCCCGCTACTGGAATCTCGACGACCGGGCCGCCGATTTCGACGCGATGCTGGCCGAGGACCAGGTTCGCGTCGTCCTGCACCCGGAGGCCGTGCGCCGCTTCGCGTTCTGACCTCGCCCACCCCAACTCCGGCGAGTACGCCGATCCCTACCGAGAGAGGTCAACACTCTCCGTAACCACCTGAACGTGACAGACCGTCATCCCGGCAGCGGATACGAGGAAACCGCACCACGACCAGAATGGCGCTCGTCCAGCATTCACCCAGGTGAAACGGAGAAGTGGAATGACCCTTCGGCGGAAGTCCGTTGTCGGTGGCGTCGCCGCAGTCGCCCTGGCGAGCACCATGCTCACCGGAACAGCTCACGCTCAGTCGTCGGCCGCCCCGACCGATCCCGTCGTGATCACGAACCACGCCCACACCAACTACGTGATCCCCGACGACACCGTCGGCAACCCCGGGACCTTCCTCCAGGTGTACTACCGCAGCGACCACCCGATCTCCCGGACCTTCCACTTCGAATCCGTGTACGGCGAGCAGCAGGTCTACCGCTGGAAGAGCGCCCGGACCGGCACCTGCGCGGAGGCCGAGGGCGAGGCGGGGAAGAGCGTCTTCCTGCGCACCTGCAACGGGAGCAAGACACAGTGGTGGTTCGTGCGCAGGGTCGGCAACACGAGCCGGTGGGTCCTGATCCCGTACATGAACGAGAGCCTCGCCTTCACCGGAAAGTACGGCGACGACAACTACGCGCCCCTGCGGGAACTGCCCAGCCGCAGCACCGCGACCGCCTCCCAACAGTGGCACTTCACGCCACAGTGATCCCCGGATAACCCGCACGGCCCCGGCCATCGGAAAACCCCAGAACCCGGCGGCGGCACGGTCGACGACCAGCCGCCGCCGGGTCCGGCCCTCTCGGTCCAGGGCCCTCCCGGTCAGCAGGTGGCGAGCATGTCCTGAAGCGCGGCGGTCTCCGCGGTGGTGACGGTGAGGTCGTAGACGTACTTGACGTTGACCCACGACCGCGCGTACATGCAGTGGTAGCCCGTGTTGTCCGGCTGCCACTGCTCCGGTTCGGCGTCGCTCTTGGAGAGGTTGCTCGACGCGGAGACGGCGATCAGCTGCTGGGTGTCGAGATCGTTGGCGAAGGTCTGCCTGCGGTACTCGGTCCAGTACCGCGCGCCGGTGCGCCACGCCTCCGCCAGCGGGACGACGTGGTCGATGTGCACCTGGGAGTCGTCCCAGACCCACCGCGCGTCGTAGACGCTGTACCAGCTGCCGCCGGTGGGCTCGCAGTCGGAGCCCACGGTGACGTTCGCGCCGTCCCGGCGCAGCACCGTGTCCCGCGTGTCGCAGTTGCCGTTCTGGGCTTCCCAATGCGGGAACAGGTCGCGGTCGTAGCCGTCCATCGACCCGTCCGGCGCGACCGTCAGCTCGGCGAGGTGGTCCCGGGTCACCGCCTCCCCCGGCGGCGCGGGCGGGTAGGCCGCCGCGGGCCGCACCGATGGCCCGGCCACCAGCACCGCCGCGGTGACACCGACGAACACGGACACACGACGCATCGCGGGCCTCCCGACCTGTGGCGTACCGGCCGGTTCCGAGCGTGCCCGGCGGCGGTCTACGGGCGGAACCGACGGGGGTAGGGAGTCCGTGGAACACGACGTGGCGAGCCGCCTGCGTCACGGCGTTCGCGCTCGGATTGGTAGGGCTGGGCGTCGGCCCATGCGTCGCGCAGTGCGTGGTTGGACCTTTCTACCTTGCATCGGTCCGGGGCCGGTTCCGCGTCCCCAGTTCAAACCTCCCAAGGCAGTGCATTCAGCTCGCGACGTCGATTTCACGATCGAGGGCAACGCCACCGTCACGTCACCGCGCGAACCCAGCCCGATACCTCCCCGAGCACGCGTACCTTCCACACCCACATGGACGGCTCGATGACGGTCGACTGACGTTGTCCACATCCAGACCACTCGTACGGGTGAACACGAGGAAGGCGGTCGAGAGCCGGGAACAAGCGGTTTACGCTCGGCCGCCACGGGAATCTCCCCACCGGGTCGCGGTCTGGACACCGCGACCGAGAAGCGACCCAATCCGGCTACGCAGCAGTACCGAACTACAGCCCGGGTCGTTCCACGGGCCGGCGGTTTCCCTTCGGCTCACATTCGAAGGAGCGGCCAGAAGGGCTTCCTCTCCCTTTCCCGACGTGGAAGTTAGGAGATTCGATGCGAACGAAAACGGTACGGTCGACGGCCCTCGCGGGTGCGCTGGGTCTGGCACTTTTCCTGCCAGGGAGCGCGCTCGCACAGTCCGATTCGGAGTCGTTCCGGACGACGCTTCAGCCGTTGAACAACTCGGGTGGCTCGGGCCAGGCGATGGTCGATTTCAGTGGTGACCAGGCCACGGTGACCGTGAGCTACGAGGGTCTGGCGGAGACTTTCCAAGGCGGGCCCTTCCCGCACGCCCAGCACATCCACATCGCAGGCCGGGGCGAGTGTCCCGATCCGTCGGCCGACGAGAACGGCGACGGCGTCGTGTCCACATTGGAAGGACAACCTTCCTACGGTCCGATCGGCACGTCGCTGACCACCGAAGGCGACACCAGCGCGGACTCCGCTCTCGCGGTGGAGCGCTTCCCCGGCGGGCCGAGCGCGGACTACGAGCGCACGTTCACCCTGAACCAGGAGTCGGCCGAGTCGGTCCGCAACGGTACCGGCGTGATCGTCGTGCACGGCCTCGACCCGACAACACTGAGCCCCGAGGCGCAGGAGGCCAAGAGCGAGCTCGACCCGTCGCTGCCACTGGCAGCGACCGCCCCGGCGTTGTGCGGAGCGCTGAGCGGGTCGCAGATCGGCGCCATGCCCGACGGTGGCGTCGACACCGGTGGTGGCGGCACCGCAGGAACCGAGGACGTCCGGATGTTCGCTATCGGTGGTCTCGCGCTGGCCGGTGCGGCCGGTGCGGGTGTGCTGGCCGTTCGCCGTCGCGGCGAGCCGAGCTGAGCATGGCGACCATCAATAACCGTTCGGTGTTGACCGTGTGAGCGAGCCGATACCGAGCGCGGGTGGCCACCACCGCGGCGAGACCGCCGCGGTGGTGGACCGCGTGCTGTCCGTGGTCAGGGGCGGCGAGTGCTCCGCCGTGCGGCGCACCGTTGCAAGGCACCCGGACGGGGACGCGCACGCCGCGCCTGTCCAGAAGCCGGTGCGCGCTGCCCAGTACTTCGTCCAGACCAGATGACCGCCAAGGCTACCGTGATGATGAAGAACACCACCACTCTCGTCGGGGTTATGTAGCTGATCTCGGTGAGCAGCAGGAACGGCAGTCAGAACACGATCAGTGCGCTCCACGCTCCAGTAGAGGTACCGCGGCGGTCCAGCGCTTCGCTCGCGACACGTGGGAAAATGTGCGATCCTGTGTACTCCGCACGAGCCGGTGCACACGAGGGAGGAACGCGCCTGATGTTGGCGAGTCAGCGTCGATCACGCATTCTCGACGAGGTCCGCAGATCCGGCGCCGTGCGGGTGAGTTCGCTGGTCGAACACCTCGGCGTGTCGGACATGACCGTCCGGCGGGACCTGGAGATGCTCGCGCAGGAGGGCACGCTGCGCAAGGTGCACGGGGGCGCGGTGCTGCCCGGTGCGCGCAGCACCGACGAGCCCGGGTTCGCGGCGAAGTCCCACCAGCAGACCCCGGAGAAGGAGGCCATCGCAGCCGAGGCGCTGCGCCTGGTCGAACCGGGTATGGCGCTGGGCATCTCCGGCGGCACCACGACCTGGACCTTCGCCCGGCTGCTGCGCGACGTCCCGGACATCACCGTGGTGACCAACTCGACGCAGGTCGCGGACATGTTCTCCCGGGAGCCCCGGCCGGACCAGACGGTGGTGCTCACCGGAGGCACCCGCACCCCCTCGGACTCGCTGGTGGGCCCGTTCGCCGTGTCGGCGATCCGGTCGGTCAATCTCGACGTCGTGTTCATGGGTGTGCACGGGATGGACCCGGACAGCGGGTTCACCACGCCCAGCCTCATGGAGGCCGAGACCGACCGCGCGTTCGTCGACGCGACCCGCCGGTTCGTGGTGCTGGCCGACCACACCAAGTACAGCGTGCGGGGCATCAGCACCATCGCCGGGATCGACGCCGCCGACGTCCTCATCACCGACTCCGGGCTGGCCGAGGAACACCGCAACGGCCTCGCCGAACGCGTCGGCGACCTGGTGGTGGTACGGCCCGGCGAGCACGCCCGCGGCGCCGACGCCCCGGGCGAACCGACCGCATGAGCACGCGGGCGGACACCGCGGCCGAACTGTTCACCGAGACGTTCGGACGCGCTCCCGACGGGGTGTTCTCGGCGCCGGGCCGGGTCAACGTGATCGGCGAGCACACCGACTACAACGACGGTTTCGTGCTGCCCATGGCGCTCCCGCACGCGGTGACCGTGGCGGCGGGCAGGCGCGTGGGGCCCCGGGTCCGGGTCCTGTCCCGGCAGCAACCCGGTGCCCCGGAGAGCCTCGACCTCGGCGCCGAACCCGGCGCCGTCACCGGCTGGCCCGCCTACGTCGCGGGTGTGGTGTGGAGCCTGCGCACGCACGGGTTCGACCTCGGCGGTGTGGATCTCGTGGTGGACGGGGACGTGCCCGCCGGAGCGGGGCTGTCCTCGTCGGCGGCGCTGGAGTGCGCGGTGGCGAGCGCGTTGGCGGACCTGTTCGGGATCGCGGCCGGGCCGGCCGAGCTGGCGCGGCTGGCGCAGCGCGCGGAGAACGACTTCGTCGGGATGCCGTGCGGGGTCATGGACCAGATGGCGTCGATGACCTGCACCGCCGGGCACCTGCTCTTCCTCGACACGCGGTCGCTGGGCACCGAGCAGGTGGCGTTCGCCCCCGCCGCGCACGGCCGGACGCTGCTCGTGGTGGACACGCGTGCACCGCACCGGCTGGTGGACGGCGAGTACGCCGACCGGCGCCGCGCCTGCGAAAAGGCGGCCTCGGCGCTCGGGGTGCGCGCGCTGCGCGACTTCACCACGGACACGTTGCCCGACGTGCTGTCCCGTCTCGACGGTGAGTCGCAGCGACGGCGGGTCCGGCACGTGGTCACCGAGAACGAGCGGGTCAGCCGGGTGGTCGCACGGTTGCGCGCGGGCGAACTCGACGCGGTCGGCCCGCTGCTCACCGAGTCCCACACCTCGTTGCGCGACGACTACGAGGTCACCGTCCCCGAGTTGGACACGGCGGTCGACACGGCGCTGGAGGCGGGTGCCCTCGGTGCGCGCATGACCGGCGGCGGCTTCGGCGGCTGCGTCATCGCGCTGGTACCC
This sequence comes from Saccharomonospora halophila 8, assembly GCF_000383775.1. Lineage (GTDB taxonomy): Bacteria > Actinomycetota > Actinomycetes > Mycobacteriales > Pseudonocardiaceae > Saccharomonospora > Saccharomonospora halophila. The sequence goes on from NZ_KB912586.1 coordinate 33,209, forward strand.
ACCGACCGCGCGGACGCGGTGCGGGAGGCGGTGCG
>NZ_KB912586.1:33343-53577 GCF_000383775.1 Saccharomonospora halophila 8
TTCGCCGCGACCCCGGCGCAGGGAGCCCACCGCCTGCGGTGAATACCACGGGCGGCGTCCCCGCGGGTGGCACGACAGGGCCCCGCCCCCGTGCGTCGCGGGGACGGGGCCCTGGGCCGGTGTGGCGCTACTCGCGGGAGGCGAGTTCGGCGACCTCGTCGTCGCGGAGCGCCCGGTCGAAGATGCGGACGTCGTCGACGTCGCCGCCGAGGTGGTCCACCTCCTCGCCGCCGTACTGGGCACGGCCGATCACGGTGTCCCCGCGCGTCTCCTCGGGCGTGCACCCGTTGATCGTGTCCACCTTCTCGCCGTCCACGAACAGCGACAGCGTGCCCTCGGCGGCGTCGCGCACCCCGGTGAGGTGGTACCACCGGCCCGGTTCCGGCTTCTCGGGCGACAGCGCCCGCCTGCCGACGAAGCTCATCGCCCAGCGCCGGTCCTGTCCGGAGTACTGGAGGAAGAACGCGCTGTGGTGGCCGGTGTCCTGGCTGACCACGGTCTGGAACGCACCGGTGGCCTCGTCCAGCTTCGCCCACGCCGAGACGGAGTAGCTGCCGGCGGTGTCCACCAGGGTCCGTCCGGTGTTCGCCCGGCCGTCGCCGTCGAAGGACAGTCCGCCGCCGTCCACGCCGTCGGTCCACTCGGTACCGGACAGCTCCGCGTCGGCGTCGCCGACGACGTCACCCGCGGTCGAGCCCTCGCCCTCCTCGAACGTGTAGGCGTGCACGCCGTCGAGCCCCGGGGTCCCGTGGTCCGGATCGGGGTCGCCGCCGCCCTCGGCCTCGCGGATGATCTTCTCGTTGATGGCCCGGACTCTGGCGAAGTCCATCTTCTCGACCTGACGGTCGTAGGTGAACAGGCCGTTGACCTCGTGTTCGACGTCGGTGATCTGGGTGTAAACCGCCCCGCTGATGCCACAGCCCTGCGCGGCCCTGAGCACGTCGCGCTGGTTGGCCACGTAGGCGTCGGTCAGTTCCTCCTTGTCGGAGGTCATCTCGTAGGCGTGGCCCTCGCCGAACCACATGTGCCCGTCCACTTCCAGTCCGTACCCGCCGTGTTCGCCGTCCATCGACGCGCGCCGTCCGGGGGTCGGCGTGGCGGGGCCCACGTACTCGTGCCAGTCGAGGACGTCGCCGCGTCCGGAGTCACCGAGCGAGGCACAGCAGTTGACGCCGCTGTGCGCGTTGACCAGCCGGGACGGGTCCCGCTCCGCGATGTCGTCGGCGATCCGGCCGGTGGCGTCGCGGTCCCATTCGCCCCAGCCCTCGTTGAACGGCACCCAGCCGATCACCGAGGTCCAGTTCTTCTTCTCCTCCACCATCTCGTGCAATTCCTTCTCGAACTGCCGTCGCGCGTGCTCCGGGGGCCGCCCACCGGTGCGCATCGACGGCATGTCCTGCCAGACGAGCAGCCCGAGCCGGTCGGCGTGGTAGTACCAGCGGTCCGGCTCGGTCTTGATGTGTTTGCGCACCGTGTTGAAGCCGAGCCGCTTGTGTTGTTCGAGGTCGAAGCGCAGCGCCTCATCGGTGGGGGCGGTGTACAGGCCGTCCGGCCAGTAGCCCTGGTCGAGGGTGGACATCTGGAACAGTGGTTCGCCGTTGAGCGTCATCCGCTGTCTGCCGTCGGGGCCCTCGGCGGTGCCGACCTCCCGCATACCGAAGTAGGACGACACCCGGTCGACAGGCCGGTGCCCACGCAGCAGCTCCACGTCCAGGTCGTAGAGGAACGGCGAGTCCGGTGACCACAGTTTCGCCTCGGGCACCGGCAGGTCCATCTCCTCGCCGACCCTGCCGGTGGTGCGGCTGACGACACGGCGCCCGTCCCGCACGGTCGCCCGGACCGACATGCCCTCGGCGGCGTCGGACCCGTCGGCTGTCAGCGCCAGGGTGGAGCTGTCCAGGTCGGGGGTCATGTCCAGGGTCTCGACGTGCCCGGCGGGCACGGGTTCCATCCACACGGTCTGCCAGATCCCGGAGGAACTCTCGTAGAAGATGCCGCGGTCGGGCACGCGGCGTTGTTTGCCCACGGGCTGCCAGGTGTCGTCGGTGCGGTCCTCGACCGCGACGATGAGCTCCTGCGCGCCCCGCCGGGTCAGCGCGTCCGTCACGTCGGCGGAGAACGCCCCGTAGCCGCCCTCGTGGGTGGCGACCTTCGTCCCGTTGACGTAGACGGTGGCGCTGTGGTCGACGGCGCCGAAGTTCAGCTTCAGCCGGTTGGCCCGGCCCACCCGCCAGTTCGGCGGCACGTCGAAGGTGCGCCGGTAGAACATGTGGTCGTCGTGTTCCTGGATGCCGGACAGGGCCGACTCCGTCGGGAACGGGACGAGAATACGGTCGGGCAGGGTCTCCCCGACCGGCACGTCCTCGCCCGAATCGGCGCCCGCGTACTCCCAGACCCCGTTGAGGTTGCGCCACTCGTCGCGGGTGAGCTGGGGCCGGGGGTACTCCGGCAGCGCGTTGTCCGGCGAGACCTGCTCGGTCCACGGAGTGGTCAGACGTGGCTCCTGCCGCTCCCACTCGTCCGGCGCGTCGGCGGCGGCGACGGGTGCGGCCAGGGAGGCGAGCAGCAGCAGGGGCAGTGCGATGGCGACGACGCGGGGCCCGCGGGCGCGTCTTCCGTGTCGTCGGGTCGGTGGCGCAGGGGACAGCACAATCGAACACCCTTCCCGGAGGCGACCACGCCGGCGTTCGCCGGCGGCACAAGCACCCGGACGAAGCCCACGGTTCACGCGCGCTTCACCTGAGCGTGAGTCATTTCACACACAGAGTGGCCGCGCTGTCAACACGTTCGCCCATGTCCGACCAGTTACCAACAGTTCGACCGCGCGAGCGGCCCGCTCACCGGGTGTCCTATCGGTCCCCACGGGCCCGACCAGGCCGTGGCGGGAACCTGCATCCCTCCACGAGAAACACGGAGAAGCAGCTGAAGTCCCGGTCTGTTGGTTTCTGTCGCGTTGTGGTTGAATGCGGACGCCATTCGGCCGAGAGCGGGGTAAAGGAGCAGGACACCCGTGAAGAGGACGAGCACGACCCTGGCCGACGGCCGGGAGCTGCTGTACATCACCACCGACGACGGGGCCCAGCACGCTCCCCCCGATCCACGGGAACTCCCCCCGGTCAACACCACCTCGCAGATGCGGCGCGACCCGCTGCTCGACGAGTGGGTCATGATGGCCTCGCACCGACAGCACCGCACGTTCCAACCGGCACCGGCCGACTGCCCGCTGTGCCCGTCGGCGCCCGGACGGCGGACCGAGATCCCCGCCCCCGACTACACCGTGGCCATCTTCGAGAACCGCTTCCCCAGCCTGGCCACGGACGCGGGACTCGCCCCGGCGGAGTTCGACCACGCGCTCACCGACGTCCGTCCCGGCTACGGCCGGTGCGAGGTGGTGTGCTTCACCAGCGACCATCATGCGCGGTTCGCCGACCTCACCCCGGAACACGCACGGCTGGTGGTGGACGCCTGGGCCGACCGCACGGAGGCTCTGTCCGTTATGGACGGTGTGGAACAGGTGTTCTGCTTCGAGAGCCGGGGAGCCGAGATCGGCGTGACGCTGCAGCACCCGCACGGCCAGATCTACGCCTACCCGTTCGTCACTCCGCGCACCCGGCGGATGTTGGACGTCGCCCGGGATTACCGCGCGAACACCGGGCGCGACCTGCACAGCGACGTCGTCGCGGCCGAACGCGCCGCCGGTGTCCGCGTCCTCGCCGAGACCCGGCACTGGGTCGCCTTCGTCCCCGCGGCCGCGCGGTGGCCGGTCGAGGTGCACGTCTACCCGCTGCGGCGGGTCCGGACCATCCCCGAGCTGACCGCGTCCGAACGGGACGACTTCGCCACGCTGTACCTGGACCTGCTGCGGCGATTCGACCGGCTCTACGACGGGCCCCTGCCCTACATCTCCGCCTGGCACCAGGCTCCCCGCACCGACCACGAGGACCTGAGTCACCTGCACCTTCAGCTGTTCTCCATCCGGCGGGCGGCCGACAAGCTCAAGTACCTCGCCGGTTCGGAATCCGGTATGGACGCGTTCATCACCGACGTCCTGCCCGAGGACGTCGCGGTCAGGCTCAACCGGCTCCGTTCGGACGAGGGGGCATTCCATGGGTAGCTGACCGTGTGATCCGCTCGCCGCACCGGTGCGAAGCCACGGGCCGCCGACTCCGTCCCGCACCCGGCGCCGCGAGCACGGTGCCTTCCGGCATCGACCCGGGTGAATCTCTTCCGACCACTGTTCTCTGGAGGTGGCCGTGTACGTCCTCGCCGAGGCGGACTTACGGCTCGACGCGAACGCGATCGACTACGTGTTGCTCGCCTTCTACTTCACACTGGTGCTGGGTATCGGGTACCTGTCCCGACGACAGGTCTCGTCGAGTCTGGACTTCTTCCTGTCCGGCCGGTCGTTGCCCGCCTGGGTGACCGGTCTGGCGTTCGTGGCCGCGAACCTGGGCGCGATCGAGGTCATGGGCATGTCCGCCAACGGCGCCCAGTACGGGCTGCCGACGGCGCACTACTTCTGGATCGGCGCGATCCCCGCCATGCTGTTCCTCGGCATCGTGATGATGCCGTTCTACTACGGCTCGAAGGTGCGCAGCGTTCCGGAGTTCATGCTCCGCCGGTTCGGTAAACCCGCGCACCTGGTCAACGGCATCAGTTTCGCCGCGGCCCAGATACTGATCGCGGGGGCGAACCTGTTCCTGCTGGCGACGGTGGTCAATCTGCTGCTGGGCTGGCCGATCTGGGTGTCGGTGATCCTCGCCGCGGTGATCGTCCTCGCCTACACCGCACTGGGCGGACTGTCTGCCGCCATCTACAACGAGGTGCTGCAGTTCTTCGTCATCGTCGCCGCGCTGCTGCCGCTGACGATCGTCGGTCTCTACGAGGTCGGCGGCTGGCAGGGACTGATGGACAAGGTCGCGGCCGACCCCGGAGGGCCGGCGCAGACCAGCAGCTGGCCCGGCAACGAGCTGACCGGATTCGGCAACAACTTCCTGTCGGTTCTCGGGCTCGTGTTCGGCCTCGGGTTCGTGCTCTCCTTCGGCTACTGGACCACCAACTTCGTCGAGGTCCAGCGCGCCATGGCCTCCAAGAGCATGTCCGCCGCCCGTCGCACACCGATCATCGGTGCCATACCGAAGATGCTGGTGCCGTTCATCGTCATCATCCCCGGCATGATCGCCGGGGTCACGGTGACCGAGCTGATGGGCGAGAACAAGGCCGCCCTGCTGGAGGACGGGTCGGCGCCGAGCGGGGCGACGTTCAACGACGCGTTGCTGCTGCTGATGCGGGACCTGCTGCCGAACGGGATGCTCGGTATCGCCATCGCCGGTCTGCTCGCCTCGTTCATGGCGGGCATGGCGGCCAACCTCAGCTCGTTCAACACGGTGTTCACCTACGACATCTGGCAGTCCTACGTGGTCAAGGACCGTCCGGACAGCTACTACCTGTCCGCGGGCCGGGTCGTCACCGCGGTCGCGACCCTGCTGGCGATCGGCACGGCGTTCATCGCCTCCACCTACAGCAACCTGATGGACTACCTGCAACAGCTGTTCTCGTTCTTCAACGCACCGCTGTTCGCCACCTTCATCCTCGGTATGTTCTGGAAGCGGATGACACCGACGGCGGGCTGGACCGGCCTCGTCAGCGGGACGGCCGCGGCCCTCGGGGTCTTCCTGCTCGCCGAGACGGGCGTGTGGGACCTGCCGGGACAGGGTGCCTCGTTCGTCGGCGCCGCCGCCGCCTTCGTGGTCGACATCGTGGTCAGCGTGGTGGTCACCTACATCACCCGGCCCAAGCCCGCCACGCAGCTCGTCGGGCTGGTGTACTCGCTGACGCCGAGGGAGAACCTGACGCACTCCACCGACGGCGAGGACGCGGGCTGGTACCGCAGCCCCGCCATCCTCGCGGGCATCGTGCTGGCCGTCACCATCCTGTTCAACATCGTCTTCTAGGAGGCTCCAGTCATGGCGGACGAAAGCGGTAAGCGCCAGGTGAAGGCCTTCGACGTGCGGATGATCATCGCGCTGCTGATGGCTGTCTACGGTGCGGTGCTCACGGTGCTCGGCCTCTGGGTGACCACCGACGCCGAGATCGCCGACTCCGCGGGCATCAACATCAACCTGTGGGCCGGGCTCGGCATGCTGATCACCGCGACGGCGTTCCTGGCCTGGGCGCGCTGGCGCCCGGTCGTGGTCCCCTCCGCCGAGGAGGAAACCACCGAGGCGAACTGAGGGACGTCGCTGTTTCCGTGCCCGCTCCGCAGGCGGAGACCCGTCGTTTTCGGCGATTCCCGGCTCACACGGAGCGGGAAGGGGCGAGGGGCCGGGTCTCCCTGCGAGGTCTCGGCGACGCCGGTGCCCGACATCCGACCGCAGAACGGATCGGCCGGATGTCGGCACCGGTGCGGCCGGCGGACACCGGCGTCCGGACTACTCCGTGACCCGGAACGTGAGGGTCTCGGTGTACTCGCGGCCGTGCACGTCGGTCGCGGTGACCTCGGCGGTGTGCTCGCCGACAGTCAGGTCGGCGGGCAGCGGGAGGCGCCACAGGTGCATGGAGCGGTCGGCAAGGCTACCGCCGTGCACCAGCTGCTGCTGGACCGCGGCCGGGTCGGACCACTCGGCGCCGACGCGCGGGGCCTCGCCGTTCATCGACTGGGTGCGCTCGGCCGGGACGGTCGCACCGCCGTCGAGGGAGACGTCGACGGCGGCGCCGGTGGAGCCCATCCAGAAGTCGGTGGTCAACCAGGTCCCGGCCAGTCCGTCCCGGGCCACGGTCAGCGGGTCCGCGAACTCGGGCGCGGTGCCCCGGTCGTCCACGTTCTCGGCGTACCAGTCGCGGTAGCGCGGGGTGTTCAGCCCGAGAGCCATCTGCTCCGACCCGTCCGTCCCGCGCACGGTGAACCGCTCGGTGACCTCGGTGTTGGCGATGTCGAGCGTGGTCACGCCCGGAACGCCGCCGTCCCGCTGGATCGCGGTGGGATAGCCCTCCTCCAGCATCCGGCCCGAGTACCAGTCGCCGGAGATCGCGCCGGCCGTGAGGTGCGGGAACGGCAGACCGTCGACGCCGAAGGTCTCCTTCCAGCCCGCGAGGCTGTCACCTTCGCGCAGGTTCTCGATGCTGTGGGTGTGCCCGCCGACGGCGACGGCCGCACGGCCGTCGAGGATCTCGTAGATCTCCTTGACCTGGTCGATCTGGTGGGTCGTGCTGCCCTGGTCGGCGAAGTCCAGCAGCGGGATGTGCGTGGCGAGCACGATCAGCTTGTTCTCGGGCACCCGGGCGATGTCCTGACGGAGCCATTCCAGCTGCCGCGCGTCCAGGGCGCCGTTGTACCCGCCGCCGGGAAGTGGGTACTCGACCGTGCTCAGCGCGACGACGTGGACCTTGCCGGAGTCGTAGGAGTAGTACTCCGGCCCCAGCTTCGCGCGGAACGTGTCGAAGGCGTGCTCGCTGGTCGGTGCGTCGAAGTCCAGGTCGTGGTTGCCCGGCAGGAACCGGGCCGGGCCGTTGAGCATGCCGGTCAGCTCCCGGATCCGTGGGTAGAGGGAGAGGTCGTCGCCGACGACGTCGCCGATGAACAACGCGCCGCAGCCGGCGTAGTCCGAGCGTCGCCGCAGATCGGTGAAGGCGCCCCTGCGGGCGTAGTCGACCTGCTGTTCGGTGTAGGTCTGGACGTCGCCGCCGATCAGGCAATGCTGCTCGGGCGACCGGGTCAGCTTGCTCCTGGACAGCGGGAAGTTCACCGCGTCCGGCAGCGGCCCGGTCGGCGCGATGCCGCCGTAGCGGAGCTCGGGCGATCCCTCCGGCAGATGGTGGTAGAAGAACTGTGCGACGTTGTCCTCGTCCACCGGCACCTGGTAACCGCGGGGCTGGGTGACGAAGACGGTCATGTTGTCGTAGGCGGGCAACTCGTACCGGCCCCGGCTGTCGGTGGTGGTGACCTCACGGCCGTTGGAGACGGTGACACCGGCGATGCCCGGCTCACCGGTGTCCTGAGTGGAATTCCTGTTCCGATCGTCGAAGACGATTCCGTCGAGGACCTCCGGGGCGCCGTCCCGGCCGTCGACGACCTCGACACTTCCCTGGTAAGCGGCGGCCCCGCCGGTGTCCAGCGGGGCGTCACCGGGCACCGCCGAAGCCACGGGGACGATCAGCGTGCCCGTCAGGGCGAGCGTGAGCACACCCGCGACGCGGCCGATGGTGCTCGGTCTGTTTCGGAGTGGGCGGGTGGACGGATCCACGAGATACCTCCCGTCGAGTGATACGCGGGCCGGGTGACCGGCCGCGCACATCCTCACCGGCGGGAATGAACACCGGCGGACCACCAGGTAGCTCCGCACGGACCGGGAGCTGACGGAATGCACGGCCGGGTCCACGGCGGATCGCCCGCGGCATGCATGCCGCTCCCACACGAATGCTCCGGTCATCGAGGGCGGAGCAACCGGCCCGTGTATCCGGTAGCGACGAGCCGGGAATACGCGGCACGGACGTCACCCGGAATCTCCTGCGGCGCGATCTCGCCGGAGCGTGCCTGCAGCTCCAGCCGTTGGGTGTCGCCGACGAGCATGGTCACCACACGGTCGGCATCACCGATGTGGGCCACGTAGCTGTCCAGGTCCTGCCGGGCAGCGGAGCAGCGGACGGTGACTCCGGGCCAGACCCGGGTGGCGACGGCGTGCGCCCGACGCTGCTGGTACGGCCGGGACACGAGCAGAACCGAGCGGGGCGTGACGCCGTCCCCGGCGAGCAGGTCACGGGTGAAACGGATGTTCTCCACCGTCGTGGTGGCCGTGGTCTCGACCCGGATCGCGGCGCGTGGCACACCGTGTTCGAGTGCGATCTCCCGGAAGCCCACCGCCTCACCATGCGGGAACCGGTCGACGGTGGTCGGTGAGTTGGCACCGGTGAAGACCACCGAGGGAAAGAGGCCACGCCGATACAGCTCGGCGACATGGACGGGAACGCCGTCGTCATGGCTTCCCAGACCGACCGCGACGTCGACGGGGCGAAGCGCGTGTTTCAACCGGTGGAACCGCCACAGCGTCTCCGCGTCCCGCCGGACCTCGGACGGCCAGTGCATCACCCGTCACCGCTGAGCGGCCTCGTCATGAACACACTGTTCGGGTCGGGCCGGTAGTCGGCGAACGGTTCGCAGTAGTCGAACCCGAACTTCGCATAGAGCTTCCTGGCGGGCAGGAAGAACTCGTCCGCACCGGTCTCCAGGCTCACCCGGGCAACGCCCTGCCGCTCGGCCTCGGTGAGGATGTGCTCCAGCAGCATCGAGGCGACCCCCTTCCGAGTGCGCTCGGGGGCGGTGCGCATCGACTTCAACTCGGCGTGGTCCGCGTCGAGCCGCTTGAGCGCCCCGCAACCCAGCACGGTGTCCCCGTCCCGCACCGACCAGAACGTGACCTCGGGCTCCCGGAGCCCATCGAGGTCGAGGGCATGTTTGCTCGCCAACGGTGTGACAGCCCGCATCTGCTGGACGTGCGCAGCGAGGAACTCCACGATCCGTGGATCGGACAGGTCGTCCACGACCATTCTCGTCGTCGCTCGTTCGCCACCCGGCGCTTGCGGAGTCACAGGATCGACGTCCCTCCTCCCGCCACTTCCGACCGCGACCGATCACCCGACTGATGTGTCGAGGATACGGCTGTGGACCCCGTTCGTGTGCGGACGGATTGACCGGACGGCCACCCTGAGTGCTGGTTGTTGCGGGTCGAGGGTTTGGTGACGGCGGTGAGGTCACCGGGTTGAGGGGGTCACATCGTGCCGCCTCACTGTCTGTCGAGAGTCGCCATCGCCTCATCGAGCACTGCCAATACCGTCCACTCGGCGATTCTGCCTCGATTCTCACTGTGAGTGATACCGAGCGAGTTCGGATAGGATCACCGGCGCTCGTGTCATCCGCCGCCCGTGTGGCCGGACGTCGAGCTCCCGGGGCAAGCCGGTCTCGTCCCGCGAGGTGACGCCCTTTTCGAACAACGTCCCGGAGTGACGGTGTGGGAGGTCGACGGTGGGGAGCTGAGACCAGTCGTGACTCCGGTAGTAGACATGCAGGTCGGTGAAAGTGCGCCACACGTCCATCCGAACCGTGGAGAAACCCCGTGTGGCGGCAAAGTGGAGTGTGAAGTCGAGCAGCAGCTTCCCGAGGGCGAGACCCGCGTAGGCGGGTGTGGTGGCGAGTTTCGCGAGGTAGACAGCGGGCTCCCGCAGTTCGGCCGGAGTCCAGAACACGGGATCGCCCTTCGTGCCGAGCGGCACGCAGGTGCGTGCGTCACGGAGCAGCCAGGTCCGTCTTTGCGCGAGCGATTCTTCCATCTCCGGAAGCCACCGAGAATGGGTCGACCACTGGTCACTCCCACGCCTGCGCAGCCACGCGACCCGCTCGTGCAACAGCCGCATCACGGTGCCGAGGTCGTCGTCCCGCGCGGGCCAGATCGTGTAGTTCATCGCTCGACCCCGCCGTAAGCCCCTCCCCATGCCCACACAAAGACACGAGCCGAGGATCTGTTCGGCACCCTCGGCTCGTGACGGTCTCGCCGGCCGACGTGCTTTCAGAGGTCGAACTCGCCGTCCTTCACCCCGGCGAGGAACGCCCGCCACTCCGCATCGGTGTAGCGAATGGTCGCCTCCTCCGGGCGCTTGGAGTTACGCACCTCCACACCACCGTCCACCCGGCGGAACTCGACGCAGTCGGTCTGCACGCCGCTGTAGCTCGACTTCCGCCAGCCATCCTGACGCTGTCGTCCCGTCATGACGTTCCTTTCATCGTGTCCAGAACATCGGCGATGAACGCTGAGCTGTCGGCGGGGCTCATCGCTGCCTCGCGCAGGGTAGCCACCGCCCCCTGGTAACGCGCCACTGACTTCGGATCGGTGATCGTGGCCGAGGCTCTGTAGTGCTCCAGATGGACGACCGGCCTGGCCCGCGGGAACTCCATCAGTACCCACGAGCCGAAACGCATCGGCAACGGTGACTCGCAGGTAAGCACGCGGACCTCGACGTTGTCCCGAGTCGCCAGAGTTCGCAGGTGATCGAGCTGCTCCACCATCACGTCGGCACCACACGGTGGATAGCGGAGGGCGTGTTCGCCGATCAGTGCCAACATGCGTGTCTTGGGTAGGACGTGCTGACGTCCCACACGCAGCTGCGCTTTCTGCTCAGCCTCACCAGCGGGCACGTCATCTTCGAGCATGAGCTGACGCGCGTAGTCATAGGTCTGCATCAGGCCGGGGATCAACATCGGTTGAACACTGATGATCAGCTTGGCGGTGCGCTCGTACTCGGTGAGAGCGGCCAGTTGCTTGTCAGCACCCGGTGCGATCCAGTTTGGGTCCAGAGCGGCACGGGCAAGATCGAGTATCCGTTCCCGTTCAGCACAGGGCACGCCGAGTAATTGGATGACCTGGGCGACTTCCGCTTCAGCCGGAGTGAGCCGACCGTTCTCCCACCGGGAGACATGAGACTTCGTGCGGCCGACCTGCCTCGCCACGGCCTCTTGAGACAGACCTGCCGTCTCACGCGCTTGTCGGAGCTCCGCGCCGAGCGCGCGAGCCCTCGGAGTGTCGGCGTTGCTTGCCATGCAACTACCGTACGCAGCTACGGAGAGTGCCTAGGGTTTCATCCGATCAGTTAGTTGCCTGGATTGTTGCTGCAACCCATTCTGTTTCGCGCAACAATGCTTGTAGCGATATACATACGCTACTGCTGAGGGGGAGGCAACGATGCCGATTCGCTCGTCCTATCCACCGGACCGGACCATCCCGGAGGTCTACGCCAGGTCGTGCGGGAGGCGCCGCTGATGTGGTGGCGCTGGCAGCAGGCGGAGGGGCGGCTGCACGCCTATGACCGCACCGCGACCACGCCCGTCCCCGAACGGCCCTTCCCCGCGCTGTGCGGGGCCGAGGTCACCCCGGCCGAGGACGATTTCTGCCTCGACGGCCCGCCTCGCCCCACCTGCTGGATCTGCGACCGAGAGATCCGCGTGCGCGAGAACTTCAGCCCCGACCAGATCCCCCCACTGCCCGACCAGTCCCCCGGCCCGAAGAACCCCGCCCATGACCCGACACGCTCCTGCCCCGCTCCCCGACGACCCTCTCGACCCGAGCGATAACCAGCCGGAGGACACCGTCCGACTGCCCGCGCTGCCCGTCGCCGACACCGTCGTACTGCACCACCTCGCCGACCACTGGCCCAGCACCGACCCCGACGCCGAGGTCGCTCGGGCTCGGCGCGCGCTCCGACAACGCGACCCGCCGACGGAGGCCCTGCTGCGGCGCATCCTCCACGGACTGCGCTCCCTGTGAGACGTCACCCCCCGGCGCGACCCCTTCCCACGCGCCGACGCATCGGGGGTGACAGCCCGTCCGGGACTTCCCCGACACCTTCCCGGCCGGGCCCGTTTCCGGTCGGCGCGGGAACGGCGAGCCTGCCCCTTCCCTCGCCACCCGCGCCGACCGAACCACACCACCATCCATCCGAACCCCAGGAACTGCCGATGCTGCACCGCGACCGGGAACTCCTCGCCCGCCTGGCCCGCCTCAACCACCACCTCGGCACCGTGGTCGTCGAACTGCTCCACCACCAGCACGACGGCGAACTCCCCGCCGACGGGCTGACCGCACTGGCCGACCGGTTCGCCGACCTGACCACCGAACTCCGCACCCGCGCCGCCGAACGCGACAACACCGCCGCCCTCAACCGGCCCGGACCCGGGCACCCTCGCCCGGCCGAGGCTGCCGCCACGGCAGTGGCACGCCCTCGACGACCTGCTCGCCGAGATGTGCGAACGCACCCGAGGCGGCCTCGAAGACCTCCACGACCGCGGCCGCGGCATCCTCGAAACCTGCCGCCCCCAACGGCCCGAACCACCCGCCGACGACCCCACCGGCCTCCGCCGACACCTCCACCGTGTCATCGGCGCGCTGTCCCACCTCGATGACGCCGCCCCCGATGACACCCGCGCCATCCGCACCACCGGACGCGACGTCGCCCGACTCGCCCGTCGCATGCTCACCCACCCACGGCATCGACCCCACGCGGACTGAGCCGGAGCCGGGCATCCGGATGTCGGCCGAATCTGGCGCGTTCAGCCAGCCCAGTAGCGCCAGAACGGCATTTGGCCGTCCGTGGTGGTGACGAGGGCGCGTTTACTGTCGGCAACAACGGATCCATCACCATAGTTGAGCCGATCAGCGCGAACAGGAAGTTAAAGTTCTTACCATGAGCGGAAGCCAGAGAAGTATCGTCACCCTGGAAGTCGAATGGGATGCTGGTCCGTTCTGGGTGTCGGTGGGAGGCTCCATCTCCGACAACTACCTGCCCCACGAGGTCACCGAGGTGGTGCCGCTCAGCGCGGAGCTGGTGGCGGCTATCGAGAAGTGGGACGGACGCTACCAGGCTGCGTTCAACCGGGACCTTCCTCAGGATTCGGGGATGCAGGACCCCGCCGACCGTGAGCTCTTCGACGCCGAAGGGCTGGAGCTCGCCCGGCGGGCGCGGCGGGAACTCCCGCCCGAGTTCGCCGTGCGGCACACGACGCCGGACGGCCGGACCTCCTGGGTGGAGTGACAACACCCGCCGACCGCCCTCCCCATGAACTTGCGCCGTGCGCAAGGTCCGGCCGTGGCATCCTCGCGGCGGTACAAGTGAGGGTCAGAACGTCAGTTCGGTGATGGCGTTGAGGTCGATGCCGTAGCGCGCGTAAATCTTGATCGTGTTCTCGCCGGTGAGGTCGGACTCGACATAGCCGAGCAGCGAGGCGATACGCACCGCTTCGGCCTTCGAGGCCGCTTCGATCTCCACATACGGCGGGATCCGCGGCCAGGTGTCGATCTCCACCTGTGCTCCGTCGAGGACGAAGCTGGTGCGCCTGCTCTCCTGGTAAAACTTCAGGGTGAAGCCCGACATCCCGAGCAGGGTGTTGGTGGCCGCGAAGTCCTCGACACCGACCTCGACCTCGTGGGTGCCGTCGATCGCGTCGCTGCTGATCTCCTTGACGGTCAGCGTGGCCTCCCCGTCGGTGTCCCGGAGCCTGATCCACTTCAAGTCGTCGCCGGGGACGATGCCGTAGACGTAGCGGCGCAGGAACTTTTCGCGGAGATTGCGACCGCCCGTGTCGAGGATCAGCTTCTCGGTGGCATCGGGGTCGACGTCGAGGATCTTGGCTTCGTGCTCGATGGGCACGGCCCACGCTCCTTCCCGATTCCCACGGGGACAGTTACGACAGGCTATTCGGCTTGCCGGACGTCGTGCACTTCATTCGCCGTATTGGCCACCTTGTGCAGCCGTGTCGGCGAGAATGTGCCTCACAACGAACCCTCAACCGGACCGGACGGGGTACCCATGGCGATCAGGATCAAGCTCGGGAGATATCGGACCGTGCACGGCGACCCACTCGGGCGGAGCTGGGTCGGCTACCTTCCGGGTATGTCTCCGGAGGACGTGTGGCAGGCCGGTCGTGGTGTCTGGAAGCTCGACCGACGACGTGCCGAGAAGAACGGTTCGCCCTCCTCGTCGGTGGGGAACTCGTGCGCGCTGTCGCCGACATCTCCTCCTTCGCCGAGCACGACGACCGCGTCGAGCTCCTCGGCGACCTTCTCGGTCCGGGCGACGCGCTGCACGACACTTACGTCGGCGATCTCGATCCGGTCGTGAGACCGTCTCGGAATCCGGTAGCTTACGTCGCTCTGCCGGAAGAGCTATGACCGCCACATTGCGCACCGCGCCCGCGCGGGCCGAAGTCGGAGAACGATCGTGCGCTACCTGACCGTGCCGGGATACACGAACTCCGGACCCGATCACTGGCAGACCCACCTGGAGAACACCTACGCGGGATTCGACCGGGTGGTGCAGGACGACTGGGACGCTCCCGACCGTGACCGGTGGGTCGCCCGGCTGGACGAGACCGTCCGTGGCACCGAGGACGAGATCCTGCTCGTCGGGCACAGCTGCGGGTCGGTGACCGCGGCATTGTGGGCCGCGACGTGCTGGGACAGCCGGGTGACCGGTGCGGTGCTGGTCGCCCCGGGCGATGTCGAGGCCGAGGACGCCCTGCCGGAGATCACGGGGCTGGCACCGCTGCCCCGGAAACAGCTGCCGCTGAAGACCCACCTTGTCGTCACCGACAACGACCCGTATCTGTCCCTGGAGCGTGGGCGGTCCTTGGCCCGGACCTGGGGAAGCAGCTTCGAGGTCCTGCCAGGTGGCGGTCATCTCGCCACCGCGGACGGCTTCGGGGAGTGGGAGGGCATCGCCTCGATCATCGAACGGGTCTCCGGACAGACCTTGTACCGCAGGACGAGATCCGACAGCAGATGACCATCGCCTCCGGTGCGGCCCCGTCCCTCCGGACGGTGCGCTCCGACCGGTGCTCAGTTCGGTGCATGGTGTGACGACGGTCGGAGCGCAGTTCCCCGATCGAGACCGACGGCCCTACGGGCGGAGACTTCGTGCCCTGGTCCGATCATGGGGGGTCGGTGCATTTTGGTGGTGAGGACGGGGCCCTTCCCGAAAGGGAGCAGGACACCCCGTCCTCCCTATGCGCACCGGGCGGCCGTGTGCTCGGCCCCGAGGTTCGGCCAAGGACTTCGGCTCGTCGTTTTCGCC
The DNA here is from genome assembly GCF_000383775.1 of Saccharomonospora halophila 8. Lineage (GTDB taxonomy): Bacteria > Actinomycetota > Actinomycetes > Mycobacteriales > Pseudonocardiaceae > Saccharomonospora > Saccharomonospora halophila. Next base: position 48,956 of record NZ_KB912586.1, read on the forward strand.
GTTCTCGTAGTCGTGGTCTACGTCGTTTCGATTCCGTTCGGATTCGGACCTCTGCTGGTCGGCCTGGCGGTACTGGGCGGCGGCGTGTGGGCTCGCCACCGCGACCCCGGCCTCGCGCGACAGGCACAGCTCGTCGGGATCGCCATGACCGTGGGAGGTCTCGCACTGCTCGCCGGAATGACGACAACCGGCGGTGGCGGCAGCGACCGGGCGCCCGCTCCGCAAGAGCAACCGGTACAGCGACCATAAAACGCCTTGATGTGCCAGAGTGATTCGGCTATGGCGCGGAATCGTACCGGGCCACGAACCAAGCGGTGGAACCGGTGAGTGGACCGGTGCGGTCCCGCGGATCGGTGAACAACGCCACGGGGTCGAACCCGGCGAGGGTGGCGTAGAGCTCCAACTCGCGGGGGGACAGAACTCGGCGCCGAATCCGGTCGTACTCGCTGGCGCCGTCGTCGAACTGCCAGGTCCGGCGCAGGGTGGCGACCTGAGCACGGGCGTCCCAACTGTGCTCGATGATCACTTCGGCATGGATGCCCGCCGCATCGACCCGGCCGCGGGTTGGCGCGGCGGTGAAAGTGGGGGCGATCTGGGTAACGACGATCAGCAGGCTTCCGGGATGGGCGTGAACCGCGAACGTGGCGAAGGCCGCTCGGATGTCCTCGTTGTGGTGCAGATAAGCCAGGGAGTTGCCGAGGCAGAGGATCGTGTCGAAGTTGCGGCCGAGCACGACCGTGCGCAGATCGCCGACACGCAGATCCAGGCCCGGGTGCTGCTGGCCATGTTCGATGAGCGCGGGCTGGATGTCCACGCCGACGCGGTCCTGAGCATCAGAGAATTCAGCCAGGTCACGGGCAGTACCGCAGCCGAGGTCGAGAACACTCCCTGTGGGGGCCCCGTAGTCGTCGATGAGCCGCCGGCATGTGGCGGCTGCCGTGCTGCCCCGGTTCAGGGCGTCGTAAAGGTCGGGGCGCCGGTAGGCGATGTTGTGCTCGGCCAGAGTCATGTCGCCGAGCTGACGTTCGGGACGAGCAGAGACCGGAGGCCGACTTCGAGGACGAGAGTGTCGCACAGCACGGATGGCACGGTAGTGCTCTGATGTGCGTCACGCACGGCGCGCTGGAATGCGTGGGGATCGATGAAGCCGTGGTCGGCGAGGAGCATTCCGTCGGCGAGCAGACGTTCGGCGAGGTGGAGCCCGTCGTGGCGCAGGCCGTGTTGCATGAGATCTCGGAAGTGCTCTTTGCATTGAGGGTGGGTAACAAACGGTGGGAGGCCAACACGGGCGAGGACATCGCGGTAAAGCTTCTTCCCACGGCGAACCTCTAGCGGAAGTTGTTCGGCGAAGCGCACCAAGCGGGGGTGGGTGAACGGTGCAACCGGCCAGATTCCCGCGCGTAGGTAGGCGGGATGGTGAATCGCGGACCCCATCAGGGTCGGTGTCGGGAGCACAGCGGAGGGCGCCAAGTTGTCGTCGATCGCAGCGAGGGCATCTCTCGCACGAGGCCCCAGCCAGGACACCTCGGCCAGGCTCTGGGGTGGTGGTGGAGGCAGTTCGTCGATACGGGGTGCCATGAGCTCGTCGCCCCCGTTGCCGGTCAACATAATGGTGACACCACGGTGCGCGGCACGGTCGGCAAGCGCTTCGAACGCCTCGCGGTAGAACTCGCCGCGGGGATCATGCGCCGCACCGGTAGCGCGGATGCCCCCGGCGCAGAACGGGGCATGCTCGTGTGCTCTCAGGATGTCGTCGGCTGCGCCGACGTGGTTGGCTATCGCAACACGGCGGCGGTGTTGTTCGGCGCCGAGAGCTCCGTCGACGAGAAGCCCGAAGGTCCGCAGCGTGGGCTCTGCGGACGTGTGCGCGGCGATCGCGACGATGGCAGAGTCCAGACCGCCGGACAGTTCAAGTCCGATCGTGGCACCTCTGGCGCACCACGGGTGCAGTGCTTCCGTGAGCAGGTAGACCAGCCCGTCGCCAGGGTCGGCGCCGGGGCGCAGCTCCCGGGCTTGCGCGACATGTTCGGCCGGGGGTGGGTAGGTGAAATGAACGCCCGCCTTGGTAAACGTCGCGACCGCACGTTCGGTCAGCATTGTCACGTCGGTGAACAGAGTGTCGCTGCTGTAGCGGTGCCGCCTGGTCAGGGCGCGCGCCACGGCACGATCCCGTATCCGGGAATGTCTGAGGAGATGGCGCAGCGCGGGCAGGTCCCATGTCCCGTGGAGGACCTCTCCATCGGCGGCCAGATACAAGGGCGCGGTGCCGCCGACACCGGCCGTGACGGTGGCCTGACCCGGCCGCAGATCCAGTATCAGCGTGTCCCCACGGGCATTGTCGGCCGTGTCTTCGCCGCCGTGCCCGGGATCCACCGCCTTCGCCAGCGTGACAGGGCTGGAGAGGTCACGCACCAAAATCGTCGTGGTGTGCAGGGCATGGTCGATCTCCTGGCGCAAAGCGGGAGAGGAGATCGGTTGCACCCAGCTGCCACCGCAACGCCATCGATCGCGGTCCCAATACCATGCCGATCGGTTAAGATCACCTAAGGCCAGGCGGAATGAGAGCATACAGGGTCGAGTCCTTTCCACCGTGCGGCTCGAGCGGTCGTACCGCCCGAGCCGCACGGGTGTGGCGTCCGGTGTCAGCTGGCGCAGTGGTCGCCCTTGTCGTTACCGTCGGCGTCCCCTGGCATCTTCGGTGCGTAGAGGCTCTCCTCCGAAGGCACATCGAGTACCAGGTCTCCGATGAACATCGCGTTCAAGTCCATCTCGACTCCTTTCTGATCACGTACTGTGTAGGAAACCGCAGCGAGCGAATCGGCCCACCGTGGCGAACGCGCCGGTCGACGCGCTTCCCACATCTCACCAGCACGTCCACCGCTGTTCGACCCCAGATAGCGGGCGGTCGGTACCCGGAACGTGGACGACGCGGAGACAGGTGGAGGACTTCGGCATCTCCGCAACGGTCCAATCCTCTACTGTGTGTGTATGGCTGGCTTCACCGGAGCGTTCCGGTCACCGAACGAGAGTCTGATCTCCCTGCGGGTAACCCGGGCCCTGTCACAGCAGGAGCTGGCCGAGGAACTCAACCGGCTGGCAACCACGAAGTACAACCGACACCTCACGTTGACCAAGAAGTCGGTATACCGGTGGGAATCCGGGGAAACGGAATCCCCGAAACACCTCTATCAGCGATTGCTCGCCGAGTACTTCGGCGTCTCCATCACCGAACTCGGCTTCCGCCGACCGCAACACCAGTCCAACCGGCCACTCGACCCTGTCGGGATTACCCTCACGCCCGAAGTACCGGGAGAGAGCCCCGATGTTGTCGAGGACCAGCAGCGGTGGCTCGCGGTCCGCACTGCGCTGGGCAGCACCCGGCGATCCCTCGCTCTCGTCGCCGAGAGCCTCTACCCGGACTACCGCGTCCCCGGGCTGGAACACACCGGAGTCATCACTCGGCCGGATTGGATCCCGGCCGTGCCCGTATCGCTGGGCACGGTGACGTCGACGCTTGATTCCGACGCCGCTCTTCCTCTGATCACCGGCGGTGAGACCGAGAGTGCGGCCGCACGGCCGCTGGCTACACCTGGGCAGCGCTTCCGCCGCTACCACGATGCGATGCGCGAACTCGCCACGCCGCGGTTGTTCGAGAACAGGCTGTGCTTCCGAATCATCAAGCTCGACTGCTCGGCACGCTCGACCGGGATGACCTTCGGACACATGGGCTTTTTCGACTCGATGGACACCAACGAGGCGCTCGCGCACGAAACCGCTCTTCACCACCTGGCGCGAGATGAGCAGGACCAGGTGACCATCACCAAACCGTCATGGCGGAACCTGACCTTCCGCAAGTTGATCGCAGACCCGTTCGACCTCTCACGCCGTCCGCTCATGGGTGCCGTCGGCACTCTCACGATCCGCGGAGGCGAGTCCCCCAGCATCGTGCTCCACCAGCGAGACGGAAGCAGAGTCGCCGGCGGCGGTGGCATGATCCACCTGATGCCAGCCGGTGTCTTCCAGCCCTCCAGCATCCTGCCCGCCGCTGTCGCTGAAGACTTCTCGTTGTGGCGCAACATCGAACGAGAACTTGCCGAGGAGCTGCTGGGGCACGACGAGTATGACGGCAGCGGGCAGCCCATCGCCTACAGCGACCTCGAATTCTTCGCGAGGCTCGACCGTGCTTACGAAGTCGGTGACATCCGGGTCTGGTTTCTCGGCATTACTCTTGACGCGCTCACCCTCTGCGGAGACATCCTGACTGTCGCGGTCATCGAGCCAGATCTTTACGACGCCTTGTTCAGCCGTGCCGTCAGCGCCAATTCCGAGGGCATGGTCACCGCCCGCACACTCCCGTTCGAGGGGAACACCCTCCGCGATCTTCGCGAACAGGGCCACCTCTCCCCGGGCGCTGCCGCAGCGCTGCACCTGGCGTGGATCCATCGCGACACACTTCTTCCCCGGAAGGGGCCCGCCCAAGCGTGACCCCAATCGCAGGTAGTGCGTGCCCGTGCCGTTCCACCGATATCGTGCCGGTCGGTTGAGCCGGGACCCTGGGTCCCGGCCGTGGGCCGCGGCGCCGCGACTCGCTCCCGGCCCACGACCGGGTCGGCCGGGCGCGG
>NZ_KB912586.1:53677-66868 GCF_000383775.1 Saccharomonospora halophila 8
GCCGCAGCAGCCCCGCGCGCTCGGGCGAGTCGGGCAGTTCGCCCAGGGTCATCCCGGCCAAAGCGTCCACCCGCCAGCCCTGCGCCACCAGTCCGCGGCAGGCGCGTTCCAGGCACGCCAGGTGCGCCTTGCGGCGGAACGTGCGGCGCAGCTCGTCCAGCTCGTCCTCGGCCTCCCCGGCGAACGTGCCGGTGAAACCGGAGTCGGCCGCCACCCCCGCGTTGATCTCCCCGGCGGCGAAGTGGTCCACCAGCCGCACGTCCACCGGGTCGAACTCACCGAGCGCGCGCAGCGCGTCCCGGGCGTCGGCCACCATCAGGTAGGCGAAGTTCGGGGCGCAGAAGTAGGTCGGCAGCCGCAGCCGCACCCGGATCGCCCTCCCGGTCACCGCGGTGTCGGCCACGAAGCCCAAGTCGGTGATCGGCTCGTCCAGCTCCGGGTCCCGCACCGTGGACAACGCCTCCCAGGCGCGTCCGGTCGCGGTCGCCTTCTCCGCCGCGGCCGTCATACCGACACCGCCTCGCCCGCGCGGGCCTCGGCGGGCACCGGGATGTCGTACAGCGCCGCCGCGTTCAGGCCGAGAATCTTGCGTTTGACGTCCGGGGTGAGCGCGCCGTACTCGGACTGCATGTCCTCCGGGATCTGGAAGTCCACGAACTTCTCCACCAGCCACTTCGGGTGCCAGATGGCGTAGTCGCTGGCGAAGGTGAGCCGGTTGGAGTCCAGCCAGTACAGCAGCTCGCCGAGGATCTGGGCGAAGTAGCGCGGACGGGAGTGGATGAACGGCATCGCCACCGCGAGCCCGCCGTAGACGTTGGGCTCCTGGGTGGCGATCCAGCAAAAGTCCTCCAGCCGGGGCAGGCCGACGTGCTCGATGATGAAGTTCAGGTCCGGGAACGCGGTGGCCACGTCGTCCACGTCGGCCACGTCGAACGCGTCCCGGTTCAGCGGGTAGATCGTCGGGCCCTTGTGGATGTGGATGTTGCGGATGCCCAGCTCGCGGCACTTCTCCAGGTACCGGTAGGACCAGTCGTCGGTGAGCTTCCAGCCCTTCGAGTCGCCGCGCCACTCAGCGGTGTAGAGCTTCACACCGCGCAGGTTCCACCGCCGGGCGAGCTCCTCCAGCGTGGCCAGGCCGGCCTCACCGTCGCGCGGGTCCCAGGCGCCGTTGACGACGAACCGCCCCGGGTTCCGCTCGGCCACCGCGCCGTCCTGTTCGGTGGTGTTGAACCCGTTGACGTAGAAGTCGCTGAGGTAGGTGGGCTGGAAGATGGCCTTGTCCACGTACCCGGTCTCGAACAGATCCGAGATCAGGTCCTGTTCGGAGTACTTGCCGAACTTCTCCAGCGACCACACCCACTCCTCGGGGCTGAGGTTGCGGTGGTAGTCGTAGAAGCACTCGATGAAGCCCTTGCCGTACCGGTTGGCCTGGTTGGCCGGGCTGCCGTCCCAGAAGTGTACGTGGCTGTCGACGATGAAGTAGCTTTCTCCGTCCTTGCGGTACATGGTCACCGGCTCCCTTGCTGGTGTCGCGGTTGTGGACGGTCCGCCGGGCCGCGGCCCGTGCGGTCGGGATACTGCGGCGCGCGGCCCGGCGGACCTCTCCCCCCAGGGGTGGACGCCCGGCTACCGGACCGGGGTCAGGTCGAAGTCCAGGTGCTCGGCGGCGTCCTCGGGATTGGCGAACAGGATCGTGCGGTCGTCCAGGTGGATCATGCGCCCGTAGTGGGTGGACATGCTCTCCTCGAACTCGGCCTGGTCGAACCAGCCGTCCTCCTCGCCGGCGGCCTCGTCGATCTCGGCGTAGACGACGTCCATCCGGCGGTGGGCGTCGACCCGGATCATCGACGGCAACGGGGTCACGGTCACGTTGTCCTGCTCGCGCATCACCTCCGCGATGACCTCACCCACCTGGTTGTTCATCAGGGTGAAGCCGCACATGTTGGACGCGGTGTTGTTGGTCTCGAAACGGCTCGTGGCGGTGCTGGTCACTGGTTCAACTCCTTCGGTACCTCCAGGCCGAGATCGGCCAGGACTCCGCGGAAGCGGTTCTTGGCGCGGTCCAGGCCGTCCTCGAACCGGGTCGGCTTGGCGTCCGGCAGGGACCACAGCGGCTGCAGCGTGCGGGCCGCCGTGAGACAGCGGGGCACCCAGGTGGACAGCCACGTCCGCATCGTGTCGGTGTTGTGCCCGGCGAACTCGGGGTCGCGCACCAGCGGCTCGAACAGCGCCCGGGTGTAGCGCAGGTCGCGCTCGGCGTAGTCGTACTCCTCCGCCCCGATCAACGTCGGGGTGACGAAGTCGCCGTTGCCGGGGGCGGCCTGCTGCACCAGGTTGCTCCGGAACAGCTCACCCACCAGCGGCTCGAACACCACGTTGGCCACGAACACCGCCTCGGCCCAGTCCCAGATCGCGGTCATCCGCTCGGCGGTCTCGCGCACCTCCTGCCAGGCGGGGTCGCTCTCCCATGTCCGGCGGTGCGCCTCGCCGTCGAAGCCGTCGATCTCCTCGGACAGGGTCAGGTTGTACAGCGCCAGGTCCTGCGCCGAGCGGATCCGGTGCATGCTGTTCACCGAGATGGCGGTGTTGTGCATGTTGGTGGGCGCCCGGCGGTTGGCGTTGGCGAACAGGTACAGCCCCAGGCCGTGGTTGACGTGCATCCAGGCGCCCACGTGCGCGGCCACGAACTGCACCCAGTTCGGGTTCCACTGCTCGAACGCCTTCGCCCCGCGCGCCGCCTCCACGTTCTGGGTGAGCTGGCGGACGACGTTCGAGTTGTTGCGGTAGATGCTCTGTTCCCACTCCTCGTTCGGGTCGCGGAACTCGTGCCACCCGTGGGCGGGCCAGTCGTATCCCTGCCCGCCGGAGCCGGGAAACCGCTGCGGCTCCGGCCGGTCGGAGCCCCAGGCCTTGAGCACCGTCCAGTCCAGCGGGTAGCCGCCGCGGCCGTCGGCGAAGCCGTACAGCCAGCCCTGCGACAGGTAGTGCCGCGGGTCGGGCTGCACCTCGACGGTGACGTCCTCGTAGTGACTCTGCTTGCGTTTGGCCGGGACGAAGTAGTTGAAGCGTCGGTGCCCGGAGTCGGGGAACTCCCGCGCACCGGCCTCGGCGTCGGTGAACACCGGCTTCGGCACGCTGCGTTCGGGAGTCTCTGGTGTGGTGGTCATCGGTTTCTCGTCCTCACTTCCCGCGGTCATCGCCGGTTCTCACCCGGCGCCCGCCCGGTCGACGGTCAGTCCGCCTCGCCGTCACCGGTGGTGGTGAACTTGTCGTAGAACACGCGCCCGTCGTCGACGCCGAGCGCGGGCAGCAACTCGACGGCGGCCTCGACCATCGGCGGCGGGCCGCACACGTACGCGTCGGCGGCGGTGAGGTCGCCTTCGCACCGACGGACGACGTCGGTGATCAACCCGACCTCGCCGTCCCAGGCGTCGTCGGCGGCGGGCTCGGACAGCGCGGGCACGTACCGGAAGTCCGGCAACGTGCGTTCCAACCCGCGCAGCTCGTCGTCGAAGCACAGGTCCCGCCGGGACCGGGCCCCGTAGTAGAACCGGGTGGGCCGGTCCAGGCCCAGTTCGGCCATCTGCCGCAGCAGCGACAGGATCGGGGCCATCCCCGCGCCGCCGCCGACGAACACGAGCTCCTTCTCCGGCGCCTCGCGCAGGGTGAACACCCCGAACGGGCCGGTGACCTCCAACCGGTCCCCGACGGCCAGTTTGTCCGCCAGGAACGTGGAGAACAGCCCGTCCGGGTAGACCTTGATGACGAACTCCAGCTCACCGGAGGAGGCCGAGACGTTGGCCATCGAGAACGACCGGGCCTCGTCGGTGCCCGGCACCGCGATGTCGACGTACTGGCCCGGGAAGAACTCGAACGTCTCCGGCTCGGCCAGCCGCACCGCCAGGCGACGGAGGTCGTGGGTGACCGGCTCGTTCGCCACCACCTCCACCACCGCCTGCCGGATCGGCAGGCCCGACCGGATCAGCTCCTCGTCGTAGTTCAGCAGCTCGACGGTCAGGTCCTCGTAGGCGTGCGCGCGGCACAGCAACGTGAACCCTTCCTCGGCCTCGTAGTCCGGCAGCGCGAACGTCGAATAGCGGTCGTGCTCGACGTCGTCCCCCTCCAGCAGGAACGACTTGCACGAGCCGCACTGCCCCTCCTTGCAGCCGTGCATGAGCATCACGCCCTGCTCGGCCGCCGCCCGCAGGATCGTCTGATCCTCGTCGACGGGGATCTCGACGCCGACCGGTTCGAACCGGACCTGGTGCTTACCTGCCATGATCTCTTCACCTCGTCGGTGTCGGAGGCGTTGCCGGCGTGCGGAGGGCGCCCGGGCACACCCGTGTCCCGGGGCGCCCTCCGCACGCGCGGTCACGCACCTCGCGGACGCCGGGTCAGGCCGTGGGCGCGGGCCGTCCGCCCGGGCCCTGCCGGACGTAGTCCGCGTAGAAGGCCTCCCGCTCGGCGTCGCTCATCTCGTTCAGCGACACGTTCGGGCTGGGGAACGGCGGGCAGCGCCGCAGGTGGTCCAGCGTCCACATCTTCTTCGGGTCGAGGTCCAGGTGCGGCTGCGCCACCAGGGTCTTGCCGTCGTCACGGACGTAACCCATGTCCTTGACGATGTCGGCGAAGTTCCAGTTGTGGTACAGCGTCTCCCACTCGCGCGACCCGATGAGCTTGCCCATGTTGGGCGTGGACCTGCCCTGGTAGGTGTCCCGGAAGGCGACCGCGTCGGTCCAGTGGCAGCCTTGAGAGCAGTAGGTGCGCCACTGCCCGTCGACTTCGTCCATCACCATGTCCTGCCGGATCAGGCACGGCACCATGCAGGTCCAGCAGCGGTGCGGGTAGACGTAGTCGACGTCCTCGAACGCGATGGGCTTGTGCCCGTTCGGCACCGACAGCCGGTTGTAGTTCTCCCACCAGGCCCCGTACTTGTCGTACCAGCCGGGGTACTTGTGCTCGAACCACTCGAAGTCCTCGTCGGTCATCGGGTCGATGCGCCAGTAGTTGGCGATCCACCCGGTGGCGAAGAACTGGGCGACCTCGTGCACGTAGCCCTTGTTCCAGATCCGGTTCCACGACTCCTCGACCAGGTCGTGCGGGATGACCAGGCCGTACTTCTCCAGCGGCACCAGGTAGCTGCGGTAGTAGTCGTCGTAGATCCACCGCCGCCACATCTCGGCGTAGCTCTCCCGGTCCTTGCGGCGGTCCTTGGTGCCGTACTCGATGAACGTGCCGATCGCCGCGTCGACCACGCAGTGGTTGTTCCACCAGGCGTAGCGCAGGTCGCGTTCGAGCAGCTGGTGGTTGCTCTCGTCGGACAGCGCCATCAGCAGGGTGGCGTAGCCGTTGCTGATGTGCCGGGACTCGTCCGACTGCACCGAGTGGAACACGGTGGGCAGCAGGTAGTCGCCGTTCGCGGCGGCCTCTCCCGGCATGGCGACGAACAGCGTGTTCGTGAACGCCGTCTCGGCGACGATCGTCAGGTACACGCTGGCCGCGGTGATCGCGTCACCGGTGATGAAGCCCTCGGCGAACTGCCGGCCGATCGTGCCCGCGTAGTCGTTCTGGAAATTGCGCAGGCTGGAGTTGAACCCGGCCGGGTCGATGTAGTTGTTCATGTACAGGCGCTTGAGGTTCTGCTGGATCGTCGAGTGGCGCACCTCGTCGATCATCTGGATCGCCTGCCCGTTGTGCAGTTCCGGGTTCGGCACGGTCCGGAACAGCAGCGGCATCGCCCGCGCGGCGGAGATCTCCGGCAGGGGGATGATAGACAGGAACAGTTTCTGCCATTCCATCCAGCGCTGCTGCACCTGCCGGAACATGTTGCCCCGGATCGCGCCGTCCGCGGCCCCGTAGACCCGGTGGTCCTTCTCCTCCTCCATCGGGAAGTAGGACCGCAGCACCTGCTTGAGCGGGTCCTTCTTCTTCGCCTTGGTAAAGGTGTAGTCGGTTCCGTAGTGCGAGACCGGCTCGTGGTACGCCGGCTCCCAGGACAATTCCTGGATCTTGCTGTGGGCTTTCGCCACACTCTGGCGGCTCATGATCGCTCCTTACCCGTCACTGGGCTCCCACGACGGTGTCCTCGTCCGCGTACAGCTCCGCCCGGTGCCGACCCGGTCGCGGCGAGAATGCGGAAGCGAACCGGTGCGGTCTGCTGTGCCGACCAATACAACCCCGCGTCCGCGGTGGGTGGGGTCTCAATATGAGACGACCGCGTTCCCGCGCCTTTCCGGGTCGGCCGGTCACGACCTCTCGTGCAGGGCGCGCAGTTCCGCGAGTTCGTCCCGGACGGCCTCGCGCAACCGGGAGTCGTGCGCCGCGGGGGTGACGCCCAACGTCCGCAGCAACTCGGCGGCGTGCGCACCCGGGTCACCGGCCTCGCCGAGCACCGGGTGCAGGCCCGCGTCCGTGAGGTGTTCGAACACCAGGTTCACCACGGTCCACGGGTTGTAGGTCTCGTTCGGTGTGTCTTCCGCGCTCATGGGCGCACCTCCGTGCGGTCGACGGCCCGGATGTCGGTTCCGCCGCCATGACACGCCCGCGGGGAGAACCCGGCGATCTCAATTTGAGACACCGCGCGGGCCGGGTGTCCTCTACCCTCCGCCAGGGGGCCGGGAACACGGCTCCCCACGGCAGTCGACACACTCGCCCGGCTCCGTTCCCGGAGGTCGCCGATGCACGACGCACGCACCGCCCCTGACACCACGGCCGGATACCAGGACACGGGAGGGGACGCGGAGTCCCTGGCGCGGGCGCGGGTGCGTTTCCTGACCGACGAGGCCACCGACCCCACCGGGGTGCGGGACACGATCCTCACCTCGTGGTGGCGCTCCCGCGAGGCGCACGTCCCCGCCGACCGCATCGAGGCGCCCTACTTCTCCGACCGCGACCTCGACGCCGAATGGGTGCGCAACGCGCAACCCCTGCTCGGTCAACTCGATGACCAGCTCAGCGGCCAGCCGATCAGCCTCATCCTCACCGACCCCGCCGGGGTGGTGCTCAGCCAGCACACCGGGGACTCCGGTCTGCACCGGCACCTGGAGAAGGTGCAGCTCGCGCCGGGGTTCAGCTACGGCGAACAGTTCGTCGGCACGAACGGGATCGGCACCGCGCTGGAGGACGGCGGCACCCGGCACGTGTTCGGGCACGAACACTACGCCGAGCACCTGGAGAACCTCGCCTGCGTCGGGGTGCCGGTCCAGCACCCCGTCACCGGCAAGACGGTCGGCGCGGTGGATCTGACCTGCTGGACCCGCGACGCCGGCGGGCTGCTCATCGCGCTGGCCCGCAGCACCGCCGAACAGGTCCGCCAGGCGCTGCTGACCACCACGGGCGCGCGGGAACTGGAACTGTTCCGCTCCTACCTGCACACCTGCCGGCGCACCGGCGGCATCGTGCTCGCCCAGGGCGACGACGTCGTCATGATGAACCACTACGCGCGCAGACTGCTCGACCCCGCCGACCAGGCGATGCTGCTCGCCCAGGCACGCCAGGCGTTCCACACCGACGACCGGGTGAGCACGACCCTGGACCTGCCCAGCGGGAACCGGGTGCGGATGCACTGCCGCAGTGTCCCGGCGGCCGCGAGCGGGTCCGACGTCGGCGGCGTCGCGCACATCGAGCTCCTCGACGACGACACCGCCGACACCCGCACCACCCCGCCGGTGCCGATGTTCCTGCCCGGCACGGTCGGCTCGGCACCGCTGTGGCTTCGGTGCTGCAACGAGGTGGACGCCAGCCACCGCGACGGCGAGTGGCTGGCGCTGGTCGGCGAACCCGGGGTCGGCAAGAGCCTGCTCGCCGAGTGCGTCCACCAGCGCCGCAACCCCGGACGGCGGATGCGCACCGTCGACGCCGCGGACGCCACCGACTCCGGGTGGCTCGACGCCGTGCGCCGGGAACTCACCGACCGGGAGACCAGCGCACTGCTGATCCGGCACCTCGACGAACTCGACCCGGACGCCGCCCGGGAACTGGCCACGGTCCTGCGCGGCCCGTCCGCCCGGGAGGAGCGCACGGTCCCGTGGGTGGCGGCCACCCTGTCCCCCGGCGCGGAGTCCCGGCCCGGACTGTCCGACGTGCTGGGGCTGTTGCCCGCCACCGTGCAGGTGCCTCCCCTGCGCTACCACGTCGAGGACCTGCGGGAGCTGGTGCCGTTCCTGCTGAACCGGCTCTCCCACGGCGGCGGGCTCACCTGCTCGCCCGGCGCGATGAAGCTGCTCATGCGGGCGAGCTGGCCCGGCAACGTCACCCAGCTCTACGGGGTGCTGCAGTACGTGGTGCGGCACCGCCGCCGCACCGGGGTGATCCAACCCGGTGACCTCCCCGCCGAGTACCACGCGGTGGCCCGGCGGGCGCTGACCCAACTGGAATCCCTCGAACGGGACGCGATCGTGCGCAGCCTGCACGACGCCGACGGCAACAAGGCCCGAGCGGCGAAGTCGCTGGGCATGTCCCGCGCCACCATCTACCGCAAGCTGCACGAGTACGGCATCGTCACGCCCGGCCGGGCGCGTTGAGCCCGGTCCGGGGGAAGGAACCACCATGAGCGACGCCACCGACCCCGCAACCGACCCCGGCACCGACGGAGCCACCGCCGGCACCGGCCCCACCACCGACGGCACCGACGCCACCGTCACGATGCGCGCGCTGGACACCGCGGACGCGGACGAGCTGGCGGGCCTGGCCGACCTGTTCAGCGAACTGCAGACCGTGCTCCACTGCTGCGAAGCGGCCGTGACCGCCCTGACCGCGCACACCGCGAACGGCGAGGGAGGCCCCGCCGGAGCCGGCGACGACCCGGACGTCGTCGCCGAGGCACTCTGGACCACCGCCGTGCTGGCCTACACCCGCTGCTTCGCCACCGATCGCGCCGTCCGGCTCACCGGCGACGACGTCGCCGGGTTGCCGTTGGAGGGCGAGGTCACCCGGTGGCACGAGGTGCTGCTGCGGCTGCGCGACCACTACGCCGCCCCGGCGGACAACCCCCGCGAACGGTTCAGTGTCAACGCCGTGACCGGCACCGACGACAGCGTCAGCGGCATCGCCGTCACCTCCACCCCGCTGGCGCCGTTGGACGAGGTGACCGTCCGGCAGACCGGAGCGCTGGCCTACCAGCTCGCCCAGCTCGTGGAGGGCCGCCTCGGCGAGAAACACCCCGAGGTCCGCACCGCGGCGGCCGCCCTGCCCCGCGAACACCTGCGGTCACTACCCGAGGTCGAGGTCTCCACCGGCGGGTGACCCACCCGGACGGTGGTCCGGTCCCGCGTGTCCCGGTCCCGGTCCGGGTATGCCGGTCGGCATGTTCTTCGACTCCTGGTCCGGGCTCGGCCGGGTGCTGGCCGTCGGCGCACCCGCCTACGTGCTGCTGGTGGCGCTGCTGCGGGTGTCGGGCAAGCGGACGTTGGCCACGATGAACGCCTTCGACCTGGTCGTCACGGTCGCCCTCGGTTCCACCCTCGCCACCGTCCTGCTCAGCGCCGAGGTGGCCTGGATCGAGGGGATGCTGGCGCTGGCCCTGCTGATCGTCGCCCAGTTCGTCGTCGCCTGGCTGGCGGTGCGGGTGCGCGGCGTGCGCCGGGCGGTGCGGTCGAGCCTCACGCTGCTCGTCCGGGAGGGCCGGCTCCGGCCCGACGCGCTGCGCCGGCAGCGGGTCACCCACACCGAGGTCCTGCAGGCCGTCCGCTCCCAGGGCCTCGGCGGCCTCGACCGGGTCAGCGCGGTCGTGCTGGAGACCGACGGCACCTTCAGCGTCATCCCGACCGCCCAGGCGGGCGATCACACCGCCCTCAACAACGTCGAGGACGGAACCCCGACCGGTGACCCACAGCCGTGACCGCATCGGGCATTCGTTTTCCGTACGGGCCCGATTCGCCGAGCGCCGGCACAGAGCATTCTCTGGGCGGTCGCATCGTCGGTTTTCATTCCGGTTTCATTTCGAGGACCGCGCGAGCATGCTCTATCTCCTCGACGAGCGCTCGATGAAGTTCCGGCGCGTGCTCCGCCACTACCGTCCAGACGATCTCGTCGTCGATCGTCCAGTAATTGTGCGCTATCCTGTTCCGCATACCCTTGATGAGCCGCCAGGGGACATCGTCGTGCGCCGAAATCCAGGTATCGCCGAGACGCTCAAGATCAGCCGCGAGACGGATGACATTGTACTGACAGGCCCTGGTGACAGCGATGTCGGTGTCATAGGCGGCACGTCCCCTGGCCGCCAGTTGTCCCATCTCGGTCAAGGTGGCGTCAACATACAGCAGACGCTCGGCGGTGCGTTCGTCCATGTCGAGTCGTCTAGGCAGCGAGAGTGAGCGGCAGCCGGGAACGATCGACTCCTCGGCGCAACAACTCGTTCGAGGAGAGTTCGCTGGTCGTGATCAAGTCCACGGGACAGCCGAGCAGATCCGCGAGTTCCTCCTCCAAGCCCAGGATGTCGAGCACGGAGAACCCGGAGCGGAGCTCCACGAGTAGGTCGAGATCCGAGTCGGGACGGTCGTCCCCTCTCGCGACGGAGCCGAAGACCCAGACCCCCGCGAGCGGGTAACGGGACAGCAGCTCGGTCACCTCCCGAGCATGTCGTTCCAGCAGCGTCGACGGCCGGATCGTGTTGGTCAGGCCGAGGTCGAGACGAAAACCCGCGGCATCCAACAAGCGTTCCACCATGGCGAACGACGGTTGGCGCCGACCCGATTCGATGGAGGCCACCGTCGATTGCGGAACCCCGGCCGCACGCGCGAGCTCCCTCTGCGACATACGGCGTCGTTCCCGCGCGGTCGCCACCACATTCGCCGCCGAAGTCGAGATCGGCTCACCACGCGAACGGTCAGGCACACGATCCATACGAACCGATGATAGCGGATTCGCTATCACGATGCGACTCGACGATCCGGCCGCGACCACCCTGTGGACCCCGAGTTGCCGGAGAGCACGGGTCGGTCTGCACTGGGACGCGGACACAGTTTCCGTCAGAACCCGAAAGGAGCCCGGCCGTGTCGGTCACCGAGGAACTGCTCGCTCAGAACGCCCGCTACGCGGAGACGTTCTCCGGCCCGCTGCCGATGCCGCCCGCGCGCAGGGTCGCCGTCGTGGCGTGCATGGACGCCCGTCTCGACGTCTACCGGATGCTCGGCCTCGCCGAGGGCGAGGCCCACGTGCTCCGCAACGCGGGCGGGGTGGTCACCGAGGACACGATCCGTTCGCTGACGATCAGCCAACGACTGCTCGGCACCGAGGAGATCGTGCTGATCCACCACACCGACTGCGGGATGCTCACCTTCACCGACGACGGGTTCCGCCAGACCCTGCACGACGAGATCGGCGTCAAGCCGCCGTGGGCGGCGGAGTCGTTCGACGACCTGGAGACCGACGTGCGGCAGTCGATCGCGCGCATCACGACCAGCCCCTACATCCCGCGCAAGGAGTCCGTGCGCGGGTTCGTGTTCGACGTCGCGAGCGGCAAGCTGAACGAGGTGTCCTGACCCGCCGGGCGGGGAAGTCCTCCAGGGAGCGCACACCCGGGAGGATGTCGTGGGTACCGAGGACGACCGCAGCACCGGCGGGGACCCCGCCGCGCAGGGCGTGCCGCTGACCGGCATGAGCTGGCAGCAGTGGCCGGAGGGGTTGCGCCTGCGCGGCCACCAGATCCTCGGGCAACTGCGCTCCGGGCACCCGGAGAACGCCGTCGACCTGCTCGACGAGCTGCTGGCCGACCTGCTCTCCCGCCGGGAGACCCTCGCCGACAGCGCCAACCGGCAGTTCGAGCCGTCCACCGACGACCGCAACCCCTGACGCCGTGACCGCGCGCGACCGGGCACCGACGGCCCACCCTTCCGGCGACGAGCCCCTCGTCGCCGACGGCGCCTACCGATACCGGATCGCACCGACCGGGTCGATGCGGGTGCCCGGCGTGGTGTTCGCCTCCCCCGCCCTGCTGCCGAGCCTGTCCTCCGACGGATCCCTGGACCAGGTGGCGAACGTGGCGAGTCTTCCGGGCATCGTCACGGCGTCGTTCGCGATGCCGGACATGCACCGCGGCTACGGCTTCCCGATCGGCGGGGTCGCCGCGACCGACGCCGACCGGGACGGCGTGGTGTCCCCCGGCGGGGTGGGCTTCGACATCTCCTGCGGCGTGCGGCTGCTGACGGCCGAGGTGTCCCGGGACGCGTTCGCCCCGTCCCGGGACACGGTCCTGAACGCCCTGGCCCGGGAGATCCCGCGCGGGGCGGGACGCGGGGCCGTCCGGCCGCTCGCCCACCGCCGCCAACTCGACCGGGTGCTCACCGGCGGGGCACGGGAACTGGTCGAACAGGGGCACGGAACCGCCGACGACCTGCACCGCTGCGAGGATCACGGCAGGGTCGCCGGGGCCGACCCGCACCGGGTCGGCGACCGCGCCGCCGAGCGCGGGCTGCACCAGCTCGGCAGTCTCGGCTCCGGCAACCACTTCCTGGAGGTGCAGGCGGTCGACGAGGTTTTCGACGCCGACGTCGCGCGCGTGTTCGGCCTGCGCCGGGGGCAGGTGTGCGTGATGATCCACTGCGGGTCGCGCGGGCTCGGGCACCAGGTGTGCACCGACCACGTCCGCGTGCTGGAACAGGTCATGCCCCGGCACGGCATCCACGTGCCCGACCGGCAGCTGGCCTGCGCCCCCGTGGAATCCGAGCCGGGCCACGCCTACCTGGGGGCGATGGCCGCGGCCGCGAACTACGCGCTGGCCAACCGGCACATGCTCGGTGTGGCCGCCGACCGGGTGTTCCGCGCGGAGACCGGACGGGATCTGCGGCTGGTCTACGACGTGTCGCACAACCTCGCCAAGCTGGAACGACACGCGGTCACCGACAGCGCGGTCACCGACGGCGCGGGCGGCGGCACCGGCCACGACGACCCCGGCGCGTCCCGGCGGCTGTGCGTGCACCGTAAGGGCGCCACCCGCGCGTGGCCGCCGGGACACCCCGACCTGCCCGACGAGCTGGGTCCGGTCGGTCAGCCCGTGCTCATCCCCGGTTCGATGGGCACCGCGTCGTACGTGCTCACCGGTGTGCCCGGCAACCCGGCGTTCGAGTCCACCTGCCACGGCGCCGGGCGGATACTGTCCCGGCACCGCGCGTTGAAGACGGTCGACGCGACGGCGCTGCGCGGGCGGCTGGAGCGGCAGGCGCACGTCGCGGTGCGGGCCGCCTCCCGCAAGGG
>NZ_KB912586.1:66968-69080 GCF_000383775.1 Saccharomonospora halophila 8
CTGGCCGAGGCCGTGGCGGCGCTGGTGGACAGCTTCGCCGAGGTCGCCGACCACTCCGACACCGACGCCGGAGCCGGAGCCGGAGCCGGAGCCGGGGCCGGGGCCGGGGCCGGGTGGGAGGTGACCTCCGAGCTCACGGCCGCCTCCGACGAGGACCTGCTGGCCGCGGTGCTGGATGAGGTGATCTACCGGCTCGACGTGGCCGACCTCGTCCCGACCGCCGCCGAGATCACCGAGGAGCACGCGGACCACGTGCGGCTGCGGCTGCGGGGCGTCGGCACCGACGCGGTCGGGTTCATCGGCGCGATCCCCAAGGCGGTCGCGCTGTCCGACCTGGTGCTGAGCCGCGCCGGGGACCACTGGACGGCCGCGGCGACCGTGGACGTCTGACGGGCGCGGTGACCGGGGACACGGCGGACCGCCCGGACTCCCGTCACACGTTATCCATCTGTCACCTTCCCGTCTCACGCAACTCCGTTGCTATAAACGGGACGATATCCGGACTTCGGCGCGTGCGTCGCACCTTCACCGACTTCCGACGCGGCGGTCGACGCAACAGGAAGAACGCGCGTTCGCCGGATGCGATCGGACGTGCGTGAGGTACGTGTTGACTCGACACCGACCCCTCAGTACGTTCCGCTGCGCGCAATCGAGTTGTCCGATTCGGTCGGTGCACCGGCAGGCACCACCACAGGGGCGACCGTGGCGGCCGTGCCGCCCGAATCCGTCCGACGGTGACGTCCTTCCACGTCGCCGTCCCGATGAGCGAAGGAAGGCCCGCGATGAGCGCAACGGTGTCCGATCCGGACACGGAACCGCGACCGGGGACGATGCGTCGCGTCGTCACCGCGAGCTTCATCGGCAACCTCGTCGAGTGGTTTGACTACGCCGTCTACGGCTACCTGGCCACCACGATCGCCGTGGTGTTCTTCCCCGAGTCGTCCGCCACCGCCGGACTGCTGTCCACCTTCGCCGTGTTCGCGGTGTCGTTCGTCATCCGCCCGATCGGCGGGATCTTCTGGGGACACTTCGGCGACCGGGTGGGCAGGCGCACCGCGTTGTCGCTGTCCATCCTCATCATGTCCGCGGCGACCTTCGTGATCGCCCTGCTGCCCGGATACGCGCAGGTCGGGGTGCTCGCCCCGATCCTGCTGCTCGTGGTCCGGCTGGTGCAGGGCTTCTCCGCGGCCGGTGAGTACGCCGGCGCCTCGGCGTTCCTGTTCGAGTACGCACCACGGAACCGGCGGGGAACCTTCACCAGCGTCGTCCCGGCCAGCACCGCGTCCGGGCTGCTGCTCGGCTCGGTCGTGGTCACGGCGCTGACCGCGACGCTGTCCGCCGAGGACATGGAGTCCTGGGGGTGGCGGGTGCCGTTCCTGCTCGCCGCCCCGCTCGGGCTGATCGGCCGCTACATTCGCGCCAAACTGGAGGACACTCCCGAGTTCCGCGCTCTCGAACAGCAGGAGTCGCAGGTCCGCGCGCCGATGCGGGAGACCTTCGCCCGCAACTGGCCCGCGATCCTCATCGCGTTCGGTGTCACCTGCCTCAACGCGGTCGGGTTCTACATTCTGCTCTCCTACATGCCGACCTACCTGTCCACCGAACTCGGCGTGGACGACACCGCCTCGTTCGTCTCCACCACCGTCGCCCTGACCGGCTACATCGGGTCGGTGTTCGTCATGGGCCGGATCTCCGACCGGTTCGGACGCCCCGCCATGCTGATGACCGCCGGGGTGCTGTTCGTGGCCCTGTCCGTCCCGGTGTTCCTGCTGCTCGGCCTCAGCGGACTCGTGGGGGTCACCCTCATCCAGCTCGCACTCGGGATCATGCTCAGCATGAACGACGGCACACTGCCGTCCTATCTGGCCGAACTGTTCCCCACCGAGGTCCGGTTCACCGGGTTCGCGTTCAGCTTCAACACCGCCAACGCGCTCTTCGGCGGCACGGCCCCGTTCATCGCCACCTTCCTGATCGAGGTCAGCGGGAGCCGGCTCGCGCCGAGCTGGTATCTGGCGCTGGCCGGTGCCGTGGCGGTCGTGTCGCTGCTGGCCGCGCGCCGCTCCGTGCCCGCGCGGAGCACGGAGCGGGAAACCGACCGGACGGCCGTGCCCG
>NZ_KB912586.1:69180-79231 GCF_000383775.1 Saccharomonospora halophila 8
CGTGCCGCCCCGGGCCACCACGGACCCGGGGCGGCACCGTGCCTTACGGCCGGTGACGTGCGGCACTGCGTTCCGCACGGGAGGTGACGTCCCGGCCCGCGGCTGCCGCCGGCGGGCACCTGCGCATCATCCGGTCGGGCCACCGCCGACAGTCGTGTCCGTCCGCCCGAGAGGCTGGATCCAGATGTCGCGGTAGCGCACCGCGTTGCCGTGGTCCTGCAACCGGATCGCACCGGTGGACGGGCCCTCGGCGATGGAGCCTCCGGTCGGACCGGGGATCGCGACGTCGTCGTGGACGGTCACACCGTTCCAGACCAGGGTGATCCGGGCGTCCGACACCTTGTTCCCGTCACCGTCGAACCGGGCGGCGCGGAACGTGATGTCATAGGTCTGCCACGTCCCGGGTGCCGTGGCGGCGTTGACGTCGGGAGCCTTGTGTTGGTAGATCGCGCCCGCCTCGTTGTCGGCGAGCGTGTCGTCCCCGAACGAGTCCAGGATCTGGACCTCGTAGCGCTCCTGCATGTAGACACCGCTGTTGCCCCGGTCCTGTCCGGTCACGTCCGGCGGCAGCTCCGGCACCCGGAACTCCACGTGCATCCGGTAGTCGGAGAACGCCTGTTTGGTGCGCAGGTCGCCGCCCTCGACCTCCATGGCACCGCCGGAGACGAGCGGCCAGCTCGCCGCGCGCCCGTCGGTATGCTGCCATTCCGACCGGTCCCCGCCGTCGAACAGGGTGATCCGCCCGCCGGGCTTGCGGACGGAGACGGAGTCGAGATTGACGTGTCCGGTGTCGCCCTCGTCGACCTGATACCGGATCGTGTTGAGCCCGCCGGACAGCACCAGCCGTTCGGTCTTCGTCGCCCAGTTCTCCCACGTCGTCGTGGACGGCAGTGTCGACTGCCGCACCTTGTCGCCGTTGACGTAGACGCTGACCGTCTTGTCCCCGCTGAACGGGTGCGGACCGTTGGAGTAGCGCAGCCCGACGTCGTAGGCACCCGGCCGGTCGACGTCGACCTTCATCGTGGTCGAGGCGCCCTGTTCACCGAAGCCCGCGACGAAGCCGGAGCCGGTGTAGCCCGGATGGTCACCGGCCACACGCGCGCCGCCGTCCAGGCGGCCCGATTCGGCGTCATGGAACACCTGCTGATTCTGCTCCCGCTCGCCGGGGATCGCATTCAGCGTGTACCACGCCTCGGTGTTCCACAGCTGCTGACCGTTCTCGGCGGTGAATGGGCGCGGCGAGCGCAGGTGCACCACTCGGCCGGGCTTGAGGCCGTCGATGGTGAGGGTGACCGTCTTCCGGTCGTCGGAGACCTGGGTTCCGGAGACTCGGAGCGACTGCTCGTCCACCTTCGGACCGCCGTAGTTGCGGGTCGGGACGTAGCGCCACTGCTCGACCGTGTAGCTCCGCGCGAGCTTCTCGACCGTCTCGGCCGACAACGGCCGGGTGTAGTCGATCGTGAAGCCGTTCTCGGTCGCACGCACGGATTTCATGTCGAAGGTGTTGGCGCCGTTCGGCGTGAGCTTCTGGAGCCCGTACTTCAGCTTGCCGGGCTCGCTCCAGTTGCCGCCCTCGCCGATGCCGCCGACGTAGATCGCCCCGTCCGGACCCACGACGGTCCGGTTGACCCCCGCCTCGAGGCCCGCGGAGTGGCGGAACACCGCCCCCTGATACTCGCCGTGCACCTTCTCCAGGAACGCACGTTGAAGCCCGCCGTAGGTCACGTCACCGAAGAGCATCTGCCCGGCGAAGGGACCCTCGTCCAGCCGCACCGGGTTGGTCGGAGAATTGCCGATGTCGTTCTGCGGCAACCACAGCACCGGTTCGGTCACCGGCCGCTCGTCGAACGGACCGGCCGGATTCGTGTAGTGGTTGAAGAACCGGTCCTGCTTGACGTGCACCAGCTTCGACGAGGGCAACCAGCCGCCCTGATTGTCCATCACGAACAGCTCGCCGTCCGGGCCCCACCCCATGCCGTTCGGGGTGCGCAGGCCGCCCGCGACGTAGGAGACCTCCCCGGTCTCCCGGTTCACCTTGATACTGGTGCCCCGGTTCTCCGCGGGCTGCGGGTCGGTCGTCGCGCCGCCCTGGTCGATCGCGACCGACAGGTTGACGTAGAAGTGGTCCTCGTCGTGCAGCAGGCCGAAGGCGAACTCGTGGAAGTTCCCACCGTACGGCCATTCCGCGACCGTCCGGTGCTGCCGGAGGCCGTCGCCGTCGGTGTCCGCCGTGAGCTCGGTGAGCCGGTCGCGTTCCGAGACGTAGAGGGACCCGTCGACGACCGCGACGCCCATGGGGTTGAGCAGACCGGTGGCCACCTTGGTGACCGTGACCTGGTCGGGGCCGGTGTCGCCGGTGACGTTGCCGAGAACGAACACCTCGCCGGGTTCGGGGTCCTCCACCGGGCCCGCCGGGCTCACCGAGCCGGAGGTGACCACGACGAGCCTGTCGTCCGAGGTCCAGTCCATCGCCGCCACCATCGGCTGGAACCCCTCCGGCCGCAGGTCGGTCAGGTCGTAGTTCGGGTTCACCGAGTCCAGGGGCAGCCCGTCACCCGGGTTGTCGGCCGCGCCCTCGCAGTACTTGCGCCCGGGAGCCGTCACGCGCACGACGTCGGCATCGGTGCTGAGCACGGACTCGGGCACCACGGTGAATTCCGTGGCCCCGGGAGCCTTCCAGGACAGGGTGAGCCGCTGGCCGCCGCCGGCCTCGAAGTGTTCGACCCGCAGCGTATGGTGACCGGCATCCAGCGTGACGGTGCCGTCTCTGGGCTCGGCTCCGTGCAACCCGTCGTGGTCGATGACCAGCTCGTCGTCGATGTGGAGCCGCGAACCGTCGTCACTGGTCAGCCGGAAGGTATAGGCGCCCTCGGTGGGGATGTCGATGTTGGCAGTCACGTGGGAGAGGAAGTTGTCCTCGAACCCGAAGTCGTCCGCGGTGCTGAAGTCGATCGTCGGCATCAGCTTGTCGACGTTCGGGGTCGTCCCCGGTCTGAGGTCACACAGTTCCTCCAGCGGCTGTTGCAGGTCGAACGTGCGTAACGTGACGCCCGGCTCCTGAGGCGGGAGATCGTCGGACCGGGCGTCGGCGGGCGGTGCGGTCCAGGTGGTGGAGACCAGCCCCAGCAGCGCGACGCCGAGCAGCCCCACCAGGCCCCTCCGGCGGCCGCGAACGGTTCGTAACACCAGGCATCCTCCTTGAAGCTGCTCAGGACACAGGCACCGGCGGTGCACGTGACGGCGTCGAGCAGCCGGGTAGGCGTGTCGCCTCGCTCCGTACTTTTTCACTTGATGAGCAAAAGTACTTTGCTCGCGCTCAAAAGTAGTGCGCCCAGCTCCATGAGCAATCGGCCGATAGCGTGACAGCACCCTCGCACCGAGTAGCGTCGGCACCTGACTGGTGTACTGTGCGACCGGACCGTCCCCCACCGGACTCCGGCTCGGCGGGTGTCACCGTCGGCCGCGCGCCGAACCGCGCTGGCCGGAAAGGCGATTCAGGACGTGCCGACCGGGGAATCGTGCCCGCACACGGGAGCGTGATTCACGGCCGGGAGCGGTGCAGGAAGGCCCGCAGCCTGCGCCACGACCACGTGTTGATCACCTCGTCGGCGGACAGCCATCCCCGTTGCGCCGTGCCGATGCCGTAGCGGAGATTGTCCAGGTCGACGGTGGAGTGCGCGTCGGTGTTCACCGCGAACACCACCCCGTGCTCCCGCGCCCGCAGGATGTGGGCGTCGGACAGGTCCAGCCGGTCGGGATGGGAGTTCACTTCCAGCGCGGTACCGGTGCGCGCGCAGGCGGCGAACACCGCGTCCGGGTCGACGTCCACGGGCGGACGCCGCCCGATCCGACGGGTGGTGGGGTGGCCGAGGATCGACACGTACGGGTTCTCGCACGCGCGCACGATCCGCCGGGTCATCTCCTCCGCGGGCTGGTCGAAGTGCGAGTGCACCGACGCCACGCACACGTCGAACCCGCTCAGGAACTCGTCCGGCCAGTCCAGCCCGCCGTCCGGGCCGATGTTCAGCTCGGTCCCGTGCAGCAGCCGCATCCCGCGCACCTCGCCCTGCAGCGCGCGCACCCGCTCGCGCTGGGCCAGCATCTTGTCGTCCGACATTCGTTGCATCGGCAGGTCCGGCGCGTGGTCGGTGACCGCGTAGTAGGACAGCCCGCGCCGCGCCGCCGCGTGCACCATGTCCTCCAGCGGCGACACCCCGTCGGTGAGGTCGGTGTGGGTGTGCAGGTCGCCACGGATGTCGTCGGCCGTGACCAGCTCCGGCAGGGTCCCCTCCTGCGCCGCCTCGATCTCGCCGCGGTCCTCCCGCAGCGGCGGCGGGATCCACGGCAGCCCCAGGCGCGCGTAGACGTCCTCCTCGGTGCGCGAGACCACCAGCTCGTCGGTGTCGGCGTCGAACAGGCCGTACTCGGACAGCTTCCAGCCGTGCCGCACCGCGATCCCGCGGGTGCGGATGTTGTGCGCCTTCGACCCGGTGAAGTACTGCAGCGCCGCGCCCCACGCCCGCGGCGGGACCACGCGCAGGTCCACCTGCTGGCCCTTGTGCGTGCGCACCGAGGTCCTGGTGGTGCCGTGCGCGAGCACCTCGGACACCTGTGGCAGGCCGACGAACGCCGCCATCAGCGGTGCGGAGTCCTCGGCCGAGGCCAGCACGTCGACGTCGCCGACGGTCTCCCGCATCCGCCGCAGCGATCCCGCGTACGCACAGTCCACGCAGCCGGTGGCCTCCCGCACCGCGGCCGTGACCTCCTCGGCCACCGACAGCGCCACGTCCAGGTGCGCCCGGCCCTCCGACTGGCGCAGCACGTCGATGCCGCGCCGGAGGTTGTCCTCGGTCCGCGGGCCGAACCCCTTCAGCTCCCGGACCCGCTCGCGGTCCAGGGCCTGTTCGAGCTCGTCCACCGACGACACACCCAGCTCGGTGTGGATCTGCATGGCCTTGCGCGGCCCGAGCGTGGGAATCTCGGTGAGCGCGCGCACCCCCGCCGGGATGCGGCCGCGCAACCGCTCCAGCGCCGTCACCCGCCCGGTGCGCAGGTACTCGGCCACCTTCTCCGCGATCGACGACCCGACCCCGGGGACGGCCCGCAGCTCCTCGGCGTCGAGACCGGAGACATCGGCGTGGTGCCCGGCGACCGCGCGCGCCGCCTTCTCGTACACCCGCACCTTGAACGCCTCGCCGCCGGAGATGGACAGCAGGTCGGCGTACTCCTGCAGCAGGGCGGCGACTTCGTCGTTGCGCCGGGGCATGACCCCAGGGTAGGGCGGGTGCCGGGCCGGGGCAGGTTGTCCGGCCGGTGGGACCACCGGTACCGCGGTGATCGTCTCTGCGGCATGCTGTCGCGGAGTGGAACCGAATCCCGTGGAGGAGCACCGATGGGCGACACGGTCCTCGTCGAGCAGCGCGACCGCGCTCTGATCATCACCCTCAACCGGCCGGAGGCGCGCAACGCCGTCGACGCCACGGTGGCGCAGGGCGTCGCCGCGGCCGTGGACGAACTGGAGTCGAACAAGGACCTGTCCATCGGCGTCCTCACCGGTGCGGGCGGCACGTTCAGTGCGGGGATGGATCTCAAGGCGTTCCTGCGCGGCGAGAACGTCACCATCGAGGGCCGGGGCCTGGCCGGGCTGACCGAGGCCCCACCGGCCAAGCCGCTGATCGCCGCGGTCGAGGGCTTCGCCCTGGCGGGCGGGTGCGAACTCGTGTTGTCCTGCGACCTGGTGGTGGCCTCGGAGGAGGCCACGTTCGGTATCCCGGAGGTCAAGCGCGGCCTCGTGGCCGGGGCGGGCGGCCTGTTGCGCCTGCCCGCCCGGATCCCCCGGCAGATCGCGATGGAGATCGCCCTGACCGGGGACCGCTTCTCCGCCGCCGACGCCCACCGCTACGGGCTGGTCAACCGCCTCGCCGAACCCGGGCAGGCGCTGTCCGGGGCGCTGGAGCTGGCCGACCGGATCACGGCCAACGCGCCGCTGGCACTGCGGGCCACCAAGGAGATCATCACTCGTTCGGCCGACTGGACCAGCGACGAGGCCTTCACCCGTCAGTTGGAGATCATGGCCCCGGTGTTCGCCTCCACCGATGCCCAGGAGGGGGCGAAAGCCTTCGCCGAGAAGCGCGCCCCGGTCTGGCGCGGCGAATGACCACGCCGCCCGCCCTGCCCGTCCCGGGGCGGGCAGGGCGGGCGGATCCGGTCGGATCGGGGCCGGTCAGGACGGGGCGGGGTAAGACGCGCCCGCCGTCGCCAGGGCGAGGTCGGCGTACCGGGCGGCCACGTCCTCCGGGGTGAGGGAGCCGCCGGGGCGGAACCAGCGGCCCACGAACTGGCACATGCCCAGCACCGCCCGGGCGGTCTCCTCCGGGTGCGGGGTGGTGAACACCCCGCACCGCACGCCGTCGGCCACGATGCCGGACACCAGCCGTTCGACGTCCCTGCGCCGCTCCGCGTACCGCCGGCGCACCCGGGCGGACAGGTGCCGCTGCTCCGGTTCGAGCGCCGCCAGCTTCCACCGCCGGGTCATGTGCAACACGACGGCCTCGACGACGTAGGCCAGGCGCCGGTCCGGCCGGTCCCCGCCGTCCTCAGCCGCGGTCCGGACCCGCCATTCGAGGTCGCTCGTCGCCTTCTCCAGCAGTGCGACGAACACGCCCTCCTTGTTCTGGTGGTGGTAGTAGATCGAGGGGACGGTCTGCCCGTGCCGCCGCGCGATGTCGCGCACCGTGGTGCCGTGAAATCCGTTCTCGTAGAACGCCTCCAGCGCGGCCGACAGCAGCGGGGTCAGCTCCAGCTCCCCGTGCCGTCGCCAGTCGCCGCCCTCGTCCGGACCCGCCGGGCCCGGCGGTCCGACCACCGCGCCGTCGCCTCGCGACATCACAGTCCTTCCCACCACCCGATCACCCGGGGGCCACCCTACTCCGCCGCCCGGCGCGGGCGGCGTACCCGCGACGCGGATCAGGATCGCACCAGGCCGCCCAGCCTGCCGCGCACGAGTTCCTCGGCCCCGGTCACGATCCGCTCGACCAGCTCGCCGGCCGTGGGCACGTCCTGGATGAGCCCCTGCACGAGCCCGGCGCTCCAGATGCCCAGCTCCGGGTCGCCCTCCTCGTACACCCGGCGTCCGCGGGCCCCGGCCACGAGCTCGCGTACGTCCTCGAAGGCGCCACCCGTGGCGAGGATCTCGATGACCTCCCGGCTGACCCCGTTGCGGGCCACCCGCGCGGTGTTGCGCAGCGGCCGGAAGATCAGGTCGGTGTCCCGCTCGGTCGCCCGCACCAGCGCCTGTTTGACGTTGTCGTGCACCGGGGCCTCCGCCGTGGCCACGAACCGGGTGCCCATGTTGATGCCGTCCGCACCGAGCGCCAGCGCCGCGACGAGCCCACGGGCGTCACCGAAACCGCCGGAGGCCAACATCGGCACGGTGATCTTCTCGGCGGCGGCCGGGATCAGCACCAGGCCGGGGATGTCGTCCTCCCCCGGGTGTCCCGCACACTCGAACCCGTCGATGCTGACCCCGTCGACGCCGAGTTCCTGCGCCTTCACCGCGTGCCGCACGCTGGTGCACTTGTGCAGCACCTTGACCCCCGCCTCGCGGAAAACGGGCAGGTGCTCGACCGGGTTCGACCCGGCGGTCTCCACCACCGGCACCCCGGACTCGACGATCACGTCGCGGTACTCCGCGTACGGCGGGGGGTCGATCGAGGGCAGGATCGTCAGGTTCACCCCGAACGGCTTGTCGGTCAGCTCCCGGCACCGGGCGATCTCCTTGGCCAGATCCTCCGGGGTGGGCTGGGTCAACGCGGTGAGAAACCCCAGGGCGCCCGCCTCGGCCACTGCGGCGACCAACTCCGCCCGGCCGACCCACTGCATTCCTCCCTGGGCGACGGGGTGCTGGACCCCGAAGACCTCACAGAACCGTGTACGCACGTGCCTCGCCCCTTTCCGTGACTGACCGGACAGGACGGACACTACCGAGGCTATCGAGCGTTAGATATGCCGGGTGGTGCAGATCTCGTTCCCGGGAGTCGTGCAACGGGACACCCGCTCCCCCTCGTCCATGGTGTGCGATCACGACTGGCACACTCTCGGTGTCGTCAATCGCGTTCTCTCGCCTCGCGTCACCTGATCGTCACAAAATAGGAACCTTCGTCGTCCGCCGTTCGCCGATCTCCGACCTTCGTCGGCGCCCATTGAGCGGCTGTGCGGACCGGGCTCGACCCGGACACTTCCTTCCGGTCCATTGGACGTTAACCACGTCACAGGGAGAAGGAATGGCTTCACGAAAGCGCAGGGCCGCGGCACGCCTGGGTGCCACCGCGGTATTGGCGACCGGCATGGCGGCGGTACTCGCTCTGCCGGCGACTGCGGGCTCCGGAGCGCCGGTCACCCCGGCGGGAGACGACGACCCGATGATCCAGGCCATGCAGCGGGACCTCGGGATGAGCGCCCAGGAGGCCGAGCAGCGGCTCCGCAGCGAGGCCGCGGCTTTCCGGGCTGACGAGACGGTGCGGGCCACGCTGGACAGTTTCGGCGGCTCGTACTATGACGCGGAGCTGGGCAAGCTGGTCGTCGGAGTGACCGACAAGGCCGAGTTCGACGAGGTCCGTGCGGCCGGTGCGCAGCCCCGGTCGGTCGACAACAGCAGGTCCGAGCTGGATGCGGTCGTCGAGCAGCTCAATGAGGCGGACGACAACGTTCCCGAGTCCGTCGCCACCTGGTATGCCGACGTCAAGAGCAACTCGGTGATGTTGACCACCGCACTGGGCACCACGCGGAAGGCCAATGAGTTCGTCGAATCCGCAGGTGTGGATCAGGCCGACGTCACCGTCGTCGAGTCCACCGAGGACCCGAAGACGCTGATGGACATCATCGGCGGCAACGCCTACTACAACGACAGCACCGGCGGGCGCTGCTCGGTCGGATTCTCGGTGTACGGCGGCTTCGTGACCGCGGGCCACTGCGGTGACTACGGCGACTACACCTCACAGCCCAGTGGCTACTTCGCGGGTTCGTCGTTCCCCGGTGACGACTACGCCTACGTCGACGCCGGCTCCGACGACACCCCGAAGCCGTGGGTCAACATGTACAACGGCTACGCCCGGGTCGTGCAGGGCTCGGCCGAGGCCCCGGTCGGCTCCTCGGTGTGCCGGTCCGGTTCCACCACCGGCTGGCACTGCGGCTACATCGAGGCCAAGGACCAGACCGTCTCCTACCCGCAGGGCACCGTGTACGGCCTGACCAAAACCGACGTGTGTGCCGAGCCCGGTGACTCCGGCGGCTCGTTCATCTCGGGCAACGAGGCCCAGGGCATGACCTCCGGTGGCTCCGGCGACTGCACCTACGGCGGTACGACCTACTTCCAGCCCGTCAACGAAGTTCTCAACGCGTACGGACTAACCCTCGTCACCGGCTGACCCCTGACCGGCTCCCCCTCGTGACCGACTGAGCCGGCACGCTTCACGGACACCGCGACGTGGTGGTGGGGACCCTCCCCGCCACCACGTTCGTGCGTGTGGCACACGTGTCCTGCCTCACAGACCCTGTCCGCGGTAATTGCGTCGCCCGCCCGCCCACGCGGAGGCTAACCTGCTGACGATGGCGGTGGTCATCCCGACGACCGGGTTCCTGCTGGAGCGGTTCACCCCGCGCCAGATCTTCCTCGCCTCGCTGACCCTGTTCTCCACGGGCACGGTGGTCGCCGCCCTCGCACCGAGCTTCGGATTCCTGCTCGCCGGGCGCGTGGTGCAGGCCACCGGCACGGCCGTGATGCTGCCGCTGCTGATGACCTCGGTGATGCGCCTGGTGCCGGAGACCCGGGCGCGGCGCGACGATGGGCACCATCACCATCGTCATCGCGGTCGCGCCCGCGTGGGGCCGACGATCGGCGGAGCGGTCCTGGCATCGCTGGGCTGGCGCTGGATGTTCTGGATCGTACTGCCGTTGGCGCTGACCGCCCTGGCCCTCGGGGCGCTGTGGCTGCACCTCGACAGCCCGACGCGGCGGCTGCCGCTCGACCTCGTCTCGGTCGTGCTGTCCGCGA
>NZ_KB912586.1:79331-85551 GCF_000383775.1 Saccharomonospora halophila 8
GACGGCCTGCGCGCCGCGTTCGTCGTGGCCGGCTGCATCGGCGTGCTCGCCGTGCTCACCGCCCTCGCCGTCCGCCGCCGCACCCCGGCCATCACGACGTCGGCGGCCGTCGACAGTCCGTCCGACGCCACCGAGAGATCTACCCCGCGCCGGTGACGAATCGTGCCGGTGCCCGCCCGACGGGGAGGGCTCCGGCACGACACGGTGGTGTCGGGTCACCCGCAGTTACCCCAGGTGGTACGGCCACCCGCGGCCAACGTGCTGCCCGCGGGATCCCAGATCCAGCCGAAGTACTGGACACACGTGTCACTGGCGTAGCGCTTCACCGATTCCCAGTGGGACGCCGAGTTGTCGGCGTTGGAGTAGGCGCCGTCGCCCGCGACCGTGATCTCGGCCCGTACCCGGGACGGAGTGCCGTGGTAGGAGGTCTTCCGGGTAACGACGCAGTTCCTCCCGTTACCGCTGTTGTAGGCGAGGTGAACGTAGCCCCAGACCGCGCCCGAGTCGGTCCGCACGGCGCGCGTGCCGTCGCTGACGATCCCGTATCCCGACCCGCAGCCGTACTGCACTGCCTCCGACGCGCTGTGTGCCGCCGCGGGGGACGCCGTGCCCACCAGCACCGCCCCCGCGACGACGACCGAACCGAACAGAGCCCGAACTCGTCTCATTGTCGAACAACCCCTTCCGAGCGACCGGAGTGGTCCGCTGTAGCGGACACGCCACCTCCGGACTCCACCGAGTCAATCGGTGCCCAGATCTCGACAATTACTTTCCCACACGATATCCACTCATTCAGAGCAGCGTTCACGCCGACGAATCCGACATCGGCTACGAAACACCCGATCCGGATCCCTCGAAAATGGTGCGGAACAGCTTTCTGATCACCTACGACCGACGGGAGCTCGAATCGCAAGAGGGTCTACCGCTCAACCACGACAACGGGTGCCGAGCTCTCCGCGTTTTCCCCGGACCGAACCGTGCGAGCCCGGGACGGACGGATCGACGCGTTTCGCCGGAGACCGCACGGGTACGTGTCCGACACGACTGCCGAACAACCGGACAGAGAAGTGGCGACCGTGCACGACCGGTCATCACTCCCGGCAGAAGCGGCCCGCGCGGTCGTTCGCGCCCCGAGACACAGGACCCGCGACATGCGCCGCCCGGGCCCGACCACGTACGGGCGGTGGACTGCGGGGCCGACATTCTCGCGGTGTGGCCGAGGGCGCGCGACGGTTACTCCATGCCCACGACCGGCCTCCTGCCCGAGGCTGACGGATACCACTCCGGGGTCAAAAGGCAGGGGCGGAAACTCCGGCGGCGCTGACGACCGGGACCTCCCGTGTGGCCCGATGCCGACGACCACGTCCGCTGCGGGCGAGGTCCTCGCGGTTGAGGCCGCAGCATCGATGGCTCACTTGGAAGCGCGCTCGAACCCCGCCAGCATCTCCTCCAATGCGTGCTGATCCGGGCCCACGAAGGCGGGCGCGTCGGGCGCTGAAGCGAGCATGTCGAGCAACGACGCAGTACGCCCCATCGCCGGCGGGAGGTGCGTGCTCAGGACCACTTCCGGCTCCACGGCCCGGAGCGGGTCGATCGTGCCCAGATACGCCGCGCGATCCACACTCGCGATCCACGGGCTGTCCACGCTCGCCCACAGTAACTGGGCGGCGCGCAGCTCCTCTGCGGGCACCTCGCGCACATCACTCGACGCGGCCAGGTCAGCACTGACCATCGGCGCTCCGAAGCAGTCCGAGCTGAAGCAGGCCCGCGATCGAGAATCGTAGAAGCCGACCGTCGCCGGGTTGTCGAACAGGGGAGGACGGAACGCGAACAACCGCCGATCTCCAACGTCCAACGTCTGGCCCGGGTTCAGTAAGAACACGCGGTCGACCGGAAGTGGACGTTCGGTAGACATGATGCCCATCCCGAGGAACGTGGTGACCACCTTGGCCCGCGGCGAGGCGTCGAGGAGGTCGAACAGCGCCCCGGTGTGGTCGCGATCCGGATGTGTCAGCCAGACCCATCGCACGTCGCGCGGGTCGATGACCGAGCTCAGTGCGTCCATGAGCCCGCGTCCGGGCAAGCTCAGCCCGGTGTCGACGACGACGGGCTGAGTCGCGTGCAGCACGAAGGCGTTGACCGGAAGGTACCCGAGTCCGGGTACTTCGAGCGCATCGTTGAGCACGTGGATGTCTGGGGCGATGTGATGGATTCGCATCGACGTGTCCTCCGCCTCGTGAACACCGAGTTGGGTCCCGTGGATGGGGGCCGAGCACGACACCCGCGTCCACGACGTTTCTCCCGTCCGCACCCCGCGTCAAGCGGTGCGCGGCTCGGATGCCCGAGGTCGCCGCCAAAGGAGCGGCTGCGGCATGGAACCATCAGATCCCGGTTGAGCAGGCCGATTCCCGCTCGGTGGGCGACGCCGTGCCGTCGATGGCGGGCTGAGCATCACGCGTACCCAGCCCGCCACCGGCATGCCTCGCTCGGTAGCCCGCGCGCACGCTACTCGCTGAGACACACCGGGGTGATCTCCTGTGCGGTCACCGCCCGTTCAGGCGGTGTCGGTGGCGGTCAGTGTGATCGGCACGGCGGTGCCCAGCCACAGCTGGGTCAGCACATATCGCGTCCCGCTCGGCACCGTGGTCGACTCATCCGCCGAGGCGGACGCGGCCGATCCGGTCGGCTCGCAG
Source organism: Saccharomonospora halophila 8 (assembly GCF_000383775.1). Taxonomy (GTDB): domain Bacteria; phylum Actinomycetota; class Actinomycetes; order Mycobacteriales; family Pseudonocardiaceae; genus Saccharomonospora; species Saccharomonospora halophila. The sequence goes on from NZ_KB912586.1 coordinate 82,025, forward strand.
TTCTGGTCGAAGAAGTACAGGTCGAGATCGTACGGCGTGGCGCTGTCTCCTCGCACCTTCACCCGATGTGCGCCGTCACCGAAGCCGGCGGGCAATGCGGTGACCCAGCCGTCCGCGCCCTGACCGGGCGGCGGAGCAGTGCACGCCGAGATGAACGCATTGGCCGTGGCACCGGTGGGGGTCAATCCCGTGCTGGGATTCCCGGCCGCGATAGTGCCCTCATCGGTCACGGGCTCGTCCGGAGGTGTCGGCGGCAGCGGCTCCACACCCGTGGACGAACCCGAGAACACCTGAAATTCGGCCGCCTGCACCTGGTCCTTGGTTTCGCCTTGTGCCGAGTCCGCCCAGAAGCGGACGTACTTCGTGTGCCTCTCGCTGTTCACTGCGAAATCACGATAGTGCAGGTCCGGCGCGGTCGGGCGCGGTGCCTGGTAACCGAAGCCGTCCGGTTCGGTCAGCGCTGTCCGCCAGTTCACTCCGTCTTCCGAGGTCTGCACCGTGAACCCGCGCAGACCCTCGAAGCGGGACGTGGTGTAGGCGCTCACCCGCACGCGCGAGACCTGCGCCGGTTGTGCCAGTTCGACGGTCACGTTCCCGGTGCCGGGTGCCGCCTTCCAGGTACTGGCCTCGGTATCGTCGAGCAGATCGCCCGCGTTGGCCGCGGTGGCCGATACGACCGTGGCCCCGTTCGCCATCGAGGACAGGTTCGGGTCGAGAGAGAACCGCAATCCGGTGTCGTGTCCGGCGCTCACGGAGATATCGGAGAACGTCCGCGCTCCGAATCCCGGGGCCGTGATGGTGATCGGGTAAGTCCCATCCACCAACGGCGCCGAGAACGCCCCGGTCTCCGAGGTGACCCGCAGTGGACTGACGCGTGCCTCGAACCTGCCGACGATCACCTCGGCGTCCGGGATGGGCTCTCCCGTTGACGCGTTGACGACCCGGCCACTCACCGAGCCGTTGTGCACCGGGTTGACATGCGCGAACGACGGCACCGGATCGGTGTCGGACCCACTCTTCGTGCTGGCGTGCACACCGAGACCCCGGGACGCGAACGCACCGAAGACCAGGTCGACGATCGTGGCGTAGTCGGTGCGGGAATGATACCGGTTGTCCAGCGCCGAACGGATCGCGTCCCGCATATCCACGAAGGACGGATCGGGCGGGGACAGTGGCATCGCGTCGGTCACGATCCGCGCCGCGATCTCACCGCCCTCGGCCTCGCCGTACTCGTCAACCAGTGCCGTGCGCATATCCCACAGGGTCGCGGTCCAGATCTCGCCATCCGAGTGCACCTCGGCGCCACCGAGATCGTAGCCGATGTCGGCGAACGTCGTGGGGTTGGTGTCATAGTCCCAGTTGCGGATTCCCCGGTCCGCGTTGCCGGTGACGTACTCGCCGACCACGGGCCGCTCCGCCAGACCGTTGCCGTACAGGTAGTTCAAGGCGTACCAATCGCCCCAGCCCTCGCCCATCGACCCGGACTGGTGGGTGTTCAGCGCGTTGTCCTCGCCACTGACGTAGCGGTTGCTCAGTCCGTGCGCGTACTCGTGCTCGATCACACCGGCATCGAAGTTGCCGTCACTGTACGGGCCCTCGAACGCGTCGTTGATCGGCTCCCAGAGGAACATCCCGCTCCACGGGGGTAATCCGTCGGGCAGGGTAAGCATGTAGGCGTTGTCCCGCCCGGTGTACGTCGGTGCGCCACCGCTGACAGCCCCGGCGTGCACCAGGCCCAGGATCGGGTCGCCGGCCTTCCCTCCTCTGCCGTGATTATCGACCTGGAAGTTGCCGGCGGTCTCGGTGAAGCCGAGTTCGTAGAACTCGTCGTGGATGCGGTTGTGGTGCCAGAACAGGTTGGTCGCCGCCGGGTCGAGGTCCTGCGCATAGCTCGGTGGCGTGGTCCGCCCCTCGCTGCGTGCCCAGTTCTCGGCGTAGGAGTAGTTGAATTGCGCCGTGGGGCTTACCGGGCGAGGTGCCTGGTCGGCGGGAGCGATGAAGTTCGAGTAGTTGGCATAGGCGTTGGCGTTGTTGCCCGCCGTGGTCGGTCCGGACACCCCGGCGACGCCGGTGGGGTCGACGTAGCCGGAAGGTGACTGTTCGGTGGGACCGAACGGCTTGATCACGGGCTGGCCGCCCTCGTCGGCACCGGGGTGGTTCTCGTACACGGTGCCCTCGGAATCGTGCGCCACCAGCGAAGCCCGATGCAGGATCTCGGACGTTCCCGCGTCGACCACGGTCTGCCACGCCGCGTTCGATGCGGAGACGAACAGGACCTGATACGCGGGCACCGCCCCCGTGTCGGTGGGGAAGGCGGCGCGGCGGACGTAAGACTCGCCGCCGAACGGACCCCGAGCGAACACGTCGAAACCGGCTCGTTCACCGGCGCGTTCGGGAGTGAAGGTGACCTCGGGCGCGAACTCGGCCGCGGTCAGCTCCAGCGCGTCGGCCGCCGTCAGCTCGTGGCTGCCGGTCAGCGAGGTGGCGCGTGCGGCGGCACCGGAATAGGACAGCACGCGGCCGTCCGAGGACACCGCGACCCCGAGGTGCCCACCGCGGACCGCGGGAACACCGTCGAAGGTCTGCGTGAAGGTGACCACGTGGGTCCCCGTTCCCGGGAGTTCGTGCGTGCTCGTGACGTCCAGGGCGTCGATGTGCTCGGCCGAGAAGCCGAACAGCGCCCGGTTGTCGTGCAGAAATGAACGCGCGACGCTCTCCGCGTCCGCGTCCGAGGGGGTGGTGAGCCACCCGCCGGGGCGCCGGATGCTGCGGGGTGTGCCGAACCGGGAATCCCAGGTGACCCGCGTCCCGTTGCCGACCTCCCGGGTGAGGTCCGCAGCGGCGGTGCGCTGTGCTCGGCTCGGTTGAACCGACGTGTCCCGACGGACGTCGTAGGCGGCGTCGTGCTCGGGGGGCGAAGCACCCACCGGGTTGACAGCGGCGGGGGCAGCGGGTGCCAACGCCAGAGTAGTGGCGACGGCGAGAGCCGTCGCCACGAGTGGGCGCGGGTGCATCTGATCTCCTTCGTCACTATGCCGACGATCTCTCTCAGAGATCGGCCGGCGCCCGGTTCGGGACGCACGGGCATCCAACGAAGCGAGATTGCGACCGAAAGCGGGAACCCACTGCTCCGTTCGGCCCAGATCGGACGGAGGGTTACGCCACCGCCCGCCGATACAGGAGAATCCGGTCGGATGCGTCGGCTGCCGGCGCTGTCGCAAAGGACCGACCTCGCAGATCAGCAGCGCCCGATCCGTCTCGATGCGCAGCCGGTGAGCCTCGGTCGGCGTGCAATCGCCTTCCGCGGAGCGGACTCAACCCCGGGAGCGGTTCAGGTAGTTGTAGACGGTGAACCGGGTGACGCCGAGTGCTTCGGCGACCGTCTCGGCCGACTTGCGGTAGTGGAAGGCGCCGCGTTCCTCCAGCAGCCGGACGGCGCGTTGCTTCTCCGCGCGCGGCAGCTCGGCGAGCGGGGCGCCCAGTTCCGCGGCGAGGTCGTCGAGCAGGCCGGCGAGCCCCGCGGTGCC
>NZ_KB912586.1:85651-90378 GCF_000383775.1 Saccharomonospora halophila 8
CGGCACGCGGCCTCGACGCCGACGAGGTCGACCGGGCGCTCGCGGCACACCCGCGCATCGGGGAGCGCGCCGAGGGAGCCGACACGGAGTCCGCGTGGTCCCGCCAGGAGCAGGCCGGGGTGGACGCCGAGGAGGCGACCAGGCGGGCACTCGTCGAGGCCAACCGCGCGTACGAGGAGAGGTTCGGCCGGGTCTTTCTGATCTGCGCCACCGGGCTGTCCTCCGACGAGATCCTCGCCGCGTTGCGCGCGCGACTGGACAACGACCCCGCCCGCGAGGCCGACGTCGTCGCCGACGAACTTCGCAGGATCGCGGTGCTGCGGGTACGGAAGTTGGTGACGGCATGAGCGCGATCACCACCCACGTCCTGGACACCGCCGCCGGCCGCCCCGCCGCAGGCGTCCCGGTACGGCTCGAACGGGCGAACGGAGCCACCGTCCTCGCCGAGGCCGTCACGAACGGCGATGGCCGCGTGCCCGACCTCGGCCCGGACGAACTCGACGCGGGTCGCTACCGGTTGGTGTTCGACACCGCCGCCTACTTCGCCGCCACCGGGCAGACCGGCTTCTTCCCCGAGGTGGTCATCACCTTCACCCTGGCCGACCCCACGCAGCACCACCACGTGCCCGTGCTGCTGAGCCCCTTCGCCTACTCGACCTACCGCGGGAGCTGACATCATGGCCATCGTTCTCGGCCCGAACCAGTACGGCAAGGCCCAGACCCACCTCGTCCGTGTCCAGCGGGACACCCCCCGGCACGAAGTCCGCGACCTCACCGTCTCCACCGCCCTGCGCGGCGACTTCGGCGCCGCGCACGTCGACGGTGACCAGGGCGACGTGCTGCCCACCGACACCCAGAAGAACACCGTCTTCTCCTTCGCCAAGGAACACGGCGTCGACACGATCGAGGACTTCGCCCTGGCGCTGGCCGACCACTTCCTCGCCCAGGCCCCCGCCGCCACCGGGGCGCGCATCGAGATCGACGAGACCCCGTGGCAGCGCATCGCCACCGGGGCGGGCGAGCACGACCACGCCTTCGTGCAGTCCGGCCTCGGCACCCGCACCACCGTGGTGAACGTCGACGGCCGCGGCGCGGACCGCACCGCCCACGTCGTCTCCGGCATCAAGGACCTCACCGTCCTGAAATCGACCGGGTCCGAGTTCCACGGATTCCTCACCGACCGCTACACCACACTCGCCGAGACCGACGACCGGATTCTGGCGACCTCCCTGATCGCCCGCTGGCGCTACGGCACCACGGACGTGTCCTGGGACGAGACGTTCACCGCGGTGCGCGGTCTGCTGCTGGCCCGGTTCGCCGAGATCCACAGCTACGCGCTCCAGCAGAGCCTCTACGGCATGGGCCACACGGTGCTGGAGAAACACCCGGACATCGCCGAGATCCGGTTCTCCGCGCCGAACAAGCACCACTTCCTGGTGGATCTGTCCCCGTTCGGGGTCGACAACCCGAACGAGGTCTTCCACGCCGCCGACCGCCCGTACGGGCTGATCGAGGCCACCGTGCAGCGCGACGACGCCCCCGAGGCCGGTTCGGCCTGGCACGCCGTACCCGGCTGGGTCTGACGACACCCGCAGGAGGTCAGCAATGAAGCTGTTCCCGCGCTCGTCGAAGTACCGCGGCCGACCCGAGGACGAGCTGTACTCGCTGCCGAAGCTGCTCGCCTACGGAACCCAGCACATCCTCACCATGTACGGCGGGGTCATCGCGCCCCCGCTGATCGTCGGCGGTGCGGCCGGGCTGTCGCCGGCCGACACGGCCCTGCTCGTCACCGCGGGCCTGTTCCTCAGCGGCCTGGCGACGCTGCTGCAGACCCTCGGCATCGGCCCGGTGGGCAGCCGCCTGCCGATCGTACAGGGCATCTCGTTCGCCAGCGTGTCCACCATGGTGGCCATCGCCTCCGAGGGCGGGGTGCGCCCGGTGTTCGGGGCGATCATCGTGGCCGGGCTCGTCGGCCTGGTCGCCTCGTCGTTCTTCGCCCAGCTCGTGCGGCTGTTCCCCGCCGTGGTGAACGGCACGATCATCACGGTCATCGGACTGTCCCTGATGCCGGTCGCGTTCACCTGGGCCCGGGGCGGCGACGGCGCCGAGGACTTCGGCTCGATGGCCAACATCGGCTACGCCGGACTCACCCTGGTGATCATCCTGGCGATCAGCAAACTCTTCCAGGGCGCGATCTCCCGGCTGTCCATCCTGATCGGCCTGGTGATCGGAACCCTGATCGCGACACTGACCGGCAAGGCCGACTTCTCCGGGGTCGGCGAGGCCGACGTGGTCGCGCTGCCGGCCGTGCTGCACTTCGGCACGCCCACCTTCCAGGTCGGCGCCATCGTCTCGATGACCATCGTCATCTTCGTGATCATGGTGGAGACCACCGCCGACATCCTCGCCATCGGCGAGATCGTGGAGACCGACGTCGACGCGAAACGGGTGGCCGCCGGGCTGCGGGCCGACATGGGCGCGACCACCGTGGCGCCGCTGTTCGGCACCTTCCCCGCCAGCGCCTTCGCCCAGAACGTCGGACTCGTCGCGCTGACCGGGATCAAGAGCCGGTTCGCGGTCGCCGTCGGCGGCGGGGTGCTGCTGCTGCTCGGCCTGCTGCCGGTGGTCGGCGCCGTCGTCGCGGCGATCCCCTACCCGGTGCTCGGCGGGGCCGGCATCGTGCTGTTCGGCTCCGTGGCCGCCAGCGGCATCCGCACCCTCGCCCGGGTGCGGTACCAGGACAACCTCAACATGGTGATCGTCTCGGTGTCGATGGCCTTCGGCATCATCCCGATCGCCGCGCCCGAGTTCTGGGATGCCTTCCCCGAATGGCTCGGCATGATCATGCACTCCGGCATCAGCGCCGCCGCCGTCGTCGCCGTGCTGCTCAACCTGCTGTTCAACGAACTGTCCTTCGGCAACAAGCCCGGACCGTCGGTGTTCGAGGCCGCCGAGACCAGCATCGACCGGTTCGGCGACACCCTGGACGACGACATTCCCGACGTCCCGTCCGACCGGACGGAGGAACCGAGGTGACCCCCGTGTCGCACACCCTGCCCTACGCGGTGAACTGCTCGCTGCTGTTCACCGAACTGCCCGTGCACGAACGCCCGGCCGCGGCGAAAGCCGCGGGATTCGACGCCGTCGAGTTCTGGTGGCCGTTCGCCCGGGCCGTGCCCGGCGACGCCGAGGTCGACCGGTTCGTCGCCGCCGTCACCGACGCGGGAGTCCGGCTCGTCGGACTCAACTTCTTCGCCGGCGACATGCCCGGCGGCGACCGCGGCCTGGTGTCCTGGCCGGAACGCACGAACGAGTTCCGGGACAACGTCGACGTCGTCGCCGGCATCGGCGAGCGCCTGGGCACACCCGGCTTCAACGCCCTCTACGGCAACCGCCTCGACACGGTCGCCGACCACGAGCAGGACGCTCTGGCCGTGGAGAACCTCGCCCTGGCCGCCCGGGCCGTCGGCCGGTTCGGCGGCACGGTGCTGGTGGAACCGGTCAGCGGGCCGCAGCCCTACCCGCTGCGCACCGCCGCCGACGCGCTCACCGTCCTCGACCGGGTCCGCTCCGAGACCGGCACCACCAACGTCGGTCTGCTCGCCGACCTCTACCACCTCGCGGTCAACGGCGACGACGTCGACGCGGTCCTCGCCGAGCACACCCCGCGGGTGGCGCACGTGCAGATCGCCGACGCCCCCGGCCGCAACCAGCCCGGCACGGGCGAACTGCCCCTGGACAGACACCTCACCGACCTGCAGGCGGGCGGCTACTCCGGCTGGGTCGCCCTGGAGTACAAGCCCACCGGCGCCACCGTCGACAGCTTCGAGTGGCCGGCACCGCGGCGCCGCCACGCCTGAGACCACCCGCGAGCGATCCCGAATCCCGAAGGAGTCCCCGACTCATGAGCACCATCGCATTCCTCGGCCTCGGCATCATGGGCAGCCCGATGGCCGTCCATCTGGCCCGCGCGGGCCACGACGTGGTCGGGTACAACCGCACCCCGGACAAGACCCGGCCGCTGACCGAGGCCGGCGGACGCGCCGCCTCCTCGATCGCCGAGGCGGTCACCGGCGCCGACGTGGTCTGCGTGATGGTCCCCGACTCGCCGGACGTGCGGCAGGTCCTGGCCGGCGAGGGCGGGGTGTTCGAACACGCGGCCCCCGGCACCCTGGTGATCGACTTCTCCAGCATCCGCCCGGACGTCACCGTCGCGCTCGACGAACAGGCCCGGTACCGGACGCTGCGGCTGCTCGACGCCCCGGTGTCCGGTGGTGAGGCGGGCGCCCGCAACGCCACCCTCTCGATCATGGTCGGCGGCAGCGAGGCCGACTTCGCCGAGGCGAAGCCGCTGTTCGACACGGTCGGCGGCACCGTCGTCCACGTCGGACCGAGCGGCTCGGGCCAGACCGTCAAGGCCGCCAACCAGCTCGTCGTCGCCTCGAACATCCAGGCGCTGTCCGAGGCCGTCGTCTTCCTGGAGTCCTACGGCGTGGACACCGACGCCGCGCTGGAGGTCCTCGGCGGCGGCCTGGCCGGGTCGACGGTGCTCGACCAGAAGCGGCAGAACATGCTCACCCGCTCGTTCGACCCCGGCTTCCGCATCGAACTGCACCACAAGGACATGGGCATCGTCACCGCCGCCGCCCGCGAGGCCGGGGTCGTCACCCCCGTCGGGGCGCTGGTCGCCCAGCTCATGGCCGCCGCGAAGGCCGCGGGCGACGGCG
>NZ_KB912586.1:90478-100173 GCF_000383775.1 Saccharomonospora halophila 8
CGGCGACCGGCTGGCCGGGGCGGACCTCGTCGTGACCGGCGAGGGCGCCCTGGACGACCAGACCCTGCACGGCAAGGCCCCCGCCGGGGTGGCCCGCGCCGCCACGGCCGCGGGCGTTCCCGTGGTGGCGGTGTGCGGCACGAACACCCTGCCCACCACCCGGCTGCGCACCGCAGGCATCCACACCGCCTACGCACTCACCGACCTGGAACCCGACGTGGCGGTGTGCCAGCGCGACGCCCTCCGGCTGCTACGCACCCTCGGCGAACGGATCGCCACCGACCTCCCCACCCTCACCCGTGAGAAAGGCACCGACCAGTGACCCTCACCCCCGACCGGGTGGACACCCCGTACTCGGTGATCAATGACGGCCTGCCGAGCCAACTGCCCGACATCGACCCCGCGCAGACCCGCGACTGGGTCGACGCGCTGCGCACGGTCGTCGAGAACGAGGGCCCGCACCGCGCCCGGTTCCTCCTGCTGCGGATGCTGGAACAGGCCCGCGGCCTGCACCTCGGCGTCCCCGCGCTGTCCGCCACCGACTACGTCAACACCATCCCCACCGAGCGCGAACCGTGGTTCCCGGGCGACGAGGCGCTGGAACGCCGCATCCGGCGCATCATCCGCTGGAACACCGCCGTGATGGTGACCCGTGCGAACCGGCCGGAGATCGGCGTCGGCGGGCACATCGCCACCTACCAGTCGGCCGCCGCGCTGTACGAGGTCGGGTTCAACCACTTCTTCCGCGGGCGCGACCACCCCGGCGGCGGCGACCAGGTGTTCCTCCAGGGACACGCCTCCCCCGGCATCTACGCACGGGCCTACCTGGAGGGCCGGTTCGACGAGCAGCGGCTCGACGGATTCCGTCAGGAGCTGTCCCGGGGCGGCGCCCAGCGCTCGCTGGCGTCGTACCCGCACCCCCGGCTGATGCCGGACTTCTGGGAGTTCCCCACCGTGTCCATGGGCCTGGGCCCGATCAACGCGATCTACCAGGCGCGGTTCAACCGCTACCTGCACGCCCGCGGCATCGCCGACACCAGCGGAGCGCGGGTGTGGGCGTTCCTCGGCGACGGCGAGATGGACGAACCCGAATCGCTCGGCCCGATCGGGCTCGCCGCCCGCGAGGAACTCGACAACCTGATCTTCGTGGTGAACTGCAACCTGCAACGCCTCGACGGGCCGGTGCGCGGCAACGGCAAGGTGCTGCAGGAACTGGAGTCGTTCTTCCGGGGCGCGGGCTGGAACGTCGTCAAGGTCGTCTGGGGCCGCGAGTGGGACAAACTCCTCGCCGCCGACCGGGACGGGGTGCTCGTCGAAGCCATGAACACCACCCCGGACGGACAGTTCCAGACCTACGCCACCGAGTCCGGTGCCTACATCCGCGAACACTTCTTCGGCCGGGACCCCCGGCTGCGGGCCCTGGCCGAGCACCTGACCGACGCCGAACTGGAGCGGCTGCCGCGCGGCGGACACGACTACCGCAAGATCTTCGCCGCCTACCGGGCCGCCACCGAACACACCGGCCGGCCCACCGTGGTGCTCGCGCACACGGTGAAGGGCTGGACCCTACCGCACTCGATGGCCTCCCGCATGGCCAACCACCAGATGAAGAAGATGACCGCCGACGACCTCAAGGTGTTCCGCGACCGGCTGGAGCTGCCGATCACCGACGAGGCGATCGACGCGGGCGCCGACCGGGGCCTGCCGCCCTACCACCACCCCGGCGCCGACTCCGAGGAGGTGCGCTACCTGCTCGACCGGCGCGCCGAACTCGGCGGGTTCGTCCCCGAGCGGCGGCGCACCGACCTCCGCTGCCGCAGCCGCCGGACAAGACCTGGGCCGGGCTGCGCACCGGCTCCGGCGACACCCCCGTGGCGACCACGATGGCGTTCGTGCGGCTGCTCAAGGAACTGATGCGGGACCCCGGGATCGGCCACCGGATCGTGCCGATCGTGCCCGACGAGGGCCGCACCTTCGGCATGGACTCGCTGTTCACCAACGCCCGGGTGTACTCGCCGCACGGACAGACCTACGAATCGGTCGACCGGGCGCTGCTGCTGTCCTGGAAGGAGGCCGAGGCGGGTCAGATCCTGCACGAGGGCATCAGCGAGGCCGGGTCGATGGCCTCGGCGACCGCGGCGGGCACCGCCTACGCCACCCACGGCGAACCGATGATCCCGGTGTACCTGTTCTACTCGATGTTCGGGTTCCAGCGCACCGGCGACGCGGCCTGGGCCTTCTCCGACCAGCTGGCCAAGGGGTTCCTGCTCGGCGCCACCGCCGGACGCACCACCCTCAACGGTGAGGGCCTGCAGCACGAGGACGGGCACTCGCTGCTACTGGCCTCCACCAACCCGGCGTGCGTGGCCTACGACCCGGCGTTCGCCTACGAGGTGGCCCACATCGTCCGCGACGGCCTGCGCCGGATGTACGGCGAGGCGTCCGAGGACATCTGGTACTACCTCACCGTCTACAACGAACCGTACCCGCAGCCGCCCGAACCGGACGGGCTCGACGTCGACGGCCTGCTCACGGGGCTGTACCGGTACGCGCCACGCCCGGACAGCACCGCCGACGCCCCCACCGCGCGGATCCTGGCCTCCGGCGTCGCGGTGCCGTGGGCGCTGCGCGCCCGGGACCTGCTGGCCGACGAGTGGGGGGTGGCCGCCGAGGTGTGGTCGGCACCGTCCTGGACCGAACTGCGCCGCGAGGCCCTCGCCTGCGACGGGCACAACCGCGCGCACCCGGAACAGACGCCCCGGCAGCCGTACGTGACCACCGCGCTCGCCGGTGACGACGCGCCGGTGGTCGCCGTCAGCGACTGGATGCGGGCCGTGCCGGACCAGATCCGGCCGTGGGTGCCCGCCCGCTACACCTCGCTCGGCACCGACGGGTTCGGCTGCTCGGACACCCGCTTCGCGCTGCGGCGGCACTTCGGCGTGGACGCCGAGTCCATCGTGGCCGCCGCCCTCGGCGAACTGGTCACCACCGGCGCGGTCGAACCACGGGTCCTGGCAGAGGCGCGTCGGCGCTACCGCCTCGACGAGCCCGGCTTCTACCCGGGCGGACTGTCCGCGGGCGGTGACGCGTGAGAAGCAGCGGCGACAGGGACGGGGAGAACACGATGAACGAACGCGCTCTGGTGATCCGGGCCCGGCGGGCGGTGACCCCCGCCGGAGAACGACCGGCCGCCGTGGTGGTGCGCGACGGCACGATCGTCGCGGTGGAGCCGTTCGACACCGACGTCACCGGGGCCGAGGTGGTGCGCCTCGCCGACGACGAGGTGCTGCTGCCCGGCCTCGTCGACGCGCACGTGCACGTCAACGACCCCGGCCGGGCCGAATGGGAGGGTTTCGCCACCGCCACCCGCGCCGCCGCGGCGGGCGGGGTCACCACCCTGGTGGACATGCCGCTGAACAGCCTCCCACCCACGGTCGACGTCGCCGCGCTGACGACGAAACGGGAGGCCGCCCGGGGGAAGCTGACCGTCGACGTCGGATTCTGGGGCGGCGCCGTACCGGGCAACGGCGCCGAGCTGCGCGGCCTGCACGAGGCGGGCGTGTTCGGCTTCAAGTGCTTCACGCTGCACTCCGGCGTCGACGAGTTCCCGCCGCTGGACGACGGGCAGCTACGCGCGGCCATGCGCGAAATCGCCGCGTTCGACGGGCTGCTCCTCGTGCATGCCGAGGACCACCACACCATCGCCTCCGCCCCGGCCTGCCACGGCACCGACTACCGCGGGTTCCTCGCCTCCCGACCGGACGAGGCGGAACGCCGCGCGGTGCGCCGGGTGATCGACCTCGCGCGGGAGACCGGTTGCCGGGTGCACATCCTGCACGTCTCCAGCGCCGACGTGGTGCCGGTGCTGGCCGAAGCCCGCGCCGAGGGGCTCGCGGTCACCGCCGAGACGTGCCCGCACTACCTCGCGCTGGCCGCCGAGGACGTCCCCGCCGGGGCGACCGAGTTCAAGTGCTGCCCCCCGATCCGGGACCGGGCCAACCGGGAGCGGCTGTGGGAGGCGCTGCGCGACGGGGAGCTCGACTCGGTGGTCAGCGACCACTCCCCCAGCACCGTCGACCTCAAGAACCCGGACACCGGCGACTTCGGTACGGCCTGGGGCGGGGTCTCCTCCCTCCAGCTCGGCCTGCCCGTGGTCTGGACCCAGGCCCGGCACCGTGACCACACGCTGTCCGACGTGGTCGGCTGGATGGCCCACGGCCCCGCGGCGCAGACCGGCATGACCCGCAAGGGCCGACTGGCCCCCGGCCACGACGCCGACTTCTGCGTGTTCGCGCCGGACGAGGAGTTCGTCGTCGACGTGCGCACGCTGCACCACCGCAACGCGATCTCACCGTACGACGGGCACCGGCTCGCCGGCGTGGTGCGCCGCACCTGGCTGCGGGGCGCGCCGGTCGCGTTCGACGCCGCCCCGCGGGGGCGGATGCTCGACCGCGGACGGGCCTGACCGACAAGGCACCGACACCCGGGCTCCCGGGACGACAGGAGGACGAGCATGAGCGGCCGGTACCACGTACCCACGGGCGGACTGCCGCCCCAGACCCGGCTCACCACCGACCGGGCCGTGTTCACCGAGGCCTACGCGGTGCTGCCGCGCGACACCATGACCGACATCGTCACCAGCAGGCTGCCGTTCTGGGACGACACCCGGCTGTGGATCCTCGCCCGACCGATGTCCGGCTTCGCCGAGACGTTCGCCCAGTATCTCGTCGAGGTCTCCCCCGGTGGCGGGTCGGACCACCCCGAACCCGACCCGCACGCCGAGGCGGTGCTGTTCGTCGTCGACGGGGAACTCACGATCACCGTCGACGGCGTGCGGCACGTCCCCGGGGAAGGCGGCTACGCCTTCCTCCCACCCGGCACCACCTGGACGGCCTGGAATCACGGGGCGGCACCCGCGCGGTTCCACTGGATCCGCAAACCCTACTCGCCCGTCGACGGGATCGGAGTGCCCGAGCCGTTCGTCGTCGACGAGCGTGACATCGAACCCGTGCCGATGCCGGACACCGACGGCGCGTGGTCCACCACCCGGTTCGTCGACCCCGCCGACCTCCGGCACGACATGCACGTCAACATCGTCACGTTCGAACCGGGAGGGGCGATCCCCTTCCCGGAGACCCACGTGATGGAACACGGCATCTCCGTCCTTCAAGGCAAGGGCGTCTACCTGCTCAACCGCGACTGGGTGGAGGTCCAGGCGGGGGATTTCCTGTGGCTGCGCGCGTTCTGCCCGCAGGCGTGCTACGCGGGGGGCCCGGAGCCGTTCCGGTACCTGCTCTACAAGGACGTCAACCGCCACCCAGCTCTCGGCCCGGTGAGTCCGGGACCCCGTCGGCCGACATCCTGAGCCGGAGAAGCCGGACTCCGCACTGGCCATCCCGATCACCGACCGCGTTCTCCGTGGCGGCACGGAGGCGGTATGGTCAGCGGCCCCCGTTCCGTCCCGACCAACCGGAGGAACAGCCGTGCCGCACCGGTCCAATCTCGCCGTCCCGTCGGCGCTCGTCCCCGTTCTCGCCCTCGCCCTCGGCTGTGGCGCTCCCGGTGGGACAGCCCCCGGAGAGTCGGCCTCCCCCGACGCCACGGCATCGGCATCGGCCCCTCCCGCCGGCGCGGGTGACAGGGATTCGACCCGGGAGGCGAATGCCGACAGCGCCGGTCACAACCGTGCGGACATCGACTTCGCCCGGGACCTGGCCCCGCACCACGAGCAGGCCGTGGTCACCGCCGAGCTCGCGCCGGAACGCGCCTCCGATCCGGCGGTGCGGGACCTCGCGGAACGCATCGCCGCCGCACAGGAGCCGGAGACCGACCAGCTGCTGGCGATGCTGCGGATGTGGGGCGAGGACGTCACCCCGGGCGGCGACAGCGGCGAACACGAACACTCCCACCTGATGACCGAGGAGACGTTCCAGCAGCTGCACGACACCACGGGTACGGAGTTCGACACGCTGTGGCTGCGGACGATGCTCGAACACCACCGGGGTGCCGTCGAGATCGCCCAGGCCCAGCTCGACGACGGGTCCGACACCCTGGCGACGATGTACGCGGAGAAGATCGTCGACCGGCAGACCCGCCAGATCACCGAGATGCGGGAGCTGCTCGGGGAATGACTCCCGGATACCGCATCACCTTGCCCGGGAAACCGGATCCCGACGTTCACAGCAGCGCAGCATGATGCGTCGATGCCAGCTGGTCGCCATGCGCATCACCATAGATCTGCCCGACGACCTGCACCGCCAGGCGGTCTCGATCGCCCGGGACACCTCTCGTACGGTGAGTGAGACCGTCGCGGAGCTCATGCGGCGGGGCCTCGGACAGGGTGGAACCACGGACACCACCCTCAGCCCCAAGACGGGCCTCACGGTCGTGCACCTGGGCAAGGTCATCACCGCTGACGACGTCTAGCAGAAACCCCGGTCCTCTCGGCGGGGCGGCTACCGGAGCACCCGCAGGGTGAGCGTCAACCCGGTGACGTCGACGGTCTCCAGCTTCACGGTCCTCCCGCCCGGCTCGTGGAACAGCCGCACGCCGTCACCGAGCAGGACCGGGGTTACCGTCACCAGGATCTCGTCGAGCAGTCCCGCCGCAAGGCACTGCCGCGCCACGTCCGCGCCCAGGACGCTCACCAGCTTGCCGCCGGCGGCTTCCTTCGCCGTCGCCACGGCCTCGTCCAGGTCGCTGGAGAAGGTCACGTCTTCCACCGGCTCGTCGGGGATGTGGTGGGTCAGCACGACGCTCGGCCCGGACCACTGCCCGCCGTAGGCGCCCTCCGCGTCGGTCCCCCGGTTCGGGTCGTCGCCGCGGAACGTGCGGGCACCCACCAGCAGCGCGCCGACCCGGTCGACGAGCCCGTCGTCGACACCGGCCTGGTCCGGCAGGTACTCGGCCAGCCAGGACATGTCCCCGCCCGGTCCGGCGATGAACCCGTCCAACGACATGCTGCACTGGTACTGGAGTGTCCCCACGTCCCACCTCCTCACCCTCGTGGCTCCGCGCCGGTGCGTGACCGCGTCGGCACGCTACCGGCAGGGTCCGACATCCCTCCGCCACCGCGGACGGTGTCAGAGCGCCCCGAGGTCGGCGGACAACCAGTGCTCCGGCCGCATGAAGATCGCGGACTGTTCCCCGAGCTGGGTGCGTTCGTACTCCAGGAACCCGGCGACCTTGTCCTCCGGGAGATACCGGGCGGCCATCGTCCGGGACAGCTCCGGGCTGCCCGGCTCGATCCGGGTCACCGGCCCTTCCACGGAGACGTAGCGCACCGTGGGTTCGGTCCGTTCCACCATGAGCGTGAACCGGCCGGCCGCCTCGATCGCCCGCGCCTTCCGTGAGTCCGGAGCGGTGTGCACCCACAGCTCCCCACCCGGCGTGTAGTGGTACCAGATCGGGACAGTCAACGGTGCCCGGTCCGTCCGCTCGATCACCGACAACGCGCCGACCCGGGGTTCGGCCAGGAACCGCGCACGCTCTTCCACCGACAGCGCCATGGTGCGGAGAGTACCCGGCGGGACCGACAGCATCCGCCGTCGAACGAGATCACCACGAAGCGGGGACCAGTCTCCGGAGGCGGACCCGGGTCGGGGGCCGTCCCGCCGGCGCGACCGCGGAATCGACGGTCCGCCCCGAAAGCGCAGTCTCGGAGAATCGCCGACGACCCGGTTCCGATCATGCTGGGAGGCGTGGACGAGAACGTGTTCGTAGACCGGCCGAGCGCCGGACCATGGACGATCGGCGGGTGACAACGCTGTGCGTACTTCCGGGGATGCTCCGACGGAGACGGCGGGAGGGCACGACGGAGCGCACCCGCGACGTCACGTAGGCCTGGTGCTGTCCGCCGCACTGGCCGGGTTCCTGCTGACGGTCGTGTGGTCGGCGTCGTTCGTCGACGGCGTGATCGGTGATTCGGTCACGGACGCGATACTCGGCCGGGACGCGGGCGAGGCCGCCCTCGGCGGGGTCGCGGCGGGAGTCGCCTTCGCGTTCGTCTCCGGAGTGGCGGGCACCTTCACCGCCTGCAACATCGCCGTGTTCAGCACTCTGGCCCCGATGGCGGCGGACGGCGGCGGCCGCGGTCGACGCGTACGCCTCGTGCTCCGGCCGCTGTTGTGGCTCGGCCTCGGGACGGTTCTGGTGTCGGCCGCCTACGGTGTGGTGGTCGGCCTCGTCGGCACCGACATGCCGCAGTTCGAGACGGCATCGTCCGCGCCGGGTGCGTTGAGTCCACGGCTGGTCCAGGCCGCCGTGGTCTTCGGCGGGATCGGAGCCGTGCTCTGCTATCTGGGACTCGCCGCGGTCGGCCTCGTCCGCGATCCCTTCCGACGACACCCCGACACGCGGCTCGTGCTTCTCGGAGGACTTGTCGGCGCCTTCCTCATCGGCAGGCCGTTCCCGCTGTTCCGCCACCTGTTCCGGGACGCCGCCGAGTCCGGGAACCCGGTCTACGGGGCGGGAGCGTTCGTCCTGCAGTCGGTCGGCAACATCGCCCTGATGGCGGTGGTGCTGGTGCTGATCGGCCTGTCAGTCGGGGACCGCGTCGGCCGTTGGCTGACCGCGCGGCCCGGCAGGATCGAGTCGTTCACCGCCGCGGGCATGCTCGTGGCGGGGGTGTTCCTCATCCTGTACTGGGATGTCCGGCTGCTCGCCATGCGCGACATCCTCCCGTGGTACCCCGTCGCACCCTGGGTGTGATCCCGGCTGTCCGAGGCCGTCCACCAGGTGGACGGTCCGCACCCCGCGGGAACGACGCGCGCGTACCCACGCCGGTCGTCGTCGCCGCCGGGACACGGATCCCCGGGCACTACGATGAGGCCATGGTGCGGCAGCGGTCGGCGACGACGCGGGAGGCGATCCGCGCGGCCGCGGGACGGCTGTTCCGCGAGCGTGGCTTCGCGGGCACGGCGGTGCGGGACATCGCCGCGGAGGCCAGGGCCGACCCGGCACTGGTGATCCGCCACTTCGGCACGAAGGAGCTGCTGTTCCTGGACACCATGCACCTGAGCATGGACGACGAACCGCTGCTCGACGTGCCACCGGAGTACCTCGGGCGGCGGTTCGTCGAGGTGCTGCTGGACTCCGACGACGACACCCGCGACGTCTACCTGGCACTGCTGCGCGGCAGCGGCACCGCACGGATCGCCGACCGGTTGAAGGACGTCCACGAGACCGCGTTCGTGCGCCCGCTGCGCGCCCGGCTGTCCGGCCCGGACGCCGACCTCCGCGCCCGGCTCGCCGGGGCACTGGTCGGCGGCCTGCTCTACGCGCTGTGGGTGGTCGGTGACGAGGAACTGCTCGCCACCGACCGCCGCGACCTCGTCGCCCGCTACGGCGCGCTGCTGCAGCACACACTGACCCCGGACGGATCCGGCGCTACTGGACCGACCAGCCCCCGTCCGACGGGAGCACCGCCCCGGACACGTTGACCCCGTCGTCGCTGAGCAGGAACGTGATCGACGCCGCCAGCTGCGGTGCGGTCGCGATCGGCGGGATCAGTGCCAGGAAGTCCCCGGTGCGCCGGCGCCCGAACCCGGACATCTCGCCCGGCGACATCCCGGTGGCCACCCCACCCGGCGCGACGGCGTTGACCCGGATGCCCGACGGCCCGTACATGAACGCCGCGCTGCGGGTGAGGCCCACGACCGCGTGCTTCGACGCGGTGTAGGCGGCGCCGGCGGCCG
>NZ_KB912586.1:100273-110687 GCF_000383775.1 Saccharomonospora halophila 8
CGGCGGCCGAGCCGCGCAGCGCGGCCTCCGAGGCGACGTTGACGACCGCACCGGACCCGGCCGCGAGCATCGCCGGCACGACCGCCCGGGTCAGCCGGAACAGCCCGTGCACATTGACGTCGAACACCCGCTGCCAGACCGCGTCGGACACCTCGTGGACCGGGCTGAAATCGTCGGTGATCCCCGCGACGTTGGCCAGGCCGTCGATCCGGTCCTCCGCCGCCGCCACGACCCGGGCGACGTCATGGTCGGAGGTGATGTCGGCGGGCACCGCCACCACCCGGGTGTCGTCGAACTCGGCGACCAGCTCGTCCAGCGTGGCGGCGGCGAGGTCCACGGCGACGACCCGGCCGCCCTCCCGCACGATGCGGGAGGCCGTGGCCCGGCCGATCCCGGACGCGGCGCCGGTGACGACCACGACGCGGCCGGCGAACCGGCCCTCGACGATCCGCTCCCGCCACCCTGCCTCGTCACCACTCTGTTCGGGCAGCACACCCCCGTTGACCCGCCGCACCAGGTCCTCGACGACCTCCTGGGACAGGGCACCCCGACTCAGTTCGACGAGCCGCTGCAGCGGGACGTTGCGCACCGGGGCGAGCGCGCTCTCGTCGAAGCCGCTCGCCACGAGCATCTCCCGCAGCACCGGACCACCATCCGGGTGTTCCAACCACCGCCCGATCGTCGCCGCGCCGGTCAACGGCGCGCCCTCCTCCACCATCCGCGTCTCCCTCGGATCACTCGGTGTCAACTAAGTTGACTCAGGCTACGCCGCGGGGAAAAGACCTCCCGCCGCGCCGTCCGGTCAGCGTGCGGGCCGGGCTCCGTAGGTCTCGTGGTGCAGAACGTCCTCCAGTGGCATCCGGCTGCGCCAGCCGTGCCGCTCCAGGTCCGGCGTCTCCGCGAGTTCCCGCACCGGCCCCAGGCACAGCCACGCCACCGGGCGCACACCCGAAGGGATGTCCAGCAGATCGCGCAGGAACTCCTCGCGGTAGAAGCTGACCCAGCCGACGCCGAGCCCCTCCGCGGTGGCGGCCAGCCACAGGTTCTGGACCGCCAGGCACACCGAGTACAGCCCGGCGTCGGCGATCGCGTGCCTGCCGAGCACGGCGGGCCCGCCGCGGTCGGCGTCGTAGGTGACCACGACCCCCAGCGACGACTCGACGACGCCCTCCACCTTGATCCGGGAGAACGTCTCGGCACGCTCCCCCTCCAGTCCGGCGGCGAAGACGTCCCGCTCGGAGCGCACGTGCTCCCGGAACCGCCGCCGCGTGTCGTCCTCGCGCACCAGCACGAAGTCCCACGGCTGGGACATTCCCACGCTGGGAGCCAGATGCGCCGCGGTCAGCACCCGGCGCAGCACGTCCTCCGGCACCGGTTCCCCGGTGAACTCCCCGCGTACGTCGCGGCGTCGGTTGATCACGTCGTACAGGTCGGCGGCCGGTGCGGGCGCCTCGAACTGTGGTCGGGACATGGGGCTCCATCCTGCCGCCCGCCGCGACCCGCCACACCGCTGGGCCGGACCGGTGTGACATGCGCGGCCAATCGACCGAGCCGCCTGCGCACGGATCACCACTGCGCCCGAGTATAGAACATTATACGCTCGCCGTGCGAGTGGCGCCCGGTGCGCGACCCGGTCACCGGTTCCGGTCGTCACGACGCAAGGGCCTGCGTTCCCGCCGCAACCGGCGGACAATCTCGCGCTGTTGCTCGGTCACCGGCGGCGGTTTCCACGGTTGGTCCGGGAACCGGGTCGCCGACTCGATCTCGGTGCGCAGCCGGTCGACGGCGCTGAGCAGGGCACCGTGGTGCTCCCATGCGCGGATGTCGCGCAGCGGTTCGTTGACGAGCAGCGCACTGAGCCGCTCCCGACACTCGGCGATCTCCGGGAGATGGTTCTCGACGCCGGCGTCGGACACCGAGGTCGCGAGCTCCCCCACCGCGCGGATCGCCCCGGCGGAGGACTCCAGGAGATCGGCGAGCACCCCACGGACGTCGTCGCCGTAGACGCTGCCCTCGTCCTCCTCCGGCACGAAGTACGTGCGGTCCAGCAGCGTCCGGCACAACTCACGCAGCGCCAGCAGACACCGCTCCAAACCGGTCAGGGCCGTGCGCAGCCGGGGTTGGCGCCGCTGGGTCACCCGGCCCCGCGGGTTGCCCCGGGCCCCTTCCTCCGCACGGGCCAGTGCCTGGTCGGTTCTGCCGACCTCGGTGACCAGCGAGCGCGCCTCGGTCAACCACCGATCGGCCTTCGCTTGCGACCACGACGGACGCAGCTCGGCGGCGAGCGAGGTGGTGAACTCCGCCATCCGGTCGGTGAGCCGCATCAGCGCCTCGCCCGCGGGTCGCAGATGCACCGGCGGGACGACGACGTTGACCAGGACCCCGACGGCCGCCCCCACCAGCGTCTCGTAGACCCGTTCGATCGCCACGTCCGAGGCTCCCCCGACCGCGAGCAGCAGCATGGCACTGATCGCCGCCTCGTTCATCTGCGGCCCCAGCCGGAGCACGAGCCCGACGAGCAGGGCGGCACCGACGATGCTCCCGATGCTCCACCAGGTGAGCCCGACGATCCCGGCCACGCCCACCGCGAGCAGCACACCGGAGACCACGCTGGCCACCCGTTGAATACCGATGGTCAGGGTCTGGAAGAGGGTGACCTGGACGACGATCAGCGCGGTCAGCGGTGCGAGCACGGGCGCGTCGCTGGTACCCAACGCACCCGCCAGGGCGAACGACCCGGTCGCCGCGAGCGTCGACTTGAGCACATGCCGGTCCGAGGAACGCACCCGCCGGAGCAGCTCGGGCCCCCGACCTCGGATCCGGTCCCGCACCGAGCCGATCATGGGTTCGTTCCTCCGGAGGTCCCGGCCCGACGACCTCAGCCGAACGGGGGCCGCGCGTCGGTCACGCGGTACTCCATGATGTCGCCGTCCCTGACGGCGATTCCGGTGTCGGCGCGTCGGCGACGGCCCGCCACGCGTCGATGTGTTCGCGGGATTCCCACCGTTCGAAGTTGTAGACCCGACCCGGATGGAGCGGATCGGGCGTGCTCGCGAGATCGAGTCCGGGGGCCTGTCTGCCCCAGCGGAGCGGATCCGGATGGGCGGCGACGAAGGCGTCCCGCTGCCCGGCCGCGACCTCCGAATACCGGCGATGATGAACATCGCGTGCGCGTACCGAAACACCCGGTCGCTACGGGCGGATTTCGCCGACATCCGATCCGGGCGACTCGCGGGCCTCCTCGGCGGCGGCCGCGCCGTCCTCGTTCTCGTACTCGGCGGCGGTCCGGGCGAGCATCCGGTCGATGTCGGCGTCGTGTCGTTCAGTCATGCCGCACCTCCAGAGCCCCGCTTCCTCGTGTCGGCAACGCTCAACCGTCGACCCCCATCCGGTCCACCACGTGTTCCGCGATCGCCAGGGACGACGTCGCCGCGGGGGACGGGGCGTTGCGCACGGTGGTGATGCCGTCCTCGTGTCCGATCCGGAAGTCGTCCACCAGAGACCCGTCCCGGTCCACCGCCTGCGCCCGCACCCCGGCTCCGGCGCGGCGTACGTCGGCGGCGCCGACGTCCGGCACGTACCGCGACGCCGCCCGCATGTACGCGCGCACCGACAGGCTGCCGCGCATCTCGGCCATTCCGGCCCGCCAGTGCTGCCGCGCCATACGCCGGAAACCCGGCCACCCGAGCAGGTCGCGCACATCCGACCCGACGAGGTCGCGACGCCGGTACCCCTCCCGGGCGAGGGCGAGCACCGCGTTCGGCCCCACCTCGACCTCTCCGGACACCCGACGGGTGAAGTGCACCCCCAGGAACGGATACCGCGGGTCCGGCACGGGATAGATCATGCCCCGCACCCGGTCCCGCTTGCCCGGCGAGACCGCCATGTACTCGCCGCGGAACGGCACGATGCGGGGGCCGTCCACACCGTCGGCGCGCCGCGCGAGGCGGTCGGCGTGCAGCCCGCCGCAGACAACGAGCCGGTCGACGGTGCGCACCCCCGCGGTCGTGGTGACCTCGACCCGGCCGGCACGGTGCCGGACGCCGGTCACCGCCGTGGACAGCTCCACCCGGCCGCCCGCCCCTTCGATGTCCGCGGCGAACGCCGTGGACACGGCGGCGTAGTCGGTGATGGCGGTCCCGGGTGAGTGCAGCGCGACGAGCCCGGCCGCGTGCGGTTCGAGCTCGGCGATCCCCGCCCCGGAGACCCGGCGCAGCCCGGGCACGCCGTTTTCCCGGGCGGTGGCCTCCAGGGCGTCGAAACGCCCGAACTCGGACTCCGAGACCGCGACGACGAGCTTGCCGCACGCCTCGTACGGCAGGCCGCGCTCGACACAGTACTCCCGCAGCAGCGCCCGACCGCGCGCGCACAGCTCGGCCTTCAGGCTTCCCGGTCGGTAGTAGATCCCGGCGTGCACGACGCCCGAGTTGTGCCCGGTCTGGTGCGCGGCGAGCCGGTCCTCCTTCTCGAACACGACCACCTCGACACCCGGGTACCGCCGGGTGAGCTCGCGGCCGACGGCGAGCCCGACGATACCGCCCCCGACGATGCCGACGCTTCCTCCGCGCACCGGGTACCTCCCCTGTGTAGTGGCTCGTCCGACCATTGTCCTGCCGAGCCGTTGGGGAACGGCACGGCGGCGCAGGAGCGTGTGGCGACCGGTTTTTCCCAGGAACAGGGGGGGTAGGGGTCATTCATGGGGAAGCCGAGGAGACGCCATGATCGCGTGGTCGCCGAACGCGTGCTCCACGCCGCGGCGCGGGGCACCGTGGCGGCGATGAGCATGAGCGGCATGCGGGCGTTGACCACACGTCTGGGGCTGCGGGAGGCAACCCCGCCGGAGATGGTCAGCCAGGAGCACGCGCCGGGGGTTCTCCGCCGCCAACCCCGGGAACGTCGGGAAGCCGTCATCGTGCTGATGCACTGGATCTACGGTGCCGGAGGCGGAGCGGCCTACGGCGCACTGCCCGGCGGACTACGGCTCAAGCCGTGGGCGGGCCCATGTTCGGCGTGGCATTGTGGCTCGCGTTCGAGACGCTGCTGGTTCCCGTGCTCGGTCTGCGCATGCGCAATCCGTCCTCGGTGCGTCAACGCGTCCTACTGGCCTCCACCGCAAACCACGCGAGTGACCCAGGCCGAAAGTCGGACAGCGCGGTCCCACGCCACGGGCCGAGGAGACCGGCGGCCCGACACCGTCGGCGGTGTATCAGGTCCCCCGACGCACCCCGGTCCACCGGACCAGCCGGCCCCTCGCCCGTAGCGGTCCGGATCACTCCCTGAAGAGGGAGCGCCCCTCCGATTCCTCCTCCGGCGAGTCCCGCTCCTCCCGCTCGCGCTGGCCGAGCAGGGAGTGCCGCCTGCTGTAGGCGAAGTAGATCAGCACGCCGAGCGCCATCCACACGAGGAAACGCAGCCAGGTCAGCACGGTCAGGTTCAGCATCAGCCAGACACAGGCGGCGATGGCCAGGATCGGCACCACCGGCACCCACGGCACGCGGAACCCGCGCGGCAGGTCCGGACGCTTCTTCCGCAGCACCAGCACCCCGGCCGAGACGAGGATGAACGCGAACAGCGTCCCGACGTTGACCATCTCCTCCAGCCTGCCCGCGTCGAAGAAGCCCGCGGCCACCGCCACCACCGTGGCGACCAGCACGTTCATCCGCACCGGGGTGCCCCGCGAGCCGGTTTTCGCCAGCGGGCGCGGCAGCAGACCGTCCCGCGCCATCGCGAACAGCACCCGCTGCTGGCCGAGCAGCAGCACCAGCACCACCGTGGTCAGCCCGGCGAGCGCGCCCACGGAGATGACGTTGGCCGCCCAGTCGACGCCGTGCGTGGAGAACGCGGTCGCCAGCGTCTTGCGGCCCTCCGGTTCGGCGTCGGTGGCCAGTTCGGTGTAGGGGACCATGCCCACGACCACCAGGGAGGTCGCCACGTACAGCACGGTCACGGCCGCCAGCGAGCCGAGGATCCCGCGCGGCACGTCCCGCTGCGGGTTGCGGGTCTCCTCCGCGGTGGTGGCCACGACGTCGAACCCGAGGAACGCGAAGAACACCAGCGACGCGCCGGCCAACAGCCCGAACGCGCCGTAGACGCTGCCGGAACCACCGGCGAGCAGGGAGAACAGCGACTGGTCGACACCGCCGCCGGACTCGCCGCCGGACTCGGCGCCCGGGATGAACGGCGTGTAGTTGTCCGGGGTGATGTAGGCCAGGCCCAGCACGATGACCAGCAGGATGATCGTCACCTTGACGGCCGTGATGACGAGGCTGAACCGGGACGACAGCTTGGTGCCGAGGGTGAGCAGCGTGGCCAGGATCACGACCAGCAGCACCGAGCCCCAGTCCAGGTCGACGCCGCCGATGGCCACGGTCGTGCTCATCTCCGTGCCGAACAGGGTGGTCAGCACGTCCTCCAGGTAGATCGACCAGCCCTTGGCCACCGCGGCGGCCGCGATCGAGAACTCCAGGATCAGGTCCCAGCCGATGATCCACGCGAGGAATTCACCGAACGTGGCGTAGGAGAAGGTGTAGGCACTGCCCGCGACGGGCACGGTGGAGGCGAACTCGGCGTAGCACAGCGCCGCGAGCCCGCACGCGACCGCGGCGAACACGAAGGCCAACGCCACCGAGGGGCCGGCGATGTCCCCGGCCGTGGACGCGGTGAGCGTGAAGATCCCCGCGCCGATCATCACGGCGACGCCGAAGACCATCAGGTCCCAGGCCCCGAGGTTCTTGCGGAGCCGGGTGTCCGGCTCGTCGGTGTCCGCGATCGACTGTTCGACCGATTTCGTCCGCCATATACCGGTTCCCGGCACGGGCTTCCTCCTTGAACGCCTGGTTTGCAGGACCGGCGCAAGACCCTAGACCCTCGCCCGGGCGTACCGGGAGACCGGTCACCGACGGTCGTCGACCGCCCCTCCATCCGTCACGAGTCCCGCGGGACCCGAGCGCTCACCCAGGTCGTCGAGCCGGTGGGTGAAGATCTCCACACCGTCCACCAGCCGGCCGCCGGAGGTCGCCGCCGCGGCGAGGCAGAAGCGCACCCACATGTTCAGCTGGATCTCCTTGGCCAGCCGAAGACGCGCGTACAGCAGGTAAACCAGCCTGCTGGCGGGCGCGGCCCACAGTTCGACCTCGAACACCAGCAGGTCGCCGTCGCCGAACGCGCGGAACCACACCTGTCCCGCCTCCAGGTGCCCGTGCAACGTGACCAGGTGCAGCGAGGTGTCGTCGCGATGCACCACCCGGACCGGGCCGTCCCACGGCCCCGGCATCTCCACCACCAGCTCGTCCCCGGCGCACAACGACCGCGCTCCGCCCCGGGTGGTGTGGATGTGCACGACCTCCGAGGGCACGAAGTGTTTGAAGTCGTGCACGACGCGGTCCATGAGCCCGGCGGCGTCGACCCCGGCCTCCGCGATGCGCACGCGGAAGCGGCGGTGGAACAGCTGCCCGTAGCCGTCCACGCTGCGCTGCACCCGGTCGTCGATCAGGCCGTCGGGCAACCGCGGCGGAAGGTCCCGCGCGTCGCCGCGGCACTCCGTCCGGTGCAGTGGGGTCGTCTCCCAGAGGTAGCGCCAGGTGACCAGCGCGGTCCCCAGCAGCCACCGTGCGAGCTCGGTGAGCACCCGGCGAGATCGCGACATCGGCACCCTCCGTCAGTGGTGAGACCGGGACGAACGGGGTATCAGACTCTGTACCTACCCCGCGCGGGGGCGCTGACACGAACCGAAGGACACACGGAGGAACGCATGGTGGTCCGACTTCTGCACCGGGCGGGCGTGCGTGCCACCCAGCTGCACCTGGCGTCACTGGGCACGATCGTGCTCTGCATCAGCCTGTGGATCCGCGCCAAGACGGTGGATCAGGCCCAACGGGGCAACGCCGAGCGCCGGGCGCTGTTCGTGGGCCTGTGGCCGCCGACGATGTGGCAGATCGGCGACGCGCTGACCGAACACGAGTGAGTCCGGTTGGCTCAGTGGGGCCTCGGGCGGCCGGACACCGCGCGCGAACTCGCGGCGCTCGCCGACGCCGGCATCAACTACTCCCCGACCGAGGTGCGCAGGCCCGCGTGGACCCTCGACACCCATCTGCACGGGCTCCCCGCGGAACGGCCCGGTCCTCCGGAGCCCGGAGGACCGTGGGAGCGGGCCTGCCGTGTGGTGCGCGACTACGAGTTCACGCCCCCGGAGTCCGTGCGGGCACTCTACGACCCGGCCGTGCCACTGCTCGGCCGGAACATGCTGCTGCAACTCCGGTTCCACGGGCTGCACCTGTACTGCGGTGTCCGGATCACCGAGGTGGTGGACGAGACCCGGGACGACGGTGCCCGGGTGTGGGGGTGGGCCTACGAGACGCTCGACGGGCACCTCGAACGTGGCAAGGTGACCTACGAGGTGGTCAAGTACCGGGACACGGGCCGGGTGGAGTTCGTGGCCGCCAGTCATTCCCAGCGGGCACCCGACCTGGACCCGGTGCTGACGCTGGGGTGGTCGCTGTTCGGCCGCCGCGCACAGCTGCGTTTCTACCGCCGATGCGGCGTGCGGATCCGCGACTCCGTCACCGCGGATTCGGAGGGACGCGCGGGCCCGATGCCTCCCGCGACGCCGCCCCGGGCTTGGGGGCTGGTGTGGGTCCCCTCCGACGCCGGAGCGCGCTTCGCGCACTCACCGGAGATCCACTGTGTCACCCCCGGTGGGTGAACCGGGCGGGTCGGCGCCCCGGCCGGGGACCGTGCGAGACGCCGACACCCGGACTCACTCGGTGTCGTGCAGGATGACGCCGCGGATGTTGCGGCCCTCGTTCAGGTCCGCGTAGGCCTGGTTGATCTCGTCCAGCCGGTAGGTCCGCGTGATCAGCTCGTCCAGCTTCAGCCGCCCCGCCCGGTACATCGACGCCAGGCGGCCGATCTCCACCGACGGTGCGCCCTTGCCGAGGATGGTCCCCTGGATCCGCTTCTGCATCATGGCCAGCGTCCACAGGTTCGTGGGCAGGGTGTTCTCGTTGACGTCGCCGATGCCGGTGACCACCACGGTGCCGAACTTCGCGACCGCGTCGACCGCCCGGCCGACGTGCTCGCCCGTGGTGACGCCCACCGCGACCACGACCGACTCCGCGCCCTGCCCGTTGGTGACCGATCGGGCGAACTCGGCGGCCTCCTCGATGTCGGCGAAGGTGTGACTCGCCCCGAACGTGGCGGCGCTGTCCCGTTTGAACGCGACCGGGTCGACCCCGATCACGTACGCCGCGCCGCGTGCGGCCGCGCCCTGCACGGCGTTCATCCCGATGCCGCCGAGGCCCATCACGATGACCGTGTCGCCGGCGACGACCTCGGCGGCGTACTCCGACGACCCCCAGCCGGTCGGGGCGCCGCAGGACAGCAGCGGAGCGACGTGCAACGGGATGTCGTCATCGACCTTCGTGAGCGAGTGCTCGGAGACCACCGCGCGTTCGGCGAAGGTTCCGGCCATGGTCATCTGCCCGGCCTCGTCGCCGTTGATCCGCGCCCGGTAGGTCCCGTCCGCCATGGACCCGAGCAGGGCGTACATGCCGAGGTCGCAGAGGTTTCCCCGACCCGTGGCGCACGGGTGGCACCGTCCGCACGAGGGCACGAACTGGGCGACCACGTGGTCGCCGGGCACCAGCGAGTGCACGCCCGGACCGACCGACTCGACGACGCCCGCGCCCTCGTGACCGCCGATCAGCGGAATTTTGCCCACGGGCATGTCCCCGGTCGCGGCGTGGTCGTCCGAATGGCACAGTCCGGCGGCCACGAACCGGACGAGCACTTCATTGGCCTGGGGCTCGTCGATCTCGACGTCGACGATCTGCCACTTGCCGGGCTGCTCCAGCAGCGCCGCCGCACGGGTCCACATCGTTGTCCACCCACCCGAATCTAGAACACGTTCTAGTTGAAGAGTGAAGCACAGGACGTCTCCCGTGACAAGGGCCGGGCCGTCGCCCGGCCCGCACCTCTGCGATGCTGCACCGGAGGGCTCCGCACCCGCGGGCGCGGACATGCCCACCCATCCATACAACGACCGTCCGCACCGGAGGGAACGGGAATGCTCACCACCGACGTCGGACGCTTCCGACTGCTCGCCCTCGCCGAGGCGTTGTCCTGGGCCGGTCTGCTGACCGGAATGTTCTTCAAGTACGTCGCCGTCGGCGACGACCTCGGGGTGACCGTGTTCGGACCCGTGCACGGCCTGCTGTTCGTCGTCTACGTGGTCGCCGCGCTGCTGCTCCACCGCCGGCTGGGCTGGACGAGGCCGACCCTGCTGCTGGCGCTCGCGGCGAGTGTGCCGCCGTTCGGCACCGTGGTGTTCGAGCGGTGGGCCACCCGCACCGGACGGCTGGCTCCCACCCCCACCCCCGACCGGGTGGACGCCTGAGCCCGGCAGGCACCCGGCCCG
>NZ_KB912586.1:110787-114592 GCF_000383775.1 Saccharomonospora halophila 8
GGCCGCCGCGGTGGTGCTCCGGCCGCCGTCGCCGGGCACGGGTGCCGGGGCACCGGGCGTCGACGTGGTCGACACGGCCGCGTACACCGACACCGCCACGGCCGGGCACATGACCTGGGAGGTCACCGACCTCGGGTTCCGCATGGGCCTGTCCCCCCGGGTCCCGGAGGTGCTGGCCGAGCACCTGCCGATGGTCGTCAAGGACCTGCTCGCCCGGAACGGCCTCGCCGTCGGGGACGTGCGCGGGTGGGCCGTCCACCCCGGCGGGCCGCGCATCCTGCACACCGTCGAGGACACGCTCGGACTGGGGCCGGACGCGCTGGCCGCCTCCCGGACGGTGCTCGCCGAGCACGGCAACTGTTCCTCGGCCACCGTCCTGCTCGTCCTCGACGAGCTCCGTCCCACGCTCGGTCCCGGGGACCCCGCCGTGGCGCTCGCGTTCGGCCCCGGTCTCACCCTCTACGCCACGCTCCTGCGCGGCACCCTGGCCTGACCGGACGACGACAGCGACCCAACAACGCCGTGGCTCACTGGACGGTGACCTCGAGTGTCTCGCCGCCGACCGCGACGAGGTCCCCGGCGTCGAGCTTGCGACCACGGCGGTGTTCGGGCTCGCCGTTGACGTCGACGCCGACCTCGGCCAGCAACGCCTTCGCCTCCGCGCCGTCCTCGACCACCCCCGCCAGCTTGAGGAACTGGCCGAGCTGGATGGGCGCGCGGGCGATCGGAACCGGACGGGGCGTCGTCATCGTTCCATCCTGCCGCATCCCGCACACCGGTCCGCTCCGGATCCGGCCCGGCGGGTGTGTCCGGACGACGCCTTTCCTCTCGCGGGTCACGTCCCGGTCACGTCGCGAGCACGAGTGAGACACAGCACTCCGAAAAACTCTTGATCCATTCCAGAAAGCCCGCCAGACTGCCCCGCGTGCCAACGACGACTGCGGGCTTCGAGCACATGCTGCGCGAGGCCGCACTGCGAGTGACCCGACCCCGGGTCGCGGTGCTGTCCGCGGTGCGCGACCGTCCGCACGCCGACACGGAATCGATCATCGGCGCCGTCCGGGAGGAACTGCCGAAGGTGTCGCACCAGGCCGTCTACGATGGACTGCGCGCGCTGACCGAGGCGGGACTGCTGCGACGGATCCAGCCGATGGGGTCCGTGGCCCGCTACGAGACGCGGGTCGGGGACAACCACCACCACGTCGCGTGCCGGTCGTGCGGCGCCCTCGCCGATGTCGACTGCGCCGTGGGGTCCGCGCCCTGCCTGACCGCGTCGGACGCCCACGGCTTCCACGTCGACGAGGCCGAGGTCATCTACTGGGGACTGTGCCCTGCCTGCTCCCCCGAACCGGAACACACGCATTCATCCTGAAAGGACACCCGTGACCGACGATCTCGACACCACCGGCCAGTGCCCCGTGGTGCACGGCCGCGCCCCGCACCCCACCGAGGGTGGCGGGAACCGCCAGTGGTGGCCGGACAAGCTCAACCTGAAGATCCTGTCGAAGAACTCCCCGGCGACCAACCCGCTCGGGGAGGACTTCGACTACGCCGCCGCGTTCAACTCCCTCGACCTGCCCGCCGTCAAGCGGGACATCGAGGAGGTGCTGACCACCTCGCAGGACTGGTGGCCCGCCGACTTCGGCCACTACGGTCCGCTGATCATCCGGATGGCCTGGCACAGCGCGGGCACCTACCGCATCAGCGACGGCCGCGGCGGCGCGGGCGCCGGGCAGCAGCGGTTCGCCCCGCTGAACAGCTGGCCGGACAACGTCAACCTGGACAAGGCCCGCCGTCTGCTGTGGCCGGTCAAGAAGAAGTACGGCCAGAACCTCTCCTGGGCCGACCTGCTCGTCCTGGCGGGCAACGTCGCGCTGGAGTCGATGGGCTTCGAGACGTTCGGCTTCGCCGGCGGCCGCGAGGACGTCTGGGAACCCGACGAGGACGTCTACTGGGGCCCGGAGACCGAGTGGCTGGACGACCGGCGCTACAGCGGTGACCGCGAGCTGGAGAACCCGCTGGCGGCCGTCCAGATGGGCCTGATCTACGTCAACCCGGAGGGCCCGAACGGCGAACCGGACCCGATCGCCGCGGCCCGCGACATCCGCGAGACGTTCGGCCGCATGGCCATGAACGACGAGGAGACCGTCGCGCTGATCGCCGGCGGGCACACCTTCGGCAAGACCCACGGTGCCGCGCCGGACAGCCACCTCGGCCCCGACCCCGAGTCGGCCCCGCTGGAGGAGCAGGGCCTGGGCTGGCGCAACGCCTACGGCACCGGCACGGGCGGCGACGCGATCGGCAGCGGGCTGGAGGTCACCTGGACCAGCACGCCGACCAAGTGGAGCAACGGCTTCTTCGCGAACCTGTTCGAGTACGAGTGGGAGCTGACCACCAGCCCGGCGGGCGCGAAGCAGTGGAAGCCGAAGGACGGCGCGGGCGAGGGCACCGTCCCGCACGCGCACGACGCGGCGCGGAAGGTCGCGCCCGCGATGCTGACCACGGACCTGGCGCTGCGCTACGACCCGATCTACGGGCCGATCTCGCGCCGGTTCTACGAGAACCCCGACGAGTTCGCCGACGCCTTCGCCCGCGCCTGGTACAAGCTGACCCACCGGGACATGGGACCGAAGGTCCGCTACCTCGGCCCGGAGGTGCCCGCGGAGACCCTGCTGTGGCAGGACCCGCTGCCCGAGGTGGACCACGAGCTGATCGGCGAGGCGGACATCGACTCGCTGAAGAGCACCGTCCTCGGCTCCGGGCTGAGCACCGCGCAGCTGGTCACCACCGCGTGGGCGTCGGCCTCGACATTCCGGGGCAGTGACAAGCGCGGCGGTGCCAACGGTGCGCGCATCCGGCTCAACCCGCAGAACGGGTGGGAGGTCAACAACCCGGCCGAGCTGGAGACGGTGCTGTCCACCCTGGAGGGCATCCAGCAGTCGTTCAACGAGGCACAGAGCGGCAGCAAGCGGGTCTCGCTGGCCGACCTGATCGTGCTCGGCGGCTGCGCCGCCGTGGAGCGGGCCGCCAAGGCCGCGGGCCACGACCTCCGCGTGCCGTTCACCCCGGGCCGCGTCGACGCGACGCCGGAGCAGACCGACGCCGAGTCGTTCGCCGCGTTGGAGCCCACCGCGGACGGGTTCCGCAACTACCTGGGCAAGGGCAACCGGCTCTCCGCCGAGTACCTGCTGCTCGACCGGGCGAACCTGCTCACGCTGAGCGCGCCGGAGACGACCGTCCTCGTCGGTGGCCTCCGCGTCCTCGGGGCGAACCACGACTCCTCGTCGCTGGGCGTGTTCACGGACACGCCGGGGTCGCTGACCAACGACTTCTTCGCGAACCTGCTCGACATGGGCATCACGTGGAAGCCGACCTCGGAGGACGCGCAGACCTTCGAGGGGCGGGACGCCTCCGGTGCGGTGAAGTGGACCGGCAGCCGGGTGGACCTGGTGTTCGGGTCGAACTCCGAACTGCGGGCCCTGGCCGAGGTCTACGCCGCCGACGACGCGAAGGACATGTTCGTGCGGGACTTCGTCGCCGCGTGGGACAAGGTCATGAACCTCGACCGGTTCGACCTGGCCTGATCGCCGCCACCGGTGGGCCTCACCTCCCGGGGAGGGGCCCACCGGTGGCTACCGGGCGTCGGCCGGCTCGGTCGTGGTGCGCAGCGTCTCCCGGGCGACGAACACCCCGCCCACGAAGGCGACCGGCATGACCACCAGCGCGGCGAGCGGGACGAGACAAAGCAGGGCCGTCGGCAGTCCCAACCCCAGCGCGAGGCCCCGTCGCCCGCGCAGCGCCGCGC
>NZ_KB912586.1:114692-119782 GCF_000383775.1 Saccharomonospora halophila 8
TGACCGCGGCCGAGGCCTGCTCCGCCGTCGCCGCGGCGGCCCGGCCGACCACCGACGTGCCGTCCGCGGGGTCGACGATCCGCAGCGAGTCACCGGCCGCCCGGGACTCGCCATCCAGAAACAGTCCGGTCTCGATCTCGGACACGGTGTCGACGGAGTTCGTGGACATCGTCGCCTCCCTCGTCGGTGGTCGTGGCACGCACCCTACGTTCCCCGGATGGCGCCGTCCCATGACAACGGACCCGATCCGACCGCGACATCCGACGTAGTCCGCACCGATCGTCCGCACCGACCGGCCCGGTGCGCGGGACCCACCGACCCTCCCGCGCGGGCACCCCCGTGTTTGATCCGTGTCCGCCCGGGTACGCACCGGAGACGAGTGCCGGACACGCGCCAACGGAGGTGACAGCCGTGCGGAATCAGCCGTCGGTCTCGCTCGACGAGGCACGCGAGATCATCGCGGGAGGGGAGAAGAAGGCGCGGGAGATCGGGCAGCCCGCCAACATCGCCGTGGTCGACGCGGGCGGCAACCTGGTCGCCCACGCGCGGATGGACGGCGCGTGGCTCGGCAGCGTCGACATCTCCATCAACAAGGCCTTCACCTCCCGCGCGTTCGACATCGCCACCGCCGATCTCGCGGAGAACGCGCAACCCGGCGCGCAGTTCTTCGGCATCCACGCCTCGAACCACGGCCGGGTGATGATCTTCGCAGGCGGGCTCCCGCTGAACCACGAGGGAGCGGTCGTCGGCGCCGTCGGCGTGAGCGGCGGCACCGGGGAACAGGACCAGGCCATCGCCGAGGCCGCCGCGGCGGCGTTCCGGCCCGCCGGGTAGGTCGCGACCGGACGAGACAGGCCCCGGGCCGGGCAGCACCTCCTGTTCCGCGCTCCGGTACCCCCTTCCCGGTGAGGTGTCGGTTCGCCGGTGGCGGACCGGGAATGCACCCGAGCACGACCCGTACCCGTCCCGACGGTCCGCGAGAGGGAGTCACCCCGCATGTTCTTCCACCAACAGGAATTGCAGTTCAAGGCGAGCCCGGAGCAACCCGACGCGGTGTACGCGCGCAAGCTCCAGGAGGTACTCGGCGGCCAGTACGGTGAGATCACCGTGGCGATGCAGTACATGTTCCAGGGCTGGAACATGCACGTTCCCGGGAAGTACCGGGACCTGGTCTTCGGCATCGGGTCCGAGGAGTTCGGCCACGTCGAGATGCTCGCCACCATGATCGCCCAACTGCTGGAGAAGTCCCCCCTGGGCGTCACCGATGAGGCGGTGCAGGCTGATCCCACCGTCGCGGCCGTGGTCGGTGGGACCGACGTCCAGCACGCCATCGTGGCGGGTGCGGGGGCGCGGCCCGTCGACAGCATGGGCAACCCGTGGCAGGGCGCCTACATCACCGCGAGCGGGAACCTGCTGGCCGACTTCACCTCCAACGCCAACGCCGAGATGCAGGGCCGGACGCAGGTCGCCCGGCTCTACCACATGACCGACGACCACGGGGTCCGGGAACTGCTCTCCTTCCTGCTGGCGCGGGACACCATGCACCAGAACCAGTGGCTCGCCGCGGCCGCCGAACTCCGGGAGAACGGCGTCGAGCAACTACCGGTGCCGAGCAACTTCCCGCAGAACAAGGAACAGACGGACGTGTCGTACCAGTACCTGAACTTCAGCGACGGGCAGCACGCGTCCGAGGGGCCGTGGGCCTCCGGCCCCACCCCGGACGGCAACGGCGAGTTCAGCTACCACGAGGGCGCCACCACCAACGCCCCCATGCCGCCGCCCACTCACCCGGACGCCCGCCTCTACGGCACCACCGAACTCCCGAACAGCATGGAGAAGATAGCCGGTGCCACGCAGGACAAACTGAGAAGGGAGTGACCGGGTGGTCTCGGTCCCGGCCGTCGAGGTCGGGATCGAGATCTCACGCACCTGTGCCGAGCCGGTCGCGGAGCCGGTCGACCAGTCCCGCGCCCGGATCGAGGATGCGGTTGGCCGGTGGCTTGTCCGGCGCCATCGGGTGCGGGCGGGTCGGGGCCGTGCGTTTCGCGTCGAGCACCTTCTGCCCGAGCTCGGCCAGCTCCCGCTCGTCGCAGGCCTGCCGCAGCTTCGGCAACAGGTCGTTCTCCTCGTCCGCGACGTGGTGGCGGATCGCGCTGATGAGCCTGCCGAGCACCTCGTCGAAGTCCGCCGCGGCCGGGTCCCTGTTCTCGAGCTGCTTCATCAGCTGTTCCGCCTCGGCGTGCTCCTCGATCTCGTGATCGGCGATCTCGTTCCCGTTCTCCAGCGACCTTCGGGCCGCCGGGTACATATGTTGTTCCTCGGCCACCGAATGGCGTACGAGCTCCGCGATCACGTGCTCGGTCAGTTCGCGCTTGTGCGCAGGTTCGAGCGACGAATCCTCCAGCTCCCGGAACATCCGTTCCACCGAGTTGTGATCCTCGACGATCACACTGACGAGATCACTCTCCGTCGACGTGGCCATGACACGACTCCTTCGGCTCGACCCGTGCGCGTGGCCCCCACGTACCCCGCGGTCACCGCCCGGAAACCCACACCCGGCCAGGAACCCCGCTCGGCCAGGACACCCGGTGGCTCACCGGAGTGCGTGGTAGACCGACCACGGCACCGCGGCGGACACCAGCCGGACGACCACCCCCACCCGAGTCCGACTCGATCCCTCGGGCCTCCCGGAAGAGCCCCGGCGGCTCGGCGGACCGCACGGGCACGGCAGGCCCGCCCGCGCACGTCAGCACTGCGGGCCCGCGTGAGCGGGTATCACCGAGCGGAGACACCGGAACCGCCCCGAACCACCGCGTACCGAGGAGGACGGCATGACCGAGACACCACCACCGGAACAGGTGGCCGACGCGTGGGACGCACTCGCGTCCGGCTACGACGAGTTCATCACCCCGGAGAGCCTCCGGCACGGCGACGTCGCGCTCGGCCGGGTGGAGATCGGTCCCGGAACCCGGTTCCTGGACGTCGCCGCGGGCACCGGGGCCCTGAGTATCCCGGCCGCACGTCGGGGCGCCCAGGTGGTCGCCACCGACATCGCACCCGCGATGATCGAGCGGCTGGTCGCCCGCGCCCGCGCGGAGGGGCTCACCGACGTCGAGGGCCGGGTGCTGGACAGCCGTGCGCTGGTCTTCCCGGACGACACGTTCGACGTGTCCGCGTCCCAGAACGGCGTGACGATGCTGCCCGACCTCGACGCGGGGCTGGCGGAGATGGTGCGGGTGACCAGGCCCGGCGGGACGGTGCTCGTCGCCGCCTTCGGCCCGCTGCCGACGGTCGAGTTCCTCACCTTCCTGCTCGACGCCGTCCGGGCCGCCGTGCCGGACTTCCCCGGCCTGCCGATGGACCCGCCACCGCCCCCGTTCCAACTGGCCGACCGGGACGTCTTCCGCGAACGGCTCACCGCGGCAGGACTGCACGACGTGACCGTGGACACGGTCACCTGGAACATGACCGTCGATTCACCCACGCACCTGGTCAACGAGGTCGCCACCAGCAATCCCATCGGCGCCGGGCTCGTCGCGGGGCTGACCGGGGAACAACACACGGAGGTGCTGCGGGTGCTGGACGGCCGGCTGCGCGAGCGCTCCGGCGACCGCCCCCCGGCCGTGTTGCACGCCGACGTCAACGTCGGCACCGGCGTGAAGTGACCGGTGTCGCGGTCAGTCGTCCCGTGCCCAGTGGTAGAAGGCCGCGGCCGTCGCGTCGGACGGCGAGCGCCAGGTGCGCGGATCGAACGGGCCGATGTAGTCGCCGAGGGCGGCGCTGAGATCGCGGAACTCCCGGTCACCGCGCAGCTCGTCGATCCTCCCGCCGAGATCGTCGTCCGACTCGATCAGATGAAAATACAGGCCGTGGAATCGGAACAGGGTCCGCGCACGGACGCCGACACGGCGCGGGAGCGGCCCCGCGTCCGACTCGGCGAACAGTGCGGCCACCGCCGCGCTGTCGGCCTCCCGCATCCTCGCGACGATCAATGTACGGTTCACGGCCCCTCCTCCGTCGGCGGGCGGCAGCCGGGCGGCAGCAGCGCAGCGGCCTCGGCCTCCAGCACCCGTTTGATGGCGCCCATCTGGACCGGTGTGTTCGTGTTGATCCGTGCGGTCATCCCCGCATCGTCGAGCGGCGCCCCCGGCTTCATCGCGAAATCCTGGGTCCAGCGCATCAGCACGCCTCCGTTGACCGGGTGGTAGGTCCAACGGATGTGCATGTACTCGAACGGCCCCGTCTCGACCCGGCGTGCCACCACCGTGCGGGTCTCGGGATCGAGCTCCCGCTCCGACACCCACGACCAGACCCGGCCCTTCTCGTCGGGGACCATGGTGAGCCGGAACCGGACGCGGTCGCCCGTGTCCTCCAGCACCTCCGTCGCGGCGTACTCGGTGAACAGGTTCGGCCAGTCCGCGACATCGTTGGTCCTGGACCAGACCAGGTCCATCGGCGCGAAGACGACGACGTGATTGTCCGTGTGTCCCGGCATGTCAGCGCTCCTTCCGCAGCGCGTCGTTGAGTACGGTGAGAAAGTCCCGCACGGACCGGGCCTCCTGGGCCTCGGTCGGCAGCGCCACCCCCCGATCACGTTCGATCGATGTGATCACGCCGAGCAGGGCGAGCGAGTCCAGTCCGAGCTCGTCGAACGTCGTCGCCGCGGTCAGCTCGTCCACCTCGATCCGCACTCCACCGCTCGACGACAGCAGTTCGCCGAGTTCCTCGATCGTGACGTCCCGGTCGGTCATCGTGTCCTCCGTCCGTCGGATTCCGCGCCCGAGCTGAGTACGAGCGCGGAACTGAAACCACCGAACCCGCGGGCGAGCACCAGCACGTGCCGCAGCGGTACGCGACGGGCCGTGCCGGTGACCACGTCCGCGTCCACGGCGACCTCGTCGGCGACGAGGCCGGCGGTCGGGGGTACCGCACCGTCCCGCAGACCCAGGGTCGCGGCGACCACGGCCAACGCACCCACCGCCGAGTACGCACGGCCCAGACCCGCCGTCACCGCCGTCACCGGAACCCGGGCGACCGCGCTCCCGAACACCCGGTGCAGGGCCGCGACCTCGGCGCGGTCGGCGTCCGGC
>NZ_KB912586.1:119882-124367 GCF_000383775.1 Saccharomonospora halophila 8
CCGCGCTGCCGGGCGTGCCCGGCGTCCTCCAGCACCACCACCGCGCCGCCCTCTCCCGGCACGTGCCCCGACGCGTCCCGGGCGAACGGGCGGACGGCCGTCGCCGAGTCCCGTTCGGTCAACAACCCCGACCGCAACTGGCAGGTCAGTGCGTACGGGGTCACGGGGGCCTCGGTCGCCCCGCAGACCTGCACCCGGCAACCACGCCGGACGGCCCGGCGGCTGTGCGCCACCGCATCCAGGCCTCCCGCCGACTCACTGCTCACCACCGCGCACGGCCCCCGCATCGCGTGCCGGATGGACATCTGGCCGGTGGAAGCGGCGTAGAACCACGCGATGGACTGATACGGCCCCACGTGGCGGGGGCCGCGCGCCCACAGCGCCGCGATCTCCCGCTGGCCGAAGGCGTTGCCACCCGATCCCGCCGAGGTGGTCACGCCGATGTCGAAGCTGTCCAGGGTCCGCGGATCGAGTGCGGCGGAGTCCAGCGCCTGCCGGGTGGCCTCCAGGACGAACTGGGTCCACAGATCGGTCTGCGCCGCGACGTGCGGGGCGAGGCGCTCCGCGGGGTCACACGTGTCGACCTGCCCCGCGTACCGGACCGGGTAGCGGTCCGGGTCGAACCGGCTGATCCGCGCGATCCCGCTCCTGCAGGCCAGGGTGGCGTGCCAGAAAGCATCGGTGTCCGGCCCGGTCGGGGCCACCACCCCGAGTCCGGTGATCACCACATCGGTCATCGGGCCCGCCTCCCCGCGGCATCGAGGACGACGGCGGACTGGAAGCCCCCGAATCCGCTGCCCACGCTGGCCACCAGGTCGACGCCCTGCTCACGCGCCCGGCACGGCACATAGTCCAGATCGCACTCCGGGTCCCGGTGCTCGTAGTTCGCGGTGGGCGGCACCACGCCCTTGTCGATCGCGAGCACGCACGCGACGAGCTCCAGGCTGCCGATCGCCCCGAGCGAGTGTCCGATCATCGATTTGATCGAGGACATCGGAACACGGTAGGCGTGCCGACCGAGGCTGCGCTTCACCGCGGCGGTCTCGTGCCGGTCGTTCTGCTTCGTACTCGACCCGTGCGCGTTGACGTAGTCGACCTCGTCGGGTGCCGCCCGCGCCGCCCGTAACGCGGTTGTGATCGCCCGTGCCATCTCGGCACCCTCGGCCGTCAACCCCGTCATGTGGTACGCGTTGCCGAACGTGGCGAACCCGGCGATCTCGCAGTACACCCGGGCACCCCGACGCCGGGCGCGGTCCAGGTCCTCCAGAACGAGCGCCGCGGCACCCTCACCGAGCACGAAACCGTCGCGGGACGCGTCGAACGGCCTGCTCGCGCGTCCGGGTTCGGCGTTGCACGTGCTCGTGGCCTTGATCGCGTCGAAGCAGGCTACCGTGATCGGTGTGATCGGCGCGTCGGCCGCACCCGCGACGACCACGTCCGCCGCGCCCTCCTCCACGGCCATCGCACCGTATCCGACGGCATCCAGCCCCGAGGTGCACCCGGTCGAGACGGTGCGGACCGGCCCGCGGACGCCGTGCGCGTCGGCGACCTCCGCGGCGAGCGTGCTGGGCATCAACGCGTGGTACAGGTACGGGTCGGCACGGTCCGGGTCGACGAGCCACTCCGCTCCCGAACCGGACACCCGGACGTAGCCCTCTTCCAACCGGATCGACGACCCCACCGCCGTGCCCATGCTCACACCGACCCGCCACGGGTCGACCGGACCGAGTTCGAGCCCGGAGTCGTCCATCGCCTCGCGCGCCGCGACGAGCCCGAACTGGACGTGCCGGTCGAGCCGGGCGACGTCCCCGGCGTCGAGCCCCTCGGCGACCGGGTCGAAGTCACACTCCGCCGCGATCCGCGACCGGAAGCCGTCCGGGTCGAACAGCGTGATGCCCCGCGTAGCGGTCGTTCCGGAGGTCAGCAGGTTCCAGAAGGCTTTCACTCCCATCCCGCCCGGGGCGACGGCGCCGAGACCGGTGACGGCGACCCGGCGTCTCATCGGTCCACACCACCCGGTTCGGACACCCCGCCGGACTCGGTGTCCACATGCCCGAGTTCGGGGCTGGGTGCGAGCGGACCGAGGTGGAACACCACGCGGACCGTGGCGGGGCCGTCGTTGCGCAATCTGTGCCGGGTTCCGGCGGGAACGAGCAACGCCGATCCACGGCACAGGCTCCACGGCTCCCCGTCGAGGTCGACGGTCAACTCGCCGTCGGCCACGTACAGAAACTCCTCCGAGTACGGGTGGTAGTGCTCGGCGACCCGCTCCCCCTGCTCCAGTCCGGCCACACCGGAGAAGCCGGAGACCGCGCCCGCGTTCCGGGGACTGAGCAGGGTGCGGAGTACGCCACCCCGGCGCCGGTCCGCGGCGATGTCCGCCTCGTGCACGCGGACCGGGGGCCGGTCGGCCGGACGCTCGTGCGCCGGGACCGCGGGCCACCGGGGCGGGGGTTCGACTTTCATCCCTCTCTCCTTCTCCTTCGGAACGAACACTCCGAACGGCACGGTGCCGGTCACGAGGTCACCGCGCCGGTGTCCCGGTGGGTCACCGCAGACAGGGTCTGCGCGGCGCGCAATCGTTCGACACCGGACGAGGTGGACAGATCCCAGCCCGGCTCCAGCAACGTGGCCAGCATCCCCTCGTCGGCACCGAGCAACACGGGGTCGGCGGGCACGACCGCGTCGCGCCCCCCGACCGGGACATCGGAGACCTCCACCACCAGGTCGTCGTGGCGAAACACCGTCGTGCGCACCGGTGCGGAGCCCGTGCCGGAAGACCGCGCTCCGACCCTGGCGAGTTCCCGGGCCAGTGCCTCACCGCATCCCGGGCGGACGGGATACCGCACCGCCACCCGGGTCGACGGCCGGGGCCCCGGGCCCGGACCGGGATCCTCGGGTTCCCGGTGCACCACCCGCGTCATGCGGGACCGCGCGAAGAAGTCCCGCATCTCCTCCGGATCACCGAGATTCCGGGGAGACGACAACAGCGGATTGAGCCGTTCCTCCGTGGCCCGCACCGCGGGGTCGGCGGCGAGGTGACGCTGGACGGCGGCGAGCGGTCCGTCCACATCGATCACCCGCAC
The DNA here is from genome assembly GCF_000383775.1 of Saccharomonospora halophila 8. GTDB lineage: Bacteria > Actinomycetota > Actinomycetes > Mycobacteriales > Pseudonocardiaceae > Saccharomonospora > Saccharomonospora halophila. The sequence continues at coordinate 122,969 of NZ_KB912586.1, forward strand.
GACGTGGTTGCGCCAGAGGAACACCGACGTGGCGAGCAACCGTCCGCCGCCGTCCACCGCGGTATCCGGAGGCGGATAGGAGCGGAGCACATGGCGTACCCGGGCCTCGGTGCCCGGGCGGACCGGAAACGTCAGGGCGTACCGTTCCACGGTTCCTCCTCCTTCCCGCGCCGCGCGGTCTCCCGGCGGACGAGGTAACGCAGTGAACGCCGTCGTTCGACCACGGCCAGCATCGGTGCGACGAGATCCCGGTGCCCGGGTGTGCGTTCCCAGGCCAGGAAATCCTCGGGGCCACGCCACTGGCTCGTGATGAGCCACTCAAGCGGGTCGTCGACCGACCGGCACACCTGATCGCCCAGGTATCCCGGGACGTCCGTCAGCGACCACCGGACGGCGTCGTAGGCACGCAGGAACTCGTCCTCCGCACCCTCCCGGAGGGTGAGCAGGAACAACACGCGGCATCCGGGCCGTTCGAAAGCGGAAGTACGGTCATCGGCCACGGGGATACCTCCACGGGAGATGGTCCGGGCACGGGAGATCGGGCGAGCTCGGCTCCACGACCGAACCGAGAGGAAACCGTCGCCGACGAGACCGACGATCGATGCTCGATCACCGCGAGACCCTCGATGCAATTCCACCAAAAAAATCACACGAAAGCGACACCCGCGTCAATACGGAATATGGATGAACCACTATTCCGGAACGGAACGACGCCGAATCGGAAATGCGGTGCGGAACGCGTCAAGTCCGGCACGGAACCCGCGATCGTTCTCGGGGGGCCGACCGACGGAATCAGGACGCGGCGACCTCGTGCCCGCGCAACGCATGGTCGACGATCCGGGCGGCGAGCGCCCGGTGGGCGGGTGGTGTCGGCGCACCGAACCCCGCTCCACCCACCACGACCCGGGTCAACACGGCGCCCACGAGCATCGTCAGCAGCACGTCGACGTCGCAGTCCGGAACGAGCGAGCCGTGCCGCACACCGGCACACAGCACGTCGCGGATCCCGGTGATCCTCGGTTCGATCAGCGCCCGGGAGAACTCGCCGTACAGCTCCGGGGTGTCGAGCAGGCGAGGCAGGAGCGTCGCGGACCGGGACTCCGCGAGCCACCGGCTGAACTCGGCCAGCAGCGTGGTGAGGTCGTCCCGCATCGCCTCGCCCCGCGGCCCGGCCGGCGGCTCGACGACCGACCCGAGCGCGTCGAACAGCACGGCGTCCTTGTTCGGCCATCGCCGGTACAGTGCGGCCTTGCCGACCCCCGCCCGCGCGGCGATGGCTTCCACGGACAGCGAGTTCACGGACACACCGTCCATCAGTAACTGCAAGGCCGCCTCGGTGATGGCCCGGCTGACCCGCTCGCTGCGTGGCCGGCCGGGCGCACGCCCGGCCGGTGGCCGG
>NZ_KB912586.1:124467-130492 GCF_000383775.1 Saccharomonospora halophila 8
ATTCCGGCCAGTAGCGCGTCGGTCGCGGGCCCGAGCAGCCGTGCCGGGTCCGGATGCGCCTCCAGACCGATGACCAGGGCGATCGCGATGTCGGCGGCGTCGGCGGGCGGGAGCCCGGCCGGCCCGGCGTCGCGCAGGACGTCGGTGAGCAGCCGGTGCAGCCGGGTGGTGAAGTCGGCGCAGACATCGCCGTACAGGCGGGCCTTGGCGTCGAGCAACTCGGCGGTGTGCGCGGAGTCCCCGGCGAGGTCCAGCACGAGATCGAGCTTGACGGTGAGGATGCCGCGCACCTGCTCGGCCGGGTCCCGTTCCGCGGCGGCCACCTCGGCGGCCCGGTCGAGCGCCCGGCGGTGCAGGCGCTCGACGAGCCGCCGGACGGCGTCGTCCTTGTTCCGGACGTACTGGTAGACCGCCGACCGGGACACCCCCACCGTGGTCGCGATGTCGTCCATGGTGGTGCGCCGGATGCCGTACCGGGTGAGGCACTCGTACGTGGCATCCAGGATCTCGGTGAGCCGGTCGCCGGACATCGTCAGCCCAGCGCCTTGACGACCTCGGCGGCCAGCGGCCCCGACGACGCCGGATTCTGCCCGGTGTACAGGTTGCGGTCGACGACCACGTTCGACGCCCACGGCTCCCCCTCGGCGAACTCCGCGCCCAGGGCGAGAAGCCGGTCCTGCAGCAGCCACGGGGCCTTGTCGGCCAGCCCGGCCTGGGCCTCCTCGGTGTTGGTGAAGCCGGTCACCCGGTAGCCGGCGAACGGGGAGCCGTCGCCGGTGTCGGTCGCCAGCAGGGCGGCCGGGGCGTGGCAGACCACCGCCAGCGGCCTGCCGGAGGCGAGGGTGTCGGTGAGCACCCGCGCCGAGTCGCCGTCGACGGCCAGGTCCTCCATCGGACCGTGCCCGCCGGGGTAGAACACCGCCGCGTAGTAGGCCGGGTCGGCCTCGGCCAGCGTGATCGGCCGGTGCAGTTCGGTGGCCGACTCCAGCACGGCGGCGACCTCGTCGGCGCGGTCCTGCCCGCCGTTCGCCTCCGCGGCCAGACTGGCCCGATCGACGGTGGGCACCACACCACCCGGGGTGGCCACCACGATCTCGTGGCCCGCGGCGGTGAACTCCCGGTACGGCGCCGCGAACTCCTCGGCCCAGTATCCGGTCGGGTGCCGCGTGCCGTCGGCCAGCGTCCAGTAGTCCACGCCGGTCATCACGAACAGAATCCTGCGCACAGTCACTCAACCTCCGGAAACGGTCGCGTGCGCCACGACGCACGCGACGAACTGACGATCTGCACACGAAGTGTCAGACCATCGGGCAGATCCCACGGTAGTCGCGCCCGGTCGACGGTCCGCGCGGAGAGTGTCCCGGCTCACCGGACACGCCGGGCGACACGGTGCTTCGTCGGAGTGACCGGCGACGGTGTCGAAACCCGGAGACTGTCGGCCCGGACTGGTTGAATCGACCTCGGACGCACGGAGGCGGACGGTCGGGCGGCGACCCCGGCGGAGCAGGAGGAGACACGATGAGCACGGTCACCGGTACGGGCACGGACACCCGGCAGCACCCGCCGCACGTCGCCGACAGCCACGACCTGATCCGCGTGCGGGGCGCACGGGAGAACAATCTCGCCGACGTCGACGTCGAACTCCCGAAACGCAGGCTCACCGTGTTCACCGGCGTCTCCGGTTCGGGCAAGAGCTCGCTGGTGTTCGGCACGATCGCCGCGGAGTCCCAGCGGATGATCAACGAGACCTACAGCACCTTCGTGCAGGACTTCATGCCCACACTCGCCCGGCCCGACGTCGACATGCTCGACGGACTGACGACGGCGATTCTCGTCGACCAGGAACGCATGGCCTCCGACCCGCGTTCGACGGTGGGCACCGCCACCGACACCGGCGCGCTGCTGCGGATCCTGTTCAGCCGGCTCGGACAGCCGCACATCGGCTCCCCCCAGGCGTTCTCCTTCAACGTGGCCTCGATCAGCGGAGCGGGGGCGGTCACGTTCGAGCGCGGCGGCAAGACCGTGAAGGAGCGACGCGGGTTCAGCATCACCGGCGGCATGTGCCCGCGCTGCGAGGGCCACGGTTCGGTCACCGACTTCGACCTGTCCGCGATGTACGACGACAGCAGATCCCTCAACGAGGGTCCGTTCACCATCCCGGGCTGGGGCAGGGACGGCTGGTACGGCCGCATCTACACCGGTTGCGGATTCTTCGACCCGGACAAGCCGATCCGGGAGTTCACCGCCGCCGAGCTCGACGATCTGCTCCACAAGGAGCCGACCAAGATCAAGGTCGACGGGGTCAACCTCACCTACGAGGGTGTGCTCCCGAAACTGCGGAAGACGATCCTGGCCAAGGACCGTGAGGCGATGCAACCGCACATCCGCGCGTTCGTCGACCGTGCGATCACCTTCACCGAGTGCCCCGAGTGCGGCGGCACCCGACTGTCCGAACAGGCCCGGTCCTCGACGATCGAGGGCCGCAGCATCGCCGACTGCTCCGCCATGCAGCTCACCGACCTCGCCGACTGGGTACGCGACCTGCGGGAGCGTTCCTCCGACGGACGGGGCGGGGACTACTCCCCCGTCGCCCCGTTGCTGACCGCGCTCGGCGACATCCTCGACTCCTTTGTCGAGATCGGGCTCGGCTACCTCTCCCTCGACCGGCCCGCGGGCACGCTCTCCGGCGGTGAGGCACAGCGCACCAAGATGATCCGCCACCTCGGCTCGTCGCTCACCGACGTCACCTACGTCTTCGACGAACCCACCATCGGTCTGCACCCGCACGACGTCCGGCAGATGAACGACCTGCTGCTGCGGTTGCGGGACAAGGGCAACACGGTGCTCGTCATCGAGCACGAGCCGGAGACGATCGCGATCGCCGACCACGTCGTCGACCTCGGCCCCGGGGCGGGATCGGCGGGCGGCACCGTCTGCTACGAAGGCAGCGTCGACGGGCTGCGCACCAGCGACACCCTTACCGGCCGCCACCTCGACGACCGGGCCGCCCTCAAGGACACGGTGCGCGCTCCCACCGGAACCCTGGAGATCCGCGGCGCGGCGGCGAACAACCTGCGCGACGTCGACGTGGACATCCCGTTGGGCGGGCTCGTGGTCCTCACCGGGGTCGCCGGTTCCGGCAAGAGCTCTCTGGTGGAGTCGATCCCCCCGGACCCGGGTGTGGTCACGATCGACCAGGGCGCGATCAAGGGATCGCGCCGGAGCAATCCCGCGACCTACACCGGCCTGCTCGACCCGATCCGCAAGGCGTTCGCGAAGGCCAACGGCGTGAAGCCCGCGCTGTTCAGTCCGAACTCCGAGGGCGCCTGCCCCAACTGCAACGGCGCGGGCGTGATCTACACCGACCTGGCCGTCATGGCCGGGGTCGCCACCACCTGCGAGGAGTGCGGAGGGCAGCGGTTCCAGTCGTCGGTGCTGGACCACCGGCTCGGTGAGGGGGACGCGGGCCGGAACGTCAGCGAGGTCCTGGCGATGTCGGTGACCGAGGCGGCGGAGTTCTTCGGCGGTGCGGGGGTGAAGCTCCCCGCGGCCACCACGATCCTGCGGCGGCTGGCCGACGTCGGGCTCGGCTACCTCAGCCTCGGCCAGCCGTTGACCACCCTGTCCGGCGGGGAACGGCAGCGGCTCAAGCTCGCCGCCCACCTGGCCGACGACGCCGCCGTCTACATCCTCGACGAACCGACCACCGGCCTGCACCCGGCCGACATCGAACAGCTGCTCGACCTGCTCGACCGGCTCGTCGACTCCGGCCGGTCGGTCCTGGTCGTCGAGCACAACCAGGCCGTCATGGCGCACGCCGACTGGATCATCGACCTCGGTCCCGGCGCGGGCCACGACGGCGGCCGCGTGGTCTTCGAGGGAACCCCGGCCGACCTCGTCGCCGCCCGCTCCACCCGCACCGGGGACCACCTCGCGGCCACGGTCGCCCCGACATCCCCGGTCCGGACATGACCGAGAGAATGCGCGACGGAGAGAGCGTCCCACAGCACACCGGCGACGAACGGTTCGAGCTCGTCGACGCCGGCGCCGACGGCCACGGCCTGGGACCGGCCTTCCGCGGGGCGCGATGGGCGGACATCCGGGACGCGGTCCACACCCGTCCCGGAGACGCCGACTTCCCGACCGGCTGAGCGGAGCGTCAGCCCTGTTCAGCCGGTCGACGCCCGGCGAGGTCGGACTCGACCGCCGCCACGGCCTGCGCCGGGTCGGCGGCACACCGCAGGGCCAGGCCGTCACAAACCACCGCGCGGGTCCGGGTCGCCGCGTTGACCTGAGTCAGTGCCGCACGGCGGGACAGGCCACGGCGTCGCGCGTCCCGCCAGACGGCGGGCAGAAGCCACGCGGTGTTGCGCGGGTCGACCACGGTGAGTTCGACCTCGTCCCCGTCGAACCGCGCGCGCAACGCCCGGTAGACCGCGCCCATGCGTTCCATGTCGGCGCGGCGGTGCGCATACGGATCGGTGTCGTCGCCGCGGAACGCGCCGACCAGGTCGCCGTCCAACCGGCCGCAACAGCCGGAGCCGCCCATCTGCCGGTCCCACTCGCGCACCAGCACCACCCTGTGCCGCGCCACCGGGGTCAGCTCCCGTCGGGCCAGATCACGCCGGACGCGTCGGTGGTCGGTTGCAGCACGGTCTCGACCAGTGACTCCGACCGCAGGTGGGTGCCGCGCTGATACTCCTCGTCGCGCACCATCTCGGAGAACGCACGCCTGCTCGGGTAGGACACCAGCAGGACGGCGTCCCAGTCCTGCCCGGCCTCGGCCACCACGGGCGCCGCCCCGTGCCCGTAGTACAGGATCGTCGCGCCGACCCCCTCGGCGAACCGCCGGAAGTGCCGCAGGTAGTCGGCGTAGCGCTCGGCACCGCCCTCCCGGAAACGCAGCAGGTTCAGCATCACCACGGGTTCGTCGGGCCGGTCGGACAGGAAACGCTTGAGGTCGGAACCGGTCGGATCGATCGCCATGGCGCCGCATCCTACGCGCGGGCTCCGCGGCCGCGCCGTGGTGCGATCGGGTGTCCGGATCGTACCCGGGAGCCCGCCCGGTCAGGATTCGGTCGCGACCCCGCCGAGGTCGCGGACCCGTGCGAACTCGCAGCGCGGGTGCGGGTACCGGCCCGTCAACTCCGGGACCGGTCGGCCAGCTCGTGCAGCACAGCCCGGGCGGTGCGCCGCCCGGACATCAGGGCGCCCTGCTGCGAGCTGGTGTCGCGATGGTCGCCGCACACGTACCGGCCGGGGCCGAGGCGCACCGAGCTCCGCAGCGGGTGCCGTTCGGTCATCACGGGCAGCGCCCGGCGGATCGGATAGGCGCGGATCAGTTCCCAGTCCGCCGTCGTGGTGTCGTACAGTCGCGCGAGCCTGGTGCGCACCCGGGTCTCGGTCGCGGGGTCGGCGTCGGCCCGTTCCGGCACCGAGGCGGCCACCAGCGCCGACCCGGGCGGCGCGTAGCCGGGGGCGGCGGCGCTGATCACCGCGGTGTTCAGCACGAGCTCACCGCTGTCCACCAGGAGGGTGGGTTGCTCCAGCGGCGGGCGGCCCGGGAGGCGGTAGTAGAAGGTCGTCACGGAGTGCCATGCGGGCGCGGACACGGTGGGCAGCAGCCGGGCCGCGGTGTCCCCGTCGGTCGCCACGATCACCACACGCGCGGGAATCCGCTCCCCGCCCTCCAGCGTGATCCCGTCGTCGTCGACCCCGGTGACGGGGCTGGAGTACCGGATGCCGTCCGCGTCCAGATCCCGCGCGATCAGGTGGGGCAGCGTCCCCATCCCCGCCGCGGGCAGCGCCCCGCCCCCACGCAGGAACGCCCGCCAGATCAGGTGGAACACCCGGGAGGAGGTGCGCAGCGCCGGGTCGAGGAAGACCCCGGCCAGGAACGGGCGGAGCACCTCGTCGACGGTCCGGGCGGAGACACCGCTGTGGGCGAGCTCGTCCGCCGTCGAGCGCTCCGGCCGCGCCCGCAGCACCCGCACCGGAGCCACCGTGTCCCGGGCGGACAGCCACG
>NZ_KB912586.1:130592-135087 GCF_000383775.1 Saccharomonospora halophila 8
ACAGCCACGCCAACGCCGCCACGTCCCGCGGCCGGTGCCGCGCGAACTCCGTGAGGTCGCGCAACGCGGCCGGATGGCGCCAGGGCGGCGCCAGGTATCGCCGACCCCGGTCCCCACACGCGATCACACCCCGGGTGAACCGCCGCAGCCGCAGGTCGGCGACCCGCACCGTCGACCGGACGGCCGGGTATCCGGGGAGCAGGACCTGGAACCCACGGTCCAGCCGGAAGCCGTCGACGACGTCGGTGCGGACCCGCCCACCGACCTCGTCCTCCGCCTCGCACACGAGCACGTCCACCCCCGCGGACCGCAGCTCACGGGCCGCCGTCAGCCCGGCCAACCCCGCACCGACGACGACCACCTCGGCCTGCTGTGCCATCACCCCTCCGTCCCTCCACGCCACGGTGCCGACCGGGGACGAACCAGGCCGCCCGGCCCGTCCTCTCCCGCATTCCTCGTACGCCGCGCTCCACACCGTGCTGGCATGGAGTCAAGAAAGGCGGACCCGGTGCGTGCGAGACTGGTCGGCAGTGACCCCCGACGACCCGCCCGGAGATCTCGTGAGCGACGCAACCACCACGCCGGTGACGGTGTACTGGCGGCCCGGGTGCCCGTACTGCTCCCGGTTGTTCGGAGACCTCGACCGGATCGGCCTGCCCGTCCGGAAGATCGACATCTGGCAGGACTCCCGGGCCGCCGCACGGGTCCGCGCGATCGCGGACGGCAACGAGACCGTGCCCACCGTGGTCGTCGGCGACGACCACTCGATGGTGAACCCGCGCGCGACCCGGGTGGTCGACGCGGTCCGTACCGAGGCACCCGGCCTGCTCGACACGATCAGCAAGGAGACCCTGGCCAAGGCCGCGACCGGGCCCTGGCACGCCGGACTGGGCCTCGCGGTGATCTTCCTGGGGCTGTGGCTCCTGCTGACCCTCGGGAACCCCGAGACGCCGTACCACCTGGCGTCCGCCGTCGTCGCGGCCGCCTGGCCCGTCGGACGTCGGCTGCGCGTCGGCCGGGCGCTGCCCGTGATGCCGGCCCTGACGACCGCGCTCGGCGGCGGCCTGCTCGCCCTGGTCGGCACCGCCGTGCTGACCGTCGGTGACCTACCGGTGGAACCGGCGCTGTCCGGATCGTTCACCGGACCCGGTGAGACGCTCGTCGGCGTGGCGCTCGGAACACTCGCCGGTGCCGCGGCCGCCGTCGTCGGGCGACGGGGCCGAACCCGCTCGTAAAGCGACGGCCGCCGCGTCGTCACCCCGCCGGGTTCCCCCGGTGGCCGGACTCCGCCCGGTGAATCGCCCAGGCCGCATTCACCAGGCCGATGTGGCTGAACGCCTGCGGGAAGTTGCCGAGCTGGGCCCCGCTGACCGGGTCGATCTCCTCGGCCAGCAGACCGACGTCGTTGACCAGCCCCGCCGCGCGGTCGAAGACCTCCCGCGCCCGCTCCGTCCGCCCGGCCAGGGCGAGGGCGTGGGCGAGCCAGAAGGTGCAGAGCACGAAGGCACCCTCGCCACCGGCGAGCCCGTCGACCCCGGAGTCCGCACGGTACCGGTACACCAGCCCGCGTTCGTCGGTGAGTCGCTCCGCGATCTTGTCCACGGTGGCGAGGACGCGCCCGTCGGTTCCCGGCAGGAATCCCACGATGGGCAGCATCAGCGCGGAGGCGTCCAGTTCCGCGGAGCCGAAGGACTGGGTGAACGCACCGACCTCGGCGTTGAAGCCCCGGGTCAGCACCGCCTCGGCGATCTCCTCCGCCGAGGCGCGCCAGGCCGGGGCGCGGTCGGCGGCCCGCAACTGGTCGGCCATGGCCGCCGCGCGGTCCAGCGCGACCCAGCACATCAGCTTCGAGTACAGGAAGTGCCGGGGCTCGCCGCGGATCTCCCAGATGCCGTTGTCGGGCCGGTGCCACTGGCCCGCCGCGGCGTCGGCGAGGCCGGCGAGGAACGTGCGGGTCTGCGGGGCGAGCTCGCCGAGCTGCGCGCGCAAGCGGAACGCGGCGTCGAGCAGTTCGCCGTAGACGTCGAGCTGGGGTTGGATCCACGCGCCGTTGCCGACGCGGACCGGCCTGCTGTCGCACCAGCCGGACAGGTGCTCCAGCACCCGTTCGGACAGGTCGTGTTCGCCGCCGATGCCGAACATGATCTGCAGGGGGTGTTGCGGACGGGTGTGCGCGGCGGCCGCGGTCATGAACCCGAAGAACTCGTACGCCTCGTCGGGACAGGCCGCCACCCACAGCGCCCGCATGGTGAAGCTGGCGTCGCGCACCCAGGAGTAGCGGTAGTCCCAGTTCCGCGCGCCGTCGACCCGCTCGGGCAGTGAGGTGGTGGGGGCGGCCACGATCGCCCCGGTGGGCTGGTAGCTCAGTGCCTGCAGCACCCGGCCGGAGTGGTGCACCAGCGACCGCCAGGGGCCTTCGTAGCGTTGGTGCAGCGCGGACCACGCCCGCCACCCGGCGATCGTGTCGGCCAGGGCGTCGGCGATCTCCCGCTGTCCGAGAGGCCGGGGATCCGGACCGCCGAGCGCGACCCGCTGCAACGCGAAGTGGGTGGACTGCCCGGCTTCGAGCGCGAAGCAGGCGTGTGCCTCCCCGTCGTGGACGGTGTGCCACTGCGGGCTGGACAGCAGCAGCCGGTCCGGTCCACCGCTCGCCCGGATGCCGCCGTGGACACCGGTGAGCACGGGGACGACGACCCCGTATTCCGGGCGTGGCCGCAGGCACGTCTCGACCACGACCCGCCCGGCGGTACACCGCATCGACCGCACCAGCCGGTGCGGCGCGTGCGCACCGAGCCGGTGCGGGTTGCCGACCTCGCCGAGCACGAGCCCGTCCCGGAGTTCCAGCGTGCCGGTGGCGGTGTGGAAGGTGGTGCGCAGCACCATGCTGCCCGCGACGTAGTCCCGCTCGACTTCGGCGGGGCCCACCGGGCGGACGGACCAGTGACCGGCGTCGTCGTCGAGCAGCGCACCGAACACCGACGGGCTGTCGAACCGCGGGAAACACAGCCACTCGACGGACCCGTCGCGGGTGACCAACGCGGCCGAATGCCGGTCCGAGAGCAGCGCGTGATCACCGATCGGGTGCCGGCTCACACGACCTCCTCGGGATCGCCGCTGCCGTCGCTGCCGCCCTCGCGCCACGGGGCACCCGGCGTCCACGGAGCGACCGACCGCGGACAGGGTTCCCGGGGCGGTCCGGATTACTCGGCTCTCGACCGCCGGCGATCCGGAACGGGCCCCGCCGTCCGGCGCGCTGAGCGGCGGTGCGACCCCGACCGGCGGCGCCTACGCGGAGCCGCGCTCGACCTCCAGGAGACGCAGCCACACCTCACTCATCGTGGGGAACGCGGGAACGGCGTGCCACAACGTGTCCAACGGCACCTCGCCCACGATCGCGATGGTGGCGGCGTGCAGCAGCTCACCGACCCCGGGGCCGACGAACACCGCACCGACGAGCACCCGGCGCCGCCGGTCGACGACGAGCTGGGCGGTGCCGCCGACGCCCTGACCGTGCAGCGTGCCGCCCGCGACGCTGCCGATGTCGTAACGCACGGTACGCACGTCCACCCCCGCCTCCCGGGCCTGCCGCTCGGTGTGCCCCACGGCGGCGACCTGGGGGTCGGTGAAGGCCACCCGGGGTACCGCCCGGTGATCGGCCCACGCCGTCCGCTCCCGGCCCGCGACGAGGTCGCCGACCGTGCGGGCCTGGTACTTGCCCTGGTGGGTGAGCAGCGCGCGACCGTTGACGTCGCCCACGGCGTACAGCCAGTCCCCGTCCACCCCGCGCACCCGGAGCCGGTCGTCCACGTCGAGGAAACCACCGGGCTGCAGGCCGACCGTGTCCAGGCCGAGGTCGTCGGTGCGCGCCCGGCGCCCCGTCGCGACCAGCAACTCGTCGCCGACCAGCTCGGTGCCGTCGTCGAGGGTGAGGGTGACCGGCGCGTCGGCCGCCTCCCGCGCGGCACGGGCCGCCCCCGCCCCGGTGAGCACCCGGATGCCCTCGGCGTCGAACGCTTCCGCGACTTCCTCGCCGACGAACGGCTCCTCGGTGGACAGCAGCCGGTCATCCCGCTCGACGAGCGTCACCTCCTCCGCCCCCAGCCTCCGGTAGGCCTGTGCCATCTCCGCGCCGACCACCCCACCACCGAGCACCAGCAGCCGGACCGGGATCCGCTTCGCGCTGGTGGCGTCCCGGTTGTCCCAGATCGGGATCTCGCGCAGCCCCTCGACGGGCGGAACCGCGGGAAGTGACCCGGTCGCCACGACGACCGCCTTCCGCGCGGTCACCGTCACCGGGACACCGTCACCGGTGTCCACCTCGACGGTCCGTTCCCCCGCCAGTCGGCCCCGCCCGCGCACCACGTCGACGCCGGCACCGGTGAGCCACTCGTGCTGGCCCGTGTCGTCCCACCCGCTGGTGAACCCGTCGCGGCTGCGCAACGCCTGCTCCACGTCCACCGTTCCGGTCACCGCCGCCGCGGCGGCCGGCACCCGG
>NZ_KB912586.1:135187-175662 GCF_000383775.1 Saccharomonospora halophila 8
CGGCGGCCGGCACCCGGCGGGCGGCGGCCAGCGCCTCACCCGGCCGCAGCAGCGCCTTGCTCGGCATGCACGCCCAGTAGGAGCACTGTCCACCGATCAGTTCGTTTTCCACCACCACGGCGCTCAGTCCGTGCTCCCGGGCGTAGGCGGCCGCGTTCTCCCCGGTCGCCCCGCCTCCGAGCACGACCACGTCGTACTGCTGCGCCATCTCGCTCCCCTCAATCGCCACCCCGCGTGCGTCGCGCGCGCATCCGGGACCACCGCGCACCCGTTCCGGTCGACGCTAGGCCCCGCTGCGACGACACGCACCTCACACGCACCCAGCGGTGCCCCGCGGACACGACTGCCCGCGGTTCGGGCGTCCGCACGCCGACGATGCCCGGACGCGGGCACGCGGGAGCCGAAAACCGTGCGGACGTTCACTCCACCGTGGCATCCCGTTTGCGCCGGCACTCCGCGTCGACTTCCCTGAACGGCGTCGGGAGGGGCGTGACATGGCATCGGTGCCCGCCGCCGGCACGGCGGACGGTGGTTCGCGGACGACCCGTGGAGTCATGGCGTTCGTGCGGATCGGCGTCGCGTTCCTGTGGATCCAGAACGCGGCGTGGAAGATCCCCCCGGACTTCGGCGAGCGCAGCGGCGGCGGCCTCTACCACTTCACCCGCTACGCCGTGGAGTATCCGGTCCTCGGACCGTTCGCGTGGCTCGTGGAGCACGTCGTCCTGCCGAACTTCGTGCTGTTCGGTTGGCTCACGCTGCTCGTGGAGGCGGGCCTCGGCGCGTTCCTGCTGATCGGGTTGGCGACCCGGTTGTGGGCCGTGCTGGGAATCGTCCAGTCCTCGGCCATCGCGCTGTCGGTACTGAATGCACCGAACGAGTGGCACTGGTCCTACTACCTGATGATCCTGGTGCATCTCGCGTTGTTCGCCACCGCCGCGGGGCGCGGCTTCGGTCTCGACGGTGTCCTCCGACCGATCATGGTCACCTCCCCGAATGCCGTCGCGCGTGGTCTGGCGAGGCTCGCATGAACGGCGGAAGGCTCGACCGCGCCGCCGTCGCACTGGGTGTCGGCGGATTGCTGACCTTCGTGTTCACCTTCTCCGACGGCGCCTACCGCCCGTACGACTTCCTGCAGATACAGGGGGTCGGCCTCGTCGTGATCCTGGCGCTCAGCGCGCTGGGACTGCTCGGGGGCCTGCTGCGGAAACCGCTGCTCGTCCTCGCCTCCGGTGTCGCGTTCGCCGCGGCCGCGATCATCCAACTCGTGCAGGCCGGACGCTCACCGAACTGGCTCGAAGGCGACGGCTCGACCCTGTCCGTCCTGCTCGCGCTCGCGGCCGGGTTACTGGCCGTCGGGTTCGCTGCACGCCGAACCTCCCCGAACCGGAAGGAACAGTGAATCGATGGACCTCACCTCCTGCCTCGACCCCGTGCTCGCCGCCGCCCGGGAAGCGGCGGCCGACGTGGACGCCACGGCACGGTTTCCCGACGAGGCCGTCACCGAGCTTCGCCAGTCCGGCCTGCTCGGCCTCACTCTTCCGGAGAGCGCGGGCGGGCTCGGGCAGGGGCCGCGCGAGTTCGCCGAGGTGACCAGCGCGCTCGCCCGGGAGTGCGGGTCCACGGCGATGATCTATCTGATGCACGTCAGTGCCGCGATGCCGCTCGCCGCGGCGCCCCCGCCCGGCCTCGACGACCTCCTCCCGGAACTCGCCTCGGGCAAGACGCTCGCCTCGCTGGCGCTGTCCGAACCGGGCTCCCGTTCCCACTTCTGGGCACCGGTGTCGCAGGCCCACCGCGAGGGCGCGGAACTGCGGCTGCGCGCGACGAAGAGCTGGGTGACCACCGCCGGACACGCGGACGTCTACGTCGCGTCGACGCGGTCCCCGGACACCGACACGGTCGACTTCTTCGCGGTTCCCGCCGAGGCCCCGGGCGTCGACGTGACCGGCGAGTTCCGCGGGATGGGTCTGCGGGGCAACGCCTCGGCACCGATGTTCTTCGACGTCGAGGTGGCCGAGGGTCACCGGCTCGGCGGTGAGGGCGCCGGGTTCGACCTGATGATGCGGACGGTGCTGCCGTGGTTCAACCTCGGCAACGCCGCCGTCTCGGTCGGCCTGTGCGAGGCGGCCCTGCACACCGCGGTCGGGCACGTCGGCACGGCCACGCTCGAACACCGGAACGAGAGTCTGTCCGCGCTGCCCACCATCCGCGCACAACTGGCCCGGATGTCGCTCGACCTGGACAGCACCCGTGCCTACCTCGACCGCGCGGCCGGCCGTCTCGTCGACCCCCGCGACGACACCATGCTGCACGTCCTCGGGGTCAAGGCCGCCGCCAACGACGCGGCGCTGCGGATCACCGACGCGGCGATGCGGGTCTGCGGTGGTGCCGCGTTCTCCGAGCACCTGCGCATCGACCGCTACTTCCGCGACGCCCGCGCCGGGCACGTGATGGCCCCGACCGCGGACGCGCTCTACGACTTCTACGGCAAGGCCCTCACCGGGCAACCGCTGTTCTGAGGAGGAGGACGACCTGTGGACACACCACTGCTCGTCGGATCGGTCGCCTACACACCGAACGTGGTGACCATCTGGGAAGGACTCCGGGACTACTTCGCGGAGGGTCCCGCCGAGATGGATTTCGTGCTGTTCTCCCACTACGGCAGGCAGGTCGAGGCCCTGCTGGACGGCACGATCGACATCGCGTGGAACACCAACCTGGCATGGGTGCGCACCGTCGCCCGCACCGGCGGCGCCTGCCGCGCGCTGGCGATGCGCGACACGGACGCTGAGTTCCGCACCGTGATCGTGGCCCGCACCGGCAGTGCGATCGAGGGGTTGCACGGACTCCGGGACCGGACACTCGCGCTCGGCTCGAAGGACTCGGCACAGGCCGCGATCCTGCCCGTCCATTTCCTCGACCAGGCCGGGGTCCGCGACGGCGAGGTGAAGCTGCTGCGCATCGACAGCGACGTGGGCAAGCACGGCGACACCGGGCGCAGCGAACTGGACGCGCTGCGCGCCGTGCTGGACGACCGGGCGGACGCCGCGGCCATCGGAATCAACACCTGGGAGGCGATCGGCCGCGAGGAATTGATGCCGGGGGCCTTCGAGGTGGTCTGGGAGTCACCGACGTACTCGCACTGCAACTTCACGGTGTTGCCACACGTGACCGAGGAGCGGGTACGCCCGTGGGTGGAGCAGCTGCTCGCGATGGACTGGAACGACCCGCGGCACCGGCCCATTCTGGAGATGGAGGGTCTGCGGCAGTGGGTCGAACCCCGGCTCGACGGGTACGACTCCCTGTTCGAGGCCGTCCGACGGCAGGGCATCCCGGAATGGTGGTGAGCCCCCTGGTCCTCGACCTGGTGCAACGCGTCTCCGCGGCGGCATCCGGGTCGACGGTGGAAATTCCGCTGGGCAACCATCCCCCGGAAGGGGCGGACACCGTCCGGGCGTGGTGCGCCCGCACCGGCAACGAGCTGGTCGCGGTACGCGGCGACGTGGCCGTGGTGCGCCGCGGCCGGGCACCCGACCCGTTCGCGGGACTCGCGCCGGAGCAGGTGCCCGGAACCCGGCTGTGGATGTACACCAACTTCGACTGCAACCTGGCGTGTGACTACTGCTGCGCCCGTTCCGCACCGCGCACGCCGCGCCGCGCGCTGGGCCTCGACCGGGTACGCAGGCTCGCCGACGAGGCCGTCGACGCGGGCGTCGCCGAACTGCTGCTCACCGGCGGCGAGCCGATGCTGCTGCCGGACATCGACGAGCTCGTCGCCACGTGCACCACCGCGCTGCCCACGACCCTGCTCACCAACGGGATGTTGTTCCGGGGGCGGCGGCTGGACGCGCTGCGCCGGATGGACCGGGACCGACTGGCGCTGCAGATCAGCCTGGACTCCGCCGATCCCGAACGGCACGACGCCCACCGCGGCCGGGGCTCGTGGGAACGCGCCGTGGCGGGGATCCGTCTCGCCCGTGCGGAAGGATTCCGGGTCCGGGTGGCCGCGACACTGCAACCCGAGCAGGCGCACGAAGGGGAACCGTTCCGCGAATTCCTCGACTCCCTGGACATCGCCCGCCACGACCAGGTGATCCGCCAGGTCGCCCGCCGTGGGCTCGCCGACACCGGCGTGGAGCTCACCGTCGACTCGCTGGTGCCCGAGGTCACGGTCACCAGCGACGGTGTCTACTGGCACCCGGTGGGCGCCGACCACGCCGACCAGCTGGTCACCCGCGACCTCTTCCCGTTGGCGACGGCCATCGCCGAGGTCCGCGGACGCTTCGCCGAGGACCGGGCACGCGCCACGGCCGCGGCGCAGTGGTTCCCCTGCGCCTGAGGAGTGCGCACTCGCGGACAGGCTAGCCCGATGTCGTGATCAGGTCGTCGACCGCCGCGGCGATCCGGTCCGGATGATCCTCCGGTGTGAAATGCCGGCCGCCGTCGATGCGTTCCAGGGTCGTACCGAGGTCGTCGGCCAGTCGCTGTCCGTAGGAGACCTTCTGGAACCGATCCGCCTCGCCCCACACGACGCGCGCGGGCAGGCCGAGTTCGGGCAGTCGGTCGACGACCGCGAGGGTGTCCTCGACGTGCAACGCCGACACCTGGCGCACGAGACTCCGGGCCGCACCGTGGGCGGCGTAGTGGCGCCAGTGAACGCCGATCGACTCCCCCGCCCGCGCCCGGTCGTCGTGTCCGCGACGCAGAAGTGCCACGAACATCGGATAGAGCGCCACGTCGGGCGCGAACCGCAGCCCGGGCGCGAGACGTTGCATCATCATCACACTCGGGATCGGCCAGGAGTCGTAGCCGATGCTGTTGGTCAGGACGAGCCCCGTGACCCGCTCGGGCGCACGCGCGGCGAGGATCTGCGCGACCCCGCCGCCGAGGTCCTGGCCGACGAGCACGGGACGCTCGATGCCCAGGTGACGGAGCCAGCTGTCGAGGTACGCGGCCTGCCGGGCGACCGAGATGTCCCGGTCCCGGCCGGCGGGGATGCTCTGGCCGTAGCCCACCATCTCCCACGCCAGACACCGGGCGCCGGTGACCCTCGGCAGCACGTGCCGCCACAACTCCGGTGAGGTCGGAATACCGTGCACGAACACGACCGGGGTCCCCTCGCCGTGCTCCAACCACCGCATGGTGATCGTGTCCACCACGTCCGTCCGTTCCCGCACCGGACCACCTCCACGCCGTGGGTGCCCCGACGAGGGCAGGTCTACGCATGGTCCGGCCGCAGCGGACACGTCCTGATCCGGTGGTCCACGCCGCTCCGGTCTTGACCACAAGGTTTGGTTAGGCAATCCTAATCACATGTCGCATGTTCCCACTTCACGGCGCCGCCCGGTGGTCTCCGCCCTGCTGGCCGCGTTCGCTCTCCTCACGGCCGCCTGTTCGAACACCCCGGAGGAGCGGGTGCGGGCGGAGCAGGCGGACCGTCCCACGGTGCGGCCGGAGCCCGGGGCACTCCCGGTGACCCTGGAACACCGCTACGGCTCGACCACCATCGAACGGGCACCGCAGCGGGTGGTCACCGTCGGATACACCGACCAGGATGCGCTCATCGCTCTCGGGGTCGTCCCCGTGGCGACCACGCACTGGCTCGGCGACCATCCGGGCGCCCTCGGCCCCTGGGCTCAGGATGCCCTCGGCGAGGCGCCGACGCCCGAGGTCCTCCGCGACAGGAACGGCATCCGGTTCGAGAAGATCGCCGACCTCGACCCCGACCTCATCGTCGGGCTGTACTCGGCGATGTCGGCGGAGGACTACGCCAAACTCTCCCGGATCGCACCGACGGTGGCCCCACCGCGGGACCACGCCGACTACGGGATCCCCTGGCAGGAGCTCACCACGACGGTCGGCAAGGCGGTCGGCAAACCGGCCGAGGCGCGGCGGCTGGTCGCCGACGTCGAGGACCGTTTCGCGCGGAGCCGCCGGGAGCACCCCGAGTTCGACGGCGCGAGCGCGGTCGTGGCCGCTCCGCACGACGGCTACTTCGTCTACGGCCGCAGCGATCACCGGTCCCGGATCCTCACCGAGCTCGGCTTCTCGCTGCCTCCCGACCTCGACCGGGTCGTCGACAACGAATGGGGTGCGAACCTCAGTCGGGAGCGCGCCGACCTGCTCGACACCGACGTCATCGTCTGGCGGACCGGGGACGCGGGTGCACGGCTCCGGGAGGATCCGCTCTACAACGATCTGCCGGTGGCGCAGGAGAAACGGGAGGTCCTCGTCGACGAGACGGGCGATCACGGCGCCGCCTTCTCCCACGTGTCCGTGCTGAGCCTGCCGTACCTGCTCGACTGGCTCACACCCCGGCTGAGTGCCGCCGTCGACGGCGACCCGGCGACGATCGCGTGAGGAACCGCCCCGCTGTCGGTGCGGGCGCACGGTCCCCAGCGGCAGCGGGACACCCGCCGTGGCGTGTCCTGCTCAGCGGTGGTGGGCGAGTTCGCGGTGGGCGGCCTCTGCGCCGGTGTCGGGCTCGGTGTGCACCACAGCGGCGCTGAGCCGGGGCACGGCGTGCACCAGGGCGTGTTCGACGGCGTGCGCGGTGGTGTGCGCCTGCTGCACCGTCCGGTCCGCGGGCACCGACACCGACAGTTCCGCGCGCAGGCTGTGCCCGATCCAGCGCATCCGCACCGCGTCGACACCGGACACACCGTCCACCTCCACGGCGGCACGCTCGGCCGCCGACACGAGCGCGGGGTCGACCGCGTCCAGTAACCGGCCGCCGACCTCCCTGGCCGCGCCGTAGCCGACGAACGCGATCGCGACGGTGATGGCCAGCCCGATGAGCGGATCGGCCATCGGGAATCCCAACCCGACCCCGGCGGCGCCGCCGACCACGGCCAGCGAGGTGAAACCGTCGGCGCGGGCGTGCATCCCGTCGGCCACCAGCGCGGCCGAGCCGATCCGCCGACCCACCCGGACCCGCCAGCGGGCCACCAGTTCGTTGCCGGCGAAGCCGACCACCCCGGCGGCACCCACCGCCCAGAGATAGGCGACCGGCTGCGGATCCGCCAGTCTGCGCACGGCCTCGTACCCGGCCAGCGCGGCGGAGGCCGCGATCAGCACCACCACGACGATCCCCGCCAGATCCTCGGCACGCCCCAGCCCGTAGGTGAATCTGCGGGTCGCCACGCGCCGGCCCAGCAGCAGCGCGATGCCCACTGGCAGCGCGGTCAGCGCGTCGGCGAAGTTGTGGATGGTGTCCCCCAGCAGCGCGACGGAGGCGGTGACCGCCACGATGGCGGCCTGCGCGGCCGCCGTGACCATCAGCGCCACGAACGACCACACCAGCGTGCGGATCCCCAGCCGACTGGTCTCCAAGGCCGGGTCGAACCGGTCGGCCGTGTCGTGGCTGTGCGGGGTGACGGCGTGCCGCAGCCGGGCCCACACTCCCGCCCCCGGCCCGTGGCCGTGGCCGTGGCCGTGGCCGTGGCCGTGGCCGTGGCCGTGGCCGTGGCCGTGGGGATGATCGTGGTCGTGGTCGTGCTGATCAGCCATGAAACCCTGCCCGCGTCTCTCTCCGGTCGGGGCGCCCGTCCATTTGCGGCGCACCGCTGCGATCCGACAATATGCAAACATGTGCGCACATAACAACCGCTACGGGGCTCCGGCCGAGTACACCGACGAGCAGTACGGGGCGGCCGCGGAGGTGCTCGGCCTGCTGGCCGACCCCACCCGGTTGCGTCTGCTGCGACTGTTGGGCACCGAGCAGGACGTCACCACACTGACCGGGCAGGTGGGGGCCTCGCGCTCCTCGGTGTCCCAGCACCTCGGGCGACTGCGGCTGGCCGGCCTGGTCGAGGCACGGCGGGACGGGCGGCGCATGCTCTACCGCATCACCAGCGACCATCTCGCGAGCCTGGTCGACGAGGCGCTCGGCTACGCCCACCACACCGTCCACGGCATCCCGCACCACCGGGACTCCGCACCACGCTGACGCCACGTGCAGCGCCGGACCCGGACACCGGTTGCGCGGCAGGAGGTTGACGTCACGCCCGCCAGGAGACGAGTGTATGCATTCCGACCACGACCGGCACCCTGGACCTCCTGCTGTGGGTCGTCGTCCCGTACGTGTCGATCGCGATCTTCGTCATCGGGCACGTGTGGCGCTACCGCTACGACAAGTTCGGCTGGACCACCCGCTCCTCCCAGCTCTACGAGAACCGGCTGCTGCGGCTTGGCAGCCACTGTTCCACTTCGGCATCCTGCTCGTCGCGGTCGGGCACGTCGGCGGCCTGCTCATCCCGAAGTCCTGGACCGCGGCGGTCGGCATCAGCGACACCGCCTACCACGTCATGGCCGTCGCGGTCGGGGTCGTCGTCGGGTTCACCACCCTCGTCGGCGCCGCGATCCCGGTCTACCGGCGCCGCACCGTCGGGCCGGTGTTCTCGGCCACCACCCGCAACGACAAGGTCATGTACGTGCTGCTGCTCGGCACCATCGTGCTCGGCCTCGGCACGACCGTGTTCGGAAACCTCACGGAGAGCCCGCACGACTACCGCGAGACCGTGTCCCCGTGGTTCCGGTCGATCTTCTCCTTCCAGCCGGATCCGAAGCTGATGACCCGGGCCACCCTCGGCTTCCAGCTGCACGCCCTCGCCGCGTGGGCGCTATTCGCGTTCTGGCCGTCCAGCCGCCTGGTGCGCGTGTTCTCGATGCCGCTGGGCTACCTCATCCGGCCCTACGTCGTCTACCGCAGCCGCGACGCCGCCCGGGACAGCCGGATCGCACGGCGGGGCTGGGAACGGGTGCGATAACCGGCGATCCGCGTCGCTGATATGGCGCCACCATCATCGACACCCGTCGACGACCACCCGTGAGGACCATCGAACTCCGGTTCCCGAACGTCCACGTTTCACGACGGCAGCGCCTCGACCGCGTTGTTGATCCGGTCGATCATCACGTCCAGCACCGTTTCGGGCGTGGCGAAGTTCAACCGAACGAATCCCCGTCCCTGCGCACCGAACGAGGTTCCGTCGAACAGGAGAACCCTGGCCTGTTCCCGGAAGTACGTCCACGGTGCATCGCCCACGCCGAGCTCCCGACAATCGAGCCATGCCAGGTACGTGGCGTCGGGCATCGCGAACCCGATCCGGGGCGAGAGATCCTGGCTCAAACGTTGCCGGTTACGGGCCAACCGGCCACGGATCTCGGTCAACCAGTCGTCCGAACCCGTCCAGGCCGCCTTGAGCGCCTCCACGGCGAGGACACCGACCTGACCGAAGAGCAGACCGTGCTGGGCATCCAGTGCCTTCCGGACAGCCCGTGCTCCCACATGGGCGACAGCACACCGGATCCCGGCGAGGTTGAACGCCTTGCTCCCGGAGGTCAACGTCACCGTCCGGTCCGCGACCTCGGCGCTCAACGAGGCGAACGGGATGTGTCGGTGTGGCTCGTACGTCAGCTCCGCGTGCACCTCGTCCGAGACCACGAGCAGACCGTGCCGACACGCGATCTCCGCCAAACGCTCGAGTTCCGTCCGCTCGTAGACGTGTCCGGTCGGGTTGTGCGGGTTCACGAGGAACAGCACCCGGCATCCCTCGCGGAGGACTCTCGTCTCGATCTCGTCCAGGTCGGCGACCCACCGGTCACCCGCCCGCACCATCGGCACGGTCGTCGGGCGACGCCCGAGTCGGCTGATGACGTCGGTGAACGGCGGCGTCGCGGGCGTCTGCAGGAGCACCGCGTCTCCGGGCTGTGTGGCCACGTGCAGGGTCACACCGAGGGCGTGATTGATGTCGGTGAACAGGCGCACGTACTCCGCGACGGGTGAATGGCCGAAAAGCCGACTGGTGCGCGCGGCGTAGATCTCGCCCAGTGGACCACCGTCACTCTGGTCGAACCACGCCGGATAACCCAGGTCGGTGGCCGAACGGCGGGAGAGCGCCTCCCGTACCGCCGGAGCCGGTGCGAAATCCATGTCCGCCACCCATGCCGACACCACTCCCTCGCCGACCCCGTGCCATTTCTCCCCGTCCCGTCGCGCCAGGTCCGGAATACCGGCCCAGCCGCTCTCCCGTTCACCGACAGCCATGCTCCACCCCCGGACATCAACCTTTTCCGCACTCGTGCGGCGCTACCACGGAATCCCACCCGTCCACACGATCCCGGGCGCCACCGCGCATCCCCGAATCAACACGACGCAACGCTCAACCCGGCACTTCCCGCCCGCTCGTCGCGGGCGGGACCGAACCGAGTCCCGGGACCCGGTCTCCGGTTTCCGGTGACGTATCGTTACGCACACTCGACCACCGGTGTTCGGTCTCGCGGTGGATATGCCAGATGTCGTCCTCGCTCAGCGAGCGGGAGACGACGCCCGGAAACGCCTCCTCGAAATACGTGTAGGGTCGCCTGTTGTCCACTCGGGGTGAATGGTAATCGAGCTTGTCGTGCATGCCGTGCTTGCGCGTGATCGGCGTCGCCGGGTGATAGGTGAGGATGTTCGGACTGGCCAGGTCGATGAGACGATTGTCGATCAACTTACCGACCTCCTCGATCGTCTCGTCGATGCTGCCCCGGGTCTCGCCCTCCAGCCCGAACAGTACCGACGTACCGACCCGCAGGCCCTGATCCTTCACCAGAGACACGGCGTCACGCACCTTACCGGGCCAACTCCCGTCCCCGGTCTTACGGAGGTTCTTGTGCACATGCCCCATCACCTGCTCGGACATGCTCTCGACACCCACATACACGTAGTTGCACCCTGCCTCCCGCATCCGGCGCAACACCTCCGCCGACTCCTGTCTGCGGTGGAGCGCGACCAGGGTGTCGACCGTCAACTGTGCCCCCCACTGGAGTCTTTTGAACCGGGCCATATCGGTCTCGTCCAGGAGTTCGCGATACCGTGCCGGCAGGGCCGCCCGCGCACACTCCCGGGCATCCCGGAGTTCGGTGCAGAACGAGATGATGTCGCTGAAGCGCCCACTCCAGAAGATCGAGTCGTCGAAGAATATTGATTCCGCACCGTAGCTGACGTACTCGCAGACCCGGTCCACTCCCCGGTGTACGGCGTCCCCCTTGAAGCGGTTCAATGTGTTCAGCAAGGACGATTCGGAGCAGAAATTGCACTGATAGGGACACGAGTTGGACATCATGAAGTGCGCGGTCCGGAGCGTTCGGCCGGTTTCCGGATCGGAAAAGATCGGAAAATGCGATCGGATGGCGAACGCCTCGTAGGGTGCGGGCAACGACGCGAGATCCACCGAACTCCCGTCGAACGGGAACGCGTGCACGGTTCCGTCGGATCCCGAGGCGTCCGCCAGATAGATCGCCGACTTCCCTGCGGGCGGACCGTCCCGGTGAAGCAGGTAACGCAACGCACCGACCGCCTCTTCCGCATCCACCCACCGTCCCGTCAGGTCCATGGACAGTGCCAGAGCCCGCATCAGTACGTCCAGCGAGAAGTAGGCCTCGCCGGTGACCACGGCGTCGACCACCCGAGGTGCACGCCCGTCGGCCATGACGGCCAGCGTGCTGCTCGACCGTTGGACGACCCTCGAACGGCCGGACACGACGCTGATCGTCTCGTCGACGTGCCGACCGCCCAGGACGACGAATGCCCGCGGCACCTCGGCCTTCACCAGCGTCGCGATCTCCAACGCGTACCGGTGAGCCGGTGACACGGCGCTGATGAGCACCACTCGCGGTCGCACCTCGCGGAGTAACTGGATCCACCGGGCTCTCGACATCTCGTCCCACACACGCGGATCGAACACCGTCTCGTCGGTGTTCGGATCCGTACGGTACGGCCGATAGCCGTCATCCTGAACACGCAGCCGGTATTCCTTCGACGGATACCGTGTCCACTGTGGTGCAAGATCGTTGTAATGCCGCGCGTCGTTCAGCGGGCCGGCATCGGCGACCGCCCGATGCACGGCGACGCTCAACGCACTGTACAAGCACATCGGATCACCGGGGTAGGTGATCTCTCCCTCTGTCTGCGTCATCACCGGAGCCAGGACGGACAGCACCGGGAAGTACCGCATCGATTCACCTTCGACGGCGATCGTCTCGGCCAGTCGGTCCCTGCGCGATCGGAGTACTCCGGCCGAGTAAGCCGCGTCGCGAACCGTGTCGGCGTGCGTCGTGTCGTGCACACGCATCTCCGGCGTTTCGAAGCAGTTCTCGTCCGTCCCAAGCGCACCCATTGTTCCTCCCGCCTCGATTCGGAACATCCCGGCGAATCCGCATCGGCTACCCCGGAAGAGCGTTCATGACCTTACGCCTCGTCGCTTCCGTTCTCGTCGGTCGCGTTTTCGTCGCGACCACGTATTTCGAGAGACATCGCCCTCGACTGGGACCTTATACGGACGTCATTCGGCGGGAAAGTGTTTCCGTGTTGCGCGGTGTACTCAACATCGGTGGCCTTCGACGAGTGTGCCGGTCAGCGACCGGTCCCGCTACGGCGGTCGGCACTGCGGACGACACTGCGGACGGCACTGCGAACCGCGCGTCCCGGTGACCGGTGGCCGGGACGGTCCTGGTGACTCTCCGGGTCTGCACGCGATTCGTACCGTTCACGCGACGACCGTGGGACAGGTGTGACGAATCGGCTCGTTACGGGCGGCCGACCGCCTCCGCCGTTCCGCCGAACGGGGGCCACGCGGTCACACCGTCGCGCCCAACAGTTTCACAGTGGCCACACATCCGCGGTCGTTCTCGCCGCGTGCCTTCTCGGCCGCGAAGGCACCGGTCAACTCGTCGAGTGCGTACGCCCCACCATCGGAGTCACCGATGAGATGGACATCCGCCAGACGGTGCAGGGCCTCACGTGCGCGCCGATGCGGACACTCGCTCAGAACGCGGGCGAGCGGGGGAACCGTATCGGGAGAACTCAGTCCCAGCACCCGAAAGATCCGTGCGCTCTGCCTGTCCAGATCGCGATAGGAGCGCTCCAGGGCGGTCCGCATGGACAGACTGGCGTCCTCGGCGTCGGACAGCAGATCGAGTCTCGTCTCCGGGTCCGCGAGGTCGCGGACGAGATGCTCGACGCGTAACGAGGTCGACGCCAGGCGTGCGCCGACGATCCGGAGCGCGAGTGGGATGTGCGCACACTGTCGGGCCAGCCGTTGAAACGCTCCGGATTTCGCGTCGTAGTCGGCTTCTCCGAGGAACGACCTGAGTACCTCGCCCGACTCGCGGGCGAGCATCGGACGCAAAGTGAGCGATGTCGCCTTGTTCCGGACCGTCAGACCTGTCAGTCGACGTCGACTGGTCACCACGACCGCGCAGTCGTGGCCGCTCGGCAGCAACGGTTGTACCTGGCTCGAACTGGCCGCGTCGTCGAGTATGATCAACATTCGGCGGCGCGCGGTCAGGGTACGCAGGAGACTCGCCCGCTGTTCCTGGCGTGAAGGGATGTTCTTCTCCCCGACCCCGAGCGCGACGAGGAACTCGCCGAGCACTTGTCCTGGGTCGAGTGGTCTCGCATTCGCGGAGTAACCCTGGAGGCCGGCGAACATGATCCCGTCGTCGAACCTGTCAGCGACCCGGTGCGCCCAACGGAGAGCCAACGCGGTCTTTCCCGTACCGGCGTTTCCCTCGACGGTCGCCAACATTCCTCGCCGGATCCGGTCGCAACCCTCGTACGACGTGTCCAGGAACTCGATCTCGCGCTCGCGTCCGATGAAGCCGTCGGTTTCCCGCGGGAGCTGGGCCGGTGTCGGGGATTCGCTGTCCCGCTGGGCGAACTCCCGAGCGAGGGTCGCGAACTCCGCGCCCGTGGCGAGCTCCCGGTCACACAACATCGCCATCGGGAGGGTGGGACGGACGAGACCGTTCTCTATCTTGCTCAACCAGCCCGGGCTGTAGCAGATCAGACCGGCCAGTCCGCGCAGGGACAGACCCCGCTCCTCCCTTCTTCGGCGGAGCACGGCACCGAACGTCACTTTGTTGTTCACTCTGCGGACTCCTTGCCGAGGGACAAGAGGGACCACCGAAGGAACCGGGTGGCGAATACCGGGCGCACCCACGAACCGACCACTGGTGGCGGGGTGACTCCCACATCGGTCACCACTACCACGTTGATCATTTTCTCAGTATGACATGTACCACCCGTGTGTAACTGCACTGACCGGGTGATACCTGTCTACGCTGTGTGGCGCCTACCACTGTCCGATACGGTCGTCGCGGCGATCCGTGAACGGCTTCCCGAGGAATATCACGCCGGTACGATCCGGGGCCGGGAGGCAGGCCGTTCAGCGCGGACGAGCGCGTCTAGGCGTCCAGGATGTACCCGTCGTCCTTACGGTACTCCCGGGAACAGCGGAGATCGGTGAGCACGAACATGCGTTGCAACCAACGGTCACGGCCATCGTAGCGAGGCGTGAACGCCGACCTCCCGTGCACCACCGCACGATTGTCCACGACGGCGAGATCACCCGATCGTAATCGGATCGCACGGTAACAGTCCTCGAATGCCGCGGACAGCTCGGTCATCGCCTTCGCACCCGCCGCGGTCACCGGCTCGGTCGCGGCCTCGTCAACCCGCATCGTAGGCCGGTCACGATCCCCGGACAGGATCGCGTGCCGTCCGGACCCGCCCCCAGCCGAACCGAACGACGGCGGTGCCTGGGTGACGAAGCTCGTCGTCGCCAACGTCTCGCGTGCCGAGACGGGCAGTCGGGCCACCACCCGATGCGCGCTCACAGTACACAGCTCGGCGATCTCGTCGTGGTCCGGTCGCACGCAGAGCAGCATCACGAAGTCCGGTCGATGCTCATGGAAGGCGTTCTCGGTGTGAAACGTGAGCCGTACCGAGCCGGAGTTCGCCTGCAACTCCTCCTTACCCGGCACGGGTACCACGTTCTGCACCAGTGCTCCGGACTTCTCCGCGCGGAAGGCCACCGGGCTACCGAGCCCGTGGGAGACGAGCATCAGCGTCGCGGCAGACACGGTCGCCTCGCGCAGCACCGAATCCTTCTCGTTCGGAGTGTCCGGCAGGTTCGCCGCGTCCACGGGTAGATTACGCAGCAGAAGAACCCCGTCCCGGCCGGAATCACTCCGGAACTCCGCCAGCCTCGACCGTAATCCCGCGGGTGCGCTCGACCAGGCGTCTCGCACGGCCGCGACCCACTCCCTCGAGTCGATCAACCCGTCCGCCGCCGACACGAGTCGCCGCGCCAACCGCTCCATACTCGCTCGTTCGGGCTCAGTCAGCTCAACTGTCGGAATCGACATTTCATCCACGGAAAACATCTCCTCCATTACGATGGGCCGTCGGTACCGGTCCGACTCGTGTTCGGGACCCGGGGCGGGCCATGCCGATCACACACTTCCCGCACCAACCCGGTCATCGCCGTCAGGACGGCGTCCCGGTGCTCCCGCAGGTAGAAATGTCCGCCCTCGAATACCCGGTGGGCGTACAACTCGCCGCCGACCGTCAGCTCACGCCAGCGGAGCGCACCGACCCCGTTTACCTCGGGGTCATCCAGACCACGGAACACCGCCAAAGGTGTCCGGAGGCGGACCGTTCTCCCGGGTTCGTAAGTCTCGATCAGCTTGTAGTCCGCCCGCATCGCCGGAAGCATGAGCTCGCGCATCTCGGTGCTCCGCAACACGGCCTCGCTGGTTTCGGAGAACCGTCGCAGTTCCGCGATCAAAGCCTCGTCGCCGTCGCGGTGCAGCACCCTCCCACCGCGGCAGTGCGGCGCCGGCTGTCCGGACGCCACGAGCAGATCGGGATACAGTCCCTCGGCCTCACACCGGCGTGCCACTTCGTACATCACGGCCGCGCCCATACTGTGGCCGAACAGCACCACCGACGAGGCGAAGTACGGGCGGAGGGCCGCGGTAACCGTATCGGCCATCACGGTCATGTCGTCGACGCACGGCTCTCCGAGACGATCCTCCCGTCCCGGGTACTGGATGACGCCGACCTCGAACTCCTCGGGAACGTGTGCGCCCCACTCCCGGTAGAAGCTCGCCGATCCTCCGGCATGCGGCAGGCACACGACGACGACCTCGCGATGGCGCCCGGGGTGAAAGAACCTCATCCAGGGTGACCCGCTCGCGCGGTCCGATTCGGACATCGTGCTTCCCTTTCGCTCGGCTTGCCTGTTCATCGCCGTCGGCCGTCCATGGTCCGAGCACCGCGAGTGGGGACCCCGGCCAACCACGTCACCATGCTTTCCGCGTAACCGGGGGCGAGGGCGCTCGCTCCGTTGCCCGCACCGGGGACACGGATCCGATGATCCGCGGCCGGGAACACCTCGATCCGGAAGCTCTCGTGGTCCGCTTCCGCCAGGGACGCGGCGAAGGCGGCGGCACAGCGCTGAGCGGGCATGTGCACGTCCTCCGCACCCCAGATCGCCAGCAGTGGGCACGACAGGCGGCGCACGAACGGCAGGACGTCGAAGTGCCAGATCGGCCGCACGAAGTCGAGTTCCTCCGGGGAGGTCCGGCAGTACTCGTACCAGGGTTGCCGCGTCATTGATTCCGGTTCCTCGGCGAGGATCCGCGATCCGGGCGTCGCCGCCGCGAGAGCAGCGGTGCGTCGCTCGTGGAGCTCCACCGCCCGGGCGACCTGTACCTCCGAGAAGCCGTCACCGCGCAGTCTTCTCACTATCTGGTGAATCGACTGCTCGCAGGGCGTGAGAGCCGAGGCCGAAACGAGGACCGCGAAGGCGATCTCGGCGGCCGCCGATGCCACGGTGATCGGCACGGTCCACCCACCCTGGCTGATCCCCCACAGCCCGATGCGAGCCGCATCGATGTCCGGGCGCTGCGCCAGGAAACGCACAGCGGCGAGTGTCTCCGCGGCACGGTCGTCGAAGGTCTGCCGCTCCCACCGGCCCGTCGATCCGCCCACACCGGGTTTGTCGTAGGAGAGCACCGCGAAGCCCGCCCTCACGAACCGCTCCATGACGGGCTGCAGGGTTCCCTGGGCACCGTAGCGATCGACTCCGCCCGACCCGTGCACCATGACGATGGCGGGGTGTGGCTCCGCACTGCCGGACAGGAACACCGTCCCGGACAGCACCTCGTCCCGGAACGGGAAGGACACCTCGGAGGTGAGCATCTGATCGACTTCCCCTGTCGTCGTTGTCGTCTATCCGGAACGCTGCGCCAACATCGTCCGCACTTCGGCGAGATGGTGCTCGGCCAAGGCACGAACCGTTCGCCGATGGTGGATGTTCTCCGAGTAGGCCCACACGATCTGTAGCTCTCCGCCGTCGACCCCCGCGTCGATCTCGAACTCGCGCGACCGCCGCCCGGTGGTCGGCCGAGCCGGGGAGACACCCCCCGGCGCAGGCCGGAACCTCGCGTGTGTCTCGCCCCCCGGACTCGTGCCCATGTAGTTGAACCGGATCTGTGGCGGTGGCAGGGCGCGCAGCCGTTCTCTCTGCTCGTTGCCGTCCAGATGACGCAACAGTCCGAAACCGATCCCACCGTCCGGTACCCCGTTCACCGCACGGGACACCGCCGTGACGTCCTCGCGCGCCACGGGTACCGGGATCTCGACCGGGTACAGAGTCGTGAACCAGCCGACCGTGCGGGACACATCGAGGTCGGCGAAAAGCTCCTCCCTACCGTGCCCTTCCAGCTCGACCACCATCCGGTCGTCGCCGGTCCTCCCCGTGACGACCAGTGCCAATGCGGCGAGAAGAATATCCCGCATGTCGGCGGGCGGGCGGTCCAGACTCGCACGCATCGTCACCGTTCGGACGCTGTTCGGCGTGTTCGCTCCCCCGTCACGGTCCGCCGGAACACGTATCTGTCCACCCCGCGCGAGCCAGTACGGGATCTGACGTTCGATCTCGGCGCCACGACCGTACCGATCCAGCCTCCGGGCCCATTCCCGGAACGACGATGTCTTCGAGGGCAACGCGACCGCCTGTCCCGCTTCGAGGTGCCGGTATGCCGTGTCCAGATCGGACACCAGCACCGGCCAGGAGACACCGTCCACCACGCTCCGGTGCGCCGCGAGGACCAGTCGGGCCGGGTCTGCGTCGTCGAACCGGAAGAGCCGGGCCCGCAGGGCCGGCCCCGTCACGATATCCGGGGACAGTTCCGCGGCGAGCCGGGACAGCATCCTGTCCTGCTTCGCGGCGGGAAGACCGCGCAGATCGCTCACTTCGAGAAGCCGGTGCTGCTCGGCCGCCACCAGGTGCGCGTGTCCGTCCCGGATCCGCAGCCGCAGAACGTCGTGATGCGTGACGATCTCCCGCAGCGCGCGTTCCAGCAGCGCCGGATCGACCGGTGCCGGATCCACGAGCAGATGAGCCGTCTGGGTGTACTCGTCGAGATCCGCTCCCTCGGCGATCAAGGCGCGGTGGATCGGGGGCAACGGCACCTCACCGGTCACGACGCCCTGTTCCGCGTTCGTGGTCGGTATGTCGTCGCGAAGCGCGGCCGCCAATCCCGCCACCGTGCCGTGCCGCAACATCAATCGCGGTGACACGGGAACGCCGGCTTTGCGCGCCGCCGACACCGCGTGAATGGTCAGGACCGAGTCTCCGCCGAGTTCGACGAAGTCGTCCTGCACACCTACCCGCTCCAGTCCCAGCACACTCGCCCAGATCTCGGTGAGGACGCGTTCGGTCTCGGTCCGTGGCGCGACGGTGTCCCGCGCACGGCGATCCACCACGCTCGGCGGTTCGGGCAGCCGCGCACGGTCGACCTTTCCCCCGGGCCCCACGGGGAGAGCGTCGAGTGGCACGAAAGCGCTGGGCACCATGTGGGTGGGAAGGGTCACGAGCAGGAAGGCGGACAGGTCGTCCTCGGCCTCGCCGACGACGTAAGCGATCAACCGCGAATGTCCCTCCGGACCGGGTGTCGCCACCACGACGGCGTCCTCGATCCGCGGGTGTTCCCGGAGCCGGGATTCGATCTCGCCCGGCTCGATCCGATGACCATGGATCTTGACCTGCTCATCGAGCCGCCCCTGGAACGCGAGTTCCCCGTCGGCGCGGACGAAGCCGAGATCACCACTGCGGTAGAGGCGCGCTCCCGGTGGGCCGTACGGATCGGGAACGAACCGCTCCGCCGTGAGTCCCGGACGATCACGGTAACCGCGGGCGACACCCGCGCCGCCGATGTAGATCTCACCGGATACTCCGGCCGGCACCGGCCGCATGAACGCGTCGAACACGTACAGCCGGGTGTCCGCGATGGGCGTGCCGATCGGTACCGATCCGGTGGTCCCCGGTCCCACCTCGTGCACCGAGCAACCCACCACCGTCTCGGTCGGGCCGTACTCGTTCACGAACCGCGCCGACGGCGCCAGGGCCCGCCACGCCTCGACCGTGTCCTGCCTCAGTTCCTCGCCCCCGATGACGACGGTACTCACCGAGGACACCGGCCCGGAACCGTCCAACTCGCTCCGGAGCAGTTCCAGATGCGTCGGTGTGGCTTTCAGCACGGTGAAATCCCCGTCCCCGCGGAGCCGTTCCGCCAGCGAGACCATGTCGGAGCCGTCGGGCAGCAGATCGATCTCCCTGCCGAGTACCAGAGGCAGGAACAGGTTCGTGACCGAGAGGTCGTAAGCCACCGAACCGACCATCGGGGCCCCGCCGTCCGCTGCGGGGCCGTAGTACTCCGCGGCCCACGTCAGATAGTTCGCCAATCCACCGTGAGTGACCATCACTCCTTTGGGGCGCCCGGTCGAGCCGGACGTGTAGATGACGTACGCGAGACTCTCGGGTTCGACAGCGACGGAGGGACAGGTGTCCGGCCGACGGCCGATGGCCGTCCACTCGGCGTCGAGACAGACGACCGGGACCGTTCCGACCGCGGGCGATGAACCGAGGAGACCCTCGCGCGTGAGCACCATGGCCGCGCCGCTGTCGGTCAGGCAGAAGGTGACACGGTCGGCGGGGTGTGCCGGGTCGAGCGGAACATAGGCCGCTCCCGCCTTGAGTACTCCCAGTATCGCGACGACCAGGTCCGGCCCGCCGTCGAGACAGATGCCGACCGGGGTCTCCGGCCGTACGCCCAGCTCCATCAGATGACGGGCAAGCCGGTTCGCCGCCAGGTCGAGCTGTGCGTAGGTCATCCCTTCCGACCCGTTCCGCACGGCGACACCGTCCGGTCTCGTCCTCGCGTGCCCCGCCACGAGTTCGTGCACGGGCCGACATCCGCCGATCCCCTTCCCCACGACTTCCGTGCCCGTGAGCGGGCCGACCGTGTTCGGGACGGGAGAGACCCGGGCATCACCGTCGGGACCCGCGGCGATCGCTTCGAGTACGAGTCGGTACATCTCGGCCAGCGCGTGCCCGTGTTCCCGCCCGATCACGCGCGTCCGGAAGGTCAGATCGACGAGCCCGAGCCGGAAGACCGTGACCGACAGGGGGAACTCGTTCGGACTGTCGTCCACGGTTCCGTATACGTCGACGAGGTCCTCGTCGACCTCGCGAAAGTCGAGAAAGTTGAACATGACGTCGAGAAGTCGCCGATCACCGAATTGCCGTTGCATGGCGGGCAGCGGGAAACGGCGGTGTGACCACAATTCGGTTTCGGTTGCGAAGACCTCGCGCGCCAGGTCCCGCCAGGTACCACCGGCGAACCGAAAACGGAACGGGACAGTGTTGAGGAACATGCCCAGAACCCGCTCGGCGCCCGGGAGTTCCGGCCGCGCGTCGCAGACCAGACCGGTGAAGAACTCGCGCTGAGGAGTCAGCATGCTCATGACCTTCAGGTGCGCCGTGTGCAACACACTCTTGAGCGGCACCTCAGCAGCGCGGGATACCGCGGTCAGCCCTTCGAGCAGATCGCGGAACGGGACCTCCAGCCTGTAGTAGCCCGGTCCGGGCGGACCCGCCCATGCCCGCGGGAGCTCCAGCTTCTCCGTACCCTCGATCACGCGCGTCCAGTACTCCCGGTCGGCATCGGAGTCCAGGGACGCGCGTTCCGCGGCGACGAAATCCGCGTACCTGACCTCCGGGGCCGGGGCGAATTCGGGATCCCTCCCGTCACGGATCGCCGCGTAACAGTCCAACAGCTCCATCAGCAGCAGGTGATAGCTCCATCCTTCGAGGATCGGATGGCACTCCGTGATCGTCAGCGACCAACGGTCGTCCGCGTGGACGTGTGCGCACATCCGCAGGAGCGACGGGCTGGCGAGGTCGAACGGGGTGCGGCGTTCCTCGGCCCGGTGGGCCCCGATGCGGTCCTGCTGTTCCCGCTCATCCAGTCCGCGAAGGTCGTGGACCTTCACCCGCAATCGTGCCCGGTCGTGCACCAGCTGCAAAGGTTCACTGAAGGTGTCGAAATCGAACGACGTGCGCAGGACCTCGTGCCGGCCCACGACGACGTCGGCCGCCTCCCGCATCGCCTCGACGGAGAAGGGACGGCCGTCCCGGATACCGTAGGTGGTCGTGTTGAGGTAAGGGTACGCGTCGGCGTCCGCGACCATCTCGTACACCATGCCGGCCTGGACCATCGACAGCGGGTACGCGTCCCGCACTCCCGCACCGACCCGCTCGGCATCGGACGGAGTCACCATGGCGAACGGCGCGACACCGGACGGTTCCGGGGACACCTCCGGGCGTTCGCCGACGACCTCGGCGAGTCCCGCGACCGTGGGCCGCTGGAAGATCTCCTGCATCGAGACTTCGAGACCGTCCTCCCGCAGCGCACCGACGACCGCCACCGCGTGCAGGGAGTCCCCTCCCAGGTCGAAGAACGAGTCGTTCGCACCGACCTCGTCGAGCCGCAACACCGAGCGCCACACCCGGGCGATGCGCTCTTCGACGTCCCCGGACGGAGGCGTGTAGGTATCGGTGCTGAACTCGGCACGGCCGGGTACGGGCAACGCATCCTGATCGATCTTGCCGTTCGCGGTGAGCGGCACGGCGTCCAGCCGGACCAGGACCGAAGGAACCATGTACGCCGGCACGACCCCGGTCAGGAACTTCTCGAGCTCCGCGATGTCGAGGTGGTATTCGTCCGCCGCGACGACATAACCGGCGAACACCCCGTCCCGCACAGCGACCACGGCGGCCTCGACTCCGGGATACCGCTTCAGCACCGCTTCGATCTCGGCAGGCTCGACACGGTAGCCACGGATATTCAGTTGGGTGTCCGTCCGTCCCAGGAACTCGAACTCGCCGGTCGCGAGCACCCGACACCGATCCCCCGTCCGGTAGAGCCGCGCCCCCGCCGGGCCGAACGGGTTCGGCACGAATCGCTCCGCGGTGAGCGCGGGTTGCCCCAGATAGCCGCGGGCGAGCTGCCCACCGCCGATGTACAATTCACCGGCCACACCGACGGGCATCGGCGCGAGCGTCTCGTCCAGCACGTAAGCGCTCGTCCCCGGGATGGGGCGGCCCAGGGGCAGGATGCCACTTTCCTCCGTCCCGTCGACCGTGCGAGCGGCGTTCCCGACCGTCGTCTCGGTCGGGCCGTACTCGTTGACCACCCGGGTATGGCGCCACTCCGCCGCCAGCCCGGTCGAGAACGACTCGCCCCCCGCGACGACGGTGTCGGCGAGTTCGGCCCTCTCGTCCGGAGTCAACTGTTTGGTGAGCAGGTCGAGATGCCCCGGAGTGAGCTTCACGAAGTCGAACGGAGCGTGCCCGGCCAGTACGGTGCCGAGCTCTTCCGGGCCGAGGTCCGGTTCCGGGAGATACACCGGGCGACCGCACAGCAGCGGCGTGTACAGCGGAGTCACCGTGAGGTCGAAGGCCACCGAGGACAGCACCGGTGCGCCCGCGGAGGACTCTCGCGTGTCCCGGACATAGTCGTCGGCGGCCCACGACAGATAGTTCATCAGGCTCGCATGGGAGACGAGCACTCCCTTGGGACGTCCGGTACTGCCCGAGGTGTAGATGACGTAGGCCAGTGTCTCCGGTTCCGGGGCGTGGTCGAGCGCCCGCGCCGAACACCGGGGGATCGCCGCGTCGTCATCAACGACGACCACGGCGCATTCGCCGCACACGGCGTCGAGACGCGCGCGGAGCGCCGACTCGGTGATCAGGGTCCGGGCTCCGGAGTCGCCGACTACACTGCCGAGCCGATCGTCGGGATGCGCGGGATCCAGCGGAACGTAGGCCGCGCCCGCACGCCAGACCCCGAGCAGCACGGGCAGCAACCACCGTCCCCGACCGAGGCAGACGGCGACGAGACTCTCCGAACCGACCCCGCGTTCGGTCAGGTACCGCGCGATGCGGTTGGCGTCCTCGTCGAGTTCACGGTAGGAGAGCCCCACTCCGGTCGCTCCGACGGGCACCACGGCCGGGGCCTCCGGGGTCCGCCGGGCGTGGTCGGCGACCGCGTCGCTCACGGTCGTCCGGATCCGTGCGGCACGACCACCGTCGCCGCCCGCGAGCAGCCGGGACCGTTCGTCCGGTGCGAGCATCTCGAGTGTGGAGAGCGGCCTGTCCGGGTCGCCGGCGATCGCCGTCACCAACCGTTCGAAGTGACCCACCATTCGCTCGGCGGTGTCGTGGTCGAACAGTGCGGTGGCATAGTTGAGTCCGGAGCGCAGCGATCCATCGGCCTGCTCGGCCATCTGCAACGTCAGGTCGAACCGTGCCACCTTGCCGTTGACGTCGACAGGGGCCCAGTCCACCCCGAGGTTCGCCGATCCGGTCGGCACGTGTTCGAGCAGATCGAACATGACCTGGAAGAGCGGGTCGTCGGATTGCCCGGGACTTCTGTGCCCACCGCCGGTCAGCGAACGCAGCGGCACTTCCTGGTTGTCGAGCGCGTCGAGCAGCCGTTCTCCTCCCTGCCCGCACAGTTGGGTGAAGACCGGATCACCGGTCCAGTTCGCCCGCAGCGGTAGTACGTTCTGCAGGTAACCGATCATCCGTTGCTCGTCCGCACGGGTACGTGCCGACACCGCGCTGCCCACGACGACGTCACGCTTCCCGCTGTAACGGGCCAACAGCACCTGGAACGCGGTCAACAGCACGACGAACAAGGTTGTCTCGCACCGGGTCGCGACCGCACGCAACGCCCGCGTCAGATCCGCGGAGACACGGAAGAGCACATCCTCCCCCGACCGGTCCCGTGCCGCGGACCGCGGTCGGTCGGTCGGAAGATCGAGCGGCACCGACCCGGCCAACATCTCCCGCCAGTAGCGCAGCCGACGATCGAGCACCTCACCGGAGCTGCGCTGTCGCTGCCGTACCGCATAGTCGGCATACTGGGTGGGCAACGGTGCCGGATCGGCCGACGTTCGCGTGGTGTACGACCGGTAGAGCTGTGCGAGTTCGTCGACGAGCAGGTCACAGGATGCGGCGTCACAGGCGATGTGGTGCAGCACCAGGCTGAGCACATGGTCGTGCGCGCCACGACGAAGCAGACGTGCCCGGAAGGGATGCTGCCGACCGAGGTGGATCGGCGTGCCCAAATCCTGCCGCAACGGCTCCGTGGCGTCCGCGACCTCGACGATCGGCAGCCGAACCACCGGCGCCTCGTCGATGACCTGGACCGGCTCGCCGTCGGACAACTCGTACCGGGTACGCAATATCTCGTGCCGCTCGACGACTCGCTGCAACGCCGCACGCAGCGCGCCGGAGTCCAACGGGCCGGTTATCTCCAGCGCACAGGAGACCAGGTACTCGGGACTGTCCGGACGAAGCTGGCTGAGAAACCACATGCCCTGCTGACCGAAGGACAGGGGCACCGGTCCGGAGCGATCCGCGACCGGTTCCGTCGAGGTCCGCAGGTCTCGCGCCCGTCCGGCCAGCCGGGCCTGCACGAGGTCCTCCCGCAGCGCGTCGGTGTCAACCATCACTGCACGTCCTCTCGCCGCGTCGCGGCTCTCCGGATCTCCTCGTCCGGGAGACCCTCGATCTCCGCACGGATCCGCTCTTCGATCACCGGAACGAGTTCGGCGACGGTCGATCTGTCGAAGATCTCCCGGATCGGCAACTCGACACCGAACTCCTCCTGGATCCGGGAGACCACCCGGGCCACCAGCAGCGAATGACCACCCGCACGGAAGAAATCGTTGTGCACACCGACCTCCGTGCCCAGCACTTCGCTCCAGATCCCGGTGAGCACTTGCTCCGCAGCGGTGCGCGGCGCCACGAACCCCTGCTCCCGCACCAAGGTGGGCATGTCGGGAGCGGTGAGAGCCTGCCGGTCGACCTTCCCGCTCGGCGTACGGGGAATCTCCGACAACGGACTGAGCACCGAAGGGACCATGTACCCGGGGAGCCGGTCCTCCAGGTGTCTCCAGAGCTCGTTGACCGAGGCTCCGTCTCGGAGGACGACGTACCCGACGATCCGCTTGTCACCGGACGGTGCCTGCCAGACATGGAGAGTCGCGTCGCGCACGCCGGCGTGCGAGCGTAGTGTCTCCTCGATCTCCCCCAGTTCGACCCGGACCCCGCGGACCTTGAACTGGTGATCGGCACGGCCGAGAAAGTCGATCGAACCATCCGCCCGCAGACGGGCGTGATCGCCGGTGCGGTAGAGCCGTCCGGACGAGCCGAACGGGTCGGGCACGAAGGCCAGCGCCGTTCTCGCCGGATCGTCGTGGTACCCGCGTGCCAGTCCGAGACCACCGACATAGATCTCACCGACCGTTCCCGGTGGCACCGGGCGCATGTGTCCGTCGAGCACGTAGATTCGATTGTTCGCCAGCGGTCGACCGATCGTGACCGTTCCGGAGCCGGCTGCGTCGGCCGCTCCGACCGTGTGTCGGGTCGAGTCGATCGAGGCTTCGGTCACACCCCAGTGGTTGTGCAACGCCGGCCCCTCTGGTCCGACACGGTCCCGGTACGAGCGCACCAGCTCCGCGCTCAATGCCTCGCCACTCGTCCCGATCTCGCGGAGCACGCGCAACCCGCGCCTCCGGTCGGGCGTCAGCGCATCGACCACCAGGGACAACATGCTGGGAACGAAGAGGACGACCGAGACGTCGTGCTGCGCCGTCGCGTCGAGGATCGCGACCGGGTCCCGGTGAGCGCCGGGAGCCAGCACTGCCACGCGTCCGCCGACCATGAGCGGCCAGAAACATTCGACCGGGGTGTCGTCGAAGACGACCGTGGTCTTCTGCAGGACCGCTTCCCCGGGTTGGAGAGCGAGTGCGTCCTGCATGGCGACGAGGCGATTGACCCAACCGCGATGGGTCGCGGCGACACCCTTGGGCTTCCCCGTGGATCCCGAGGTGTAGTAGACGGCGGCCAGGTGGTCCGCCATCACCTGGGAAGGCGGTCCCGCAGCGGCTTCGTCGTCGCCCACGGTCACGGCTGTGACCCCTTCCGGGACCGGCGTGCCGACGTCGGCGAGACACGTCCGGGCGCCGACGTCGTTCAGTAATTGCCGCACTCTCGCCACGGGGAAGTCCGTTTCCAGCGGTACGAAACACCCACCCGCCTTGAGTACCCCGAGCATCCCGATGACGAGTGCGGGAGAGCGATCCAACAGCACCCCCACCGGGATGTCCGGCCCGACCCCGAGCTTCCGCAGGCGTAACGCCAGGGCGTTGGCTCGGGCGTCCACCTCCGCATAGGTCAGCCGTGAGCCCTCGTACTCCACCGCGACGGCGTCCGGTGTCCGGTGTGCCTGCTCCTCGATCAGTTCGTGGATGCACCGGTCGGTGACCTCGGTGGCGGTGTCGTTGAGTTCCACCACGACACGGTGACGCTCCGCGGGATCCATGAGGTCCAGCTCGGTCAGCGGCGTTCCGGTCGCGGCCCCGTCGAGCACACGGACGAACGCACGCGCCATCCGGGCGACGGTCTCCCGGTCGAACACGTCGGTGGCGTATTCGAAGGAGCCCTTGAGTGACCCACCGGCGCGGTTCTCGAGATGCAGCGTGAGGTCGAACTTGGCGGTGTCCCAGTGTTCGAGCACCGCCTCGGAGGAGTCCTGCGCGCCCGGGGAGCGCTGGTCGACCAGTTCGAACATGACCTGGAACAACGGGGTCTTGGACAGGTCGCGCTCCGGCTGTAATTCCTCGACGAGCCGCTCGAACGGAAGCTCCTGGTGCGCGAACGCCTCCAGTGCCGTCTCCCGGGCGCGGGACACGGCGTCGGCGAACTCCCGTACATCGGTCATGTCGCAACGCAACACGAGGGTGTTCACGAAGAACCCCACCAGCTCGTGCACCTCGGGCCGGAGCCGTCCGGCGACCGGGGTCCCGAGGGTGACGTCGTCGGTCCCGCAGAGACGTGCCAACACACAGCAGTACGCCGCGAGGAAAGTCATGAACGGGGTCGCCCCGCGTTCGCGCCCGAGTTGCCGGACCGCCGCACTCAGTGGGGCATCGACGTCGAAGCGGTACACGGCTCCCTCGGAATCCCGCTGTTGCCCCCGTGGGCGGTCCATCGGGAGGGTCAGCGTGGTGATCCCGGCGAGTCGGTGTTTCCAGTACTCCAGCTCGCCGTCCAGTTCACCGTCGTCCAGTCGCCGGTTCTGCCACACGGCGTAGTCCGCGTACTGCACGGGAAGCTCGGGCAGTCGTGGTCGGCGGTTCTCGGCTCGCCCGGCCTCGAATTCGAGCAGATCACGTTCCAGGATCGCCGCGGAGAGGCCGTCGCAGGCGATGTGGTGTATCAGCACCACGAGTCGATCGTCGGACGTCAGGGTGGCACGCCAGACCGGTCCCCGCCCGAGGTCGATCCCTCGCGTGATCTCCGTACGGAGCACCTGCGCGAGCTCGTGTCCCGGCACATCCAGTTCGATGTGCGGCTGCTGGTCGACGACCTGCCGCAGCTCACCCTCCTCGGCGACGTACCGGGTCCGCAGGATCTCGTGTCTTCGGGCGAGGTCGCCCAGCGACTCCCGGAGACGTCCGGGGTGGGGGCGCCCGGGAAGCCGGATGACCAGCGGTACCAGGTACTCGGTGTTGTCCGGGTCCAGCTGCTGCAGGAACCACAACCGACGTTGTCCCGGCGAGGGCGGCCTGCCCCCGCGCTGCTCGGTGCGAACGAGCCCGGCACCGTCGTGCTCCTCGTTCACCAGTCGAGCCTGGGCCTCGACGGTCGACGCGGCATAGAGCTCGGCCACCGGAATCGGATGGCCGGATTCCCTCAGGCGGGCCGCCAGGCGCGGGACGAGCAGCGAGTACCCCCCACGCTGGAAGAAGTCGTCCTTCGCGCCCACCCCGGAGACTCCGAGCAGGTCTTCCCAGATCCGACTGACGAACGTTTCGGCGGCGTCGCGCGGTGCGACGTGCTCGTCATCCCACCGTGGTTCCGGCAACGCGGTCCTGTCGACCTTGCCGTTGTCGTTCAGCGGGAACTCGTCCAGGAACTCGAAGTGGGACGGCACGTACTCGGCCGGTACCCGGCTTCGGAGGTGCTCTCGCAGCCCGCCTGCGGTGACGTCGTCGGCACCGACGACGTACCCGATCAGCCGGTCCCGGCTCGCCGCGGAGACCGCGTGCCGGACGCCCGGGTGCTCCCGTAGCGCCCGTTCCACCTCGTCCGGCTCGATCCGGACTCCTCGAATGTTGAGCTGGTGGTCGATCCTCCCGAGGAACTCGAGTCGTCCGTCGGCCAGCACGCGGACGCGGTCGCCGGTGCGATACAGGCGCGCTCCGGCTGTCCCGTACGGGTCCGGTACGAAACGCTCGGCGGTGAGCCCGGGCATTCCGAGGTATCCACGAGCCACCCCCGGACCACCGACGTACAGCTCGCCCGGGACGCCGGCGGGAACGGGTTCCCCCTGCGCATCGAGAACCCGGGTCGTGATCTCGTCGATCGGTTCCCCGATGGGGACGACTCCCGTCCCATCGGCTTCATACCGCCCCTCGACGCAGCCGATCGAGCACTCGGTCGGCCCGTACACGTTCCACAGCTCGATCGGACCGAGGGCCGTGCGGGCGTCCCGGGCCGTAGCTTCGTCGAGCTGGTCACCGGCAGAATAGACGAGTCGCAGTCTCGTGTGGCGCGTCCCGAGGGTCTCGCCCACGAGACGCAACATCGACGGAACCACCTGAAGCACGGTGACACCGCGTTCCAGGACCGTCCGCGCGACCGCTTCCGGGTCCCCGGCGGTGTCTCCGGAACCGACGACCACGGTCGCTCCCCCGAGCAGCGGGACGAAGATTTCCCAGGCACAGGCGTCGAACCCGACCGGTGTGCGCAGGAGCACGCGGTCGTCCGCGGTGATTCCGTGTCGTCGGATCGTGTCCACGACGCGATTGATGACACCCCGGTGCGGCACCACCACGCCTTTCGGCCGCGAGGTCGTCCCCGAGGTGTGACTGATGTACGCGGCATTGTCCGGACCGACCGTGGGGGGATCGGCGACGATCGATCCGTCAGGCACGGCGGAAGGCGGTGACTCCGGACGCACGACGCCGAGCGCTCCGGTGTTCTGCACTATCAGCCGTCGTCGTTTCTCCGGAAGACCGGGATCCATCGGGACATAGGCGGCTCCCGTTCGGAGGACGGCCAACACGGTCGCCACCAGTTCCGGCCCGCTCGGAAGGCAGACGCCGACCGTCGATTCCGGACCTGCGCCCTGTGCACGGAGTGCACCCGCGAGCGTCTCGGCCTCGTCGGCGAGCTGACCGTAGGTCACGCTCCGCGTCTCCGATTCGATCGCGACCGCGTCGGGAGCCCGGTCCTTCACAGATTCGAACAGGGTGTACAGACACGCACCCGAAAGCGCGGGCCGTCGAACCGGACTGGACGATACGGTCATGTTACCCACCCGTGAGCTCGCGGCTGATCGGTCGATTCCCCACCACGGAGAACAAGGACGTCCGTGTCATCTCCGTCAGTCGGTCCCGTTCTCCGCCATCCTTCGGCGCAGACTGAGCGGACGCATGTCGGTCCACACTTCCTCGATATGGGCCAGGCAGACGTTCTTGGTCCCCTCGACACCGTCCTTGCGCCACCCCGCGGGCAGCTCCCTGTCGGCGAACCAGATCGAATACTGTTCCTCGTCGTTCAGCACGACGCAGTAGGTGCGGTCGTCGGAAGTCTCGTCGGACATCACAGATTCCTTTCCCTGCACGTGGACGGAGCGGGCGGCCCCCACTCGGTCGTTCGCGTATTCACTTTCCCGTTGTTCAGGGACTGACGGGTATCACCGATGAGGGCTGGACGAACTCAGCCGTGGTATCCATGTGCTCGTCCGTCAGATCAAGAGTGCCCACAGGGTCATCCGGTTTTTCGCAGAGGTTTTCGAGCAGGCTGAGGTATCGGCGCAGGAACCGCTCGACCGTCGTCCGATCGAACAGGTCCGTGGCATAGCAGGCCTGACCGACGAGCCGATCACTGTGATCGGCTATCCCGAGGGCCAGGTCGAACTTGGCCGCGCTGAAGGGAACGGGGTGTTCCCGCGCACGCAGCCCCGGCCACTGCTCCCGGGCACCGGAAAGAGTCGATTCGGTGGTCCCGAACATCAGCTGGAAGAGAGGGTTACGGCTCGGATCTCGAGGCGTCCTCAGCTCGCCGATCACCCGGTCGAAGGGCAACTCGCCGTGCGAATAGGCTTCCGCGGCGTCGTTTTTCGTTTTCGCGAGCAGTTCGCCGAATCCGCACTCGGGGTCGATGTCCGAGCGGATCACGACGGTGTTGGCGAGAAAGCCGACCAGGGACTCCAACTCGGGTCTATCGCGCGCTGCCACGGGAACTCCGATCCCGATGTCGCGCCGGCCGGTGAGTTTCGCCACGAGAATCTCGAACGCGGTGAACAGTGTCATGAAGGCGGTGGTGCCGTATCTGGTCCCCACCCGCAGGACTCGGCTGCGCAACTCCCGCCCCGCCTGGAACCGGATCTCGGCGCCGCGGCCGCTCTGGAAGGGTGGACGCTCCCGGTCCGTCGGCAGTTCCACGGGCTCGAAACCGGCGAGGCGCTCACGCCAGTAGTCGACGTCGCGGCGCAGTCGCGCCGTTTCCTGCTGTTCGTGTTGCCATCGCGCGTAGTCGGCGTAGCGAAGTGGCGGTGCCGTCAGCACCGCCGTGTCGCCGTCGTTGTACAGGGACGCCAGGTCCTGCCACAACAGTTCGTTCGACCATCCGTCGGTCGCGATGTGGTGCACCACCAACAGAAGAATGTGTTCGTCATCGGCGAGCCGGATCAACAGGAAACGTGCGACGGGAGCCGAATTCAACTCGAACGGCCGCAGGGCTTCCTCGTTGAGCACGTGCTCGGCGGAACGTCGCGCCCGGCCCTGTGCCCCATCGGAACAGTCGACGACCCGGAGATCCGGCTCCGCGGTAGGGTCGACGATCTGGTAAGGACCGTCGTCGTCCATCTCGTACCGTGTCCGCAGGATGTCGTGTCGCCGAACCAGTGCGCTGATCGCGCCGCGCAATCTCGAGGTGTCGAGCGATCCACTCAGCCACCGCGCCACCGGCACGTTGTAATCGGGTCGCCCCGGCCACATCTGGTCGAGGAACCAGAGGCGCTGCTGCGCGAACGACAGTGGCGCACCCACGTCCGGGCACGTCGTGACCGGTATCGTCGTCCCGTCCTGCGAGGGATCCCCCTTCCCGGTCGCCAGTGCGGCCTCCCCGGACGCACCGAGTTCGACGGCGAGATCGGCCACCGTCGAGGCACGGAAGAGTTGCTTGATCGCAAGATCGATCTTGTATTCGGTCCGCAGCCGGCCGATGAGATGGACAGCGAGCACCGAGTGCCCACCCGATCGAAAGAAGTCGTCGTCGATGCCCACCGTGTCCAACGCGAGCGTCTCGGCGAACAGCGAGCACAACACGCGTTCGGCCGTTGTCCGGGGGCCACGGGCCCCCGTGTCGACCACCGGTTCCGGCAGACGTCGAAGGTCGATCTTGCCGTTCGTGGTCAGCGGGAACGTCTCCAGTACGACGATTGCCGTCGGAACCATGTAGTCCGGCACGCGTCCCCGCAGGAACTCCCGCACACGCTCCCGTAGACTTTCCACGTCCTCGTCGGCACCGTCGGCACCGTCAGCCGGAACGATGTACGCCACGAGTGTCTTGCCAACCGACCGGTCGTCACGGGCAATGACGACCGTCTGTCCGACGTCGGCGCACCCCGTCAGGACCGACTCGATCTCGCCCGGCTCGATCCGGAATCCACGGATCTTGACCTGTCGGTCCACCCGGCCGAGGAACTCCAGCAACCCGTCAGCACGCAGGCGAAACAGGTCACCGGTCCGATACATGCGGGACCCGGGCGGTCCGTAAGGATCGGGAACGAACCGTTCCGCGGTCAGTCCCGGCATACCTACGTACCCCCGCGCGAGACCGGAACCA
Source organism: Saccharomonospora halophila 8 (assembly GCF_000383775.1). Lineage (GTDB taxonomy): Bacteria > Actinomycetota > Actinomycetes > Mycobacteriales > Pseudonocardiaceae > Saccharomonospora > Saccharomonospora halophila. Next base: position 167,293 of record NZ_KB912586.1, read on the forward strand.
CCCAGGCACAGCTCCCCGACCATGCCGAAGCCGGCCAGTTGCCCGAACGTGTCGACGAGGTAAGCGCGGACGCCGTCCATCGCACCGCCGAGCGGTACCGAAGGTCCGTCGACCTCCCCCACGGTGTGACACAGCGCGAACGTCGTGGTCTCGGTCGGGCCGTAGACGTGGACGACAGTCCCCCCGCCGACCACCTCGGTGGCTTTCGCGAACGCGGTCGGCGACGCCGTCTCACCTCCGGCCCACACCTGCCGCACGGACGCCAGTGCCTCCGGGTGCTCCTGCACCATCAGGTTGAACAGTGCCGTCGTGAGGAAGACCGTGGTCACCCGGGCGTCGATCAACGTACGACTCAACGCCGCCCCGTCCACCGGAGCGGGCGGAACCACGACGACCGTTCCACCGCGTGACAACGGTGTCCACACTTCGAACACCGAGGCGTCGAACGCCAGTGGTGAGTGCAACGCGACCCTGGCGAGATCCTCATCGGTCCACCGGGTGTCCGTGACGAGTCCCGTGATGTCCCGGTGCGTGACCGCGACACCCTTGGGTCTGCCGGTGGAACCCGACGTGTACATCACATACGCCAGCCGATCCGGGTCCGTCCCGGGAAGCATCCCGGTGCGCGACCCTCCCTCGCTGTGCACCGCGTCCCCGATACGGAACACGTCGGCCTCCGCCCCGAGACCGGAGACGAACGCGCGTCGTTCCTCGGAGTCCACCAGCACGACACCCACCTCGCACTCGGCGAGCATGTCGCGCATCCGTGACGCGGGGAAACGAGGGTCGAGCGGCACATAGGCGGCCCCGCTCTTGAGGATTCCGAGTAGCGCCGTGACCGCCTCGATTCCGCGATCCGACAACAGTGCGACACAACGTTCCGGCCCGCTCCCCTGTGCGAGCAGGCGGTGCGCGAGACGATCCGAGCGATCGTCGAGCTCCCGGTAGGTAAGGACGGCATCGCCGGCGATGACGGCCGAATCGTCCGGCCGCCGTGCCACCCGATCCCGGAACCGGTCGACGACGGTATCGCTGTCCCCCTCCGCAGCGGACCCGGAAACGAGCGCGGCACGTTCGCGTCCGTCGACGAGGAGATCGAGCGACCGGATCGGATCGCCGGGCTTCGCCACGGCCTCCCGCAACAGCACCAGAAACCGATCGACGAGGAGACGGGCGGTCGCACGATCGAAGAGGTCCGTGGCGTACTCGAGTACGCCGTCGAGTCCCCGGTGGTGACCGTCGACGGACGGTCGGGGTATCAAGGTGAAGGCGAGATCGAAGTTCGCCGCCCTGGTGTCGGCGAACTCCCAGTTTCCGGACATCCCGTCCGGATCGATCACCGACCCCGGCGTGTTCAGCAGGCCGAGCGCGACCTGGAAGATCGGGTGACGCGAAGGACTCCGGGTCGGGTTCACCTTCTCGACCAGGAGATCGAACGGCACATCCTGGTTCGCATGGGTCGAGTCCCATTCCTGCCGCACGCGGCGGACGAGCTCGTGGAAATCCGGATCCTCCGACACCCTCGTCCGCAGCACCACCGTGTTGACGAAGAAGCCGATCAGGTCGTCGAGAACGCTCTCCGAGCGCCCCGCCACCGGACTGCCGACGACGATGTCCTCCTCACCGCTGAGCCGATGCAGGAGCGCGGCCAATCCCGCGTGCAGCACCACGAACAGCGTCGTCCGGTGGCGACGAGCCAGCTCTTCGAGATTCCGGTGCACCTCCGCGGGGAGGCGGAACCGGACCAGATCACCATGGTGGGTAGCGACGGCCGGCCGTGGCCGGTCGGTCGGCAGGCGTAGCTCGTCCGGGATTCCGGCGAGTCTGTTCGTCCAGTAGCTCACCTGCTCCGTGAGGGTTCCGTCCGGGTCTCCCCCGGCGTCGAGAAGATCACGCTGCCAGGCGGCGTAGTCGCGATACTGCACCGGCAGCGGGGAGAACCCGGGCTCCGACCCGGCACGTCTCGCAGCGTAGGCCTCACCGAGATCCCGGCTCAACGGTGCGAGCGACCACCCGTCCGCACTGATGTGGTGCAGCACCAGCAGTAGCACCACCTGGTCCTCGGTACGGAATATCCGCGCCCTGAGCGGCGGGTCCCGCCGCAGATCGAACGGATGCCGCGCCGCAGCGGTGATCACTTCGTCGCGCTTCTCCCCGGGGATGTCCGCCACGGACAGACCGACGTCGCATTGATCGGCTTCCAGGATGAGCTGGCGCGGGGCACCGTCGGCAGAGGGGTACACGGTCCGCAGAACCTCGTGCCGGCGCATGACGTCGGTGATCGCGGTTCGGAGCGCGTCCACGTCGGGAAGGGAACGTAGCCGGAACAACACCGCGATGTGTTGAGCGGGATGCGCCTCGCTGTCCTCCATCTGATTGAGCAGCCACAGTCGATGCTGGTCGTAGGAGAGCGGTACGGTCTCCGGGCGCACCCCGGCGACGAGGCTCCGGCGTGTGTGTGTCGCCGTCTTCGGCGGGGCGCTCAGACGGGGCGCGAGTCCGGCGACGGTCGGCGCGTCGAACAGGTCGCTGATCAACAATCGGATGCCGTAGGCTTCCTCGACCCGAGCGATCACCCTCGCCGCGAGCAGGGAGTGACCACCCAACTCGAAGAAGTCGTCGTCGACCCCGACCACGGGGAGCGCGAGGATCTCCGCGAACAGTCCGCACAGCCACGACTCGTCCGCGTTGCGCGGTGCACCGGATCCACCGGTGCGGACCGGGGCGGGCAGGGCCTGCCGGTCGAGTTTGCCGTTCGGCGTGAGCGGCAACCGATCGAGGACCACACAGTCCGAGGGAACCATGTGCTCGGGCAGGTGCCGCCGCAGTTCGGTGAGCAACCGCCGTCCCCAGCGAGCGGACTCGTCGTCGACAACGGGCTCTTCGGATCCGTGACCGACGCGCACGCACGCCTCGTGCGGCACGACGTAGGCGACCAGGACCTTCTCCCCGCGCTCGTCCTCGCGTGTGACGACGGCGACGCGCGCGATGTCCGCCCGTCGGGCGAGATGGTTCTCGATCTCGCCGAGTTCGATCCGGACACCCCGGATCTTCACCTGGTCGTCCCGGCGCCCGACGAACTCGAGCAGGCCGTCCCGGCCCGTCCGCACGAGGTCGCCGGTCCGATACATCCTGGTGCCGTCACCGGCGAACGGGTCCGGCACGAACCGTTCCGCCGTCAGTCCCGGACGCGCGCGGTACGCCCGTGCGACCCCCACTCCACCCAGACACAGCTCCCCTGGATCGCCTCCGCTCACGGGGACCAACTCCTCGTCGACGACGTAGGCGCGGACCTGGTCCATCGGTGTGCCGATCGGTACGGAATCACCGACCGGATCCGGGACGACGTGGTACGTCGAGAAGATGGTCGCTTCCGTCGGGCCGTAGACGTTGACCACGGACCGAGGACCACAGGCCCGTACCGCACGCTGGACCGTCGCCGCGGAGGCGGCCTCACCACCCATCCACACCTGGCAGTCCCCGGCGAAGGCATCCGGGTACTCGTCGACCACGACATTGAACAGCGATGTCGTCACGAACGTCGAGGTCACGTTGTCGTCCGCGATGATCCTGCGCAACGCCGCCGCGTCCGACGCGGAAGGCGGAGCGACGACGACACATCCGCCGCGCAGCAGCGGTACCCACATCTCGTAGACGGAGGCGTCGAAGTTCAGCGGCGAATGCAGCAGAACCCTGCCGTCGACACCCGACCAGCAGGGGTCGGTCGCGAAGGTGGCGAGGTCACCGTGCGTGATCTCCACGCCCTTGGGGACGCCGGTCGATCCCGATGTATAGATCACGTAGGCGAGCTGTGCCGGCGATACGAGACGGCGGCCGCGGGCGCCGCTCGCGACTCCGGTCCCACTCGCGCGCGGGATCTCACCGTGAACGATCGCCCGCACCGTACGACCACACACACCACGCAGGTATTCGGCCCTGCTCTCGCGATCGACGAGCACGAGCCGGATGCCGCTCTCCTCGATGATCAGACGGAGGCGCTCGTCGGGCGACCGTATGTCCAACGGGACATACGCACATCCCGCCTTCACGACACCGAGGACGGACGCCACCGCATCACAACCGCGGTCCATCAAAATCCCGACGGGTTCCTCGACCTCGGTGTAGTTCTCTTCGAGAAACCGGGAGACACGCGCGGAACGCCGGTCTAGCTCGGCGTAGGAGAGCTCGATTCCCGAGCATTCGACCGCCACCTCGTTCGGCCGCTCCCGTACACGTACGGAGAAGAGGTCGACCAGGGTTTCCGGTTCGCGTGCTTCCTCTGGCAACGTCAACCTCCATCGGACCGAAAGACGCGTTCCTCCGGTTTCAAATCGGCGATCCGTCGATGCTCCGAGAGGATTGCCCGGATCACCGCGACGCCGAACTCGACGCGCCGTTCGAACCGGGCTGCAAGCGACGGATCGACCGTGCCACTGATCGTCCGTCCGAGCCCCGTCCGAGGCAAAGAGTTTCTCTGTTTCCTCTTCGGGGAAACACCGCGCACGGCGCCGCCCCGGGACCGGCGGGACCGGGACGCGAGCTCGGTATCGGGCTCGGCGCAGCACGAACCGGACACGAACGTGCTGGTGACCAAAGGGACCGCCGTTCGGCTTCGTCCATCCCGGCGACAATTCCGGGGTCGTCTGCCGGGTGTCGGTGTCCCGCTCCGGCCGCCTTCGACGACCACACCACACCGGATTACCGGCGTTTCCGTGTTTTTTCTGGACGACGCTTCACCGTTCTGGTTCGGTAGAATTCGCGGAACCGTGTCCGCGAGTTCAGTGTCACCGGCGCATCGAGGGACGTGATGGCCCGACGATCAGCACTGATCGGCCTGTTGGCGGCCGAGGGTATCTCCATCATGGGGAGCCGGATGTCACTGATCGCCCTGCCCTGGCTCGTTCTCACCACGACCGGCAGTCCGGCGCTCACGGGCATCGTCGCCGCGGGTGAGACGGTGCCCTACGTGCTCGCCGGAGCGCTCGGCTCCCCCCTGGTGGACCGGTTCGGTGCACGGCGCGCGTCCCTGCTCGCCGACTGGCTGAGCGCGGCCGTGCTGGGTGCCGTGCCGTTCCTGTACCACCTCGGTCCTGCTCTGCTTCTCACGCTCGTCTTCGTGGTGGGAGGACTTCGTGGTCTGAGCGACCTCGCGAAGCGGGTGCTCCTGCCGCACACGGTCCGCGACGCCACCATGCCGATGACCCGTGCGACGGCCCTGTATGACGGTGTACACCGATTCAGCGCTCTGGTGGGGGGACCGGTCGCCGGTGTCCTGATCGCATGGTTCGGAGCCCCGGTGGTCATCGGGATCGATGCCGGATCGTTCGCCGTGTGCGCGGTTGTCGTGATGCTCACGATCCGACGGCGCCCCGATGACGGCGACGCTTCGTCGACACGCGACCCGCACTCCCCTCCCGAGGATCGAGAGCCTTACTGGACGGCGCTTCGGCGTGGGTTCCGACACCTGAGGCGCGACCGGTTGATGCTGTCCGTCATGGCCATCATGTTCCTGGTCAACCTGTTCGACACGGCGGCGCTGAGCGTCTACCTTCCGGTGTGGGCCGAGCAGATCGTCGGTTCTCCGCTCGCCCTGGGCCTGTGCAGCGGCGCTTTCGCGGCGGGCGCCCTGGTCGGCAATGTCGGGATCGTCGCCTTCACCAAGCGGATCCCGCGCTATGCGACCTTGGTGACCGGGTTGCTGATCGGCGGCGCACCTCGCTTTCTCGCGGTAGGAACGAGTGACTCGATGCTGCTGGTCACCCTCGTCATGTTCGTCGCCGGGCTCGGCTTGGCCGCGGTCAACCCGATCATCACGGCGGTGCTGTACGAGCGGACTCCGACGGACATGCAAGCGCGGGTGTTCGGCACCGTGACAGCGACCGCGTTCGCCGGAATGCCGTTGGGCAGCCTGCTCGCGGCGTGGAGTATGCCGTCACTGGGCTTCACCGCGTCGCTGCTGCTCACAGCAGCCCTCTTCTTCGCCGCCACCGTCGCTCCGCTTCTCGACCGAAGGACGTGGAGGCAGGTCGGCAGCGAGCAGAGATCGACGAACGACGACCGGTCCCGCCCCGATGCGGCTCGGACGCCGACGCAACGGTGACCGGGACGGTGCGGCGACCAGGAGCTCAACGGCAGAACTCGGCGGTGAACACCTCCGTCATGAGGTCGTCGTCGTGCCAGTTGTCGTTGGTGTTCACCGACAGCACGTGGCGACCGTCGGCGGTCGACACGGTCCGCGTCACCGAACCGAGGATGTCGCCGTCGTGGCCCCACCGCGTTCCACAGGGCAACCGATAGGTGCGCACCCCGAGCCCGTAGTGGTATCCCCGCCCGGTGTCGACCCCGGTGAGCAGTTCCCGCTGCTGTGGCACGGGCAGGATCCGCCCCGCGAAGAGCGCGCGGAAGAACCGGTTCAGGTCCCGGGTGGTGGAGATGATCTCGCCGGCCGCACCGGCGAGGGAGGGATTGAACTCGGTCGCGTCGTAGATGTCCGCATCCGGGGCGTCGACGAACAACCGGGAGTACGCCAACGCATGAGGTTTCGGAAGCGTGGGCGAGAATCCGGGCACAACGGTCCCGTGCAACCGGAGGGGCCGGAGCACCCGGGTCCGGACCGCGTCGGCGTAGCTCTCCCCGGTCGCCGCCTCAATGATCATCCCTGCCAGCAGGTAGTTGGTGCTCGAGTAGCTCCACCCCGCGCCCGGGGCGAACAGGGGAGGGTGCGCCGTGGCGATTCCCACGAGCGATTCCGGTGTCCAGCTGTCGTACCGGTGCTCCAGAAACGCCGGACCGCGGTAGCGGTCGACAAATCCGCGGTCCTGGAGTATGTCGAAGACACCGCTGGTGTGGTTGAGGAGCTGGCGGATCGAGATTCTCCGGGCGTCGTAACCGGTGTCGTCGAGCGTTCCGGGTAGCCACGCCTCGACACTGTCCTGAAGGCTCAGGCGTCCTTCCGCCTCGAGTTTGAGCACCGTGACGGCGGTGAAGGTCTTGGTGACACTGCCGATCCGGAAATGCTCCGCCGGGACCCGCGGGCGGTTCCGGTCCAGCTCGGCCACGCCGGCCGAGCCCTGCCACGACCGCCGCCCCAGGTCGGCCCTGGCGATGACACCGGGCGTGCCCTGTGCGACGAGGTTCTCCAATGCGGCGCCGGTGGCTGCATGGCCCGGATCGCCGGACCAAGACGGACGGTGCTGGCGGGTGGTCCCGGCGGACGTCGGCACCGACGTCATGGCGACCACGACCGTCACAACGAGACCGACAGTTGTCCGAAGCCCATGGATGACCCAAGAATGGTTCATGCCGGTGACGGTACGGAGAACCGGCGACTCGGCCATCGGGGAACACCCTGACCACGCCCCTGGTATCCACCGGACGCCGAGCGTGATCTCGCAGTGCGGGGAACGGGCGACGACAGAGCTCATTACTTTGTCCGCTCACTTCCACTCGGCCGGCGTCGCAGTGGTTGGCCTTCCGCGAACCCGACCCTTTGAGAAAGGATGATCGACCCGGTCTGCACCGGTCGGACGTCACGACTCGCTCAGGGCCTCAGGTACCGCTCCAGCAGGAGGGTGAGTTCCTGATCGAGCGCGTCGTAGGAGTCCTCCGGGACGAGCACCGGCCCGGTGAGGGTGAACGACCACGCGGTGAGCAGCACCGACCGCGCGAGCATCGCCGGCTCACCCGCGCGGACGGAGCCGTCCCGCCGGCCCCGGCGCAGCCCGTCCTCGATCATCGCGAGCTGGGCGTCCGCGGTCGCTCCGGTGCGGTGCAGCAGGTACGGGACCAAAAACTCCGGGTCGACCTCGACGATCTTGCGCACGAGCGGGTGCATCCGCAGCGTGGTGACCAGGTGCGTCACCGCGGACACGACGGCCTCCCGCCCGGTGCCTCCCACGTCCGGCGCCTGCGCGGCCAGCGCCGAGAACTCGCGGGTGACCAGGGCCGCCACCACGGCGCGGACGTGGGGCCAGCGGCGGTAGAGGGAGGCGCGGGAAATGCCGGCGCGCCGGGCGATGTCGGCCATGCTCATCCGCCGCATCCCGACGGCCAGCAACAGGTCGTAGGCCGCGTCCAGCAGGGACTCCTCGGGGATCGCGTTCGCGGCGCGGGGCACCCCGGCCTCCCCCGGCGACTCGCCCGGCCCGGCACCGATCTCGTTGTGTCGCTGCGACACCATATGTCAAAGTGTAACAGCGACCAGTTGGAGGTGCCCGAGAGTGACCGAGTACGACCTGCCCGCCGTCGGCCGCCACCCGTATCTGTGGGGCGACGTCGACGCACCCGGCCACCTCCCGGAGGCCGCCGCCGACGCGATGACCGCCCTCGGGGCCGTCCCGCCCGGACCACCCGTGGACCCGGCCGACGCCC
>NZ_KB912586.1:175762-182630 GCF_000383775.1 Saccharomonospora halophila 8
GGACCGGGGCGGGCATGGCGATCGTCCCGGCCGGACGCGGCAACGACCTCGCCCGCGGACTGGACCTGCCCACCGGCGCCGAGGACCTCGCCGCCATGCTCGCCCGCGGCGCCACCCGCATCGTCGACGTCCTCGACGCGGCGGGCCACATCGTCCTCGGCAACGTCTACGTCGGCGTCGACTCCGTGGCCACCGAGGCGATCAACCGCAACCGGTGGTTGCCCGGGCACCTCGTCTACCGGCTCGCCCCGCTCGGCGTGATCCTGCGGTGGTCGGCACCGGAGTTCACCCTGACCACCGGCACGGGCACGACGACGGCGCGGCGGCACCAGGTGGTCGTGGCCAACTCCGGCCGGTACGGCCACGGGCTGCACATCGTGCCCTCCGCGCGGCTGGACAGCGGCACCATGGAGGTGCTCACCGTCGCCGACGCGCCCCGGCACCGGATCGTGCGCTTCCTGGGCGAGGCGAAGACCGGGGCGCACGTCCACTCGGACGCGGTCCGGGTCCGCACGGTCACCGGGATCACCCTCGACGCCGACCGCGCCGTCCCGGTGCACGCCGACGGCGACTACCTGTGCGAACTCCCGGTCACCGTCCACGTCCGGCCCGCCGCACTCGAATTCGTCGTCCCGTAGCGTCGGGGCGGCACGCCCCGGCCGCGGGGGCCTGGGTACCTTGTCAGCTCGCGGCCGCGAAGGGATCGATGGAGTCGAGGGCGGCGCCGATCCGGTTCTTGGTGACCTCACGGTCGTAATCCTCCTGAAGCCCGGTCCAGAAGGCCTCGGACATACCGAGGAAACGGGACAGTCGGAGACCGGTGTCGGCCGTGATACGGCGCTGACCGTGCGTGATCGCGCTGATGCGGGTCTGCGGGACGCCGATGGCCTTGGCGAGCTGGTAGTCGGTGATACCTCTCGGTTCGAGGAACTCCTCGCGCAGGATGACGCCCGGGTGGGTCGGCGCCATCACCTTGTCCTCACTCATAAGGCGATACTCCAGCCAGTGGGCTCAGCTCCTCGCCCGCGTCAGCTCTGCTTGATGGCGGAGACCTCGAACTCGAGCACGACCTTGTCGCCGACGAGCACACCGCCGGTCTCCAGCGGGGCGTTCCACCGTACCCCGAAGTCCTGGCGGTTGATCGTGGTCGAGCCCTCGAAGCCGAGCCGGCTGTTGCCGAACGGGTCGACGGCCTGTCCCTCGAAGGTGAACGGGATGGTCACCCGCCGGGTCGCCCCCCCGGACGGTGAGGTCGCCGGTGACGTCGAAGGTGTCCTCGCCCGACCGGGCGATGTCGGTGGACCGGAACGTGATCTCCGGGTAGTCCTCCATGGCCAGAAAATCGTTGCTGCGCAGGTGGCCGTCCCGGTCGGCGTTGCGGGTGTCGATGCTCGCGGCCCGGATGGTGAGTTCGGCGGACGAGTTGGCGGGGTTCTCGCCGTCCACGTGGACGGTGCCCTCGAACTCGTTGAACGAGCCCCGCACCTTGGTGATCATCGCGTGCCGGGCGACGAACCCGATGCGGGTGTGCTCGGGGTCGATCGCGTAGTCGCCGGTCACCTGCGCCTGGTCGGACGGGCCGGTCATGCGGCACCTCCGGACTGTGGATCTCCTGACGGGAGCCTGTGCGGCGGCCTCCCCGACACCAGGATGCCGGAGCCCGGTCCGATCCGCCGAGGGCCACGATCGACGGACAGGTGCCTCCGGGACGGTCCCCGGGGCCGGTTTCCCGGATCGTCCCGGCCGATTCCCGCCAGCGCCGGACGAGCACGGGTCGGATGATCACCGCATGATCCACCCGATCGTCGGTCGACCCGCATGAGCGCGGACACGGTCGTCGCACTGCTGGTGTTCCTGTTCCCCCTCGCCTACAGCCCTGGTCCGGGGAACACGTTCTTCGCCGCGATCGGCGCCGCCAGGGGTCCGCGGGCCGCGATCCCGGCGCTCGTGGGCTACCACGTCGCCACGTTCCTGGTGACGCTGCTGATCGGACTGGGCCTGGGAGCGACGTTCCTCGAACACCCCGTTCTCACGACGGTGCTCAGTGCCGCCGGCAGCGTCTACGTCCTCTGGCTGGCATTCGGTTTCCTGAAAAGCGTCCGGGACACCGCGGATCGGGACACCCCTTCGACGCCGGACAGGAGGCCCGGCATCGGGTTCCGGGCCGGGGCGGTGGTGCTGCTGCTGAATCCGAAAGCGTACTCGATCATCGCCGTGCTGTTCGGCCAGGCGCTGCGTCCCCCTGAGAACGGCGACGCTCTGTTGATCCTGCTGGTCACCCTGGTGTTCACGGCGAACAATCTCGTCGCCTTCCTCGTCTGGACGTTCGGCGGCCGCACGCTCACCACGCTGTTCCGGAGCCCGCAGTCGCGGCGGTGGATCGACCGTCTGTTCGCCGGGACGCTGGTCGGCGTCGCGATCTGGATGGCGCTCCCACTGCTCGACTGACATCGACACCGCACATCAGCACCATGCACAGTATCCACATGTGTCATGGCCTGGGAGCCCGTTGAATGTGGCAAGCGGTGTACGGCGTGCCGACACGGTCCGGCCACGGATCCCGCTCCACGCCGCCAGTCACCCGACCAGCGTTCCGCGACGGTGCGACGCGGCACCGTCGCGCGCCCGAGCAGCATGTGATGTGGTCGGCATCGAGGCCGCCTGAGGCTTTTCGCGGTCGTCGTACTTCGTGGCAAGGGCTCGTCGGTACTGGCCCACCCAGGCGATTAACGTGGGACAGCCCCTCGGCATCACACACCGCGATCGGAGAGCCACCGAAGGCGCGACCGGCGCAGAGCTGACGAGAACGTGATATCCTCTGCTATCGGAGGTGACTCCCTTGACTGACGTACTTATTCGCAACGTTCCTGATGACGAGTTGCAATACATTGACGAGCGCGCTGCCGCTCTCGGTCTCTCTCGCGGGGAGTATCTGCGTCGGCAGATCGCCAAGGACGCGGTTCGCGGATCAGGTGTGGTGACGCCCGATCAGTTCGCCAAGTTCACCGACCTGGCGGATGAAGACCTGATGCGTGGAGCCTGGTCGTGATCGAGACGGCATGGCTGATCGACAAGTCAGCACTCGCGCGACTTGGCGCGAGCCCGGATGCGGATTTGTGGTCCCAGCGGATCGAACGCGGACTGGTACAGGTCGCGACCCCGACGATCCTCGAAATCGGGTACTCGGCACAGGGCGTTACCGACTGGAATGATCGTATCGAGATGCCGCCTGTCGCGCTCATGCCTCTCGCAAGCATCACACCCGCCGCCGAGCGCCGCGCTGTTGAAGTTCAAAAGCGGCTGGCACACGCGGGGCACCATCGGGCTCCCTCTGTGCCGGACATCCTCATAGCCGCGATCGCCGAACTGGATCGCCTTGCCGTTCTCCATGTCGACAAGGATTTCGAAGTCATCGCTGACGTGACTGGGCAGGAAACGCACCGCCTCCGAACGTCCGACTGACGCCCCCGGAAGACCACACCGCGACCTCGCCGAACCGCTCCGCAACGGCTTCTCGTTGCTCGGCCCAGCGAAGCTGGGGTCAGAATACACGGTGCGCGACCGGGTCTCGGACCACCTGCTGATCCCGCACGTCGTCGCCGGGTCCGGAGGGGTGGCGCTGCACCGGCTGCGGGCGGCCACCGCCCTGCGGGACTCTCCCTCGGCCTGCGCCTCGCGGAGTTCCCGTTCCCCGTCCGCCCCATCGGCATCGACATGATCTGGAACCCGTGGTCGGTGGACGAGAGCTTCCGGAGCCGACTGCGGGGAATACTCGTCGAGACCGCCGAGTCCCTGGACCTACGGTCACCGGGAGACGGCGTAGCCGACCGTGTCACAGACCGCCGGTCCGGCCCGTCTCCGTAACAGGACGCAGTATCGGATCGGGAGGTGGAGTGATGCGCGTGTTCGTGGCGGGTGGCAGCGGTGTCCTCGGGCGTCGGCTGGTGCCGCGGCTGGTGGCCCGGGGCCACCAGGTGACGGCGACGACGACGAGCGCCGACCGGCTGGGGATGCTGGAGGACCTGGGCGCCGAGGGCGTCGTGATGGACGGCCTGGACGCGGCCGCGGTCGAGGCGGCGGTCACCGCCGCCCGGCCGGACACGGTGGTGAACCAGATGACGGCGCTGTCGCCGGCGCACGCCGGGAAACCCGACTTCCGCAGGCCCGACCGGTTCTTCGCGACGACCAACCGGCTGCGCAGTGAGGGGATCGATCACCTGCTGGCCGCGGCCGCGACGGCCGGTGTGTCACATGTCCTCGCGCAGAGTCACGGAAGCATGAACGGGCTCCGCCGGGGTGGCTGGGTGAAGACCGAGGACGACCCGTTGGAGGTGCTGGAGGGCACCACGGCGGTCAACCACCTGGAGGATGCGGTGACCGCGGCGGGCGGCGGCGTCCTGCGCTACGGCAGCTTCTACGGCCCGGGCGCCACCGACGACCAGGTGCGGCTGGTACGCAAACGCCTGTTCCCGCTCGTCGGGGACGGCACCGGACACTTCTCCTGGGTACACCTCGACGACGCGGCCGAGGCCACCGTCCTCGCCGTCGAACAGCGGGCGACCGGCGTGTTCAACATCGTCGACGACGACCCCGCACCGGTCCGCGCATGGTTGCCGCACCTCGCCCAATGCGCCGGGGCGAAACCGCCGCGGGGCATTCCCGCGTGGCTGGCCCGGCTGGTGGCCGGCGAGATGCTGGTGGGGATGATGACCGAGGGGCGGGCCTTCTCCAACGACAAGGCGAAACGCGAGCTCGGCTGGCAACCGGGTCACCCGTCGTGGCGGCAGGGCTTCGCCGACGAACTCAGTCCCACCGGCAGCACACCCACAGGCCCGGCGTAGTGGAGAGGACACCGGACGAAGCAATCACGGCAACAGGGTGAAGGCTCGGACGTGGCGCGGCCGTACGACCGTGAAGTGCCGCCGATCGATGGTAGCGATCTCATCGACGCCCAGCCTCTCGGCAAGTGCGATCACGGCGGCGTCGGTCGCGCCGAGCGGAAGATCGGCGTACTCGTCGACGAGGTCGGCCATTCGGCCGAAATCGCTTCCTGTCAGCTCAACTGACTTGAAGGCGCCATCAGCGAGCGAGCGCAGAAAGGAGGACTCGACCTCCGCAGACGCCTCCCTGGCCAACAGATAACCAACCTCGGCGATCACCAGAGGCGGCAGAACGAGATCTCGTCCCGCGAGATGCATACCGGTAAACAACTCGACGGATTCGTGGTGATGAATGTCCGCGTGGAGCGCAGCGGCCACCAGGGGGCCTGTATCACAGATCAGCACCCCTACTGGCCAAACCCGTCCGCCAGCAGTTGGTCAACCCGTTCGGACGTGTCGCGGCGACGTCCCGTGGCCGCGCCGAACCACGCCGGTGGCCAGGGCGTTTCCCGCACCGGATGCAAGTGCCTCCGGACATCCTCCAGTACGTGCGGCACTTCCTCATCGGGCAATTGCCGCACGAGACGCTCAAGCTCCTGCCTCTCCGATGTCACGTTTCGAGTGTACAGGGCCGATGGCGACAAGTGGCTCATGTCACCGAGCGGCGACGTCGACGGTGCCGGACGTCGAGTCGTTCGCCCTGCGTCCGTGCCCGGTCACCAGCGGAGGTGGTCGTGCAGGAAGCGGGCGACGCGGGCCATGAGGCCCTCCGCCTCGGGCTGGCGCACCGCCGGGATGCGGGACTCGGTGAGGGCGACGACGGCGAAGGCACGGCCGTCGGCGTGCTCGACCACCCCGGCCTCGTGACGGAGGTTGAGCACGGTCCCGGTCTTGGACGACCAGCTCGCCGAATCCGACGTGAAGTCGGGCGCGAGCCGGTGCCGGATCAGGTTGGCCGCCATCAGCTCCCGCACCCGCCGGGCGACCTCGTCGGGGATCGCCGACGGCGTCCACAGTGCCTGGAGCAGGTCCGCGAACGCGCGCGCCGAGCCCGAGTTCGCCCGTGTCACGTCGAGTTGCGGGATGTGGTGTCCGCGCCCGGCGGTGGCGGCGCCGATCGCGAGCGAGTGCGCCAGGTGCGCACGGTCCGGTTCGAACCGCTCCTCCGGGGTCCGCGTCAGGTCGTCGACGAGATGCCGGGCGGTGATCCCCCGCAGTCCCCAGTGGCGCAGCGCCCGCGTCACCTCGACGGGCGGGGTGAGTGTGAAGAGGGTGTCGGCGGCGAGGTTGTCGCTGATCGCCAGCGCCAGGGAGAGCAGATCGTCGAGCGCGACCCACGCCGGGTGCCGGAACCGGGTAGTTCCCGTTCCTCCGGGCGCGGCGTCCCGACCGGGCCGCACCTCCAGCACGTCGGACCCGGAGAGCTCCCCGCGCCGGATGCGGTCCAGGGTCACCGCGGCCAACGGCACCTTGATCAGCGAGGCGAGCGGGAACACCAGGTCCGGTTCGAGACCGACCTCCCGACCGGAGTGCAGGTCGCGGACCAGGAACGACCCACGCAGTCCGCCCTCGTCGAGCTCGGCGGCCAGGTCGGCCACCAGTCGTGCCGTGTTCACGCCCGCTCCACCCCCACACACTTCGCGATCGGGTCCGACAGCGCGGCGCGGAGCCGCTCCGCCTCGTCGCCGACGTCCGCGCTGATCTCGTATCCGCGGGCCGGGGTCGTCCCCGCCAGCTCCCGCCAGTGCAGCCCGAACTCCGCGGCCTGCGCCCGCGAGCACACCAGCAGGTCGGCCGAGCCGTAGCAGGTCGCCACCGCGGACACCAGCGACTCCGCCACGCTCACCTGCGCCGGTCGCAGCCCGACCCGGTCACGCAGGTGCAGCAGCGGATCCCGCACGTGCGGGACGTCGTCCTCCGGCTGCACCCACACCCGCCGTCGCGGGGCCTTCGCGGAGCGCCCGATCCGCAACGCCTCCAGTGGCACC
>NZ_KB912586.1:182730-186051 GCF_000383775.1 Saccharomonospora halophila 8
GTCGTCGAGGGCTCCTTCGCCGTGCTGCCCTCCGCACCGGAGAGCGCGCCGCAGTCGGTGCGGGGCACGGTGTGGCTGGCCCGGCACGACGACGGCACGACGGTCACCGTCGACGTCACCGGCCTGGAGCCGGACACGAAGTACACCTCGCACCTGCACGCCGAGTCCTGCCAACCGGACGACGGCGGGCCGCACTTCCGGTTCGACCCCGACGGGCCGGCCCAGCCGCCGAACGAGGTGCACCTGATGTTCACCACCGACTCCGAGGGCAGCGCCTCCACCACCGTCACCAACGCCAACCCGGACAGCGACGGCGCGAACGCGATCCTGCTGCACCTCGACGACGACGCCGGCACCAAGTTGGCCTGCGCGGACCTGTAAGGCATCACGCCGGACGGTGTCCTCGGTCGCGGGCTCGGCGCGCGGCTACATGGTGTACGACTCCGCGCGTGCATGACGGCCCCTGCCCACTGTGTGGCCACGCGCGCGACGCCGCACGCCTGCTGTCGAACGTCCGAACCGTCGACTTCCACATGGTGCTCATGCTGTGCTGGCCCGACCAGGAAGAAAACTTCCCCTGGGACGCTGCGGCTCCCCGGTGGTTGTGACCGGCAACCCGCGCTGTGGGAACCGAAACGAGCGTCATAGAAGCGGATCGCCGCAGCGCGGCCCTGACGCCCAGGCTACGACCACAGCGCACCGCCACCCCGCGTCATTCGAGCCGGAACTGCACGAGCCGCAGCTCCGCGACGTCAGGAACATCCACATCCGCGCACCACACCTGATGGCGTCCCGTTGGCATCTCCACACGGAGCCAATCTCCCTCACGCAGTCTGTCGAAGCCGAGCGCGGAGTCGAAAACTACGAGAGGCTCGTGCACCACGAACTCCGTCTCCCACTCCCACCGAGCCCCCGCAGCCGCCTCGGAAACTGCTGCGATCACCGCCTCATCGTCCTCGGCATCCTGAGACAGCACCCGCACGAACACCCGCATCTCGGGCAGATACGTCGTGTCCGACGGCTCGCCCGCGAGGATCAGAGCCGTCCGCCCACCCACGTCGATGGCTCCGACCAACTCACGGACCGCACATGCGCGCGCGTAATCATCCGTTCCCCCGTCCGCACCGAACACCCCGGACCAGTGCTCCAGCACGGACTCCGGGATACCGATCAGAGGACCGCCTTCTGTCTCAACCCATCGATCACCTACTACACCGCCACTTCTCATACCGTTTTACATTCCTCCTTGACCCGCGAATTCAGATCTTCGCGAACGCGGACAAGGTACCCGCCCATCCGGGTACGTCAGCATTGATTCCCAACGTCACCGATGAACTGTCATGTATATCGATAATTACACGACAGCGCTCATACTTCCCGATATCAACCTCTACTTCACCCTCCGCCTCGTTCGACTCGGCGACCACTTCGAGACACTTGAAAATTTCGCGAGAGAATTGACCCGACGAGCCACTTCCAAGTAGACACGAAAATTCGGAATCGCCGTTCGCCGCAACCACGACAGCGTTGATCGTTTGATCCACGGAACTCGCTACTTCCAATAACTCATCCTCGCTCAGTCGGTATCCCGACACATCCGACGATGCACCTTCTTCGATCTCCGAGAACTCCCGCCCTCCGAACGCCTCGAACTCGAGCACGCGCCAGACCCGTTGTTCACGTGGTAGAACACGAACGAGGTCGATCAGCTCGATACAACGCTTGGACTTGCCCTCAACACCTCTCGACATGAAGCGGATACTGCAGCGGTTCGGCACCACCTCGTTGCGGGGTTCCGCCGATGGGATTTGGGATATACGGGTGCTGATGCGGGTTATCGTGATCTCTCGGGCGCCCATGATCGGTGAAGTCGAGGTCCCTGACCGGGTTGCCGTGCTCATCGAACTCCCTCGCTTGCGGGTACGACCCATTCCGCCCCTTCTTACGGCCGAGCTGAGAGTGCGGATGACCAACGTCCGGAACTGGCTCACCATTGACCCTGGGTAATTTCCGGTCGGGGAACCCACTACCGAGCTCACACTCGGCGTTGTGGGTGAGTATACCTACTTCGCCGACGTGGTAGGTATGGTCGCCGTCGATGGTGAGGTTGTGGACCCGCTGGTGCGCGGTGCGGGACTCGACGGTCGTGACCTGGATCCAGGTTCCGGATCCGGTGCGTAGCCAGGTGCCGGGTGTCAGCTGGTCGGCGTTCACCCAGCCGTCGATCGGACCGGTCCAGAACGGGTGTTCCGCGGTGGCCACCACCGAATCGGTCCCGCCACCTGCGGCGGCGCCGGCGGTGTCGATCTCGACGAGGGTCTTCTCGCCCTCCCCGACGATCGTGGCGACCACCGCACGCGGCGCCGACTCACCGGTGTCCGGATCGGTGGCCAACACCTCGTCGCCGAGCTGGATCTCCTCGATCGGTTCTCGTGACCCGTCGGCCAGCAGCACCGTCGTGCCCGGCACGAAGCTGTTGCAGTCCCGGGACAGCCGTTGCTGCGCCTCGTGCACCTTCCGCAGGTCGGCCTGAGCCTTGTCCCGCCGCCGCATCCACCGGACGGTGTTCTGCACGGCGTCCTTCACCTTGACGGCGATCTTCGGCAGCCGGAACAACCTGGTTCACGGGATCGTGGACGCGACCTCCAACCCGCACTTGGCCAGGTTGAACTCGTTGATGCAGTTGTCCATGATGCCGCGGATCCCGGTGACCTCGGCGGCCACATCGCCGGACGGAGGCCAGGCTCTACGTCAACGGACAGTTCTCCGCCGTCCGTACCGACGTTGCGGGTTGGAACGGACCCGGAGGGCTGACGATCGGTGAGGGGACGTGGGTCGGTCGGGGAGTGGATCCCTGGAACGGCGCGGTCCGCAACGTCCGCCTCTACTCGGGTGCCGTGAGCGACCAACAGATCGGCCAGCTTCCGATCTGATCCGGACATCCGACACACCGGGCGGGAGATCTCGCACGGCTTCCCACGACCTGCACGACGAACGTCGGCGCCCACCGGCGCGGCGAGAGACTCGGGAGTTCTCCTTGTCCGTGCGACCCGTCCTCCGTGCGCTCACCCTGTTCGTGACCGCCACCGTGTTCTCCACGACGGTCGTGGCGGTCGCCGAGCCGGACGACCCCCGGCACGTCGACCTGCCCGAACTGCGGCGGGAACGGTCGGTTTCCGGTGAACCGACCGACAGGCCGCCATTGCCGGATAATCCGGTGGAGGCGGCGGTGGCCAAGCGGACGCCCGAACCCCGGTGGCCGGAGCCCGGGACCGCGGAGGTGCAGCTGACCCCGCCCGGCCAGGCCGGGGCGGCGGACGC
>NZ_KB912587.1:0-5028 GCF_000383775.1 Saccharomonospora halophila 8
CCCTCCGGCAGCGGCGCCGGAAGGGCGGGTTCCGCGACGTCGCCGAGTTCCCGGGTGCGGGTCGGCGCGGGGACGTCGACCCGGGTGCCGTCCGGCAGGACCGCCGTGTGCGGGACCAGCCGGGCGTGAACGAACGACTCCGTGGCGATCCCGTAGGGGGAGGCCTCCGCGGGCGGCGCGGTCACGTGGAAGCCGGGATAGCTCGCCAGGGCGAGTTCGACGGCGGCGCCGCTGAAGGCCCGCCCGGCGACCCGCGCGTCGGGATCCCGGACGACGCAGTGCAGCAGCGCGCTCGCCGCCTCCTCGGTGTCGGCGTCCGCGTGATCGGTGCGGCCGAGGCTCCAGCGCACCTCGGCGGGAGCCCTGTCGGTGGGGGCGCTGTCAGCGGAGGCACTGCCGGAGGCGACACTGCCGGAGGAGACACTGCCGGCGAGCGCGCTCTCCAGCTGTCCGCGCACCAGCGCGGCCTTGGCCTCGATGTCCAGGCCGGTGAGCACGAAGGTGACCTCGTTGCGGAACCCGCCGAGCTCGCTGCGGCCCACCTTGAGCGTGGGCGGCGGCGGTTCCCCGCGGACGCCGCTGATCCGCACCCGGTCGGGGCCGTCGCCGGTCAGCGCCGGGCTGTCGAACCGGGCGGTGACGTCCGGGCCGGGATAGCGCGGACCGGCGATCTCGTAGAGCAGCTGTGCGGTGACCGTCCCCGGCGTGACCGCGCCCCCCGTTCCGGGGTGCTTGGTGATCACGCTCGACCCGTCGGCGTGGAGCTCGGCCAGCGGGAAACCCGGGGTGCCGAGGTCGTGCTCGGTGAAGAAGGCGTAGTTGCCACCGGTCGCCTGCGCCCCGCACTCGATCACGTGCCCGGCCACGACCGCGCCCGCGAGCGCGTCGTGGTCGTCGGGCGTCCAGCCGAAGTGGGCGGCGGCCGGGCCGACGACCACGGAGGCGTCGGTGACCCGTCCGGTGACGACGACGTCCGCCCCCGCCCGCAGGCACTCGGCGATCCCGAACGCGCCGAGGTAGGCGTTGGCGGTCAGCGCGTTCCCGAGCCCCAGTTCGTCGGCGCGGCCGGTGAGGTCGTCCCCGTCGACGTGCGCGACCGAGACGTTCAGACCCAGCCGGTCGGCCAGCTCGCGCAGCGCGTCGGCGAGGCCCGCCGGGTTCAGCCCGCCCGCGTTGGACACCACGGTGACCCCCGCGTCGACGGCCGTGCCGAGGCACTCCTCCATCTGCCGCAGGAAGGTGGTGGCGTAGCCCCGCGCCGGGTCCTTCGCCTTCGCCCGGCCGAGGATCAGCATGGTCAGCTCGGCCAGGTAGTCGCCGGTGAGCACGTCGACCGGGCCGCCGGTGAGCATCTCCCGCACGGCGGAGAACCGGTCACCGTAGAACCCGGACGCGTTCGCGATGCGGAGCATGGGACTCCTCCCCGTCGAGGAACGGACGTCAGCCTGCCACCGGCACCTCGGAAAAATCAAGCATGCTTGATTGTTTCATGCTGTTGGCAGCTTGCCAGCACGGTGTGGTGGAGTATTAGGCTCCAGCAGGACGACACCGGGAGTACGCCGACGCCGCGAGGGCGCGGCGACGGGAGGGCGCGACGGCGCGCCGAAAAGAGCGGGAGGCCGACGTTGGCCGGAATGCGCGACGACTACACCCAGATCGACTACTCGGTCGCCGACCGGGTCGCCACGATCACCCTGAACCGGCCCGAGGCCCGCAACGGCTACACGGTGCGGATGGCCGACGAGATCGCCGACGCGCTGGCGGAAGCCGACCGCGACGAGGACGTGCGCGTGGTCGTACTCACCGGCGCGGGCCGGGACTTCTGCGTCGGCGCCGACCTGTCCGAGGGCGGGTTCGACTTCGACTCCGACGCCGGACCGGACCCGGCCTGGCAGGAACCGGCGGGCCGGGTCTCGAAACGGCTGTTCGCGCTGAACAAGCCCGTCATCGCGGCCATCCACGGCTCGGCGATCGGCGGCGGGGTCACGATCACCCTGCCCGCCGACTACCGGCTGGCCTCCACCGACGCCCGCTTCGGATTCGTCTTCGTCCGGCGCGGCATCTACCCCGAGGGCGCCTCGGCGTGGTTCCTCCCGAAGCTGGTCGGCATGGGTCCCGCCCTCGACTGGATGGTCAGCGGCCGGCTCTTCGACGCGGACGAGGCCCGCGACACGGGACTGGTACACCGGGTGTACCCGCCGGAGCGGCTGCGGGACGAGGCCTACGCACTAGCCGCGGAGCTCGTCGCGAACACCGCCCCGGTGTCGGTCGCCGTGACCCGGCAGTTGCTGTACCGGATGTCCGGTGCCGACTCCCCCGGCCCGGTGCACGAGGTCGACTCGCAGCTCATCGCGAGCATCCGGAACAACCCCGACTCGGTCGAGGGAGTGCTGTCGTTCCTGGAGAAACGCCCGCCGGAGTTCCGGCTGCGGGTCAACGACGACCTGCCCGGTTTCCTGCCGTGGGCCGGGCCGGACGGCGCCGGGGGTACGACCGACGCGGCGGGGACGGCCGACCGGGACACGCCGGAGGGCGGTGCGGCCGGTGCCTGACTACCCACCCGAACCGTGGCGGCTGGCGGCACAGGCCTACCTGTCGGTGTGGCGGGTGCCGGTCCGGGCGCTGCCCCGATTGTCCGATGTGGTGACCCCGGTGACCCCCGGCGGCCGGGCCCTGGTGGTCACGGCGTGGATCGACTACACGCCACCGGGCCGGATGCGCTACCACGAGCTGCTGTCCACCGTGGCGGTCCGGCGCCCGCACGGCGCCGGGATCGCGGGCTCGATCACCGAGATCTGGGTCGACAGCGCGGCCTCCCGCGCCGGGGGACGCGAACTCTGGGGCATCCCGAAGGAGCTGGCCACGTTCGACCTGCGCTTCGGCCCGACGGTCACCGCCACCGCCCGGGCCCACGGGGGCGACGGGGCCGACGGCTCCCCCCTCGCCACGGCGACCTTCACTCCCCGGCGGCTCGGGACACCGTCGGTGCGGACGGGATTCTCCCTGATCCAGGAGGTCGCCGGTGCCCCGTACGTGAGCCCGGTGCGGGCGCGAATGCGGATCCGCGCCGCGTCGGCCCGCTGGACCGTCGACCCCCACGGGCCGCTCGGGTACCTGGCGGGCCACCGGCCGGTGTTCAGCGCCCACGCCACGGACGCACGCCTGCTGTTCGGCGCACGCGGACGGTGACCGGCGGCGGTGCCCGGCGAGCGGGGACGCGGCCGATAGACTCGGTGCCGTGAGTGACGCCCAGGACGAGTACCACGACGACCTGCCCGAACAGATGCGCATCCGGCGGGAGAAGCTGGAGCGGTTGCGCGAGGCGGGCGTCGAGCCCTATCCGGTCGACTATCCGCGCACGACCACGATCGCGGCCGTGCGGGAGGAGCACGGTGAGCTGGAGGCCGACCGGCACACGGGGCAGCGGGTCGCCCTCACCGGCCGCGTCCTGCTGTCGCGCACCGGCGGCAAGCTGTGCTTCGCCACCATCCGGGACGCCTCCGGCGCGATCCAGATCATGCTCTCGCTCGACCGGGTCGGCGCCGAGGCGCTGCAGTCCTGGAAGGACGACGTCGACCTCGGCGACCACGTCGGCGTCACCGGGGAAATCATCACCTCCAAGCGGGGCGAGCTGTCCGTGCTCGTCGACGAGTGGACGCTCACCTCGAAGTGCCTGCGCCCGCTGCCGGAGAAGCACAAGGGGCTCGCCGACCCCGAGGCACGGGTCCGGCAGCGCTACGTCGACCTGATCGTCAACCCGGAGATGCGGCAGCTGGCGCACCAGCGGGCGGGCCTGGTGCAGGCCCTGCGCTCGGTGCTGTTGCGCCGCGCGTTCCTCGAGGTGGAGACGCCGATGCTGCACCCGGTGCACGGCGGGGCGACGGCACGGCCGTTCACCACCCACATCAACGCCTACGATCTCGACCTGTACCTGCGCATCGCCCCGGAGCTGTACCTCAAGCGGCTCGTCGTGGGCGGCATCGAGAACGTCTTCGAGATCAACCGCTCGTTCCGCAACGAGGGCGCCGACTCCACGCACAACCCCGAGTTCACGATGCTGGAGTGGTACTCCGCCTACGGCGACTACACCGACGGAATGGCGATCACGCAGGAGCTCGTGCGGGCCGCCGCGGAGGCGGTGTTCGGCGACACCGTCGTCCGCAGCCCCCGGCACGGCGAGGTCGACCTGGCCGGGGAATGGCCGCGGATCACCCTCTACGGTTCGGTGTCCGAGGCGCTGGGCGCCGAGATCACCCCCCGCACCCCGGTCGAGGAGCTGCGCAAGCACGCCGACGCCGTCGACGTCTCCTGGGACGCGACCTGGGGACCGGGCAAGCTCGTGGAGCACCTGTTCGAGGAACTGGTCGAGCACACGCTCGTGCGGCCGACCTTCGTGTGCGACTTCCCGGTGGAGACCTCACCGCTGACCCGGCAGCACCGCGACGACCCGCTGCTGACGGAGAAGTGGGACCTCATCGGTTTCGGCATGGAGCTGGGTACCTGTTTCTCCGAGCTGATCGACCCGGTGGAACAGCGGCGCCGACTCACCGAGCAGTCGTTGCTGGCCGCGGGCGGTGACCCGGAGGCGATGCAGATCGACGAGGACTTCCTGCGGGCCCTGGAGTACGGGATGCCCCCCACGGTCGGCGCGGGCCTGGGCGTGGACCGGTTGCTGATGGCCTTCACCGGCAAGGGGATCCGGGAGACGATCCTGTTCCCGATGGTCAAGCCGGTCTGAACCGGCCGGGCGGCACCCCGGTCCAGCGGGTGAACGCCCGCACGAAGCTGGAGGCGTCCCCGTAGCCCAGGCGGCGGGCGACCTGCTCCACCGACAGCGCACGGGTCGCCAACAGCTCCTCGGCCAGCGTCAACCGAACCTCGTCGACCAGGGCCCGGTACCCGGTCCCCTCGTCGGCGAGCCGTCGGCGCAGCGTGCGGACGTCCATCGCCAGGTCGGCGGCGACGACGTCCATCCCGACCCGCAGTCCGTCGGCGGCCAGCAGCCGGTCGCGGACCCGGCGGGCCACG
>NZ_KB912587.1:5128-8375 GCF_000383775.1 Saccharomonospora halophila 8
AGGTGCACGGTCGCGCCCGCGCGGAGGCCGACGCCGCCGCCCGCCGGTTCACCGACCTCTGCACCGCCGTCCCGGTGGGGATCGTGCTGGGCGCCGCGGACGGCACGATCCGGGCGGTCAACCCCGCGCTGACGGACCTGCTCGGATTCCGCAAGGACGACCTGGTGGGCAAACCGTTGTCCCACCTGGCCGCCACCGGCCCCGACGCGGCCATCTTGACGTCCGCCGTGGACGATCAACTCAGCTTGCCCGCGCGCAGGCCCCGGCAGGAACGCCTCGGGATCACCCACGGACGCGACGGCACGCTGCGCGCACGGGTGACCGTCGGCACGCTCGCGGACGACACCGACGGCGGCCCGAGCCCGGTGCTGGTGATCGAGGACGTCGCGGAGCTCGACCTGCTCGGCGAGCAGCTCCGCAAGCAGAACACGCAGGACCCGCTCACCGGCCTGCCCAACGCGTACCACTTCGACAACCGGGTCGACGCCGCCCTCGGCAGCGGCGGCGGACGCCTCGCGCTGATCTACCTGGACATCGACGGCTTCAAGGTGATCAACGACGGACTCGGGCCGGGCGCGGGCGACACGGTGCTCCAGCACGTCGCCCGCACGCTGAAGGAGCAGTTCGTGCCCCACGACGCGGTCGTCGCCCGCATGTCCGGGGACGGTTTCGCCGTGCTGATGCGGGGCGCGTTCGCGAAGCCGGACGTGATCGACCTCGTCGAGGAGGCGGCCACCGCGCTCGCCGAGCCGGTGTGGGTCGAGGGCACGGGTGTCGGTGTGAACGTCAGCGTCGGAATCGTGGTCACCGATCCGGACGGCCGCACCGGGGAGGAGCTGCGCCGCGCCGCCGAGATCACCCTGCACCGCGCCAAGGAGAACGGCAAGGCGCAGTGGATGCTGTTCGAGAACGACCTCCACGAGCGGGACCGCCGCCGCTACGCACTGGGTGCGGCCGTGGGTGGTGCGCTGGAGAACGGCGAGTTCGGTGTGGACTACGAGCCGACCGTCACCCTCGACGGACGCGACCGGGTGGCCGTGGTCAACGCCGTACTGCGGTGGGACCATCCCGAGCACGGCGCGCTCGGGCCCTCGGCGTTCTGCCCGCTGACGGACACCACGGGCATGACCACCGCGCTGGGCCACCATCTGCTCGACACGTCGGTCACCGACTCCGCCGCCTGGCACACGGAGTTCCCCGAGACCGCACCGGACCTGTGTGTCCGGCTGCCGACCCGGTTCGCGATCGACCCGAACCTCGTCGGCATGGTCCGGGACGGGCTGAACCGGACCGGTCTGCCCGCGCACAAGCTGCGGATCTGCACCGACAGCGTCGCCCTGTCCGACCCACGCGGCGAGGCGCTGGAGACCCTGTCGGTCCTGTCCGATCTCGACGTCAAGATCACTCTCGCGGTGACCGGGGCCGCCGACCTCGACCTCGTCCGGACTCACCACCTCCCGGTCGGCTTCGTCGTGCTGACCGGGCACCTGATCGAGGCACTCGGCGAGGACGACGAGGCCGCGACCCGGGCGCACGAGCACCTGCGCACCCTGGTGGAACAGGCGCGGGAACTCGGCATCCACCGGATCGGTGCCGAGGGGGTGCACACCGGCGATCAGGCCGCGCGGCTGCGCGAGCTGGGGGTCGTCGCCGGGCGCGGCAAGCTGTTCGGTGAGGCCGTCACCGCCGACGGGGTGCGGGACCTGCTCGCGGGCGGACCCCGCGATGCGCGATCATGAACGGATGAAGCAGGGAGAGCACGCACCGGACTTCACGCTGCCGGACGAGAACGGCGACCCCCGCAGCCTGACCGGGTTCCTCGCGACAGGGCCCGTGGTGCTGTTCTTCTACCCGGCGGCCCTGACTCCGGGTTGCACGGCCGAGACCTGCCACTTCCGGGACCTGGCCACGGAGTTCGCCGAGGTCGGTGCTCAGCGGGTCGGGATCAGCGCCGACCCCGTCGACACCCAGCACGAGTTCGCGCGGACCCACGGGGTCGACTTCCCGCTGCTGTCGGACCCGGACGGCGAGGTCGCGTCCGTGTTCGGGGTGCGCCGCCCCCTGGGCGGGCCGTTGCGGACGCGGCGGCACACGTTCGTCCTCGACACCGACCACAGGGTGCTCGCGGTGATCCGCAGCGAGCTCCGGATGGCGGTCCACGCCGACCGGGCACTGGAGGTCCTCCGGACCCGGACCGCCCGCTGAGGAGCGCCCCGGGGCACACGCACCCCGGAGCGCTCCGTGGTGTTCACTCGCTGAGCGCGCTGTCCGGGATCGCCGTGTCCGTGCGCAGCGCGTCGAAGAGGGCCTCGGCTCTGCTCTCGTCCCAGTTCTCGGCCGAGGGCGAGGTGACCGGCACGGTGGTGGTGACCACGCCGTCGCCGCCGATGCCGCGCATCGCCCACGCCAGGGCGAGAAGATTGTGCACGTGGTCGTCGTCGTCCATGATCAGCGCGTCCGCCCCGCTCCCGATCAACGGGACCACGGCGAACGGATTGAGCAGGGTCGCGGGACTGGCGATCTCCCCGGCCAACGCGCCGATGAACTTCCGCTGGTTGGCGACCCGGTCCAGGTCCGAACGCGGGGTGGCGGGGCTGTAGCGCATCCGCACGAAACCGAGCGCCCGGACCCCGTCGAGGGTCTGCCGTCCCGCGGGGATCGTGATCCCGGTCTTGGGGTCGTGCATCTTCTCCGGGATGTCCATCTCGACCCCGCCCACCGCGTCGACGACGCTCGCGAAACCACCGAACCCGATCTCGGCGTAGTGGTCGATCCGTAGCCCGGTGGCCTGTTCCACCGTCCGCGCCAACAGGGAGGGGCCCCCGAACGCGAAGGCCGCGTTGATCTTGTTGACGCCGTGGCCGGGGATCGGGACCCGCGAATCCCTCGGCAGGCTGAGCAGTGTCGCCGGGGTGTCGTTGTCCGGCAGGTGCGCGATCATGATGGTGTCGGTCCGGTCGCCCCCCGCGTCCCCGGTGGACAACTCCGCGCGCTGGTCGGCGTCGAGCCCCTCCCGGGAGTCCGAACCGACGATCAGCCAGTTGGTGCCCTCCCCCGCGGCCGGCCTGCCGTCGTAGTCGCCGGGCAGCGCGTCCTCACGGGCGATGGAGAACTCGAGGTAGGCCCACGTCCCCGCCACCGACAGGACCAGCACCAGCAGCAGGCTCAGCGCCACCCGCCCGAACGACCGGCGTCGGCGCGGTGGCCGCCGCGGGGTACGCCCCGGCGGCGGTCCCTGCCGCGGAGG
>NZ_KB912587.1:8475-11540 GCF_000383775.1 Saccharomonospora halophila 8
CGCGGACCGGCGCACGGACGTCGGCCCGGTTCACCGGCACGTGGCTGGTCGCGACCACCGCGCTCACCGTGCCCGTGCTGGCCGCCGACCCGGGCGCCTTCGTCGAGAACGTCGTCCGCTTCCCGGCGGGGCTGGCCGCCGTGAGTTCCCCCGCAGCCAGTCCGCTGCCCGGGCACCTGCTCGCGAGCACCGGGCCGACCGGCACGATCCTCGCGTTCGCCATGCTCGGGACGGCGGCGCTGGCCGTCACCGGGTGGCTGCTGTACCGACCGCCCCGCACGGGCGCGGACGCACTCCTGCGGATCGCGGTCGGGCTCGGCGCGTCCACGATGCTCACGCCCACGACCCGCTTCGGTTATCTGGTGTACGTGTCCGTGCTGCTGGGCACGATGTGGGTCTTCCGGGACCGGGCCACCGCGGCCCCCTCCGGCACCGCGGAGCCCGGATCCGACACCACGCCCGGACGTGCCCCGCTTACTTCTTCTTGACGCGCGTGGCGCCACCGCGGCCACGCAGTTGCACCCCGGACTCCGACAGCACCCGGTGCACGAAGCCGTACGAGCGGCCGGTGGACTCGGCCAGGGCGCGGATGCTCGCCCCCTTCTCGTACTTCTTCTTCAGATCGGCGGCCAGCTTGTCGCGCGTGTTTCCGGTGATGCGCGCACCCTTCTTCAGGTCTGCCACGTCCATCCACCTTCCGCCCGTTGGTGTTTCGGGCTACTTTCAGCCCCTGCCGACGCAATGATCGAACACTGAGCCGCCGAATGCCAGACGACAGCGGAAAATCATGCTCGAATGGCGGGGAAAACGCTCCGATGCGGTACTTGTCGCCCGGTGAACAAACCGTCGCGGCCCCGTCGGACACCCCTCGTGACGAAGGTGGCACTCCACACACCACCGAGGCGCATGCAGGTGTGCACGCCCGTCGGAATTGCTCTCGGTATTACCACCGACCGGTGACCACGTTCGCGTGACCATTCCACTACGTCACGGGGCCGGCCCGTGACACACCGGAAACCCGCACAGTATTCACTCGGTCAGGTTCGGTATCCGGCACCTGTTCAGGCGAGTTCTACAAGTTCCTGATATTCCTCGGACCACAGATCCTCGGTGCCGTCCGGCAGTACGATCACCCGTTCGGGTTGCAACGCTTCCACGGCCCCCGGATCGTGCGTCACCAGAACCACCGCACCCGCGAACCCGCGCAACGCATCGAGCACCTGAGCGCGGCTGGCCGGATCCAGGTTGTTGGTCGGCTCGTCCAACAGCAGCACGTTGGCCGCACTGGAGACCAGTCCCGCCAGCGCCAACCGGGTCTTCTCCCCGCCGGAGAGTGTCCCCGCGGGCTGGTCGAGCTGCTCACCGCTGAACAGGAACTGACCCAGCAGGTTGCGCAGCTCCTGCGCACCGGTGTCAGGCGCGAGGTGCCGGATGTTGGTCCAGACGCTCTCGTCGTGCGACAGGGTCTCGTGCTCCTGTGCGTAGTAGCCGCGTCGGAGCCCGTGTCCGGGCACGACCCGCCCCGCGTCCGGGGTCTCCAGCCCGCCGAGCAACCGGAGCAGCGTGGTCTTGCCCGACCCGTTCAGCCCGAGCACCACCACCTTCGAACCCCGGTCGATCGCCAGGTCGACACCGGTGAAGATCTCCAGGGAGCCGTAGCTCTTCGACAACCCCTCCGCGGTCAGCGGTGTCCGCCCACAGGAAGCGGGTGCCGGGAAGGTGATCCTGGCGACCTTGTCCGACTGCGGTTCGTCGTCCAGGTCGGCCAGCATCTGTTCCGCGCGCCGGGCCATGTTCTTCGCCGCCACGGCCTTGGTCGCCTTGGCCCCCAACTTGGCGGCCTGCTGCTGGAGGGAGGCCGCCTTCTTCTCCGCGTTCGCCCGCTCCCGCCTGCGCCGCTTCTCGTCGGTCGCCCGCGCGTCCAGATAGCGCTGCCAGGTCATGTTGTAGTTGTCCAGCTCCCCGCGGGTGGGATCGAGGAACCAGACCTTGTTGACGACCTCGTCGAGCAGTTCCACGTCGTGGCTGATCACCACGAGTCCGCCGTCGTGTGCCTTGAGGAAGCCGCGCAGCCAGCTGATCGAGTCCGCGTCCAGGTGGTTGGTGGGCTCGTCGAGCAGCAGGATCGTGCCGGACCGGCCCCCCGCACCCGACTCCGAGGCGGCGAACAGGATCCGGGCGAGCTCGACGCGGCGCCGCTGCCCGCCGGACAGCGTGGACAGCGGCTGCGGCAGCACCCGGTCCTCCAGACCCAGGTTGGCGCAGATCCGTGCGGCCTCGCTCTCCGCGGCGTATCCGCCGAGTGCGGCGAAGCGTTCCTCCAGTCGGCCGTAGCGACGCACGGCGCGGTCCCGCGCGGTCTCGTCGACCAGTTCGGCCATCTCCGACTGCGCCTTCTCCATGTCCCGGAGCAGCACGTCCAGTCCCCGTGCGGACAGCACCCGGTCCTTCGCCGTCACCGACAGGTCCCCCTCACGCGGGTCCTGCGGCAGGTAGCCGACCTCGGCGGTGTGGTCGATCTCGCCCGCGTAGGGGTCGCCCTCCCCCGCCAGGACACGCAGGGTGGTCGTCTTGCCCGCGCCGTTGCGCCCGACGAGTCCGATCCGGTCGCCCGGCTGGACGCGCAGTGTGGCGCCGGAGAGCAGGATGCGCGAACCCGCGCGCAGTTCGAGGCCGCTGGCCGTGATCAATGGGAACTCCGTGGCGTCGGAATGGCAGGGAAGTCGCGTGGTGGATGGGAGGGGGTGACCGGGCGGATCCCGTGTCCGCGGGTCCGAGCCCGGAGGGCGGTATCGGGGCTTCCGGGGCCTGCCGGGCGTGTACCGGCGGGCCACCTACTCCAGTCGAACGACCACGGCACCCAGTGTAGGGGTGGGCGCCACCACGTTTCGCCGTGCCGTGTCCCGCCTCTCACCGACCGTCAGCGCACGACGATCTCCACCGCGCGGGCCCGCCGTGCCGCCTCGTCCAGCACGGTCCTGCGCGGTTCGGCGACGTCGAGCACCCGCGGTCCGGCGGCGTCGAACACGGGGGCGAGGCGGGGGTCCCCGCGCAACTCGTCGAGG
>NZ_KB912587.1:11640-20676 GCF_000383775.1 Saccharomonospora halophila 8
AGGGCCTGCCGGGCCTGACCGCCGCGACGGCGGGCGAAGCGTTGTTGCGACCACCCGCCCGCCGCGCTGCGGCCCTGCACCAGGTGCCGGTCGGTGCGTGAGACGGTGACCCGGCCGTTCTCGGCCACCCCGACGCTGTGCGCCCCGAGCCGCACCAGGAACAGTCCGATCCGCCGGGACCGCAGAGCGTGTTCCACCAGCGCGTCGACGGCGAGCCCGTCCCGCACGCCCTCCTGTCCGAGCGGCCCGAACGGGACGGTGACCGTGGCGGTGGTGCCGTCTCCCCCGGTCACGACCACCTCGTGCGGGCCGAGCACGGTACCCACGACGCCGTCGTTGCGCTCGGCGAACCGCTCGAACCAGCGGTGCAGCCGTTCCGGCTCCACCTCGACGGCCCGGCCTCCGCCGGGGGCCTGTCTGGTCCGCGCCATACCGCCCGTCCCTTCGCTCGGCCCGGCCCGCGCCACGGGCCGCGCGATCTCACAACACCGACGGCTCCGACCAGGGCTGCGCGGTCCGGCCGGTGATCGCATCGAGCATTCCCTGGGCCTGGTTGTCGGTCAACGACGCCACGAAGTCGATCACCGCGCGGCCGCGGGCCAGGCCGCGGACCGCGTCGGCGCCCCGGACCGGCTCCCCCGTCGCCCCGACCAGCAGTTCCGGGGCGGTCCGCGCGAGCGCGGTGTACTGGTCCTCCGCCAGTTCCAGCAGATCGTGCAACCGGCGCGGCAGCCGGGACGCCTCCGCCCGGTCGGCCAGCCACCCGTCCAGCGCGTCCACCAGATTCGCCACCAGACTGGCCTGGCCCCGTTGGTGCAGGGCGAGGTCGGCACGCTGCAACACGAACAGGCGGTGCACGAACTTCAGCACCTGCACCTCGTGCCACTGCGCGGGCCGGAGGGTGACGTGCCCGGTCCGCGTCGACGGCGACGGCGTCACCAGCACTCCGCGCACCAATCGGGCGGTCCAGCGCGCCGAGAACGTCGCCGTGGCCTGCTCGGCCTCCACCGAGCCGTCGAACGGGACGCCGAGCAGCTCGTCCACCAGCTCACCGCGTACGCGGGCCACGGCGTCCGCGAAGGCGTCGTCGTCGGTGATCCACGAGTCCTTCTCGTGCATCCTGCGGCGCAGGTGCTCCAACGACCGTCCCGGCCTGCGGTGCCGTTCCCGCAGCTCCGCGTCCGGCAGCGTGGCCAACTCGCCCGCGGAGTCGAGCCAGCGTCCCAGCTCGGTGGCCACCTCCGCGTGCTGCAACACCCCGATCCGGTGGAAGTCCTGCAGATCGTGGATGGCGTAGGCGATGTCGTCGGCCAGGTCCATCACCGAGGCCTCGACCGTCTGCTGCCACGGTTCGATCCGGTCGGCGAACGGCGCCCGCGCCTGTTCCAGCTCGTCCAACTCGGTCAGATAGGCGGAGAACTTCGCCGAGCCGGTGCCGGGCGCCTCGGGTGGCTCGGCGGCGCCGCGCGGCGGCGTCGGCATCGCGGACGGGTGCGGACACGGGCGGTGCAGTCGGGCCCACGGGTACTTGGCGAGCGCCGCGCGCGTCGCCGCGGTGAGGTTGAGTCCCTTCGGCGTGGGGCCGCCGGCCTCGGTGGTGGTGGCGATGCGGAAGGTCTGGGCGTTCCCCTCGAAACCGTCGGCCAGTCCGTACCGGTTGCGGGCGATCCGGTCGAGCACCTGCTCACCCAGGTGACCGAACGGCGGATGGCCGAGGTCGTGCCCCAGCGCGGCGGCCTCGGCCACGTCCGGAGCACACCCACCGAGCTTCGCGACCAGTTCGCCCGACTCGTCACCGGTGATCCGCTCGGCGATCGACCGGGCCACCTGGGCCACCTTGAGGCTGTGGGTGAGCCGGTTGTGCAGCAGCGCCGACCCGCTCGCGCTGACGACCTGGGTGACCCCGCCCAGCCGGGCGAAGAACGGCGAGGCCACCAGCCGGTCCCGGTCCGCGCGGAACGGGTCGGTGGCGAGGTCGGCGAACCCGCCCGCCTCGGCCGCATCCTCCCGCCGTCCCGTGCGCCGCTGAACACCCGATCCCATACCCGCCACGGTACCGACCCCCGCGAGTCGCCACTCCACGCCGGCGAGTCGCCACCCGAGTTCCGCGAGTCGCCACCTCAGATCCGCGAGTCGGCGTTCCCGGATGCTGGGGAGCGGGCGACGCACGCACCACGGCACCCTCGGGTGCCCGCGGACCACACACGGACGCGGGCACGAGAACACCACGACTGTGGCATCCCGTGCCCGCGTCCGGGTAGCTGGTGTCCGGTTGTGTCGACTCGCCCGCACGGAGCGGCGACTCGCCAGGGGCTCAGACCGTGAAGCCGAGGGCCCTGAGCTGCTCGCGGCCGTCGTCGGTGATCTTCTCCGGGCCCCACGGGGGCATCCAGACCCAGTTGATCCGGAAGTCGTTGACCACACCCGCGCCGCCGGTGAGCACCGACGCCGTCTGGTCCTCGATCACGTCCGTCAGCGGGCACGCCGCCGACGTCAGGGTCATGTCGATCGTGGCGGTGTTGTTCTCGTCGACCTGCACGCCGTAGACGAGGCCGAGGTCGACGACGTTGATCCCCAGCTCGGGGTCCACCACGTCGCGCATGGCCTCCTCGACGTCCTCGATCTTCGCGACGTCGGCGCCCTGCGGCGCCTGCTCGGGCAGATCCGCCGCGGTGCGGCCCTCGCGGTGCTCGGGCGCGGCCGCCGTGTCGGCGGTGTCGGTCTCGCTCATGATGCTTCCACCTCACTCGTCGACGTCTTGCCCACAGCGTCCTTGAACGCCATCCAGCCGAGCAACGCGCACTTCACCCGTGCGGGGTACTTCGCCACGCCGGCGAAGGCGACGCCGTCCTCCAGTACGTCCTCGTCCGGTTCCACCTCGCCCCGACCCTGCATCAACTCCGTGAAGGCGTCCAGCCGGGCGAACGCCTCCGGGAGTTCCCGGCCGATCACCAGGTCGGTCAGGACCGAGGTCGAGGCCTGGCTGATCGAACAGCCCTGCCCCTCGTACGACACGTCCCGGACCGTGTCGCCGTCCAGCCGTACCCGGAGGGTCACCTCGTCCCCGCAGGTCGGATTGACCTGGAAGGACTCCCCGTCATAGGGATCCCGCAGGCCACGGGCGTGCGGGTTCTTGTAGTGATCGAGGATGATCTCCTGGTACATGGAGTCCAGGTTCACAACCGACCCCCCTCCGGTCCGTGGACGCCGAAGAACCGCTGTGCCTCGCGGATCCCGTCGGCCAGCGCGTCCACCTCGGACGACTCGTTGTAGAGGTAGAAGCTGGCACGCACGGTCGCCGGGACACCGAAGGCACGGTGCAGCGGCCACGCGCAGTGGTGGCCGACCCGCACGGCGATCCCCAGGCTGTCCAGCACCTGGCTCGCGTCGTGCGGGTGCACCCCGTCGATCACGAACGACACGGCCGCTCCCCGGGACTCCGTGTCGGGGGGCCCGATGATGCGCACCCCGGGGATCGCGGACAGCTCGGCCAGCGCCTTGGCGGTCAGGGCGTGTTCGTGTTCGGCGACCCGGTCCATCCCGATCGCGGACAGGTAGTCCACGGCGGCGCCCAGGCCGACGGCCTGCGACGTCATCGGCACGCCCGCCTCGAACCGCTGTGGCGGCTCGGCGAAGGTCGAGCTCTCCATCCGTACCAGCTCGATCATCGACCCGCCGGTGAGGAACGGAGGCATGGCCTCCAACAGCTCCCGGCGCCCGTAGAGCACGCCGATCCCGGACGGGCCCAGCATCTTGTGCCCGGAGAACACGGCGAAATCCACGCCGAGGGCACGGAAGTCCACCGGCAGGTGCGGGACCGACTGGCAGGCGTCCAGCACCGTCAGGGCACCGACCGCACGGGCCCGCCGGACCAGCGGCTCGACGTCGTTGACCGTGCCGAGCACGTTCGACTGGTGGGCGAAGGCCACCACCTTCGTGCGCTCGGTGATCAGCTCGTCGAGGTTCGACAGGTCGAGCCTGCCCTCCTCCGTGACACCGAACCAGCGCAGATTCGCCCCGGTCCGCTGACACACCTGCTGCCACGGCACCAGGTTGGCGTGGTGCTCCATCTCGGTGACCACGACCTCGTCCCCGGGGCCGAGCGTGAACCGCGCCGCCTCGGGACCGGCCGTGGCGGAGTTGCTCATCGCGTAGGCGACGAGGTTGACCCCCT
The DNA here is from genome assembly GCF_000383775.1 of Saccharomonospora halophila 8. Taxonomy (GTDB): domain Bacteria; phylum Actinomycetota; class Actinomycetes; order Mycobacteriales; family Pseudonocardiaceae; genus Saccharomonospora; species Saccharomonospora halophila. The sequence continues at coordinate 15,815 of NZ_KB912587.1, forward strand.
CGGTGGCGTTCTTGGTGAACACCACCTCCCCGGAGTCGACACCGACGAACCGCGCGATCGTGGCGCGGGCGCCCTCGTAGGCGTCCGTGGCCTCCTCGGAGAGCTGGTGCGCGCCCCGATGCACCGCCGCGTTCGCGGTCTCGACGTAGTGTCGTTCGGCGTCGAGGACCGACGCGGGCCGTTGCGAGGTCGCCCCGGAGTCCAGGTAGACCAGCGGCTTGCCGTCCCGGACGGTGCGCGACAGGATCGGGAAATCCGCGCGCACCGCCGGGACGTCCACCGGACGCGGTTGGGCCGTCGTGCTCATCGTCTCTTCCGTTCCGCCCGCCTCAAACGCTCGCGGCCTCGGCCTTGTCGATGTACTTGACGTAGCCGGTCTCCTCGAGCTCGTCGGCGAGCTCCTTGCCGCCCGATTCGACCACCTTGCCGCCCGCGAACACGTGCACGTGATCCGGGTGGATGTGCTTGAGGATCCGGGTGTAGTGGGTGATCAGCATGACGCCGACGTCGTTGTTCGCCTTGTGCTCGTTGACCGCCTCGGAGACCACCCGCAGCGCGTCCACGTCCAGGCCGGAGTCGGTCTCGTCCAGCACCGCGATCTTCGGCTTGAGCAGGGCGAGCTGCAGGATCTCGTGGCGCTTCTTCTCCCCGCCGGAGAAGCCCTCGTTCACGCTCCGCTCGGCGAACTCGGAGGCGATCTCGAGCTTGCCCATCTCGTCCTTGACTTCCTTCACCCAGTGGCGCAGCTTCGGCGCCTCACCGCGCACCGAGGTCGCCGCCGAACGCAGGAAGTTCGACATCGACACGCCGGGGACCTCGACCGGGTACTGCATCGCGAGGAACAGCCCCGCACGGGCGCGCTCGTCCACGCTCATCTCGAGCACGTTCTCCCCGTCGAGCAGCACCTCACCGGAGGTGACCTGGTACTTCGGGTGCCCGGCGACCGCGTAGGACAGGGTCGACTTGCCCGATCCGTTCGGGCCCATGATCGCGTGGGTCTCGCCCGACCGCACGGTCAGGTTGACGCCGGTGAGGATCTCCTTGTTGCCCTCGTCGGTGACGACGTCGGCACGCAGATCCTTGATTTCCAGTGTGGCCATGCCTCTTCGTTTCTCTCGTTCGCGTGTGTGTGTCGGGTGGGTGTGCGTGCCGGCTCAGACGCCGATGGCCTGCAGCTCGTCCTCGATCGCCGCCTCGAGGCGCTCCCGCACCTCGGGGATGTCGATCTTCATGAGGATCTCGTGGAAGAACCCGCGCACCACCAGTCTGCGCGCCTGGTCCTCGGGGATGCCACGGGACTGCAGGTAGAACAACTGCTCGTCGTCGAACCTGCCCGTCGCGCTGGCGTGCCCGGCGCCGGTGATCTCGCCGGTCTCGATCTCCAGATTGGGCACCGAGTCCGCCCGGGCGCCCTCGGTGAGCACCAGGTTGCGGTTCAGCTCGAAGGTCTCGGTGGCCTCGGCCGCGGCCCGGATGAGCACGTCGCCGATCCACACCGCGTGCGCGCCGTCGCCCTGCAGCGCGCCCTTGTAGAGCACGTTCGACTTGCAGTGCGGCACGGCGTGGTCCACGAACAGCCGGTGCTCCTGGTGCTGGCCCGCGTCGGCGAAGTGCAGCCCGAGCATGTCGACGTTGCCGCCGGGTCCCGCGAACGTCGCGGTCGGGCTGACCCGCACCAGGTCACCGCCGAGCGTGACGACGATGTGCCGCAGGGTGGCGTCCCGGCCGAGCCGCAGGTGCTGCTCGGAGACGTGCACCGCGTCGTCGGCCCAGTCCTGCACGCTCACCACGGTGAGGTGGGCGCCGTCGCCGATGACGAACTCGACGTTGTCGGCATAGGTGCCCGACCCGACGTGGTCGAGCACGAGGGCCGCCTCGGCGAACGCCTCCGCGCGGATCTGCACGTGCCCGTAGGCGGTCTCCCCCTCGCCCGGCCCGGTCAGCCGCACGGTGGACGGAGTGGACGCCTTCGTGTCGCCCGGCACGGTGACCAGCGTGGCCTTCTCGAACGACGAGTACGCCTGGGCGGCGATGCGGTCGCTGGGCGTTCCGGCGGCACCGAGCCGCTCGTCGTCCCGGCCGACCGTCTCCACCCGGACCTCCGGTGCGGTCTCGGCGTCGACCGTGATCTGGCCGGTGGCGGCCGCGGAGCCGTTGTGCAGGCCCCGCAGCCGCTTCGTCGGGGTGAACCGCCAGTTCTCCTCACGACCGCTGGGGACCTCGAAGGCCTCGACGTCGTAGGAGGTGAACCGCTCCCCACGGGAGACGGCGGGCACCACCGCCTCCGCGGCGGAGGCGGTGGTGTCGGCGCCCGCGGCGGGTGCGCCGCCGGGCGCGGTGTTGTTCTCGGCGACCGTCATGTCAGCCGACGGCTCCTTCCATCTGCAGTTCGATCAGGCGGTTCAGCTCCAGCGCGTACTCCATGGGCAGCTCGCGGGCGATCGGCTCGACGAAGCCGCGGACCACCATGGCCATCGCCTCGTCCTCGGTCAGCCCGCGGGACATGAGGTAGAACAGCTGGTCCTCGCTGACCTTGGACACGGTGGCCTCGTGGCCCATCGACACGTCGTCGTTGCGGATGTCCACGTACGGGTACGTGTCCGACCGGGAGACGGTGTCGACCAGCAGCGCGTCGCACTTCACCGTCGAACTGGAGTGGTGCGCCCGCTTGTTGACCTTCACCAACCCGCGGTAGGAGGTGCGGCCGCCGCTGCGCGCCACCGACTTCGACACGATCGTCGACGAGGTGTGCGGCGCCATGTGCACCATCTTCGCGCCCGCGTCCTGGTGCTGGTCCTCACCCGCGAAGGCGACCGAGAGCACCTCGCCCTTGGCGTGCTCGCCGGTGAGGAACACCGACGGGTACTTCATCGTCACCTTGGAGCCGATGTTGCCGTCGATCCACTCCATGGTGGCGCCCTCTTCGGCCTTGGCGCGCTTGGTGACCAGGTTGTACACATTGCCCGACCAGTTCTGGATCGTGGTGTAGCGGCACCGGCCGCCCTTCTTCACCACGATCTCCACCACGGCCGAGTGCAGCGAGTCCGACTGGTAGATCGGCGCGGTGCAGCCCTCGACGTAGTGCACGTAGGCACCCTCGTCGACCACGATCAGCGTCCGCTCGAACTGGCCCATGTTCTCGGTGTTGATCCGGAAGTAGGCCTGCAGCGGGATGTCCACGTGCACGCCCGGCGGCACGTAGATGAACGAGCCTCCCGACCACACGGCGGTGTTCAGCGCGGAGAACTTGTTGTCCCCGGCCGGGATGACCGAGCCGAAGTACTCCTCGAACAGCTCCGGGTGCTCCCGCAGACCCGTGTCGGTGTCCATGAAGATGACACCCTGGGCCTCCAGGTCCTCCCGGATCTGGTGGTAGACGACCTCGGACTCGTACTGGGCGGCGACACCGGCGACCAGGCGCTGCTTCTCCGCCTCCGGGATGCCGAGCTTGTCGTAGGTGTTCTTGATGTCCTCGGGCAGGTCGTCCCAGCTGGTGGCCTGTTCCTCGGTGGAACGGACGAAGTACTTGATGTTGTCGAAGTCGATCCCCGACAGGTCCGCGCCCCAGTTCGGCATCGGCTTGCGCTCGAACAGGTTCAGCGCCTTCAGGCGTGCGTCGCGCATCCACTCCGGCTCGGACTTCTTCTCGGAGATGTCGGTGACGACCTCCTCGTTGATCCCGCGGCGGGCGCTCGCGCCCGCCGTGTCCGGATCGGCCCAGCCGAACGCGTAGTTGCCCAGGGAGTCGATCGTCTCTTCCTGGCTCAACGGCGCGGTGGGATTGCGCTGCTCGGCAGCGGCAGTCATGCGGTTGTCCCTCCGTTCGGAGTTCGGCTGTCAACATCTGCACCGGCTGCGCCACCGGCACCGGGCGGGCCGGCGGCACCGGACGTGCCGTCGACGCCGTCCGCGCCCGTCCGCGGCAGGTGCTGACGTCTCCCTTCACTACCCACCGGCTCGGCGGGTACGTGTGTGGTGCACGCGGCGTCGCCGCGCGCGATCGTCGCCAGTCGCTGCACGTGTGTGCCGAGCAACTCGGCGAATGCCTCGGTCTCCGCCTCGCACAGCTGCGGGAACTCAGCCGCCACGTGCGCGACCGGGCAATGGTGCTGGCACAGCTGCGCCCCGGTCGACTCGTCCGATGTTCCCACCTGACGGGTCGACGCGGCGTAGCCCTCCCTGGTCAGCGCCGTCGCCAGGGCCTCGGCCCTGGCGGTGGCGCCGCCCTGCCGGGTCACCGCCTCCCGGTGCGGCCCCACCAACGCCGACACCCGGCGCTCGGCGAAGGCCCGGACCGCCTCCTCCCCCGCGTGCTCGGCGAGGAACCGGACGGCGGACACCGCCAGATCGTCGTAGGCGTGCCCGAACCGTGCCCGTCCCTGCTCGGTGAGCAGGAACAGCTTGGCGGGACGACCGCGCCCCCGACGTTGCCTGCGGGAGGACTGCCTGGTCTCCGCCTCGTGGTCGGCCACCAGCGCGTCGAGGTGCCTGCGGACCGCGGTGGTGCTGATCCCCATCTGCTCGGCGACGGCGACCGCGGACAACGGCCCCTGTTCCAGCAGTAGTCTGGCCACCTCGTGCCTGGTTCTCCCCTCGGCGGTCGTGTGGGCAGGGCCGTCCCCACCGGTGGCGGTACCGCCACTGCTCCGGTCGGACGTCCCGTCGTTTTTCACAACATGATTGTGTCGTATTTCGGCGCGGCGGGCAAAGTCGGCCACGAAGTCGAGTGACCCGATTCACCGGGCGGGCGGGTCGATACGCTCACGGCGTGGTTTTCGGCAACGGCGGGCCCGCGGCCCGAACGGGGGGCACCCGGGGCGACACCGGACCGCGCGACGGCGGCCCGGGTGAGCCAACGGGCG
>NZ_KB912587.1:20776-23864 GCF_000383775.1 Saccharomonospora halophila 8
CGGGTGAGCCAACGGGCGCGCGCGGCGGCACCGACCCGCTCGGCGGCACCGACCCGTTCGACCGAACCGAACCGCTCGACGGCACGGACACCCACGCGCTCGACCTGGTACGCCGGTTCGGCACGGTCGGCGCGCTCCTGCTCGCGTTCGGCTCGCTCGGGGCGGGGGCGGCCCCGATCCTGAATCCGGTCCACCACATTCCGGTGCTGCGGGTGTTCGCCCGCATCCCGACCGTGTCCGTGGCGGTGGCGTTCGCGGGCATGGGCATGATGGTGCTCGCCTGGCTGTGGCTCGGCCGGTTCACCCGGCCGGACCGCCCCCGGGTCGCCGACCAGGGACGGGTGCTGCGCGTGCTGGTGACCTGGACCCTGCCGCTGGTCGTCATCCCGCCGTTGTTCTCCCGGGACGTCTACAGCTACCTCGCGCAGAGCGAGATCGTGCGCCGCGGCTTCGACCCGTACGCGCTCGGCCCGGCGCAGGCACTCGGCGTCGACGACCCGTTCACCGCGGGCGTGTCCAACATGTGGCGGGACACGCCCGCGCCGTACGGCCCGCTCTTCCTCGAGATCGGCAGCTGGATCTCGGAGATCATCGGCACCGACGTCGCCCTGGGGGTGTTGCTGCAGCGGCTCCTGGCCCTGGTCGGATTCGGTCTGATCGTGTGGGCGCTCCCCCGGCTCGCCCGGCGCTACGGGGTGCGGCCGGGGACGGCGCTGTGGCTGGGTGCGGCCAACCCGCTGGTGCTGTTCCACCTGGTGGCCGGGGCGCACAACGAGGCGCTCGGCATCGGACTGATGCTCGCGGGGCTGGAACTCGGCATGCGCAGGCTCGCGGTCCGGGTCGAGGGGGAGCCGCCACCGCCACGGCTGCCGCACGAGTGGACCTACATCGTCGCGGGTGCGGTGGTCATCTCGCTCGCCGCGATGGTCAAGATCCACGCCATCGTCGCGCTCGGGTTCCTCGGGGTGATGGTCGCCCGGCGCCGGCACGGCCGGATCACGGACCTCGCCGCGGTGGCGGGGCTCATGCTCGGCGTGGTCACCGTGGTCTCGGTCGCCGTGGGCGTCGGTACCGGACTCGGGTTCGGCTGGATCGGCGCGTTGGAGACCCCCGCGATGGTGTGGAGCTGGGTCTCCCCCGTCGCCGAACTCGGACAACTCGGCGGGGTCCTCGGCATCCTGCTGGGCCTCGGCAACCACACCGCCTCCGTGATCGCCATCCTGGGCCTGCTCGGCTACCTGGTCGCGGGCGCGGTGACGGTGAAGTTCCTCTGGGACGGCTTCCGTTGGCGCTACCGGCCGATCATCGGCCTCGGGGTGTCGTTGGGCACCTTCATGCTGTTGCACGTCGCCATGCAGCCGTGGTGGCTGCTCTGGGCCGTGGTCCCGCTGGCCGCCGCCGCGGGGACGTCCCGGTTCCGGGTCGCCGCCACCGGGGCGAGCGCCGTCCTGGCGCTGCTGATCCCGCCGACGGGCAGCCCGTTCGACGGCCGCAGCTACATCCTGCACCAGGCCGTGGTCGCGGGCACGATCGTGGTGCTGCTCGCGGTCGGGGTGATGTGGCGGAAAGCTCCGTCACTGCTCCGCCGCCCGGGCACGGTGCGGTGAGCGCACGCTCTACCCTTGACTGTCGTGAACGCAGCGGCCGTGGAGATCACCGGGCTGGTCAAGCGGTTCGGCACGGTCACCGCCGTCGCCGACCTCGACCTCACCATGCAGCGGGGCGGCCTACTGGCCCTGCTCGGTCCGAACGGCGCGGGCAAGACCACCACGGTCGAGATCTGTGAGGGGTTCCTGCGCCCGGACGCCGGATCGGTGCGGGTGCTCGGGCTCGACCCGGCGCGCGACGGCGCGGCGCTGCGCTCCCGCATCGGGGTGATGCCCCAGGGCGGCGGCGCCTACCCCGGTGTGCGCGCGGGAGAGATGCTCGACCTGGTCGCCGCATGCGCGGCCCGGCCGCTCGATCCCGCGTGGCTGTTGGACGTGCTCGGGCTCGCCGAGGTCCGGCGCACGCCGTTCAAACGACTGTCCGGCGGGCAGCAACAGCGGCTCTCCCTGGCCTGCGCGATCGTGGGCAGGCCGGAGCTGGTGTTTCTGGACGAACCGACGGCGGGCATGGATCCGCAGGCGCGGCGCCTGGTGTGGGAGCTGCTCACCGGGCTGCGGGACGACGGGGTGAGCGTGTTGCTGACCACACATCTGATGGAGGAGGCGGAGGCGTTGGCCGAGGACGTGGTGATCGTCGACGGCGGCCGGGTCGTCGCCTCCGGAGCACCGGACACGCTCACCGCCGAGCACGCCGAGGACGCCCAGCTGCGCTTCCGCGCCCGTCCCGGCCTGGACACCGAACTGCTGGTCGCCGCCCTGCCCGAGGGGTATCTGGTGCGGGAGTCCGCCCCCGGCGCGTACCGGGTGTGCGGTGCGGTGGACCCGCAGGTCATCTCCACCGTGACGGCGTGGTGCGCCCAACAGGGGGTGCTGGCCGAGGAGCTGCACGTCGGCAGGCGGGACCTCGAGGAGGTCTTCCTGGAACTGACCGGACGGGAGCTGCGCACGTGACCCCGTCCCGGAGCGGGGTCCCGGCCGGGGACGCCGCCGCACCCCGGTTCGCGCCGGGGACCTTCACCCCGGACCCCGGGCGGGGCCGGCTGGGCCGGATGCTGCTCACCCATGCGCGGGTGGAGACCGCCCTGACCCTGCGGCACGGCGAGCAGATCCTGCTCACCCTGCTCATCCCGCTCGCCCTGCTGCTCGGCCTGAGCCTGCTCGACGTGATCCCGGTGCCCGGGGCCGACTCCACGGCGACCCGGGTGGACTGGGTGGCACCGAGGGTGCTCGCCCTCGCGGTGATGTCGTCGGCGTTCACCGGGCAGGCGATCGCGCTGGGCTTCGACCGGCGTTACGGCGTCCTGAAGCGGTTGGCGGCCACCGCGCTGCCCCGGTGGTTGCTCGTGCTGGGCAGGCTCGTCGCGGCGCTGGTGGTGGTGGCCCTGCAGACCCTGGTGCTGGGGGCCGTGGCGGCGGCACTCGGCTGGGCACCGCCATTGGCCGGCGCGGTCGTCGCGGTGCCGCTGCTCGCGCTCGGCACG